>NZ_JAEMUX010000023.1 GCF_016598475.1 Streptomyces adelaidensis
CCGGGGCCACCGGGGCCACCGGGGCCACCGGGTTCATGGGCCACACGGGAATCGCGGCCGTCACCGCCGAAATCGCGGCTGTCGCCGCCGAAGCCATGAGCCTCCGCGCCTCCCGCACCCGCCGCGCCCGTCGCACCCGGCGAGCCCGCGCCCGCGTCCTCGTGCATGGCACCCCGGCTCGCGCCGGGCCCGGCCCCGGACTCCGCACCCCCTGCCGCCCGCTCGATCCCCGGCGCCCCGCCCTGCCCCGGCACCGTCCGCCGATCCGCATGGCTGTGCGCCGGCTCCTCCGCTCCGGGCCCCGCCCCCGCTTCCGTACGGGAATCCGTCCTGGCCGTGACCCGGACATGCCCCTCGCCGTCGGGCGTCGTCGCGGCCCCCCGTGCCCCCGAGGAGGAGGTCAGGCGGAGGGCGGACTCGCCGATGCGGAGCAGGGCGCCCGGGGCGAGCCGCACCGGGCGATCGCCCACGCGGGTGCCGTCGAGGGTGGTGCCGTTGGTGGAGCCGAGGTCGACGACCGAGACGCGGCCGTCGGCGGAGAGGGTGACCGCGCAGTGGAGGCGGGAGACGTCGGGGTCGTCGAGGGGGACGTCGGCGTCGGCCGAGCGGCCGATGTGGATCTTGCCGCCGTGCAGCAGATGGACGCCGCCGGCGTCGGGCCCGGCCACGACATGCAGCTGGGCGGCGGCCTCGTCGACCTCGGGGCCGGGCTCGGCGGGGGCGCCGAGGCAGAGCACGGCGCCGTCGATCAGGGGCGGCTCGCCCAGGGTGCAGCGCTGGGCGTCGAGGCGCTCGGCACCGGCGTACAGCACGACCTGGCCGCCGCCGGTGTCCCGGCCGCGCTCCGGCCGCTCGGCTCCGCCCTCGCCGACGGCGGAGGCGAGGCCCGAGGCCACGGCGGAGAGAGCCGTCCCGGCGGGCGCCGTGACCAGCACGTCGCAGGCCGTGGCACGTCCTCGCGGCTCCGAGGACGGTCCCAGCGGGTCTACGACGGTCAGCCGGATCTGCATCGCCGTCAGGGGTCCCTTCCGCGCGGGCACCCGCGACGACGAGGACGAGACTGCGCGGTCCCCACCGCAGACTTCCCCCACCGCTCACGGGCACGTCGGCCAGTACTGGAGGCATCCTCGCACCTGCCACTGACAACACGCCCGCCGCCCACCGTCAAGTGATCTTGATTGGTCGGCTCTGCCCCCAAAAGTGCCTGACCAGTGCTCGCCAATTGATCACTTGAGATCGGTCACGTCCGTATCGCGTCCGCATTCGGGATCGCTCACGTCCGGATCCGGAACCGCGTACGTCCGTATGCGGCAACCAACCGCCCGTCGGGGAGCGTCTTTCCATCGAACGCGTATGGGTATCCGAGGGGTGTCCGTACGTACTCACGTACACGGACACCGGACAGACAGCGCACAGCGAGCCGGAGCGGGACACGGCGAGCGGGCGGGAACACGGCAGGAAGACGACAGCCCGGTACCGCGGACGCCCGCATTACAGTGGGTCGGAACGTCCCCAGGACCGAGGGCGTGGCCAGGCAAGCAAGCAGCAGGGAGCGCATGACGTGCGGCCGGTAGGGAGCAAGTACCTCCTTGAGGAGCCGATTGGACGCGGCGCCACAGGCACTGTCTGGCGTGCCCGCCAGCGGGAGACCGCGGGGTCCGAGGCGGCGGTGCCGGGCCACCCCGGCGAGACCGTGGCGATCAAGGTGCTCAAAGAAGAGCTCGCCAACGACGCGGACATCGTGATGCGGTTCCTGCGGGAGCGGTCCGTGCTGCTCCGGCTGATCCACCCGAACATCGTGCGGGTACGGGACCTCGTGGTCGAGGGCGATCTGCTGGCCCTGGTCATGGACCTGATCGAGGGCCCCGACCTGCACCGGTACCTGCGCGAGAACGGCCCGTTCACGCCGGTCGGCGCGGCCCTGCTCACCGCCCAGATCGCCGACGCGCTCGCCGTCAGCCACGCCGACGGCGTCGTCCACCGCGACCTGAAGCCCGCCAACGTCCTGCTCAAGCAGGACGGCGGCCAGATGCACCCGATGCTGACCGACTTCGGCATCGCCCGCCTCGCCGACTCCCCGGGCCTGACCCGGACCAGCGAGTTCGTGGGCACACCCGCGTACGTCGCCCCGGAGTCCGCCGAGGGCCAGCCGCAGACCTCCGCCGTCGACATCTACGGCGCCGGCATCCTGATGTACGAACTGGTCACCGGGCGCCCGCCGTTCGCCGGCCAGTCCGCGCTCGAAGTGCTGCACCAGCACCTCAGCGCCGAGCCGCGCCGCCCCTCCACCGTCCCCGACCCGCTGTGGACGGTCATCGAGCGCTGCCTGCGCAAGAACCCCCGGGAACGGCCCAGCGCCGTCAACCTCGCCCGCGCGCTCCGCATCGTCGCCGAGGGCGTCGGCGTGCACGCGAACTCCATGCAGATCGCCGCCGCCGAGGGCGTGGGCCACATCCTCGCCCCCGACCCGGCCCCCGCGCAGGTGCCGGGCGCCGCCGATCCGTTCGGCTCCGCCGACCCGACGCAGGTGCTGCCGCACGGCGCCGGCGCGTACGACCCGAACGCCGCGACCAGCGTGCTCCCGCACACCTCCGGCCCGGCGGGCGCCTCCGACCCCACCTCCGTGCTCCCGCACACCTCCGGCGCCGACCCGACCTCCGTCATGCCGCCGGTGCCGTCGCACGACCCCGGTGGCCGGCCGCCCGAGCAGCCGCACCCCTGGCAGAACCAGCTCCGCGCCGCCCGCGACCGCAACGAGCAGACCCAGGTCCAGTACCTCGACCCCAACGAGGACCCGCTGCGGCGCCGCCCCCAGCGGCAGGCCGGCCGGCCCCAGCAACAGCCCCCGCAGCCGCCCCGCCGACAGCAGGGCCAGCCGCAGGCCGGCGGCCCCGGCTACGGCCACCCGCAGCAGCAACAGCCGTACGCCCCCGCCCCGCAGCAGCCCCAGCGTCAACAGCCGCCACGTCAACAGCCCCAGCGGTACGCTCCCGCGCCGCAGCCCCAGCAGCCCGCCCCGCGGCCCCAGCGCGAGCCCCGGCCGCCCCGCGAGCCGCGTCAGCGCAGCGCCAACCCGATGAAGATCCCGGGCCTCGGCTGCCTCAAGGGCTGCCTCTTCATGATCGTCCTGCTGTTCGTCGGCGGCTGGCTGATCTGGGAGTTCACCGGCCTCCAGGAGTGGATCGGCACCGGTAAGGGCTGGTGGGACCAGCTGACCGACTGGTTCAGCGAGGCCAGTAAGTGGGTCGGTGACCTGGGGAACGACTCCGGGACGGGGTCCGGTCCGGGGCAGTGAGGGAGGGGCCTCACGCCCCCGGCCTCGCATCTCGTCGTCGGGGTTGGAGATTTGTCGATATCTGAGGGGTGATTTCCGCCTCGGCGGTGAAGGTTGGCTCTTCGGGCGCGTAGCTTTGTCGCCAACACGCGGCCTGTAGGAGCAGTCTTGGGACGGAAGATCGGAAGCCGGTACACCGCGAACCAGATTCTGGGGCGGGGCAGCGCCGGCACGGTGTGGCTGGGTGAGGGCCCGGAAGGTCCCGTCGCCATCAAGCTGCTGCGCGAGGACCTCTCGTCCGACCAGGAACTCGTCAGCCGTTTCGTCCAGGAGCGCACGGCGCTGCTGGGGCTCGACCACCCGAACGTCGTCTCCGTACGCGACCTGGTCGTCGACGGCAACGACCTCGCCCTCGTCATGGACCTCGTCCGGGGCACCGACCTGCGCACCCGCCTCGACCGGGAGCGCCGCATGGCCCCCGAGGCGGCGGTCGCCATAGTGGCCGACATCGCGGACGGCCTGGCGGCGGCGCACGCGGCCGGGGTCGTGCACCGGGACGTGAAGCCGGAGAACGTCCTCCTCGACATGCAGGGCCCCCTCGGCCCCGGCGGCGCGCACCCCGCGCTGCTCACGGACTTCGGCGTCGCGAAGCTGATCGACTCCCCGCGCCGCACCCGCGCGACGAAGATCATCGGTACGCCGGACTATCTCGCCCCCGAGATCGTCGAGGGCCTGCCGCCCCGTGCGGCCGTGGACATCTACGCCCTCGCGACCGTGCTCTACGAGCTGCTGGCGGGCTTCACGCCGTTCGGCGGCGGGCACCCCGGGGCCGTGCTGCGCCGCCATGTCACCGAGACGGTCGTGCCCCTGCCGGGCATCCCCGAGGAGCTGTGGCAGCTGCTCGTGCAGTGCCTCGCCAAGGCGCCGGCCTCGCGGTTGCGGGCGTCCGAGCTGGGTGCGCGGCTGCGGGAACAGTTGCCGTTGCTGGTGGGGATGCCCCCGCTGGATGTCGACGAGCCGGGCACGGAGTCCGGGGACGGGTACGAGGAGGCTCCCGCCGAGGCGGAGGCGCCTAGGGAGCGGGTGCGGCGGGGGGCGGTGCCGCTGGTGCCTGGCGCCAAGCCGGACTCCAACCGGGACACCCATACGTCGATGCGGGTGCCGGGGCCGGATGAGCTGGCGGGGGGTGCGCGGGGGACCGCGCGGGTGCCTCGCGCCGCGGGGGCGCCTCGACCCGGGTCCGCGCGGAATCGGGTGAGTGCGGCTCGGCGGCGCCGGATCACGTTGAGCGCGGCGGCGGTGGCCCTTGTCGCCGCGGTGGGGGTGGGCACGTGGGCGGCCACCTCCGGTGACGATGACGGCGGAGCTCCGTCCGACACGAAGAATTCAGCACCGGGCACACCCTGACGGCTTTCCTTCGCCCCGCGGTCGAGCCCGGGGGCTCAGGTGCGTCGGCGGGTGCGGCTGCGTCGTGGATGCTCGCGCAGTTCCCCGCGCCCCTGAAAAGCAGGGGCTGCGCCCCGTGCTTTTCGCCTCTGGGGGCGCGGGGAACTGCGCGACCAGCCCCACGCACCCGCAGACGGCAACCGGGGTCGAAGGGGGCGCTCGGCGGAGCCGTTACGCTGGGGGGGTGGCAGTCGTCGATGTATCCGAAGAGCTGAAGTCCCTCTCCTCGACCATGGAGTCGATCGAGGCCGTTTTGGACCTCGACAAGCTGAGGGCAGACGTCGCCGTGCTCGAGGAGCAGGCGGCGGCGCCGTCCCTGTGGGACAACCCGGACGAGGCGCAGAAGATCACCAGCAAGCTCTCCCACCTCCAGGCGGAGGTCAGGAAGGCGGAGGCGCTGCGTGGTCGTATCGACGACCTCGGCGTCCTCTTCGAGATGGCCGAGGAGGAGGACGACCCGGACACCCGCGCCGAGGCCGAGACGGAGATGGCCTCCGTCAAGAAGGCGCTGGACGAGATGGAGGTCCGGACCCTGCTCAGCGGGGAGTACGACTCCCGTGAGGCCCTCGTCAACATCCGCGCCGAGGCCGGCGGCGTCGACGCCGCCGACTTCGCCGAGAAGCTTCAGCGGATGTACCTGCGCTGGGCGGAGCAGAAGGGCTACAAGACCGAGATCTACGAGACGTCGTACGCGGAAGAGGCCGGCATCAAGTCGACCACCTTCGCCGTGCAGATCCCGTACGCCTACGGTCAGCTCTCCGTCGAGCAGGGCACGCACCGGCTCGTGCGGATCTCGCCCTTCGACAACCAGGGGCGCCGCCAGACCTCGTTCGCCGGTGTCGAGATCCTGCCCGTCGTCGAGCAGACCGACCACATCGAGATCGACGAGTCCGAGCTGCGCGTCGACGTGTACCGGTCGTCCGGACCCGGTGGCCAGGGCGTCAACACCACCGACTCCGCGGTGCGCCTCACCCACCTCCCCACCGGCATCGTCGTCTCCTGCCAGAACGAGCGGTCGCAGATCCAGAACAAGGCGAGCGCCATGAACGTCCTCCAGGCCAAGCTCCTCGAGCGACGCCGTCAGGAGGAGCAGGCCGCGATGGACGCGCTCAAGGGCGACGGCGGCAACTCCTGGGGCAACCAGATGCGTTCGTACGTCCTGCACCCGTACCAGATGGTCAAGGACCTCCGCACCGACTACGAAGTCGGTAACCCCGAGGCCGTGTTCAATGGCGAGATCGACGGCTTCCTCGAGGCCGGAATTCGCTGGCGCAAGCAGCAGGAGAAGTAGCGGCCCCAGGACCGTTTTCACGCTTTGTCGACAAGGCAACTGCCCTCCAACGGAGGGCGGTTGCCTTTTGTGCGTGGGGATGTCTGGGTTTTACGTCACACTCACATGTTGTTCTCGCGGTCAAATGCGGTGAACGGGACATCGCGTACGCAACGACCTTGACGTTGCTGCGAAAACTGGGAAGGCTGGCGCGTGGCATGCGCATTACTGGGGCGCATGTGGACCGGGGGACTTTCGACCCAACCGACTGCCCCCGTTGATCGCAGCCCTAGGCGCTGCTCCATTTACTGATGATGAGCTACTGGGGGTAGCAACCATATGACGAAGAAGACGCGGATCCGTGTGGCGCGTATAGCCGCGGGTGCCGTGATCGCCGCCGGCGCGTCGCTGACCGCCGCGGGCGCCGCTTCCGCGCTGGACCTCGGTGTCGGCATCGGTGTCAGCACCGATGACGGCGCTTCCGCAGAGGTCGGTGTCTCGGTCAACACGGGCGACGCCGACGGCGGCACCATTGTCGGTGCGACCACCGCCGGTGGTGCCACCACCGGTGACCAGTCGACCAGCACGACCGGTGACCAGTCGACCAGCACCACGGGCGACCAGTCCACGAGCACGACCGGTGACCAGTCCACGAGCACCACGGGCGACCAGTCGACCAGCACCACGGGCGACCAGTCCACGAGCACCACGGGCGACCAGTCGACCAGCACCACGGGCGACCAGTCGACCAGCACGACCGGTGACCAGAGCACCAGCACGACCGGTGACCAGTCCACGAGCACCACGGGCGACCAGTCCACGAGCACGACCGGTGACCAGTCGACCAGCACCACGGGCGACCAGTCCACCAGCACCACCGGTGACCAGTCCACCAGCACCAGCAGCAGCTCCTCCAGCGGTGACACCACCGGTGCCACCGACCCTGACGGCGGCAACGACGAGGTCGTCCAGGAGGAGGGCTCCTCGGAGCTGACCGACACCGGTTCGGAGACCGAGGCCCAGGGCGCCGGCAGCGGCGAGCTGGCCGAGACCGGAGCCGCTGAGACCACGTTCCTGCTGGTCGGCGCCGCCACGATGATCGCGGGCGGTATCGGCTTCCGACTGCTGCCGCGCCTGATGGCGGGCCGCGGCGCCACTGCCTGACCCCAGGGTCGGTCGTATCGCGCATGTGCATGGAGAAGGCCCGGGGCAGCCAGCCCCGGGCCTTCTCGTCGTCGTACGCCCTATGCCGTCGTACGCCCTCTATGCCGTCTGGTGCGCCAGCAGCGCCAGCGCCGCTATCAGGATCACCAGGAGGGCGATCAGGGTCATGGGGCTCAGGTTCGCGAAGGGGTTCTCCTGCTGGAGCCGCTCGCGGCTGGCCCGGCACACATGGCAGCGGCCCTCGGCGACGGGAGACGCGCAGTTCGCGCACACCAACCGGTCGTACGTCATGCGCCTCGCCCTCCTAGCAGTGGCCTCACACATACCTCAACGCTTCGTGGTACCGGACCGTTCCTCTACTCCACTGTGCCAGGTTCCTCCGGAGGTTGCGCGGGGGCCTGCGAAAGGGGTGGGTGCCGCTGTGGGGCGGCCGCGGGTCGGTGGGGGCCGGTCGCGCAGTTCCCCGCGCCCCTTCGCAGGGCCGGGGGCGGTACAGTCACCGTCATCCATTCCCGACGGCTTGTGGTGTATCCGTGATCCGATTCGACAACGTGTCCAAGGTCTACCCCAAGCAGACCCGCCCCGCACTCAGGGATGTGTCCCTGGAGGTCGAGAAGGGCGAGTTCGTGTTCCTCGTGGGGTCCTCCGGCTCCGGAAAGTCCACCTTCCTGCGGCTGGTCCTGCGGGAGGAGCGGTGCAGCCAGGGGCAGGTGCACGTCCTGGGCAAGGATCTCGCGCGCCTGTCCAACTGGAAGGTGCCGCAGATGCGCCGCCAGCTCGGGACGGTGTTCCAGGACTTCCGGCTGCTGCCCAACAAGACGGTCGCCGAGAACGTCGCCTTCGCGCAGGAGGTCATCGGCAAGTCGCGCGGGGAGATCCGCAAGTCGGTGCCGCAGGTGCTGGACCTCGTCGGCCTCGGCGGCAAGGAGGAGCGGATGCCGGGCGAGCTGTCCGGTGGTGAGCAGCAGCGCGTGGCCATCGCGCGGGCCTTCGTGAACCGGCCCAGACTCCTCATCGCGGACGAGCCCACCGGCAACCTCGACCCGCAGACCTCCGTCGGCATCATGAAGCTGCTCGACCGGATCAACCGGACGGGCACCACCGTGGTGATGGCGACCCACGACCAGAACATCGTGGACCAGATGCGCAAGCGCGTCATCGAGCTGGAGAAGGGCCGCCTCGTCCGCGACCAGGCGCGCGGCGTCTACGGCTACCAGCACTGACTGCCCCAGTTCACGAAAGGCCTGTCGAGACGCCATGCGCGCCCAGTTCGTCCTGTCGGAGATCGGTGTCGGTCTCCGCCGCAACCTCACGATGACCTTCGCGGTCATCGTCTCCGTCGCCCTCTCCCTCGCCCTGTTCGGCGGCTCGCTGCTGATGAGCGACCAGGTCAGCCAGATGAAGGGCTACTGGTACGAGAAGGTCAACGTGTCGATCTTCCTCTGCAACAAGAGCGACGCGGAGTCCGACCCCAACTGCGCCAAGGGCGCGGTCACGACCGAGCAGAAGAACCAGATCAAGTCCGACCTGAACAAGATGTCGGTCGTCGACGACGTCGCGTACGAGTCGCAGGACGAGGCGTACAAGCACTACAAGGAGCAGTTCGGCGACTCCCCGCTGGCCAGCAGCCTCACCCCGGACCAGATGCAGGAGTCGTACCGCATCAAGCTGAAGGACCCGGAGAAGTACCAGGTCATCGCGAGCGCCTTCAACGGGCGTGACGGGGTGCAGTCGGTGCAGGACCAGAAGGGCATCCTGGACAGCCTCTTCCGGCTTCTCGGCTATCTGAACTGGGCGGCGCGCGGTGTGATGGCCGTCATGCTGATCGTGGCGCTGCTGCTGATCGTCAACACGGTGCGTGTCTCGGCGTTCAGCCGCCGGCGTGAGACCGGGATCATGCGGCTGGTCGGCGCGTCCGGCTTCTACATCCAGGCGCCGTTCATCATGGAGGCCGCGGTCGCCGGGATCATCGGCGGCACGATCGCCTGTGCCTTCCTGATCCTGGGGCAGTACTTCGTGATCGACAACGGGGTGTCACTCTCCACGAACCTGCCGCTCATCAATTTCGTCGGCTGGGACGCGGTCCTCACCAAGCTGCCGCTCATCCTCGCGGCGAGTTTCCTGATGCCCGCCCTGGCCGCGTTCTTCACGTTGCGCAAGTACCTGAAGGTGTGACGCACGCCAATGGGGCCGTACCGGCAAGGGCCGGTGCGGCCCTTCGCGTTGTCCTAGACTCGCCGACATGTCAGGCCGCGACCTGTTCTCCAAGCCCCGCCGCATCCGCCGCGGGGCCACCCTGACATTGGTCTTCGCGAGCGTGCTCGCCACGGGCGCGGCGACCGGCTCCTTCGAGGACCCGTACCGCAAGGCGGCCACCGCGGACACCTCCCGCCCCATCCCGGCCGGCAAGGAGCAGGACGTCGCCGACGCCGCCGCCGAGGCCATGGCCGAGGGGAAGTCCCCCGTCGAGGCCGCCGAGCGTGCCGTCAGCCGCAGCGGCGACCGGTGGGGCGCGGTCTACTCCGAGGGCGAGTACGAGCAGTTCGAGGAGGCCCTCGACGGCGAGTACACCGGCGTCGGGCTGTGGGCCCGGCTGGAGCGCGACGGCCGTATCGCGGTGACCCGGGTACAGGACGGCTCGCCCGCGGCCGGCGCCGGGATCCGCGCGGGCGACCGGCTCGTCGGCGTCGACGGCGAGAAGGTCGACGGCCGCCCGGTCACCGAGGTCGTCTCCTTACTCCGCGGCGACGCGATCGACAGCGCCGAGTCGGACGACAGCGCGGCCGCCGGTACGAAGGTGTCGCTGGAGTTGCGGCGCGGTGCCCGGACCTGGCACGAGACCCTGCGCCGGGCCCGCCTCTCCACCGAGGACGTGACCGTCAGCCGTACCGCCCACGGCGTCGACGTCATCAAGGTCGACGCGTTCACCAAGGGCTCCGGCGATCTCGTACGGGCCGCCGTCGAGCAGGCCGGTGAGGCGTCCGGCTTCGTCCTCGATCTGCGGGGGAACTCCGGCGGCCTGGTCACCGAAGCCGTCACCGCCGCCTCCGCCTTCCTCGACGGCGGTCTCGTCGCCACCTACGACGTCAACGGCGAGCAGCAGGCCCTGCACGCCGACCCCGGCGGCGACACGGCCAGACCCCTGGTCGCGCTCGTCGACGGCGGCACGATGAGCGCGGCCGAGCTGGTCACCGGGGCCCTCCAGGACCGGGGCCGCGCGGTGGTCGTGGGGGGCCGCACCTTCGGCAAGGGCTCGGTGCAGATGCCGAGCCGCCTCCCCGACGGCTCCGTCGCCGAACTGACCGTCGGCCACTACCGCACCCCCTCCGGCCGCGGCGTCGACGGCCGTGGCATCACCCCCGACCTCGAAGCGGACGAGGACGCCCTCCAGCGGGCCGAGACGGTACTGAGCGGGCTCGGGCAGTGAGCCCCCCGACCCGCCCCCGTTAATCGGCTTCCCGCGGACCCCCTCCGTAGTGCGAAAATGGACGGCACTATGAGCAAGGGAATGTACGTACCGAAGGAGTCCCAGCCCAAGCAGGGCGGGACGGCCGCTCAGCGGGATGGCGAGAAGGGCGGCAAGCGCAAGATCGTCGCCCAGAACAAGAAGGCCCGGCACGACTACGCGATCGTCGACACCTACGAGGCCGGGATCGTGCTCACCGGCACCGAGGTCAAGTCGCTGCGCGAGGGCCGGACCTCGCTGACCGACGGCTTCGTCCAGATCGACGGGGGTGAGGCGTGGCTGCACAACGCCCACATCCCGGAGTATCACCAGGGCAGCTGGACCAACCACTCCGCGCGCCGCAAGCGCAAGCTGCTCCTGCACCGCGAGGAGATCGACAAGCTGGAGTCCAAGACCCAGGAGACGGGCCATACGATCGTGCCGCTCGCCCTGTACTTCAAGGACGGCCGGGCAAAGGCCGAGATCGCGCTCGCGCGCGGCAAGAAGGAGTACGACAAGCGCCAGACGCTGCGCGAGCAGCAGGACCGGCGGGAGTCGGACCGGGCGATCGCGGCGGCGAAGCGGAAGCAGCGCGGCGAGTAGCGCGGCGAGTAGCGGCGGGGAATACGGTGGCATCGTCCGGCGTCGGTCACGTACGATGGCACTGCACCTCGAGAGCGGGTGCGACCGCCGTCGTGAGACGGTTTGAAAAATCAACATGGGGATGATCGGTTTCGACAGCGGCTGTTGAAGCAGGGGAAGCGTGTCGAGGAAGCGGCAATGATCTCGTTAACCATATGTCGCAACCAATAATCGCCAATTCCAAGAGCGATTCCCGCGCCTTCGCCCTCGCTGCCTAATAAGCAGTGAGCGAAGGCCCTAACGGGTGTCAGCCCGGGAGTGTTCCCGACCCGGACCCTGGCATAATCTAGGGGACTAAACCATCTGGCCCGGTCACGGGGTCGGATGGGAAATCAAACAGTGACTGGGCCCGTCGGCGACTTGTTCGCGTGATCGCCGGGGCCGAGAAAATCACAGCGAACTGCACACGGAGAAGCCCTGATTTTGCACCGTTGGACGCGGGTTCGATTCCCGCCATCTCCACAATTCCCATGTTATGTATGCGAGCAGGGGCTCGGCAGTCGATGCGACTGCCGGGCCCCTTTTCGTTGTGGAGAGACCGTCGCGACTCGTCGCCCGGTCAGCCCGTCACCCTGCGGGCCGTGCTCCCCCGCACGGTCAGGCGGGGTGGGAGGAGGGTGGTCTGGGGGGCGGGGGTGCCGTTCATGTTCCGCATGAGGAGGTGGACTGCTTGTTCGCCTATCTCGGCTGCGGGGATGGCTATGGAGGTGAGGGGGATGGGGAGGGTGGTGGCGAGGGTGTCGGGGCAGAGGGCGGTGACGGAGAGGTCGGTGGGGATGCGGAGGCCGAGGTGTTCGAAGGCGTCCAGGAGGGGTTCGAGGATCGCCTCGTTGTGGATGACCACGCCCGTGAGGGCCGGTTGTTCGCGCAGGAGGCGTTCCGCCACCGTGCGGGCGGCCGCCGGGGTGGCCTCGCAGGGATGGACGGTGGAGGACATGCCGTTGCGGGTGGCGGCGGAGGTGAAGCCCTGGACGACGCGCTGGGCGAAGGAGGTCTGGCGGACGTAGACCTCGGGGGGTGAGCCGATCAGGCCCACCACGCGGTGGCCGAGGCCCGCCAGATGTTCCACGCACAGCTCACCCGCCGTCCTGAAGTCCAGGTCGATGCAGGTCAGTCCGGCCGGCTCGGCGGGGAAGCCGATCAGTACCGACGGGCGGTCCAGCGTGCGCAGCAACGGCAGCCGGGGGTCGTGGAGTTGGACGTCCATCACGATCAACGCGTCCACCAGGGCCGTGTCCGCGACCCGGCGCAGTCCCTCCTCGCCCTCCTCCTGGGTGAGGAGCAGCACGTCGTGGTCGTACGCGCGGGCCGCCGTGACCGCCGACACCGCGAACTGCATGACCACGGGCACATTGATACCGGCCCGTAGGGGCACCACCATCGCCAGTACGTTGGACTTGCTGCTGGCCAGGGCGCGGGCGCCCGCGTGCGGGCGGTAGCCCAGCTCGCGGACGGACGCCTCGACCCGCGCGCGGGTCTCCGCCGAGATGGGGCGCTTGCCGCTGAGGGCGTAGGAGACGGTGCTCGGGGAGACGCCCGCGTGCCGTGCCACATCAGTGATCTTCACCGTCACACCGACCCCGTTTCGTCGTCAGATATCAGTTCCGGCTTCCGCTCCGGCTTCCGCTCCGGCTTCCGCTCCGGCTTCCGCTCCGGCTTCCGCTCCGGCTTCGGCTCCGGCTCCGGGTTCAGGTCCATCGTCAGGAAGCCTGTGCCCGTCTGCGCCCGGACCTCGCGATCACCCGCCGCCAGGGCCCACGGCGCCCTCGGGTCGCCGCACGAGGCGCGCAGCACATCGCCCTCCCGGACAACCGTGAACGTCGAGTCGCCGACGGGGACGGTCACTTGGGCGCCGTGGGCGAGGCCGTACGCGTGCAGGGTGACCCCGTCGGCGTGGTCGTAGTCCGGGCGGTCCGTCACCGCGCCGACCGGGACGACGGCGCCCGGCCGGACGAGCAGCGGCACGCTGAGGAAGTCGTGGCGTTCGCGGACCCAGCGGGGGCCGGTGACCGGTTCGCCGGTCAGGAAGCGGGTCCAGGTGCCCTCGGGGACGTAGTACGTGACGTCGCCCTCGTCGTTGAACACCGGCGCGACGAGGAGGTCCGGGCCCAGCATGTACTGGCGCTCCAGCTGCGCGCAGCCGGGGTCGTCGGGGAACTCCAGCACCATCGCCCGCATCATCGGCACGCCCTCGGTGTGGGCGGTGCGCGCCGCCTCGTAGAGGTAGGGCATCAGGCTGAGCTTGAGGTGCGTGAACTTCCGTAGGACGTCGACCGATTCGTCGTCGAAGAGCCAGGGGACCCGGTACGAGGACGAGCCGTGCAGGCGGCTGTGGGAGGAGAGCAGGCCGAAGGCGATCCAGCGTTTGAAGAGCGCGGGGGAGGGTGTGCCCTCGAAGCCGCCGATGTCGTGGCTCCAGTAGCCGAAGCCGGAGAGGCCGAGGGAGAGGCCGCCGCGCAGGGACTCGGCCATCGACTCGTAGGTGGACGCGCAGTCGCCGCCCCAGTGCACGGGGAAGCGCTGGCTCCCGACGGTTGCCGAGCGGGCGAAGAGGACGGCCTCGCCCTCGCCCCGGTGTTTGCGCAGGACGTCGAAGACGGTCCGGTTGTAGAGGTAGGTGTAGTAGTTGTGCATGCGCTCCGGGTCCGTGCCGTCGGACCAGACGACGTCCAGGGGCACCCGCTCGCCGAAGTCGGTCTTGAAGCAGTCGACGCCCTGGTCCAGCAGCGCTTCCAGCTTGGCCGCGTACCACTCGCGGGCCGCCGGACTGGTGAAGTCGACCAGCGCCATGCCGGGTTGCCACAGGTCCCACTGCCAGACGCCGCCGTCCGGTCTGCGCAGGAGATGGCCGAGCGCCTTGCCCTCCGCGAAGAGGGGGGAGCGCTGGGCGATGTACGGGTTGATCCAGACGCTGATACGTGGTCCGCGCCGCTTGAGGCGGGCCAGCATGCCTTCCGGGTCCGGGAAGACGCGGGGGTCCCACGTGAAGTCGCACCACTGGAACTCGCGCATCCAGAAGCAGTCGAAGTGGAAGACGGAGAGCGGGAGCCGACGCTCCCGCATGCCCTCGATGAAGGAGGTCACCGTCTTCTCGTCGTAGGAGGTGGTGAAGGACGTGGACAGCCACAGGCCGAACGACCAGGCGGGCGGCAGGGCCGGGCGGCCGGTGAGGGCCGTGTACTTGCGGAGGATGTCCTTCGGCGTCGGGCCGTAGATGACGTAGTACGTCAACTGCTGGCTCTCCGCGCTGAACTGGACCCTCGACACGACCTCCGAGGCGACCTCGAAGGAGACCTTGCCCGGGTGGTCGACGAAGACGCCGTAGCCCGCGTCGGTGAGGTAGAACGGCACGTTCTTGTAGGCCTGTTCGGTGGCTGTGCCGCCGTCGGCGTTCCAGATGTCGACGACCTGGCCGTTCTTGACGAGCGGGCCGAAGCGTTCGCCGAGGCCGTAGACGGAGGTGCCGACGCCGAGGTTCAGCTGCTCGCGGAGGTAGTGGGCGCCGGACGCCTCGCGCATGATGCCCATCGATCTGGGGCCGCTGGTGGTGAGGGTGCGGCCGTGGGCGAGGAAGTCGACGTGCCAGGGGCCGGTGCGGGACACGCGTACCGACAGCGATCCGGCGGTGAGGGTGGCGTGCTCGTCGTCGTAGAAGGTGTGGGGGGTGAACTCCTGCGTGGTGAGCTCGAATTGCGGGCCACGTGGCTGCTCGCCCGCGAAGTGGGTGAAGGTGACGCCGACGACGTCGGGCATCGGGGCGTGGGCGCTGATCGTCACGACCGGTCCCTTCAGCAGGTCACCGCGGTGGCGGATGGGCTGGGTGGGCGCGTGGATCTCCAGGGCGCCGCCGTCCCGGGGGATGACGTCCAGGACTTCGGCCGGGTGGGCCGCGGTGACGCCCTCGCGGAGCAGCCAGTAGCCGTCGGTGAACTTCATGGGTGGGGGGTCCTTACTTCTGCGGGACTTTCCGGGGCCCTTACTTCACGGCTCCCACCGCGATGCCTCGGGTGAGCGTGCGTTGGAAGGGGAGGAAGAAGACGAGGGCGGGGAGCAGGCCCAGCAGGGCCGCCGCGTTGGTCATCGTGGCGTCCATCAGGCGCTGGCCCTGGAGGACGCCGAGCGCCACCGACACGGTCTGGTTGTCGTTGGAGATCAGCATGACCAGGGGGAGCAGGAACTCGTTCCAGGTCCAGACGAAGAAGAAGACCAGGAGCATGCCGAGGGTGGGGCGGCTGACGGGGACGACGATCCGCCACAGGATCTGCCACTTGGTCGCGCCGTCGATCCGGGCCGCCGGACGGCGGTGATGCGGGTGCCCGGCGGGGCCCGCTCCGGCCTCGCCGGCCGCCGCCCCGTCTCCGACGGTGACCGTCATCGCTTCGGTACGTCCTTCTCGTACGCCTCCCCGATCGAGTCCAGGTACGCGTCCGGCGCCGTGCTGCCGGTGATCAGCTTCTGGGTCTCGGAGACGAGGACGTCGTAGAAGCCGGGGACGGGCCAGTCGGGGTAGAAGGCCAGGCCGTCCCTCTCGGAGAGGGTGTTGAAGTCGGCGATGAGCTTCTTGGCCCGCGGGTCGGTGATCGCGGCGGGGTCGGCGGCCACGGGGACGCCGCCCTTGTCGCCCAGCAGGTTCTGGATCTTCTCCGACATGGTGATGTCGATGAAGTCGTAGGCGAGTTCCTTGTTCTTCGCGCCCCTCGGGACGACCCAGAGGTTGCCGCCGGAGCCGAGGGTGAGGTCGGTGTCGGGCCAGAGGAAGGTGCCCCAGTCGAACTTGTTCTCCGACTGGAAGCGGCCGTACCACCAGCTGCCCGAGAACACCCACGCCCATCGCGCTGTCGGGGCCCTCGTAGTGCCACAGGCGGAGCGTCTTGCCGTTGCCGTTGCCGTCGCCGTCGCCGCCGTCGCCGTCGCTGCCGGAACCGCCGCCGCAGGAGGTCAGCAGCAGGGCTGTGCTCATCGCCGCCGCCGCGATCGTCGTCGCCGTACGCCTTCGTGCCGTGAACATCCTGTGCCTCCTGGGGAGTCGGATGGGTCTCGGGGCGTCACGCGATCGTTGGGTGCGGGTCGTTACGGGTCGTTCGGGTCGTCCGGTCGAACGGTGTAGTCGAATCGTTTCGATGCGTGACGTCGAAGCGCTTCGACGGAAGGTAAGGGTGGGGTGGGGGTGCGTCAATGGGGCGGGCGGCTTGGGGATCGGATTACGGGTGCGGATTACGGTGCGGATTACGGTGCGGATTTCGGCCGCGGGTTCGGTGGGGGCTGGTCGCGCAGTTCCCCGCGTCCCTAAGGGCGTGGGGGCTCTTCGGGGGTTGTGCGTGCGGGTGGGCGTTGGGCCGAGGCGATCAGTAGGGCCAGCGCTGCCGCGGCCACCGGGATCGCGAAGGCGAGTGAGCCGAGTGAGCGGTGTTCCGCGAGTTGGCCGCCCAGGGCCGATCCGGCCGCTATTCCGCCGAGGAGGCCTGTGACGGCGAGGGTCATGCCCTCGTTCAACTGGCCCTTGGGAGTGCGGTGTTGGAGGAGGGACATGGCGGTGATCATGGTGGGGGCCGTGGCCATGCCGGCGAGGAGGAGGGCGGGGGCCAGGAGGAAGAGGGAGGTGGTGGACGTGGTGGTCAGCCAGGGGAGGGCCATCAGGGCGGTCATCGCCGCGAGGGACCAGGCGAAGCGACGTTCCGCCGGGCCGGTCAGGCGCAGGGCACCGAAGGCCAGGCCCGCCGCGCAGGAGCCGGCCGCCTGGAGGCCGAGGAGCGCGCCCGCCGCCGAGGCGTGGCCCCGGGCGTCCGCGTAGGCGATGGTGACGACCTCCAGCGAGCCGAAGATCGCGCCCATGGCGAGGAAGACGGCGAGGAGGGCGGGGAAGCCGGGGGCACGGAGGGGGGACTTCGCGGTCGTACGGCCGGTGGGGGGCGGTTCTGTGGCGCGTTGGGCGGCGAGGACCAGCACGCCGGTCATGCAGAGGAGACCGCCGATCAGGGTGCCGGCCTCGGGGAAGAGGGTCGTGCAGAGGAAGGCGGCGAGGACCGGGCCGAGCATGAAGCAGAGTTCGTCCGCCGCCTGTTCGAAGGAGTTGGCGGTGTGGAGGGCGGCCGGGTCGTCCCGCAGCAGGTGGGCCCAGCGGGCGCGGGCCATGCCGCCGGTGTTGGGGAAGGTCGCGGTGGCCGCGTAGGCGGCGAACAGGGTCCAGTGCGGGGCGTCCCAGTGGACGCACGCGGACAGGGCCAGGCCGCCGAGGAGGGCGAGCGCGGTGGCGGGGACGGCGACACGGGCCTGGCCGTGGCGGTCGATCAGGCGGGCGGTCCAGGGGGCCACGAGGGCCGTCGCGGCGAGGCCCGTCGCCACGACGGCACCGGCGAGGGCGTACGAGTCGCGGGAGCCGGCGATCATCAGGATCGCGCTCACGCTGAACATGCCCATGGGGAGGCGGGCGAGTAGGCCTCCGGCGGTGAAGGCTCGGGTGCCGGGGGTTTTGAAGAGGTGGCGGTAGGAGCCGCCGGGGAGCTCGGCGGGTTGGGTGCGTTGGCGGGTACGGGTGCGTCGTGGCTTGTCGCGCGGTTCCCCGCGCCCCTTGGATCGCCGGGGGTTGAAGTCGGCCGCTATCAGGGTGTCGGCGGTGACGGTGAACAGGGGGGAGTGCGCCCTCTCGGGCTCGGTGTGCGGCATGGGTCCTACCGTCGCCGGTCGTGTGATCCACCGTCCAACACCTACTCCGTGGTGATTCACGCGTCTCGGATGTAAGTTCTCGGGGTGCCTGAAACCCGGCTTCTCCGTGCCTTTCTCGCTGTCGCCGAAGAGCTGCACTTCACCCGTGCCGCCGCCCGGCTCTACGTAGCTCAGCAGGCGCTCAGCCGTGATGTGCGGCGGCTGGAGCGGGAGTTGGGGGCCGAGCTTTTCGTGCGGACCACTCGGCAGGTGGTGCTGACGGCGGACGGGGAGCGGCTGGTGCCGTATGCGCGGCGGGTGCTGGAGGCGCGGGAGGAGTTGGTCGCGGCCTTCCGGCAGGCGCGGCCCCTGCTGGTGGATCTCAACTCGCCCGGGCTGGCCACGGGGCTGCGCGTGCTGGAGCGGGCCCGTGAACTCGCGCCGGAGCTGGAGCTGATGGCGCGCTACGAGAGCGGGCTGACGCATGCGGCGGCCGAGATCCTCGCGGGGCGGCTCGACGTGTCGTTCGGGAGGTTCGCGGGGCTCGACCCGGCGGTGCGGGCGCGGCTCGAACAGCAGCCCGTGCGGTACGAGCCGATGACGGTGATCCTTCCCGAGAACCACCGGCTGGCCGCGCTGGACGCCGTACCGCTGGCCGAACTCGCGGGCGAGAGCGTCTACGCGGGTGCCGGGAACCCCCGTACGCCGGAGTGGACGGACCTGGCCGCGCTGCTCTTCGAGGGGCGGGGCATCGAGGTCGCGCCGCCGGCTCCGCTGGCCGTGGGGGAGGCGGAGTTCCAGCGGATCATGGCCAAGACGAGGAGCCCCGTACTGGCGGTGGTGGACTTCCCGCCCATGCCGGGCACGGTGTCGCGGCCGCTCGTCGACCCCGTACCACTGTCGCTCGTTTCACTCGTATGGAGGAAGGGGCTCGCGCACCCCGGACTCGACGCGCTGCGGCGGGCCGCATTCGAGTTGGCGAAGGCGGAAGTATGGCTATCAGATAGGGAGGACGGGTGGATTCCGTCCACAGATGCACTCATCATGATGACCTTCACCTGACAGCACACACTCACACATCTCTCCCACCCCTACATTCGGGGCCCGGGTGTGTGTGATGGGCCGCGCCCCGGACCGGGTGGGGGTCCGGTCCGGTACAGGAAAGTGCGAGAGCCCGGCATCGAACACGCACCCCGCAACTGTCCCGTGGGGGGAAGCGCGTGCACGTGGAGAACTGGCCGAATGGCACTCAGCCGAAGCGGTCCGACGGCGAACGTCCTGGCGAAGGTGAAGGCCGGGGCGGACGCAGGAGTGAAGGCCGAGGCACAGGCCTCGGTACGGGGTCCGGCACCGGATCCGGTTTTGATTTCGGTATCGGCTCCGGCTCCGGTATCGGCACCGGTGTCGGTATCGGCTCCGGAGACGAAGTGGTCTGGCCCGAGGCGGCCGCCAGAACCGGGGCCGTGTCCCGCCTGGAGCGGGAGCGGGAGCGAGAGCGGGACCGTGATTACGGGTCCGGCGCGTCCGGCGCCGGGCAGTCGGGTGCCGGCGCCGTCGGCGTCCCCCGGCAGCCGAGCGCTGCCGGGCGGGATGCGGACCGGGAGGCCGGGCGGTCGGCGGCCGTCCCGGCGCCCTGGGAGCAGCCCGATCAGCCCGGGCGCAACCACGACCCGCACGAGGTGACCGTCCAACTGGACGGCGTGGGGCGGGAGGTGCCCGAGGGCGGCGGCAACCACGCCGGCCAGGGCGGGGACGGTGCGGTGGCGGGTGCCCCGGACTCCGACGGGCCGGTCTTCGTCGACGTGTCGGGGCGGCGCAGGAACCTGTACCGGCGGCTCGGTATCGCCGTCGGTACCACCTGCGCGGCGTACGCCGTGGTCATCGTCGGCACCCTGGTGTCGGGCAACTCGGACGCGCCCTGGCTGCCGGTGCCGATGCAGAAGGACGACAAGCCGGCGGGCAGGGTGGACACCCCGCCGCTGCCGGACGAGTCGGCCGACCGGTCCGACGAGGCGGAGGGCGGCGTACCGGACTCGGGCCCGTGGCCCGGCCGTACGGGAGTGACGTCCTCGCCGAGCGGCAAGTCGCCGGACGGTTCGACGGGCGGCGTCAAGGGGCCTCAGACGTCCGCCGGCGCCAAGCCCTCGGCCGGTGCCAGCGCCAGCGCGAAGCCGAAGCCGAAGCCGAAGCCGAGCGCCAGTGTGAAGGACCCCGCGCCCTCGGTCTCCCCGTCCGGACCGCCGAAGGACAGCCCCAGCCCCTCGGCCTCGCCGTCACCCTCGCCCTCGCCCACGGACTCCGGCCCGGCCGGTCCCGCTCCGGGCTCCGGCACGGACACCGTCGCCGACGGCCCCGCGTCCCCGGCGCCCGTCGAGCCCGCTCCGTCGACGTCGGAGCCCTCGCAGAGCCCGCAGGACCCGCAGAGTCCGCAGACCTCGGAGAACCCCGCCTGATGACCCGCTCCCAGCACGGCGGCACGCCTTCGCGTGCCGCCAAGCGCCATACGCGCTCCGCGCGTCCGACGAACAGTGCGACCGACGGCACGGCCGGCAGTACGGCTGACGGCATGGCCGGTGGTACGGCCGGAAGTACGGCCGACGGCACGGCACAGAGCGCGGCCGACGGCTCAGGCGAAGGTCCGTCGAAGCCCTCGCGCAAGAGCGCCCGGGCGAGCGCCCAGAAGCGCTCCACCCCCCGCCTCCCCCTGCGCCACCTGCTCCCCTGTCTGCTCCTCCTCGCCCTGATGGCGATGCTGATGCTGCGCGGATACGTGCACAGCGAGATCCTCGCGGATCACCGGGTCGCGCCGCCCGTGTCGAACGACCGGGTGCCGCAGAAGATACTGAAGGGCGGCCCGGTGATCGACACCCGTGGGGGACGCCAACTCAGCCTCGACGTCCCGGACCACCAGCTGGTCCTGACGTTCGACGACGGACCGGACCCCGAGTGGACCCCCAAGGTCCTCGACGTGCTGAAGAAACACGAGGCCAAGGCCGTCTTCTTCATCACCGGCACCATGGCCTCGCGCTACCCGGACCTGGTCGAGCGCATGGCCGAAGAGGGCCACGAGATCGGTCTGCACACCTTCAACCACCCGGACCTCTCGCTCCAGTCCAAGGACCGCATCGACTGGGAGCTGTCGCAGAATCAGCTCGCGCTGGCGGGCGCGGCGGGCATCCGCACCTCGCTGTTCCGGCCGCCGTACTCGTCGTTCTCCCAGCTCATGGACAACCGGACCTGGCCGGTGACGAAGTACATCGGCAGCCGCGGCTACATCACCGTCGTCAGCGACACCGACAGCCGGGACTGGAGCAGGCCGGGCGTCGACGAGATCATCCGCCGGGCCACGCCCAAGGGCGGCGACGGCGCGATCGTACTGATGCACGACTCCGGCGGCGACCGCTCGCAGACCGTCGCCGCGCTGGACCGGTTCATCGGGGAACTCCAGGTCAAGGGCTACGCGTTCGAGACCCTGACCGGCGCCCTCGACGCGCCCAGCGCGCACACCCCGGTCACCGGGCTCGGCCTGGTGAAGGGCAAGGTCTGGGTGACGCTCGTCCAGGTCTCGGAGAAGACGACGAGCGTTCTCGTCGTCGCCCTCGCGGTCGTCGGTGTCCTCGTCCTCGCCCGCTTCGGCCTGATGCTGGTGCTGTCGATCGCGCACGCCCGCCGGGTCCGGCGCCGGAACTTCCGCTGGGGAACGGACGGGCCCGTCACCGAGCCGGTGTCGGTGCTCGTCCCGGCGTACAACGAGGCGAAGTGCATCGAGAAGACGGTCCGTTCGCTGGTGGCGAGCGACCACCCCATCGAGGTGCTGGTCATCGACGACGGCTCCAGCGACGGCACGGCCCGGATCGTCGAGGAGCTGAGCCAGGACCTGGCGGGCGTCCGGGTCGTACGGCAGCTCAACGCGGGCAAGCCGGCCGCCCTCAACCGGGGCATCGCCAACGCCCAGTACGACCTGATCGTCATGATGGACGGCGACACGGTCTTCGAACCGTCCACCGTCCGCGAGCTGGTGCAGCCCTTCGCCGACCCGCGCGTCGGCGCGGTCGCGGGCAACGCCAAGGTCGGCAACAGGGACACCCTCATCGGCGCCTGGCAGCACATCGAGTACGTGATGGGCTTCAACCTCGACCGCCGGATGTACGACATCCTGCGCTGTATGCCGACGATCCCCGGCGCGGTCGGGGCGTTCCGGCGTACGGCGCTGACACGCGTCGGCGGCATGAGCGAGGACACCCTCGCCGAGGACACCGACATCACCCTGGCCATGCACCGCGACGGCTGGCACGTCGTCTACGCCGAGAAGGCGCGGGCCTGGACCGAGGCGCCGGAGTCCGTGCAGCAGCTGTGGTCGCAGCGCTACCGCTGGTCGTACGGCACCATGCAGGCGATCTGGAAGCACCGAAGCGCGATCTTCGAGCGGGGCGCGTCCGGCCGCTTCGGCCGTGTGGGCCTGCCACTGGTATCGCTGTTCATGATCGTGGCGCCCCTGCTGGCCCCCCTCATCGACGTGTTCCTGCTCTACGGGCTGGTGTTCGGGCCGACGGAGAAGACGATCGGCGCCTGGCTGGGCGTCCTGGCCGTCCAGGCGGTGTGCGCGGCGCTGGCGTTCCACCTGGACAAGGAGCGCATGACCCATCTGATCTCCCTCCCGCTCCAGCAACTCCTCTACCGCCAGCTCATGTACGTGGTGCTGCTGCAGTCGTGGATCACGGCGCTGACCGGCGGCCGGCTGCGCTGGCAGAAGCTGCGGCGGACGGGGGCCGTGGGGCTGCCGGGCGCCGATGCGTCCGTGCCGGCGCAGCAGACGGGGGAGCGGAGGCCGGTCGCATGAGCACCCTGACGCAGGACCCGGCCCCGCAGACTCCGCCCGACCCGCCCACGCCGCCTGCGACTTCGGCTCCCGGCGGCCGGGACCGCTACTTCGATCTCCTGAGGGCCCTCGCCCTGTTCCGGGTCGTCCTCTACCACCTCACCGGCTGGGCCTGGCTGCCGCTGCTCTTCCCCTCCATGGGCGTGATGTTCGCGCTCGCCGGCAACCTCATGGCGCGCTCGCTGAAGCGCCCGGCGGCGGACGTCATCAGGGGCCGGCTCCGCCGGCTGCTGCCGCCGGTGTGGCTGCTCGGGGTGGTGGGCGTCACCGCGATGGTGCTCCAGGGCTGGGGGCCGGACGCGGACGGCCGTCCCGGCTGGTGGTGGTTCCACCTCACGTTCTGGATCCTCCCGGTCAGCGACCCGCCGTACGCCGAGGGCCTGCCCGGACTGAACGGCTTCATCGGCCCGGACTGGGCCGGGGAGCTGGCCGGACCGCTCTGGTACGTCCGTGCCTACCTCTGGTACGTCGTTCTGTCCCCGGTGCTGCTCCGCGCGCTGCGGGCGGTGCCGGCGGCGACGGTCCTCGCGCCGATCGCGCTGTCGGCGGCGTTCGAGCTGGGGTATCTGTCCCTGCCGGGCGAGCGGTTCGCCTCGGGGCTGACGGACTTCAGCACCTTCGGCGCCTGCTGGATCCTCGGCATGGCCCACAAGGAAGGCATCCTGGAGCGCCTCCCGAGGTACTTCGTCCCGTCCGTGGCTCCGGCGGTCGCCCTGACCGGCCTCTGGTACGCCATGAACCACGGCTTCGGCACCGGCAACGACCTCGACAGCATGCCGTTCGCCCAGTCCCTGTGGTCCGTGGCCACCGTGGCGCTGCTGCTGCACATCAGCCCGTCGTGGGCCGAGTGGCCGCGTCGGCTGCGCCGCTGGGACGGGGCGGTCGGCCTCCTCAACTCCCGTGCGGTGACGATCTATCTCTGGCACAACACCTGCATCCTGATCGCGGCGACCCAGTGGGACCGCCTGTGGAGCGTGGTGTTCCTCGAACAGAACGTCCCGTGGCTGCTGGAGAGCCCCTGGCCCGTACTGGTCGTGACGTGGCTGCTCATCGCCGCTTGCGTCGTCGCGTTCGGCTGGGCGGAGGACCTGGCGGCGCGGCGCCGGCCGAGACTGTGGCCGAAGAGTGCGGAGAGCGGGCGGAGTCCGCGAAGGCCGTGAGGCGGGGCGGAGCTTGGGGACGTTCGGTCATGTATTGACCGCGTAACCAACCGGGATACGCACTTGCGTACGCCTCGGGGCGTGGTGGATGTTGGGCTCGCTTGAGGCAGGTGTTCCGTGCCTCGCCGAAGCGACCCGAGGAGTGACACCCGCCCATGACTCAGCCCCCCGGCCAGCCGCCGCAAGACGGTTACGGCGCCCAGCCGCCGCAGCAGCCGTACCCGGGGTCGTATCCGCCCCCGCCGGGACCCGGTGGCGGCGGCTACGGCCAGCCGCCGGCCCCCGCCCCGGGCCAGGCTCCCGGCCAGCCGCCGAACCCGTACGCGACGGGTCCGCAGCAGCCGTACGGGGCGGGTCCGCAGCAGCAGCCGTACGGGGGTGGCGGGCAGCCGCCGTACGGGGCTCCGGGTGCTCCGGGTATGCCGGGGCCGCCCGGCTACGGGCAGCAGTACGGGGGTTACCCGCCGCCGCCCCCGCCCTCCGGTGGCGGTGGTGGCAAGGTCGCGCTGATCATCGTGGCCGCCGTGGCGGCGCTGGCGGTGATCGGCGGCGGCATATTCCTCCTCACCAGCAGCGGTGACGACGCGACTTCGGCCACGCCGGGCCAGAGCGTGTCCGCGACGGCGACCGAGTCCGAGAGCGCGACGGAGTCGGAGGAGGCCACCGACGAGGCCACCGGGACGCCCGACGGCGGCCTGGACGACGGCGACTCGTCCACCGCGCCCGGCGAGGGCGTCGAGGGCCAGTGGCAGGACGACGACGCCCGCACCCTGACCATCGGCGACGAGCAGACCACCGGGGACAACAAGGGCCAGCACGCCCTCTCCTACATCGACATGGTCGGCGGCAAGGGCATCATGACCGGCGTCGGCGCCTACCGCGACGACAACAACTTCCGCATGGCCCTCAGGCCCATGGCCTCGCCGGACATCAGCGACGACGACATCACCTTCGCCACGGTCCGCCGCTCCGGCGACGAGGTGGTCATCACCTGGGAGGCGGGCGGCACGGACACGCTCAGCTATGTGGGGGAGGTGTCGGGCTGACGCCTCGCCGGGTCACGCGTTCTCAGCGGCCGTCGCCTTCCGGACGTCCGAGGCCGGCCCGCTGAGCTGTCCCTCCGACGGGCCGGCGGCAGCCGCCCGCGCCGCTCCGTCCGGTCGCACGCCGCCATCAACTCATCCACCAGGGCTGGCGGGAACACCCGCGTCAGCACACCGATCCCTGCCGGATCGGGCAGATACGACGACACCGACCCACCCCCGACACCGACACCCCGCCCGACACCGACACCCCGCCCGACCGGAGCTACGTCAACGGCATTGTCATCAGCCCGCCTTCCGACCGCACAGCGTGCGGAGGCTCGGGGGCGAGGTGTACCTGCAATGTTTCAGGTTGTGCCACCGAGCCGGGGCCCGGAGGGTGTTGTCCGGCGGAACCGGCCGTGCAACGGCGGTCGGGGGAGCCGTGGCGCAAGGCTTCGACGGGGCAATCTGTGGCGCAGCCGGGCTGCCCGTGCATGTCGTCCGCCTTCGTCATCTTGCGCACCGCGCCGAGTCGATGGATGAGAGGACGTCAAGGATGAGATCCCGTAGACGACGCATCACGATCACGCTTGGTTTGGCCGCCGCGTTGGTCCTGCCTGCCGCCCCGGTCACTGCCCTCCCCGGCGCCGGGGATCTGACCGCCGGGACCGGGACCGGGACCGGGGTCGATATCGGCATCGGGCTGGGAGGCAAGCGGTTCCTGGACCTGTCGGTGACGCTGGGCGGCCACAAGCGGGTTGTCCTGGATCTGGTGCGGGAGTATCTCAGCGCCCGGGACGCCGGCTGGAAGGACCCGCAGAACACGGCGGCCGCCTTGGTTGCGATCGAGCGGCAGGGAGCTGAGGTGGCCGCGCAGCCGGCCGCATTCGCCACCGGCCCGGCCACGCTCGCCGCCGGCGCCGCCGAGGACAACGGGCTGCATGCCACCGAGGTCGCCACCGGTTTCGCCGGCGACGCCAAGGTGAAGTTCTCCGGCCGGACCGCGACCGTGACCATAAACTCCGGGACGGCCCTGACGTGGAACGACACCTCCTTGGGGCAGTCGAGCCTGGGCGACACCTACGTGGTGACCCTGAAGCGAGAGAAGCGGACGTGGACCATCACCGACGTGGCCTACGCGCCGATCGGGTCCACCTCCGCCCCGGTGTCCGAGACCGCCGACAATGCCACGATCTCCCGGGGTGACGTCCCGGCGGCAGCCGACGGCGTGAGCGCGCTGGCGGAGCACACCTACGACCGGGACGCGGCGCGGGCTTACGCGCTGAAGTGGTCCCGGACGATGTACTTCGATGGCATGGAGTGGGTCTACGACGACGTCCGTAACCCCGACTACGAGGATCTGGGGTCCACGAACTGCGCGAACTTCGTCTCCCAGGCCCTGGACGCGGGAGGCTGGCCCCAGACCGGCGGCTTCGATACCTCCAACCCGCTCAACTGGGACGTCAACCTCACCGGACCGGATCAGTTCTGGGGCCAGACCAAGTCCTGGATCTATGCCGACTGGCTGCGCGGCTTCGCAGTCCTGAGCGGGCGCGGCGAGAACAAGGCCATCTGGCCGCCCGAAGACGGCGACCCGAACGGCCCTGCCCAGGACGTGTGGGAACTTGAGCCCGGTGACCTGTTGTTCGCGGACTGGCATGAGGATGAACAGCCCGACGGCACCATCGACCACGCCATGATCATCACCGGGACGTACACCAGCATGGGCTTCACCGAGCCCACCTACTCCCAGAACTCGCCGAACCGCCATAACCTGCCGCTGAGCATCGGCATGAAAATGGCCACCTCCGAGGATCCGACCCCCGAGGACGACAGCGGTCTCAGCGGGGCGGGCCTGAACGCCGACTTCTACCCGGTCCGCCTCTATGACACCTTCAACGACTGAGCTTTCGAGCGGAGCGAAACAGGTTGACGACCCGTCTGTCGTGAGGATCAGCGGTCGGCGGGTCACACTCCGATGAAGCTCACTGTTTCTGTCATGTCCGCCCGCCCGGTACGCAGCCGTGGCACGCCTTCCTTTTTGGGTACCGGCTCATCGCTGAACGCCCGCACAGCCCTGCGGCTGTCCACGGCTTCATACACATCCACGCCTTTTTCGTCCCCGCACTCCATGGCGGGCAGCGGAGACACGAGGGTGATCATCGCACCGGGCGAGCAGACCGGGCGGAGCTTTGGTGCTGCCAGAACCCGGCTCTCAGCGACAAAGCCGGTGTTGCTGTGCGCGGACGGGCCGGTGACCGCGCCGGTACCTTGACGCTGGTGGCCGGGCATCGGCGCGCGGGTACGGCGCCATGTACGACGCGTTGCCCCGCGGGAACGTCGATATGCCCCGGCTGCGGCAGGTGCTGGCCGGCCTGCCTCAGCCGCAGGCCGCCGACGGGCGCCTGATGCTGGCGGCGGACATCAGTCATTGGCTCCGCCCGGACGCGCCGACCAGCGCCGACCGCCTGTTCGGTCACGTCCACGGCCGCGGTGATCGGTCCTCGGACCAGCTCGTGCCCGGCCGGCCGTACTCCTTTGTTGCCGCCCTGGAAACAGGCCGGACCTCCTGGCGCCGGCTCCTGGACGCCGTGCGCATGGGCCCGGCCGCCGAGGTCACCGCCGCCCAGGTCCCCGAGTGGTCGAAGACCTCATCGACATGGACCGCCGGCACATGGGTGACCGTGCCATCCTCATCGTCTTCGACGCCGGGTACGACGCCCCGCGCATGGCCCACCTCCTGGCTGCGGCCGCCCGGCGGCAAGTCCACCAGACGTCCGGAGAGCATCGCTGAGCGAAACCAGCACAGGCCATGAAAGGCAGGCTCAGGCCTTGGCCCGGCTCGATCACCAGCAGCACCGGCGCGGGGCCCGCGTCCGCGCTCGCCGATGTAGGGACTCAGCAGCGCGGTGACCGCGCTCACCACCGCCAGGCGCACGCTCCACTCGCCCACGAACCCGTGGCCGACATCGGCGAGTACGGGCAGGCCGAGTACCGCGGTGCCGACCGGATAGGTCGCCACGCAGACGATCAGCGTCATCCAGAACGGCGGCTCATTGGCCACCGCGACAGCGGAGGCGGCGCAGATCACGACGATGCTGAGGGCGATGACGAGCGAGGGGAAGGTCATGACCACCAGAATTCCGGCGATCGCCCGCCCAATCATCAGCCGTCGGCAGGAGGGGTATCTCTACCCGAAGGTAGAGGGAGAGGTTGCCGCCGCTGTCTTGAGGGCTTGTATGAGGGAGCGGAGCGGGGTTGGGGTGGTGGTGAGGATGGTGGCGGGGTCGTCGCTTTCGCGGAGGAGCAGGTGGCCGGAGGGGGCGGCGGCGAGGTTGACGCAGTTGGAGCCGTCGGGGCTGTAGGTGGACTTTTGCCAGTGGGTGGAGCGCACGGTTGCCCTTCTGGCTCAGTGCGTCGGCTGTTGTGACTTCAGGGCGCGTATAAGGCTATTCAGGAGGACAGGGGTAGTCGTGAGGATGACGGCGGGGTCGTCGCTTTCGCGGAGGAGTACGTGGCCGGAGGGGGTGGTGGCGAGGTTGACGCAGTTGATGCTGTCGCCGCTGTAGGTGGACTTCTGCCAGCTGATGGTGGGCACGTTTGGTCTCTCTCAGGTGTCCCGGACGAGTTTGTGGACGAAGTCGCGTGTCTCGGCGGGGCCGAGCGCACAGGACTCCATGTGGTCCAGCACGGAACGGTACTTACTCAACACTGCCTCCGCGTCGAGGAAAGCGCAGCCCCCGTGGTGCGTATCCAGCTCGACGGTGTCGAGCTGTGAGACCGGGCCCTGGACGTAGTCGAAGGACTGGCCCGTGCTGGGGAAGTACTCCGTCCCGAAAGGGATCAACCTGACGGTGGCGTGGGGCAGTTCGCTCATTTCGAGCAGGTGCTTGAGCTGGCCACGGGTGACTTCGGGGCCGCCGAAGCCCATGCGGAGCGCCGTCTCGTGGATGATCGCCGTGTACGGGGGTGGGGTGTCGCGGTGCAGGACGCCCTGCCGCTTGATTCGGTACGTGAGGCGGTGCTCGATCTCGTACTGCCGCATGGGCGGTACCACTGCACGGAAGAGGGCGCGGGCGTGGTCCGTGGTCTGTAGCAGCGCCGGAATGTGAATCACCAGCGCTACGCGCAACGCCGCCGCGTTGGCCTCCAGTTCGGCCACGTCGACGAGGGTGGCGGGCAGGTGCTCTCGGTACGCCTCCCACCAGCCACGCGTCCGTCGCCCGGTCATCGCTGCCAGTGCGTCGACGTACGCCTCGTCCGAGCAGTCGTAAGCCCGAGCCATGGAACGCACTCGGTCGGCACTGATAGGCGTGCGGCCGGTTTCGATCATGCTCACGCGTGCTTGATTGACGCCCAGTTGCGCGGCGGCGCCAGTGGCTGTGAGTCCGGCCCGCTCGCGCAGCTTGCGCAGTTCGGCACCCAGCCTCCGCTGCCGCAGCGTCGGACTGTTCGTGGGCGGCAAGGCGTCTCCCTTCAGGCCGCGGAGCGGCGTGAGCATCCCTCACACGAGTGAAGCATGGATGCTTTCCGTTCTTTTTGTTAGATGCATCTAACCATCTGCTCTACGGTGGTTACGTACCGCTCAGCTGGCCGAGCCCGTAAGCCGGAAGCGCACCAAGCCAGGCACTGCCACCGCCAAAAGGCCCGTTGGGCGAACCAAGTCCCCTTTCTCCCCGGAGGCGTTCATGGTCACCGTATCCCCGCCCGACTCCCGTTCGCCGGAATGCTGGCAGTACTCCCTTCGCCTGCCCTACGACCCCCGAGCCGCTCGCATCGCCCGCGTGACCGTGCGGGCGATCCTGTCGAGCCATGGTCGTGAGGACATCCTCGACGTGGTCGAGCTGCTGACGTCGGAGCTGGTCACCAACGCGTACCAGCACACGAAGGGACCGTCCTCCGTACGCCTCGTCGCGCTTCTCGGCGGTCGTCTGAGGGTCTTCGTGTGGGACGACAGCCCGCACGTACCGCCCCGGTTCGACGACTCCGAGGCCGCCCCGCCCCCACCACCACTGCCGTCGATGGACACCGACCAGGGCCGAGGCCTCTTCCTCGTCCAGCAGTGCGCGCAGCGCTGGGGCTGCTGGCCGCTGGAGGGCGGGGGGCTCGGGCGAGGAGGGGGGAAGCTCATGTGGTTCGAGGTGGGTGGGGGCGAGGACGAGGGGGCGTATCGATGCGTGGCTGCCTGATCACGGCCTGCGGCGCGGTGGGCGTAGGAGCGGTCGTCGGCTGGAACGGTGCTTCTCGGCTGTCGGGCGCCCGGCCAGGGGCCCGTCCCTATACTCAAGCCATGGACCAGGACCTGGAGCGAGCCGCACTCGTAGCGCTGCTGCGGCGCGGTGGGCGGTCCTGGCCCGAGCTCACTGATCAGATCGAGACCGTCGGGAGTGCCCGCGAGGTTCTGGAGAGCGCACTCGACGCCTCGGGACAGGGCGCTCTGTTCGACACCGAACCGTCCGTCGATCTGGAAGCCGTCGCCGCCGAGATCGCCGCGTGGGAGGGCGAGGGCATGCGGTTGGTGACGATCCTTGACGAGGACTATCCGCTCTACCTGCGGCTGGTCCACCAGCGCCCGCCGTTCCTGTTCCTGCGCGGCACCGCCGTCGAGGACGATCTACGGGTCGCCGTCGTCGGCACCCGCAGTCCCACGCCGGAGGGAGTCGCTCACGCCCGTGCCATCGCGGGCGGGCTCGCCGAGCGCGGTGTCACGGTGGTCAGCGGCTTGGCCGCCGGTATCGACACGGCCGCGCACGGCACCGCGCTCGCAGTCGGCGGCCGTACCGTCGCGGTCGTCGGCACCGGACTACGGCGAACGTATCCGGCCCAGAACGCCCGTTTGCAGCAGGAGATCGCCGAGCGGGGGCTGGTCATCTCCCAGTTCTGGCCGGACGCGGCGCCGTCGCAGGCGTCCTTCCCCATGCGCAACGCCGTGATGAGTGGCTACAGCCTGGCCACGGTCGTGGTCGAGGCGGCATACCGCAGCGGAGCCCGTATGCAGGCTCGCCTGGCCCTCGAACACGGCCGCCGGGTCTTCCTCATGCGCTCCCTCATGACCCACGAATGGGCACGGGAGTACGCGAGCCGACCCAACACCACGGTCGTCGACGGCCCCGACGACGTCTTCGGCCACCTCGACTCTCTCGTCCCCACCACGGGCGAGCTGACCTGGGCGTAGCCGGAATATCGCGGTGGCGACCGTTGAAGGGCTGTCCGCCCGCTACGCCAACTTTCTGGTTCATCCTCTGCTGCCGGGCACGGGCGTGTGTCAGGTCTGCCGTGGACCCGCGAAGCCCGGTTGTCCCGCCTGCTGGCAGTGTCACGAGGCCAGGAGGATCCTGGGCTCGGGGGTCGCCGATGCCGTGGTCCCGTTGAGCTTGTCCCTCAAGAACGAGCAGTACGCCAACGAGCTGTGGCGGTACAAGAACACCGCCGGTCCGCAGCGGCAGTATTTCCGCATGGGCCTGGCGGCGGTGCTGTGGCGCTTCCTGGTCCTGCACGAGGGCTGTCTCGCGGCCCACTGCGCCGTTCCCGGCTTCGACGTCGTGACCACTGTGCCCAGCACCAGTGGGCGAGAGGGGCACCCCTTACGCACGATGGTGGCCGAGATGGTCGGTGTGACCCGCGACCGTCACCGGGACCTGCTCACCCCGACGCCGGACGCGGCCACGCTCGCCCGCGCAGCTTCTGCCTCGCGCTACACCTCGTCGGTGCTCTGGGGGGAGAGCGTCCTGCTCATCGATGACACCTGGACCACCGGCCACCATGTCCAGTCCGCAGCGGCAGCCCTGAAGGCTTCCGGCGCGGGCAGCGTGGCCGCCGTTGTGCTCGGCCGTCATCTCAACACCACCTACGGCGACACCGCCACCCACGTCGAACGTGCGCGTCTGCGCCGCTTCTCCTGGGACGCCTGCGCGGTCCGGCCTTGGAGCCACGCCTGAAGCCGGCCAGTGGACACCGGTCAGGGGTGGGCCGGAGTTCCGGCCCACCCCAGGGGTGTGTGGGCTACTTTCCGGTCGTCGTCGACCACACCGTGACGGCCAGGGCGGTGCAGGATGTGACCGCGGCGAGGGACGGGAGGGGCCAGCGGGAGCGCTCCAGGGCGTCCAGGCGGTCCTCGTGTTCGGAGAGGGTCTTGTCGGTCTGGTCGGCGCGTTGGAGGAGGAGGGCGAGGTCGCCCCGGGTGGTGGCGAAGCCGACGTCGACGGCGCGGCGTAGGCGTTCCAACTCCAGGGCGATGGTGGCGCGTTCGTCATTGCTCACCATGGGCGCTCCCTTCGGCCGGGGCGGTCGGCCGCTGCTTCAGCCAGTTCGGGAGCAGGCTTTCCACCGACGGCATGGACATCAGGCGGCTGAACGCGGTGGCTGCGACCACCAGCGTGGCGTAGCCGGGGAGATCAGCCACTTCGGGGGTGCCGGCGAGCAGCGGGACGGCGGCCGCCACCGCCAACAGTGCCTGGAACGCCGTACGCAGGGCTCTGCGGTTCGAGTCGGTCATCGGTTTCCGAGCTCCTTTCAGGTTCGGGGGACGCGCAGCTTCGCCCAGCTCGTGGGGCCGGGGATGCCGTCCGCGTCGGTGCCGGAGTAGCCGAGCTTGTGCTGCCAGGCGGCGTAGGAGCGGCGGTCGGCGGCGGTCCAGGACGGGCCGGGGCCCACCTCGTAGCGGCCGCAGCCCTCGGCGACGAGCCGTCTGCCCATGGCGGTGACGACCGCGCCGCGGCGGCCGGTGGCGAAGAACGCGGCGCCGGGGAAGGGCTCGTACACGGGGGTGGACGCGCCGCCGCCCCCGCTCACCGTGCCGGTCAGGCGCTTCGCGATCCTCGTCCGCATCGACGCCATCGAGAACGTCGGGTCGATCTTGCGGGTCGTCCACTCCTTGTGGCCGATGACCCGCGACGCGGCCCAGCCGTGCGCCCGGCACACCGCCGCCGCGACCTTCTCCACCGCCGCCAACTGGGCGTCCGGGTAAGGGTCGCGGCCGTTGCCGAGGTTCTCGATCTCGAAGCCGTAGAAGTGGGTGTTGCCGTCGGTCGCGTCCGCGCCCGGCCGGGACGGGAGCGTCGTGCCGTTGCGTACGGCGTTGTAGGCGGACGTCGAGCCGCGGCCGGCGTGGTTGGTGCGGCCGTAGCCGACCAGGTGGACCGTGCCGTCCTTCGCGATCACCGCGACGCACAGCGGGCCCGGCAGGTCCGCCATGCCCGTGCGGCACAGCGCGACGCTGTTCGAGCCGGCCGTGTGGTGCAGCATGACGCCCTGGGCCGGGCCCCAGGCGCCTACGGCGTTGCGGTTGTGCGTGGACCAGCCGGCGTACTCCTTGAGCTTGACGCCTTCGGCGCGCAGGGCCGCCTCGAAGGCGGCCGCCGAGAGTGGTGTGGCCATGGGTCTGTTCCTTTCGGGCAACTCGGGCGAGTTGAGCAAATTAAGTAAGTCGGGCAAGCGGAAGCCCCGGTGCGCCGCTGGGGGAGACAGGCGGCGTACCGGGGCCGCGGGGTGGGGTGGGGTGGGGTGGGGTGGGGTGGGGTGGGGTGGGGCGGGTCAGAGGATGGGGTCGACCCTGATGAAGCGGTTGTCGTAGCTGGCCGTGTTGGTGCTCGTGGGCACCGCCGACCAGTACGTGGGGGTCGCCGAGTACACCGTGCCCGCCGTGAGGCCCGAGACCAGGAACTGGCTGGACGTGGAGGCGCGGTCGGTGCCGATGATCATGGTGGCGCGGTCGATGCTGGACGCCAGGAAGACCGAGCCGTCGGAGACCTTCTTGATCGTCGCGCCCATGTAGCAGGTGGTGGCGGACGAGTTGAACATCAGCGCGCCCACCGTGACGATCGCCTTGCCGGTCGGGGGCGCGACGAACGCGGCCACCAGGGGGTCGCCCGCCGCACCGGTCAGGGTCTCGGCGGGGGTGGCAACTGCTCGTCGAGGAGCGCGCATAAGGTCGTTTTAGCTCGATCGTGTGATGGTCGGCTTGCGGGCTTGCGGCACCCTGGGCCGTCCGGGTTAGCGTGGCTGTGCGATCTGGGACGCCGGATACGGTGCCGGCGTGCGGGGCCCCTGCTCCACCAGCGTGATGGTTCAGGGCCTCCCCGCCGCCTCTGGCCGTACCCACTTGGCCGGATCGTGCAGGGAACTGGCCTCCCGGGCCCGGACCACGGACAGGATCCGTGTCGCCGCCCCGGGGTCGAGTACGCCGGGGACCAGTGCGCCCAAGACCGTTCGGGGCGTGCGGCTGATCGGGCTCACTCCCGCTCAGTCCAAAGGAACGGTAGGGGATGTTGTTGAGCGGGGTGTAGGCGGTCATGCCGTTCCTGCCTCCGATGCGGAAGTGCCGGTGCCGGTGCTGCTCTCGGTCTCCGTGCCGGAGGAGGTGCCCCCGTCGGGGTCGGTCTCCTCGGCCGGCGGGGTGTCGGCGTCGTCGCCGGGCGCCGTCGGGCCACCGGAGACGGAGGGTTCGGCGACCTCCTCCGGCCCCTCCGGCTTCTCCGGCTCAGCGGGGCCCTCCGGGTCAGCCGGGTCCGTCGGGTCCTCCGGGTCCTCGACCACGGGGTCGGGGACGCTCACCGTCACCTCGACGGGCCAGGCGATGCCGGGCCCAGGGCCGGCCTCCGGCTGATCCGCCGTCCCGTCCGCTGTCTCCTCTCCCGTCTCCTCTCCCGTCTCATCCGTCGTCTCATCCGTCGTCTCATCCGTTCTGTCATCCGTCGTGTCATCCGTCGTCTCAGACATACGCGGACTCCTTGATCTCGCCGTAGGTGAACCCGGAGGAGGTCAGGGCGGACAGGGTCGGGAAGGCCGCGGTCACGGACGCGTACGTCGACAGGGTCACGGTGACCGGATCCGCCGGCGCGTCCGGTGTGAGGTCGGCGTCGGCCGGATCCCCGTTGCGCCGGGTGCCGCGCAGGGTGAGCGTCTGCCGTACGCCGGCGTCGGCGGTGGCCGTCGTGTTGATGCCGATCACCCAGGCCAGGGTGTCGAGCCGGGTGCCCGAGGTGTCGGTCAGCCGTACGACGTCGCCGAGCTGGACGCGCGGGTCGTACAGCACCTCCACGTCGCCGATGACCGGTACCGGGTACAGCCCGGCGGCGTAGAGCGCGTCGGCGAGGCTCTGGGCCGAGGTCAGGTCCTGGATCCAGTCCGTGGTCTCGCCGGTGTGCTCCTGACGGCCGTAGAACCGCTCGCTCGGGGTGCCCGCCGTGTAGGCCGTCGCCGGCCGCTCGACGGGGTCCGCCTTCGGCTTCAGCGTCATCAGGTAGACGGACGGGGTGCCGGTCTTCGTCGCCGTGTAGAGCGGCTGTGAGCTGCGGTTGCTGAACCGCACGACGAGATGGCCGTCCTCGCGGCGGGTCAGTACGTCGACCGCGCCCTTGACCGCCGTCGTCCCGGCCGCGGTCGTGGCGAACCGGACCTGGGAGCCCGCCGTGACGACGGAGTCGTCGTCCGCGGTGGGCGGCCCGATGTCGAACTCCTCCTCCGCCATCACGTACGACACGGTCAGCGTGCCGTTCGCCGGGATGGTCCGCACCACGGTGTCGGTGTACGTGGTGCCGGCCGCGGCCCCGAAGTCCTCCCACACCTTGGCGGGCTGGACGACGTAGTTGCGGCAGGCGTCGATCTCCTCGGTGAGGGTCAGCGAGGCGATGTCCCGCACCGAGGTGAGCGTGAGGGCGGCCTCGGCGGGGATCTCGCTGAACCAGGTGTGGTTGCGCCAGCGGAAGATCCCGCGCTCGTCGAACTCGGCCGTCGACATACCGGCCTTGGCGATCTGCCCGATCGCCTCCCACTGCGACCCCGACACCCGGGGGATCGCGTACAACGGCAGGATGGCGTCGTCGAGTTCGGCACCCTTGGTCCAGGTGCCGGTCTGCGCGAAGACCGCCGACGCCGGCATGGCGGACAGCCCGTGGGTGAGCTGGACGCCCTCCACGGCCATGTCGGTCGTGAGCTTGAGCTCGCGCAGCTCGGACGCGTACTGGAGCCCGTAGGTCTCGACGTAGGTGCCGACACCACCCAGGTAGTGGGTGCCGTCGGGGCCGGTCAGCCGGGGCTGCACGGTCGGGTAGACCGAGCTGCCGGTACTGCCGGTGGTGTCGAACAGGGCTCCGATGTGCCACGGGCCCTTGAGCCCTCGCAGCCCCGCCCAGTTCCACTGGAAGTACCAGTACGCGCCGTCGACGGTCGCGGAGACCATCCGTACGCTGCCCTCCGCGAAGTTCACCTCCATCCGCAGCGAGCCGCGCGCGGCCCCGGTGCGGTCCAGGAGCAGTTCGAGGGCGACCGTGTCCCCGGCGCCGAGGGCCGGGTTGACCCACGCCTCGGCGAACAGCCGGGTGCCGGGCACGGTGACCCGGGAGCGGGGGAACCAGCTCGCGGTGACACCGGTCGTCTTCGGCAGCAGCGCCATCTCGTGCGGGGCGCCGTCCCGGGTCCAGGTGTACGAGGAGGCCGGGGGCAGCACCTCCGGCTGGCCGTACGGTGCGGCGAAGCCGCCGTGCAGACTGGAATGGATCAGGGTGAGCGGCTGGCCCTCGACGAAGTCGGGGTAGCGGGCCGGCGGGGCGGTGAGCACGCCCGCCTGCCGCAGCAGCTCGTCCACGCACCAGGTGGCGGTGGCGACCGGGCGTCCGTAGTTGAACCCCGCGTACGGCTTCGGCAGCAGCGCCGGGCCACGCAGCCGCTCGGCGCCGTCGAGCGCGGTGAGCTGCACGGTGTCCGTGCCGGCCTGGGCCGAGCGGGAGCGGACGGTGCCCCGGAAGGCGGGCAGCGCGGTCGCGCCGACGCCGCCCCGGTGCACCACGGACTGCCCCGGGCGGGCGATGTCGCCGGTGGCGCGCTCTGCCCAGGGGGCGTACAGCTCGGGCGCCGACACCCCGCCCGTACCGGACAGCTGCACCTGCAACTGCGCCGCGGACGACCCGGAGAAGGCCCGCATCGCGGCCGGCAGATCGGTCGCGTACGACCTCTCCACCTGCCACGACTGGACCTGCGCCGAGACGTCCTCGCCGCCGAGGCGGGTGGTGTGGGTGGTGGTGCGCTCACCGGCCGCTAGCGCGGACTCGGTGGCGTCGTCAGCCTGCTGCACCGGACACCTCCACGAGGTCGAGGCTGAAGTTGCGGAACGGGAGCGGGCGGCCGGGCGCGTCGCTGTAGCCGGTCACGGACATCGGCGGCAGCCCGTCGCCCGGGACGCCGTCCGCCGCCGTACCGCCGTACGTGAGGCAGGCGCCGGCGAGCGAGTACGTGCCCGCCGTGCCGGGCTTGCAGGTCGGGGTGACGAACGCGGCGCCGGCCGGGACGGTGCCGGTGACCAGCGGGCCGGTGGCGGACGCCGTACTGATGTACGAACCGTCGGCCTTCTTGAAGTCCAGGCCGACGCTCTCCGTGCCGAGCGCGGCGATCGCGGTCGGCGCCTGGAAGGAGACCTGGAGCCCCGGCGCCACCGGGAAGTTGCCGACGGTGCCGACGCAGCGCCAGGCCAGGGCGCTGGCCGTGTCGGTCGCGGTGAAGGTGAACGTGCCGGGGGCCGTCGTACTCTCCGCCACTGTCCCGGTCGAGGTCTTGAACCACTGGGCCGCCCCGGTGATGTCCGTGGCGGCCTTCGCGCCCTGGCCGAGCGCCTGACCGGCGGTAAGGACATTGCCGGACGCCGGGTCCACGAGGAACACCGTCGAGGGGGCGGTGGCGTCGACGCGCCGCGCGATCCGGTCGAGCGCGCGGGCGTGCGCCGGGGGCAGCAGGTCCCAGGCCAGCTTGATACGGCGTACGGGCGCGAGGTTGCGGGTGACGGTGACCCGGCCGCCGAGCGACTTGAACTCGCTGACGCCCAGGTCGGTGGTGCGGTCGAAGGACTTGGCGGCCTGATCGATCTCGTACATCGAACCGGGCGGGCCGATCCAAAGATTTCCCATGGTTTCCCCTGGTGGTGGGTGGAATGGGCATGAAAAAAGCCGACGGCGCCGAAAGTGGCCGTCGACTGTTGCCGCTGGGTTCGGGGGCGTTACCGTCGCGCGAGCTGCCGCTGCCCCAGGAACACCGCGCGGGCGATCTCCTGCGAGTCGACCTGCACGACGACGGGCCGGTCGGCGAGCCGTTCCACGGCGGAGGCGAGGGTGCGCAGACCGCCGCCGGAGCCCAGCATCCGCTCCAGCTTGGAGAGCGGGATGACGGCCTCGTGCTCGCCGGCCTCACCGAGCAGCGCGAGCGTGCCGCCGGAACGGGCCTGGACGACACCGCCCTTGGCGAGCTGCGGCACGGGGATGGGGGGCAGGTTGAACTGGAAGCCCCGGCCGCCGATGACCGGCACCCAGTCGGGGACCTTGATCTTGACCCGGTTCAGGGAGCTGATGAGCATGTTGAGGCCGCGGATCAGCATCCGCGAGGGCAGCAGGAACCCGTTGACGACGCCCTTGAACAGCGGCCCGAGCATCCTCGCGGCCGACGACGAGGCGCTCTTGATGGCACTCCACGCGGCGACGAGCCCCCGCTTGACCAGCGCGGCGACCTTGTCCATGTTGATGAACTGGGCGATCAGCGGCGCCAGCAGCGTCATGATCAGCCCGAACGGACTCGCCGCCATGGCCAGATTCAGCCCCTTCTGAGCGAGCGAGGCACCCTTGAGCCCCTTGCCCAGACTCCCCATGGACTTCCCGCCCTTGTCGGCGTTCTTCCCGGCCTTCCCCACCGACTTCTCCACGGCGTCGGCCTGCTGCTTGACGCCCTTGAGCGCCGTCTTGGTCTTGTCGGCGGACGACTTGAGCTTGTCGAGCGAGGTCTTGAGCTTGTCGCTGCCGCCCTTCGTCTTCCCGACACCGGTGTTGAGACCGCTCGCCTCCGACTTGACCTTGCTCAGGCCGGTGCCGCTCTGGGTGGCGGAGGTCTTGAGCTTGCCGAATGCCGAATTGAGCTGATCGGAACCGGTCTTGACCTTCGCGAGGACCGGGGTGGCCTGGCCGGCGGACGTCTTGATACGGCTCACCGCGCTATCGGCGGTACCGCCGGCCTGGCGCAAGGTACCGAGACTTCCTGCGGCCTGTCCGAGAGCGGTGCGGAATTTCCCGACACTCGCCGATGCCTGGTTGAGAGAACTTGCGAGACCCATTTTTTCTCACTCCTCCTTCACAGTGCTGATGCCAACTGGGACAGCTCGCGGCGTACGGCATTCGCGTTCTTCGAGATCTGCTCCCTCGCCTTGTCGCTGGCGCTGCCGGCCGTCGCGAGATCCCTCATCTCACGCCGAGCCGTCGCGATCTTCAGACGGTTTTTGGAAATTTTCTCGATTTCTTTATCGATTTCCTTCCGGATTTTCTGAGCCTCGTACCTCTCCATCCCGATGTCTCCCTGGAGACTATGTGCCTGCCGCTCCAGTCCGGCCCTGTCGGGAGAGTTCCGTGCTTGTGCCGTGAGTTGGCTGACCTGGCTGCGCTTCGCATCCAAAGACTCGATCTTCAGCCTCAGCTTGGTCAGCTTCTCCTGAATGCTCTCATCGCTCTTCAGAGATTTTTCCTGGGCCCTCTGGATCTTTTCTTCAAGGCTCTTCTTCTGGTCCACCCACGGCCAGGTGTACTTCTGACGGCCGAAGACCGTCATTCCTTTCTCGTCCAGCTTGACGAGGGTGAAATCCGCCTTCAGGAGGGTCACGCCTACGGCGAGTCCGGTCAGGGAGCCCTTGATGACCTCAATATCTCCCTTGATTCCGGTGACACTGTGGCTGAGGCCGATGATCATCTTCTTCGTATAGAGAGCCTCGTCCTTGGTGAAATACGTGGGAATCGGCCCTGCGTAGGCCGTTTCGCCGCCGGTTCCGCCTTGTCCGCCTGCCATGGAGACACCTCATTTCTTGTCGTTGCCTGTCGACCGTTGACGGTTGGTTGTGCTACTGGCAGGATCTGGGTTCCTGCTCGGGTGGCACACGGGGGAGAAATGCATCCCGCTATTTGGATAACCGGCATCATGGCGCTCGTGCCGCTTCCCTGGTTCCTCGTTCCAGGGATTCCTCTGTTCAAGCGCTGGAGGCTCCGTCGCAACGGGGTGGAAATACAGGGGACCTGCGTCGATCTCCGTCACACCGAGGGGTCGTACTTCGTGCGTTACAAGTACCTCGATGCCGAAGGGATAACGAGACATCGAACAACGGAGGGGAGCCTTCGGCCGTATGGACGGCCCGGCGATTCCCTGGCGGTGGTCTATGACGCGAAGAAGCCGCGCCGTTCCATGCTCGTGGAGGAGTCGCGGCGCCGTGGCTGGGCTGTAGCGGTATTGATCATCGTCCTGATCGTTGAAATACCGTGCCTTGCCCTCTTCATCGCGTGCGCAACCTATTACGAGTGGTGAACGGTTTCTTGAGCGGCTCTCCCAGGCTTGATCAGCCTCAGGTCGCCGATCCGCCTCGCGACGCGTCCCGGCCGGGCCGGCGCCCCGCATCATCGGAGGGCCAGGAATATAGGGCTTCCCGAGGAAGATCCGATGCCCTACGATCAAGCCGCTGGATCGCTGGGGAGCGATCCCATCCGGGGGGCGTTATGGACTTCATCACCGGGTTGTTCCTGATTTTCTTCCGAGCGCCTCTGGTCGGTCTCATCGGCCGGTGGATCGAAGGTGCCGGCCATAAAGGTCTGGGCAGGGCCATTTCCGGGGGCGGTATCTTCTGGTGCTCGGGATCGCGATAGTGCTGATTTTCGTCCGCTGACCTGGTGCCGAGCGGGATTTGCGGTGTGGCGGAATGAGATTCCGGTGGAAGATTCCCTGATTCCGTACCGTTCGCGATTAGACTGGCAACCATTTTGCGGTGAATTGCGCTTCCTTCACACTTTACGCGCGTGACGGGCACAGGTTCGTCGAGTATCCTCCGCTTGCTCAAACTCGCAGGTCAATGGTCGCTTTTGCGGAGTTTTCGGCGAGTGGGGCATCGGTCCGAGGGGGGACCGGTAACGGGGATGAGTGGCCTTCTTCGTGGAGGCGTGACGGGGGTAGTGCGTGGACGGGGAGCGCGGTACGGAGGTTGAGACGGGCGGGGCGGCTCCGGGGGTGGATGTCGCGTTACTCGTCGACGAGTTGATCAGGCTGGTGCGGGCGCACGGCGGTTCGGAAGTCGTGTTGTTCACCGCGGCGGAGATGGAGCGGCGGGAGTTCGCCGCCTATGCGCACGGCTGGAACGACGCCCTGGCGTCGTTGCCCCCGCAGTTGCGGCGGCCCGAGCTGAAACTGCTCGAAGGCGGTGCGGTCATCCCCTTTCCCGGGAACGGGGAGACGGGAGAATCCGTCGGCGCCGAACGGGAGGAGGCTGAGGACAACCCTGTCCCGCCTCCCCGGAAACGGCGCCCCCGTTTCGTCGAGAAGAGCGCTCGATCGAAGTCGCCGACGATTCCGAAGCTCGAACGTGGGTCATCCCGGCGGCAGGACCGCCGGGATTTTTTTGACCAGTGAGACCAGTGAGACCAGTGACACGTGTGTCCGCATGTGTGGCCCCGCCTCTACAGGTCGTCGTCCGACGGGTGGGGGCGTGCCGTCGGCGGGTGGGGGTGGGGGTGGGGGTGCGGGTGAGGCTGGGAGGGGGTGGCCGGCGGCGGGGTCTGCTGGGGGAAGGGCAGGATCTTGCCGCCGGCGTCGCGGTGGGGTGGTGCGGCGGGGGCGTGGCTCTGGCTGCGCAGGGCCGCCGCGGCACGGCGGCGCTGGTCCTCGTGTTCGCCCCGGTCCCGCCACCCCTGCCCGTACGCCTTGAACTCGCGCTTCTCGATCTCGGTCCGGGTGGTGACGACCAGGTCCGCGGGGACGGCCCGTTGCATGCGTACGGCCAGGACCTGCCGGAGTTCGGCCTCGGCCCTGTCCAGTTCGACGCCGCCCCACGCCTCGCCCTCGTTGTTCGTCACTCGGCCCCCACTCCCAGACTCCAAACATTTGCTTCGAACATATGCTCGATTGCACCTCGCAGGATACCCGAAGTGCCTGTGGGGGCCAGGGGAAAACGGAGACGGTTCCCGGCCATCGCCCGCCGCACGCCGTGCGGCGCACGCGGTACGGCCGAGGTCACGCCACCTCGTACGAGCCCCCGACCCGGATGACGTTGGCGCTCGTCCAGGCGTACCCGAGCAGCCCGGCGCTGCCGAGCTGGCCGATGTGGGAGGTCGTGGTCGCGGCCGGACCCCACAGCGTGTACGTCGTCGCGTTGGTGCTCGCGGTCGGCTGGCAGGTGATCATCGCGCGGCCCGCTGAGCCGCCCGAGCCGCTGGTCGCGACCCCCTGATGCTGGGGCAGCCCGCCGAGCGCGCCCGCCGTGACCGGGTAGGAGAGGTAGTAGCTGCCGCTGCCGTACGTCGTCGTCGACCCGAACTGCATGAGCAGCGTGAAGTGGCAGGTTTTGCCCACGATCGCGTACTTGCCGGTCAGGCTGCCGTTGCCGATCGCCGGGTTGGTCGTCTCGGCCGTCCAGGCCGGGGTGTACGTGTTCCAGGCGCCCATCGCGACCCACGCCGAGCCGGTGTAGTAGCTGAGCGTGCCGGGCGTCGTCAGCCAGGCCACCATCCCGGCGGCCGGGGTGGTGATCGCGGCGTTCCGGTCGGCGGCGGTCGCGTACCGCAGGACCGTACGGGCGTCGATGCCCTCGGCCAGGGACTGCAGATGCAGCGGAATGTTCGCGGTGTCGGTGGGCTGCGGATACGGCAGCCCACCGAGCGGGGTGTAGAGGGTCATGGGACGGGTTCACTCCTCGGGTCACGAGAAAAACTGGACGAGTTCGGTCGCTGTCGGGTTCCGTGCGGGCGCGGCGGCCGACGGCGATGACGAGGGCGCCGGCGATGGCTCGGCGGCCTCCACCCCGGCCCCCGCCCCCGGTGTCGAACCCGGGCGTGGCACCGGCTCCGGGTAGTCCAGCGGGTCCGAGTCCTCGTCCCGGTTCACCGTGGCGAACATCCAGTTCGCCTCCGAGAGCTGGTCCACGACGGAGGCCAGCAGGTAGTCGGTGACGGACCACCGGGAGGCCTCGCCGTGGAGCTCCTGGAGGGTCGCGCTGTCGCGTGGCAGGTGCTTGACCAGCACAGCGAGCCGGCGGGAGGTGAGCCGGCCGCGGTGCCAGTCGAGCAGGTCCACGCCGTAGTGGCGGAGCAGGTCCGCTTCGAGGGCCTCGGCGTGTTCATCGACGAACTCGCCGAGGCTCAGCCTTCCCCCAGGCCGAGCCCGGTCTCCTTGCCGTACGCCTCCATGATCGCGGCGATGTCCTGCATGGTGACGTCGAGACGGTCGAAGCGCTCGTACTGGGCGTCGCCCAGCAGGACGCGCAGCAGCCCGTCCACGTCGTTGTCGTCGAGGTCGCGCAGGGCGCGCGCTGTCTTGCGGGTCAGCTCGGTGGGCAGCGTGAAGGTGTCCCCGTCGATGGTGAACGACCAGGCGCGTCCGAGCGCCTCCTGCCGCTGGGCACGGGCGGCGCCGACGTCGAATGCCATGGAGCAACTCCTTGTTCGGGATCGAGAGTGGTTGTTGTCGGTCGGTGAAGACGGCGGACGGGGCCAGGGAAGGGGGAGGTCCCGGCCCCGTCCGCCGGGGCGGCCCCCGCCCGCGCGGTGGCGGGCGGGGGCGATGGCTCAGCCGGCGTCAGCCGAAGGCCGCTGGCCAGGAACCGCCGGTCGTTGGCCGAAGGCCGGTGGTCAGGAGCCGACGGCTCAGGCGACCATGCCGTACGACGGGTCCTTCATCAGGAAGGTGGCCAGCGGCTTGGTGTTGTCGACGGCCAGCGCGGTGAAGGTGACACCGAGCTTGATGGAGGCGGTACGGGTGAGCGAGAGCTCCTCGGTCTCGGTGACCTGGCCGCGCGAGACGACGAAGCGGTACGTGATGTCCGTACCGTCGCTGAACTCGATGCCCATCGCCTTCTCGTTGAACTTCGGGTCGGCGGACAGCTCGTACTTGTAGACACCGGAACCGGTGGTGGTCTCGGCGACGGCGTCGCCGCCCATGAAGAACGGGAGGGTGTCCTCGTTCAGCTGGAGCAGCTGGAACTTCACCGTCAGGTCGCGGTCCGAGTAGATGAACCGGGCCGGGGAGACGGACTGCCAGGTCTCGACCGGGTCGAGCTTGTCCTTCTTCGCCAGCTTGATGCCGTCCTGCGAGGTGAAGCCGAGGTCCTTCCAACCGGCCGCCCACGCGGAGGTGACATCGGTCGGCGCGGTCGTCCCGACCGGCGCGACCAGAATCCGCCCGGTACCGGCGACACGAATCTCGTTGGCGTTGCTGCCTGCCATGTGTAACTCCTTGGAAGAGATGGATGCTGGGTGCGCCCCGTCGGGGGCGCGGGAACTGCGCGATCGGCCACGGACGCCCCGCACACACGAACCGCCATGGCCGACCGGGCTCTCAGGCGGGGCGGATGTGCAGCCGGACCGTCGCGTAGTAGCGATTGGCGGCGGCCCGGTTCCAGTCGGGCAGCCACCGCGGCCCGTCCGCCTCCACCACGTCCGCGACGTACGCCGTGCCGTACGACGTCCCCCGCAACGCGATCAGCGCGGAACGAACCGTCAGTGCCAGCGTGTGTGCCGCCGTCTTGGTGGGGCCGTAGACCTCGAAGTCCACGAGCGGCTGGTCCAGACGCAGGTCGTCCACCCAGGCCCCGCCGGCGCGGGAGACCAGGACGACCTGCTGGGTGCCGTCGAACCCGCTGGGCGGAACGTTGTCCACGGTCGCGGTGGAGAGCTCGGCACGGTCGGTCAGGAAGTCGACGACGAGTCGTTCGACATCGGGGAAGGTGACCGTCGGATCGGCCACGGTGAGACCTCCCTTCTTGTATCGGAGGTGTCGGAGATGTCGGAGATGTCTGAGGAATCTGAGGTGTCTGAGGTGTCTGAGGTGTCTGAGGTGTCTGAGGTGTCGAGATATGCGAAACGGCGGGGCCGTGTCCCTGGTGGGCACAGCTCCGCCGCTGCGCCAACTGTGACACGTTGCGAGCGCGCGCGCAACTATTAGTTTCCGGCTCTACCGAAGACGCCCCCGGACGCACGTCGCCCCGCCACACCCAGGGGTGTGGCGGGGCGACGAAGATCGATGTGGTCGGGGGTCTCGGCCGTGCCGTCAGGGTTTCTCAGTCGCGTCGGCTACGCCCCCGCGTGGCCCGCTCCGCCGCGAACACGTCCTCCAGCCGGTAGAGATGGGTCCGCCCCTGACGGCCGGCGGCCTCCAGATGACCCAGCTGAACCCACTTCCGTACGGTCGCGGGGGCCACCCCCGCCTCGGCCCCGGCGGCGGCGCCGGTCACCAGCGACGGGGACGAACCGGTCGGCCCGGCAAGGGAGTTCGCCATTACGCCGCCCCCGCTTCGTCGATTTGGTCCGCGCCCTCGACCAGCGTGGCGATCTCGTCCGCGTCGGCCCCCGAGTCCGCCGCGAGCTGCGCCCAGCCGGTCTCCATCCAACTGTGCCGGTGGGCGGCGTTGTCCGCGCACGGGCACTCCTCGTCGGTGCACCGGCACCCGGGGTTGACGCACAGGACCGTGCGCCAGGCCGGCATGGCCCGCAGGGAGACCGAATCGCACCACGGGCAACGGCCGTTGACGCGGACCATGGTCTCGGGGTCGCCGAGCGTACGCCCGCAGCGGCGGGCCATCCGGCGGCACTCGTCGAGGACGTGCCTGGCCAGTACGGGATGCCCGGCGATGTCGTCCAGCAGGGCGGTGACGCGGCCGAGGCGCTGCGGTACGTCCGCCCGCGGGGGCCGGCCGAGCCCGAGCTTCTCCCACACCGCCTCCTCCAGTTCGACCACCCCGTCGGCGATGTCCCGGATGGCGTCGGAGACATGGAGGCGGATGGGGGAGGCGCTCGCGCCCAGCGGGGCGCGGCCGTGCTGCTCGCCGAGCAGTGCGTCGGCGCGCTCCGCGGCGTCCCGGTCGCCGAGCGCCCGGAGTGCGGCGGGGCCCAGCGGCGGGCGGGAACGGGTCCCGGCGCCCGGGCGGCCCGGCGCCAACTCCTCCAGCAGCTCGGGGAACTGGCGCCGGAGGATGTCGATCCAGCGGGCGGCGCGGGCGGTGTGCTGGGCGGCGAGGCCTGAGGTCATGGTGGACACACTCCGAATCTGTGGCAATCAGGAGCCGATCGACGGCAACCAAGAGCGGGAACGGCGGCAACTGATGAGAAAGGAGAGTCTCCTGTTGTTGCGAGCCCGCACACAGCTTCACATGTTGCGACTCCGCGCGCAACGGAGATCGGCGATCACACGACAAGCGGAATGGGGTTGCGCTGAAAACCGGCCAAAGGGGCGGCGGGGTCCGGCGTGGCAGGTCCGGCGGGTCTGGCGGCCAGTCCGGCGGCGGGTCCGGCCCCGGTCCGGATCTAGGCCGAATCGCGGCCGGATTGACGAAAAGGCCTCACTGAACCTTTACTCGTGCGTGCGCGCAACTGCATAGTTCGCGTGCGCACGACCGTTAAGGTGGGGGTGAGCTGAGGGGAGCGTTCACACATGAAGAGCGATGCCGAACACATCGACGAGTTCGCGGCCTGGATAGAAGGCGTGATGCGAACACGCGGTTACGACATCGACAGCCCGCGCGGCGGCGGCAAGACCAAGCTGGCCGAGGACGCGGGAGTGCACCGGGCGGCCATCACCCGGCTGCTTCAGCGCCAGAGCATGCCTGACCTGGAGACGATGCGGGGCCTTTCCCGGGCTCTCGGTATCCCGGTCCGGGATGTCCTGATCCGATCACGCAAGCTGACCGAGGAGGATCTGCCGCAGGCCCCCGCGCCTCCGGACACCGCCGCAGCCTCCGGCGGCGACGCGATCTCCGTCGAGCAGGCGGCGACGGCCCTCGGCATCCCGGAACACCTCCGCGCGGCTTTCGTGCAGATCACCGAACAGCTCAGGCTCGGCGCCACCGCCACCGCCGGCCCGGCGATCCCGGAGGTGGGCGCGGACGGCCAGGCGGGCAACTGACCGCCGGCGCCTGACAGTCGTACAGCGTGCGGGCAGTCGTGCGCTGTACGCATCGTCATGTCCGCCGAAGCCGGGACGCGGCCTGCCCGAGAGCCGCAGGAACCCCACCCTCCTTACGCCCCCTCCGGCCCCTCCGGCCCCTCTGCCCTCCCCGGCCCCTCTGCCCTCCCCGCCCTCCCTGCCCCCTCTGCCCTCCCCGCCCCCTCCGGCCCCTCTGCCCCCTCCGGCCCCTCCGCCCCCTCCGCCCCCTCCGGCCGTGCCCCCCGTCGCCCGAGTGCGAGCGGCCCGCGCCCATTCAATGGCTCCTCGACGGCCTGGCGACCCGCGTCCGAAGAACCGCACGTCGAGGGGCCGCCCACGGCGTCTGCCGCAGGAGGCCCCTTTTCGCGTCCGGAGTGGAACGCCGTACCGCCATTGCGCACAGCGTGCGCAATGCGTACGGTGTTCCTTGTCCGGCCGCACGATGCGCGGCAGAGCATGAACCACCCACTCCTCCAAGGGGACAGCCATGTCGCAGACCACCCGCACCCTGGACCTCGCCCACTGGCAGCACCGCCTCGACACCCTCCGCGCCACCCACGACGTCCCCGGCGCGACCCTCGCCTTCCTCGTCGACGGCGAGGTCCATGAACGGGCGAGCGGGGTGCTGAGCCGGGCGACCGGCGTGGAGGCGACGACGGACTCGGTCTTCCAGCTCGGCTCGATCGCGAAGGTCTACACGGCGGCCCTCGTGATGCAGCTGGTGGAGTCCGGCGCACTCGACCTGGACGTCCCGGTGGTGAAGGTGCTGCCGGAGTTCGCGACGGTCGACCCGGCCGCCACCGAGGTCATCACGCCCCGCCTGCTCCTGTCCCACACCAGCGGCCTGACCTGCGACTTCCACATAGACACGGGACGCGGCGACGACGCGATCGCCAAATACGTCGAGGCCGCGAAGGGCGTGGCGATGGACTGCCCGCCCGGTACGGCGGTGTCGTACAGCGGGATCGGTTACGTCGTGCTCGGCCGCATCGTCGAGGTGCTGACCGGGCTGACCTGGGACCGGGCGCTCAGGGAGCGGGTGCTGGCGCCGCTCGGTCTCGCGCACACGATGACGCTGCCGGAGGAGGCGCTGCCGTTCCGGGCGGCGATGGGGCACCTGGCGGGGGAGGACGGTACGCAGCTACCGGCGCCGGTCTGGGACATGATGCCGCGCGCGGCCGGCCCGGGCGCCCGGGTGCTCGCCACCGCCGGTGACGTGGTCAGGTACGCGAAGGCGCACCTCGACGGCGGCCTGGCACCCGACGGCTCCCGGATCCTGCGCCCCGAGACCGTGACGGCCATGCGGGCCCGCCAGACCGACGTACCCGACAAGTGGACGGTCAGTGCCGACGGCTGGGGCCTCGGCTGGACGCTGTACGACTGGGACGGCGTCCCGGGTTACGGGCACGACGGCGCCGCGACCGGCCAGTACGCCTTCCTCCGCGTCGTGCCGACCGAGGGCGTCGCCGTCGCGCTGCTCACCAACGGCGGCTCCTCCCGGCTCCTCTACGCCGACCTGCTGCGCGAGCTGATGGCGGAGCTGGCCGGAATCACGATGCCCGCACCGTTCGCCCCGGCGGCGCGGCCGCCCGCCGTGGACATCACGCCCTGGGCCGGTACCTACAAGAGGGAGGGAGTCGTCATCACGGTCGGCGAGAGGAACGGCACACCGCACCTCACCTACGCCTTCGTCGACGGCATGGTCGGCTACTCGCCGGACCTGGAGATGGAGCTCGTGCCCCTGTCGGACACGGTCTTCGCCGGCGCGGGCGGCGGCGCCTCGTTCGCCGAGGACTGGATGCCTGTGGTCTTCGCCACGCTCAGCGATGGCACCCGGTGCGCCTACATTGGCATGCGGGCCGCGCCGAAGGTGGCGTGACCGCAGGGTATGACGCTCCGCTCACCGATTCCTCACCGACCGGGTCACCCGCTCGTGAGAGCAAAGTTCCTTTCCGGTCACTCGGTGCCACAGGCAGGAAACGCGCCCTCCCTACCTTCGGGACTCATCACCCCTCATCACCCTGTGCACCACTTGAGCCCGCAGAACCGTGGAGGCGTCATGACAGCCCCGAGCACAGCCCCCGCCGCCAGTAGGGGAGGCCGCTGGATCGAGCACTGGGATCCGGAGAACGAGGCCTTCTGGAACGAGACCGGTGAGAAGGTCGCCCGCCGCAACCTCCTCTTCTCCGTCCTCTCGGAGCACATCGGCTTCTCCATCTGGACCGTGTGGTCGGTGATGGTGCTGTTCATGGGCCCCGAGTACGGGCTCACCCCGGCCGACAAGTTCTTCATCGTCTCGATGGCGACGCTGGTCGGCGCGATCGTGCGCATCCCCTACACCTTCGCGGTGGCGATCTTCGGCGGACGCAACTGGACGATCATCTCCGCGAGCCTGCTGCTCATCCCGACCGTCGCGGCCTTCGCCGTGATGGAGCCGGGGACCTCGTTCAACACGTTCCTGATCTGCGCGATGCTCGCCGGCATCGGCGGTGGCAACTTCGCCTCCTCCATGACCAACATCAACGCCTTCTTCCCGCTCCGTAAGAAGGGCTGGGCGCTCGGCCTCAACGCGGGCGGCGGCAACATCGGTGTCCCGGTCGTGCAGCTCATCGGTCTCGCCGTCATCGGAGCCAGCGGCGGTCCGCGCGTGCTCCTCGGGATCTACATCCCCTTCATCGTCATCGCCGCCGTGCTCGGCGCGCTCTACATGGACAACCTCTCGTCCGTGAAGAACGACACCGGTGCCGCCAAGGACGCCGTGAAGGAGGCCCACACCTGGATCATGTCCTTCCTCTACATCGGCACCTTCGGCTCCTTCATCGGCTACAGCTTCGCCTTCGGCCTCGTCCTGCAGACCCAGTTCGGCCGTACGCCCCTGCAGGCCGCGTACGTCACCTTCATCGGCCCCCTGCTCGGCTCGCTGATCCGGCCCGTGGGCGGCGCGCTCGCCGACAAGTACGGCGGCGCCAAGATCACCCTGTGGAACTACGTCGCCATGGCCGGCGCCACCGGGGTCATCGTCCTCGCCTCCATGCAGAAGTCGCTGCCGCTGTTCACCACCGCGTTCATCGCGCTCTTCGTCCTCACCGGCCTCGGCAACGGCTCCACCTTCAAGATGATCCCGGGCATCTTCCAGGCCAAGGCCCTCGCCAAGGGACTTCAGGGCGAGGAGGCCGCCGCGTACGGGCGCCGGCTGTCCGGTGCCTCCATGGGCATCATCGGAGCGGTGGGCGCGCTCGGTGGCCTCGGTATCAACCTGGCCTTCCGCCAGTCCTTCCTCTCGGTCGGCTCCGGCACCGGCGCCTTCGTCGGCTTCCTCGTCTTCTACGGGCTCTGCTTCCTGGTCACCTGGGCCGTATACCTTCGCCGACCGGCCGCTTCCGCCGCCGAGACGTCGGCCGCGACAGAGGCGAAGCCGCAGCTCAGCTACGCCGAGGTGTGACATCGCCCATGCCGTGACACGTGTGACGTAACACCAGCGACATCAGCCCGAACCGAGCCTGTCACGCACCGTTGACAGGCTCGTTCGGCATGTAGGTGCCCCAAACCAGGTACAACGACTCGAGTGCGGGACGAGAGCCATGTACGACGAACAGCAGCGACCCGAGCAACCCGAGCGAGCCGACCGACCCGAGCAACCCGAGCGAGCCGAGCGACCCGAGGGATCAGATCGAGCCGAGCGACCGGACAGGACGGATCTGATGGATCGGATGGACCGCATGGACCGGGCAGCGCAACCGGAACACGGGCCCCTCGCGGGGTTCACCGTGGGTGTCACGGCAGCCCGCCGCGCCGACGAACTCGGGACGCTGCTCCAGCGCCGCGGAGCCGCCGTCCTGCACGCGCCCGCCCTGCGCATCGTGCAGCTCGCCGACGACAGCGAACTGCTCGCCGCGACCAAGGACCTGCTCGACCAGGCGCCCCACATCGTGGTGGCCACGACCGCCATCGGCTTCCGCGGCTGGATCGAGGCGGCGGACGGCTGGGGCCTGGGCGAGGCCCTCCTGGACCGGCTGCGGGGCGTCGAGGTGCTGGCGCGCGGGCCGAAGGTGAAGGGCGCGATAAGGGCCGCCGGTCTGACGGAGGAGTGGTCCCCCTCCTCCGAATCCATGGCGGAGGTGCTCGACCGCCTGCTGGAGCACGGCGTGGAGGGCCTCCGTATCGCCGTCCAGCTGCACGGCGAACCCCTCCCCGGTTTCGTGGAGTCGCTGCGCGCCGCGGGAGCGGAGGTGGTGGGCGTGCCCGTCTACCGCTGGATGCCGCCCGAGGACATCACCCCCGTCGACCGCCTCCTCGACTCGACGATCGGCCGAGGCGTCGACGCCCTGACCTTCACCAGCGCCCCGGCGGCGGCGTCCCTGCTCTCCCGGGCCGAGGACCGCGGCCTGCTCCCGGAGCTGCTCAACGCCCTCAACCACGATGTCCTCGCCGCCTGCGTGGGTCCCGTGACAGCCCTCCCCCTCCAGGCCCACGGCGTGGACACGGTCCAGCCCGAGCGCTTCCGCCTCGGCCCCCTCGTCCAGGTCCTCTGCAAGGAGCTTCCGGGCCGCGCCCGCGTCCTTCCCATCGCCGGCCACCGCATCGAGATCCGCGGCCACGCGGTCCTCGTCGACGGCGCGCTGCGCCCCGTCCCGCCGGCCGGCATGTCCCTGCTCCGCGCGCTCTGCCGCCGGCCGGGCTGGGTCGTCGCCCGCTCGGAACTCCTGCGCGCCCTCCCCGGCGCAGGCCGCGACGAACACGCCGTCGAAACAGCCATGGCCCGCCTCCGCACGGCCCTCGGCACTCCGAAACTCATCCAGACGGTCGTCAAACGCGGCTACCGCCTGGCCCTGGACCCGGCAGCGGACTCGAAGTACGGAAACGACTGACGACTGACGACCGACGACTGAGGACGGTGGGGGCGGCGGGCCCGCGGGCTTGTGGGCCTGCGGGCTTGTGGGCTTGTGGGCTTGCGGGCCTGCGGGCCGAAAAGCAGGGGGCGCAGCCCCCGCTTTCAGGGGCGCGGGGAACTGCGCGACAAGCCCCCACCGAACCCGCACCCGCCAACGAACCGCCCCCCCCGAGCTCCAAGGCGCCCAAACCCCACAGCGGGTGCGACCCGCCACTCGACGGGGTACAACCTCCACAGGCACGCCCCCGGACGCGGCGACCCCTGGCGGTGACAGGCACATGGCACACGACCCCCGCTTCGCCTGCGGCCACCTCTGTCTGGACTTCCTCGCCACGACCCACCCCGAGGAACAACTCGACTCGGCGGCCCGGCTGCGCGACTGGATCACCGCCGCCGGACTGGTCCCCGAGGGCACCCCGCTCGACCACATCGCCCCGGAGTGGCTCGTCGGCTTCCGTGAACTGCGCGGTCACATCGGCCAGTTGGTCCGCACCGAACCGGACCGGAAGCCCGACTCGCGCCCCTTCGACCTCTCCCTGGCCAGGGTCAACGAGCTGGCCGGCGCGGCCACTCCGGCCCCCCGGGCCGTCCGTGCGGACGACGGCGCCCTCACCCGCGCCCTGGACCACGCCCCCGACCGCGCCGCGCTGCTCGCCGTGATCGCCCGGGACACCGTGGAGCTGCTCACCGACCCGGCGGCCTGCGCGAGCCTGCGCCAGTGCGCCGGCGACAACTGCCCCATCGTGTACGTCGACACGTCCCGCGGCAGGCGCCGCCGCTGGTGCTCCAGCGAGATCTGCGGCAACCGCGAACGCGTGGCCAGGCACCGCCGCCGCGCGGGCCTGGCCCGCGCCTGATCCCCGCCTGATCCGCCGCCGAAGCCGCCACCACGCGCCCCACTTCCGCTACTTGGCGCGGAATTGCCCATCTGCCTTACTCGGCCGCCCAGTTGGCCAAGCGCCCGCCACCTGTAAAGAAGCAGCAGTGCTGTTTTTCACATCACAACTCAGGCGTCTTCACAATTCCCGTCCATGCGTGCCGGTTTAACGGCGGATATGGCTGCACTTGTCCCCCAGCAGCCCCACCCGCACCCAGTTGAATCGAGAAAGTTGTGTCTCAACTCTGAACACACAACTGATTACCTACGTATCCCGATGTGAGCGACCGACTGGGGGAACCCCCGGACACCGGAGGTAGCCGTGCGCAAGGATTCCGCTGTGGCCGATGAACGCCCGCACAGGGCACGACATCGCGCATCACAGCCCTCAGAGCCAGACGAGGAGCTGATGCGCGCGCTGTATCGCGAGCACGCTGGACCCTTGCTCGCGTACGTGCTGCGTCTGGTCGCGGGCGACCGCCAACGCGCTGAGGACGTTGTGCAGGAAACTCTCATCCGGGCCTGGAAGAACGCCGGTCAGCTCAATCGAGCGACCGGATCGGTACGCCCCTGGCTGGTGACGGTCGCGCGCCGCATCGTCATCGACGGCCACCGCAGCCGGCAGGCCCGGCCGCAGGAGGTCGACCCGTCGCCGCTGGAGGTCATCCCCGCGGAGGACGAGATCGACAAGGCGTTGTGGCTGATGACACTGTCGGACGCGCTGGACGACCTGACCCCTGCTCACAGGGAGGTCCTGGTCGAGACCTATTTCAAAGGGCGTACGGTCAATGAGGCGGCCGAGACGCTTGGCATCCCCAGTGGCACCGTCCGCTCCCGGGTGTTCTACGCCCTGCGGTCGATGAAGCTGGCTCTAGAGGAGCGCGGGGTGACGGCATGAGCAACATCTACGGGGGGTATGGACCGGGAATGCCCGGATCTGTGCAAGGAGTCGAAGGTTCCGGAGACAACATCCATGAGACCGTCGGCGCGTACGCCCTCGGGATACTGGACGACGCCGAAGCCACTCAGTTCGAGATGCATCTCGCCACCTGCGAGTGGTGCGGCCAGCAGCTCGACGAGTTGGCCGGGATGGAACCGATGCTGGCCGCGCTCGCGGACCTGCCCGCCGCCCAGGGCACACCCGCGATCGGCGAGTCCCTGGCCACGAAACCGACCACAGGACTCTCCGACCGGCTGGTCGGCGAGGTCGTCCAGCACCGTGCGAAGAAGAGCCGACGGAACTTCTTCATGCTGGCGGCCGGCATCGCCATGATCGTCGGCGGCCCGACCGCGGTCTTCGCGACGGCGGGCGGCGGTGACGACACCGGGCAGACGGGCAACACGCTCTCCGTCAGCCCGGCCAAGGACTCCTTCATGCACATGAAGGCCAAGGACAAGGTCTCCTCCACCGACGCGTCCACCGAGGTCACCGCCACCGTAGGCATGGAATCCAAGGACTGGGGCACGCACGCGGTCCTGGAGCTGAAGAACGTCAAGGGCCCGGAGAAGTGCTCGCTGATCGCCGTCGGCAAGAACGGCGAGCGCGAGACCGTCACCTCCTGGTCCGTCCCGAGCTGGGGCTACGGCATCAAGAACGCCAAGACCGAGCAGGCCAAGAACCCGCTCTACGTCCACGGCGGCGCCGCCTTCACCCCGGACGAGATCGACCACTTCGAGGTACTGACCTTCTCCGGCAAGAAGCTCGTACAGGTCGACGCGTAAGCGCGGATCCCTTCCCGCGCCCCGGCACGGGGCGCGGGAAACCGCGCGCCCGGCCACATTCGGGGCGCGCCTCGCAGGCCCGGCTGTTCCCCCGGAGGGCCACCGTCGCGTACGGTGGACGGCTGCCCAGCACGTCAGAAGGGGGCCCGGGTGGCCGCTCAGGTTCAGCAGGAAACGCTCGACTCCGCTCACGACTCGGTACGTGAGAAGGAGATCGGCGTCGAACAGGAACATCTGGACCGGGTGTACCGGCGTCTTGAGGAGAAGATCCACGAGGCGGAGTTCCTCATGAACGACGCCGCCAAGCGCGGTCAGGTCGGCACTCCCGGTGCGCTCGCCGAGCGGGACGCCCAGGTTTTCCGCGCGGGCATCCATCTGAACCGTCTCAACAACGAGTTCGAGGACTTCCTGTTCGGCCGCATCGATCTGCTGCTGGGGAAGGACGGCAAGAAGGGCCCCGACGGCGCGTACACCGCCATCGAGGCGGCCGAGGGCGCCGTCCGCCCCGACAGCACCGCCGACATCGCCGAGACCCTGCACATCGGGCGTATCGGTGTCCTCGACTCCGAGTACGCGCCGCTGGTCATCGACTGGCGCGCCCCGGCGGCGGCCCCGTTCTACCGCTCGACCCCGGTCGACCCGGGCCGGGTCGTACGCCGCCGGGTCATCCGCTCCAAGGGCCGCAAGGTGCTCGGCGTCGAGGACGACCTCATGCGCCCCGAGCTGAAGGCCTCCCTCGACGGCGGCGAACTGGCCGTCATCGGCGACGGCGCCCTCATGGCCGCCCTCGGCCAGGCCCGCAGCCACACCATGCGCGACATCGTCGCCTCCATCCAGGCCGAGCAGGACCTGGTCATCCGCGCCCCCGCCGCCTCGGTGACGTATGTCGAGGGCGGCCCCGGCACCGGCAAGACGGCCGTGGCCCTGCACCGGGCCGCGTACCTCCTCTACCAGGACCGGCGCCGGTACGCGGGCGGCATCCTGATCGTCTCCCCGACCCCGCTGCTGGTGGCGTACACCGAAGGCGTCCTGCCGTCCCTCGGCGAGGAGGGCCAGGTCGCCATCCGCGCGATCGGCTCGCTGGTCGACGGCGCCGAGGCCACGCTGTACGACTCCCCGTCCGTGGCCCGCGCCAAGGGCTCGTACCGCATGCTCAAGGTGCTGCGGAAGGCGGCACGGGGCGCGCTGGAGCGGAGCGACGCGCCCAACCGGCTCCGCGTCGTCGCCTTCGGGCGCCGCCTCGAACTGGAGGCCGCCGACCTGGACCGCATCCGCCACAACACGCTCGGCGGCACGGCCCCCGTCAACCTCCTGCGCCCCCGCGCCCGCAAACTGCTCCTGGACGCCCTCTGGGACCGCTCAGGGGCCAACGGTCGCCACAGCGACCCGGAACTCGCCGCCGAGCTGCGCTCCTCCTTCGACGAGGACATCACGAGCGAGGACGACTTCATCGCCTTCCTCGACGCCTGGTGGCCCGAGCTGACCCCGCGCGGGGTCCTCACCGCCATGGCCGACGAGCGCCGTCTCGGCCGCTGGGCCCGGCGCATCCTCAACCCGGGTGAGGTCCGCCGCGTCGCCCGCTCCCTGAAGCGGGACGGCCTCTCGGTCCACGACGTCGCCGTGCTCGACGAACTCCAGGCGGTACTCGGCCACCCGGCCCGCCCCCGGAAGAAACGCGACCTCGACCCGCTGGACCAGCTCACGGGCCTGGAGGAGCTCATGCCCGTACGCGAGGAGACCCAGCGCGAGCGGGCCGAGCGGCTGGCGCAGGAGCGGACCGAGTACGCGCACGTCATCGTCGACGAGGCGCAGGACCTGACCCCGATGCAGTGGCGGATGGTGGGCCGGCGTGGCCGGCACGCCACCTGGACGGTCGTCGGCGACCCGGCCCAGTCCTCCTGGTCCGACCCCGACGAGGCGGCCGAGGCCCGCGACGAGGCCCTCGGCTCCCGCCCCCGCCGCCGCTTCACCCTGACGGTCAACTACCGCAACCCGGCCGAGATCGCCGAACTGGCGGCGAAGGTGCTCGCGCTGGCCATGCCGGGCTCGCAGTCCCCGTCGGCGGTCCGTTCGACCGGCGTCCAGCCCCGCTTCGTCGCTGCCGTACGGGAGACCCAGGCCCGCACGGTCAGGGCGGAGGCCGCGCGCCTCCTGGACCAGGTCGACGGCACGGTCGGCGTCGTCGTCGCCATGAACCGCCGCGAGGAGGCGTCCCGCTGGCTGGCGGGCCTGGGCGACCGCGTCGTCGCCCTCGGCAGCCTGGAGGCGAAGGGGCTGGAGTACGACGCGACGGTGGTGGTCTCGCCGGCGGAGATCGCCGACGAGTCCCCTGCGGGGCTGCGCGTGCTGTACGTGGCCCTCACCAGGGCCACCCAGCAGCTGACCATCGTCTCGGCGGAGCGGGACGACCCGGACGCGGCGGGGGTCCCGGACCTGTTGCGCGACTGACACCCCACCCCGACCAGATCCCCGCAACGAACTCGCGGTACGGGAATGGCCTTACGGGATCTGTTTGTTAGCCTGGGCAGTGGCACCGGCTCGATCCAAGCCCCCGGGCCCAACCTTCGTCGCTCAGAGCGACCACTTGCCGCGAGGCGAGCATGGCGGGTCGGTGCCACTGAACGGAGAAGAGGTCCACGTCAATGTGACGTGGACCTCTTCGCGTGGAGAACAAAACGTTCGCAATCCCGTGCGGCTAACGCCTACCCGGCGGTAGGTGCGACGATCGGACCGCAAAACGCGGCAAACGCAGTAGCAGCGAAAGCAGAGGAAGTCGGCCATGGCAACGGCGCCCAGCGTCTCGTACTCGATGACGGTCCGGCTGGAGGTGCCCGCGAGCGGAACCGCGGTCTCCCAGCTCACCGGGGCCGTCGAGTCTCACGGAGGCTCGGTCACCGGCCTCGACGTGACCGCTTCCGGCCACGAGAAGCTCCGCATCGACGTCACCATCGCCGCGACCTCCACGGCGCACGCCGACGAGATCGTCGAGCAGTTGCGCGGCATCGAGGGCGTGACGCTCGGCAAGGTCTCCGACCGTACGTTCCTGATGCACCTCGGCGGCAAGATCGAGATGGCGTCCAAGCACCCCATCCGCAACCGTGACGACCTCTCGATGATCTACACGCCGGGCGTGGCCCGGGTCTGCATGGCGATCGCCGAGAACCCCGAGGACGCCCGCCGCCTCACCATCAAGCGCAATTCCGTTGCGGTCGTGACGGACGGCTCGGCCGTGCTGGGCCTCGGCAACATCGGCCCCATGGCCGCCCTGCCGGTCATGGAGGGCAAGGCCGCCCTCTTCAAGCGGTTCGCCGGCATCGACGCCTGGCCGATCTGCCTGGACACCCAGGACACCGACGCGATCGTCGAGATCGTCAAGGCGATCGCCCCCGGCTTCGCCGGCATCAACCTGGAGGACATCTCCGCGCCCCGCTGCTTCGAGATCGAGGCCCGGCTGCGTGAGGCCCTCGACATCCCCGTCTTCCACGACGACCAGCACGGCACGGCGATCGTCGTGCTCGCCGCCCTGACGAACGCACTTCGCGTGGCGAGCAAGGCGATCGGGGACATCCGCGTCGTCATGTCGGGCGCGGGCGCGGCCGGTACGGCCATCCTCAAGCTGCTCATCGCCGCCGGTGTGAAGAACGCCGTCGTGGCCGACATCCACGGTGTCGTGCACGCCGACCGCACGGACCTGGTCGACGCCGCCGCCGACTCGCCGCTGCGCTGGATCGCCGACAACACCAACCCCGAGGGCCTCACGGGCACGCTCAAGGAGGCCGTGCGCGGCGCCGACGTGTTCATCGGCGTCTCGGCCCCGAACGTCCTCGACGGCGACGACGTGGCCGCCATGGCGGATGACGCCATTGTGTTCGCGCTCGCGAACCCCGACCCCGAGGTCGACCCCGCTGTCGCCCGGCAGACGGCGGCCGTCGTGGCCACCGGCCGCTCCGACTTCCCGAACCAGATCAACAACGTGCTGGTCTTCCCGGGTGTCTTCCGCGGTCTCCTCGACGCCCAGTCCCGGACCGTCAACACGGACATGATGCTCGCTGCCGCGAAGGCCCTCGCGGCCGTCGTCACCGAGGACGAGCTGAACGCGAACTACATCATCCCGAGCGTCTTCAACGACAAGGTCGCGGGCGCGGTCGCCGGGGCGGTGCGCGAGGCCGCGAAGGCGGCGGTGTCGGCCTGAGCCGTGCTGTGACGGTTGCCACGGCCCCGCGTCGTCGGCGCGTCGCGGGGCCGGCGGGCTCACGCCGCCCTTTAGTGTGGCGGCCAAGCTCAGGCCTGCCTGGCCCTGCGGTCCGCTCCGCGAGCGGACGAAGCGCCGCCGTGGCGATGGTGGCGCTTTCCGTGTGACTCCCAAGGGTGTTCATGTGACTCCCAGGGGTTCCGGATTGGCTTTCCCGCCGCAGGTGAGTGCAGGATGCGTTTCTGGGCGCGAGGGTCTGACGACGGACCCGGGTCCGCCTCAACGGCAAGAAGAACACGGGAGTAACAACATGAACCGCAGTGAGCTGGTGGCCGCTCTGGCCGACCGTGCCGAGGTGACCCGTAAGGACGCCGACGCCGTGCTGGCCGCGTTCGCGGAGGTCGTCGGTGACATCGTTTCCAAGGGCGATGAGAAGGTCACCATCCCCGGCTTCCTGACCTTCGAGCGCACCCACCGTGCCGCTCGCACCGCGCGCAACCCGCAGACCGGCGACCCGATCCAGATCCCGGCCGGCTACAGCGTGAAGGTCTCCGCGGGCAGCAAGCTCAAGGAAGCGGCCAAGGGCAAGTAAGTGAGCTGGGCCCTCGTACGCCGGACGGCGTACGAGACCCGGTGAACGCCAGTGGGGCGGTCTCCCGGACAGGGAGACCGCCCCATAGGCGTATCCGGCGGCTGTCCGGCGGCCGTGTGTCTCCCCGGCCGCCGGGTCCGTCTAGCCGAGCGCCTTGCCCGGCAGCTCGACCTTGGCTCCCAGCTCCATGAGCTTCTCCATGAAGTTCTCGTAGCCGCGGTTGATGAGCTCGATGCCGTGGACCCGGGAGGTGCCCTGGGCGGCGAGAGCGGCGATCAGGTACGAGAAGCCGCCGCGGAGGTCGGGGATGACCAGGTCGGCGCCCTGGAGGCGGGTGGGCCCCGAGACGACGGCGGAGTGCAGGAAGTTGCGCTGGCCGAAGCGGCAGACGGAACCGCCGAGGCACTCGCGGTAGAGCTGGATGTGCGCGCCCATCTGGTTCAGCGCCGAGGTGAAGCCCAGCCGGGACTCGTAGACCGTCTCGTGGACGATCGAGAGGCCGGTGGCCTGCGTCAGGGCGACGACCAGGGGCTGCTGCCAGTCGGTCTGGAAGCCGGGGTGGACGTCCGTCTCCAGGGCGATCGACTTCAGCTGACCGCCGGGGTGCCAGAAGCGGATGCCCTCGTCGTCGATCTCGAAGGCGCCCCCCACCTTCCGGTAGGTGTTCAGGAACGTCATCATCGAACGCTGCTGGGCGCCGCGGATGTAGATGTCGCCCTCGGTCGCCAGCGCGGCGGACGCCCAGGAGGCGGCCTCCAGGCGGTCCGGGAGCGCCTTGTGGTTGTAGCCGCCGAGCGAGTCCACACCGGTGATGCGGATCGTGCGGTCGGTGTCCATCGCGATGATGGCGCCCATCTTCTGCAGGACGCAGATGAGGTCCTCGATCTCCGGCTCGATCGCCGCGTTCGAGAGCTCGGTGACGCCCTCCGCGAGGACGGCTGTGAGCAGCACCTGCTCCGTCGCGCCCACCGACGGGTACGGCAGCGCGATCTTGGTGCCGCGCAGCCTGCGCGGCGCCTCCAGGTACTGGCCGTCGTCCCGCTTCTCGATCTTCGCGCCGAACTGCCGCAGCACCTCGAAGTGGAAGTCGATCGGCCGGCCGCCGATGTCGCAGCCGCCGAGGCCGGGGATGAAGGCGTGGCCGAGGCGGTGCAGAAGTGGGCCGCAGAACAGGATCGGGATGCGGCTCGAACCCGCGTGGGCGTCGATGTCGGCGACGTTCGCGCTCTCCACGTTCGTCGGGTCCATCACCAGCTCGCCCGGCTCGTCACCCGGGCGGACCGTTACGCCATGCAGCTGCAGCAGCCCGCGCACGACCCGCACATCGCGGATGTCGGGGACGTTGCGCAGCCGGCTCGGACCGCTGCCGAGCAGCGCGGCGACCATGGCCTTGGGTACGAGGTTCTTCGCACCGCGGACACGGATCTCGCCACTGAGCGGGGTGCCGCCGTGTACAAGCAGTACGTCGTCAGAGCCGTTGACGGTCATGAATCTCGCGTTCCGTGGAGTTGGGCAGAGGGCTTTTCGGCGTGGGGGGCCGACCGGCCGACCCGTTGTGCGGAGGCCGGTGCGGCGTGGGCCGGAGAGCTAGCGTAATCGCCGCCTACCCCCCTTCCGTAAGCCCAAGTGCTTCTCAGTCACGTCATAGGTCTGCCACAACACGAACCGTTCACCGTCGGGCACATGGGGTCACCGTCGTGGGGTGTGCGCGGGGTCCGCACCTGTGCGCCACCCGTCTCCCACCACCACCCTGAAAGACGCCCTGCGGGCCGCCGGCCTGGATTCATGGCTGCGACGCGCATCGCTGCGGGCATTGGCTCCCCGAGCCGGGCAGGATGCGGGATCATGTCTGGCATGACCGAGGTGTCCTCGCTCACAGGGCGGCTGCTCGTGGCCACACCCGCCCTGGCGGACCCGAACTTCGACCGCGCGGTGGTGCTGCTCCTCGACCACGACGAGAAGGGCTCACTCGGGCTGGTCCTCAACCGCCCGACCCCGGTGGAGGTCGGCGACATCCTGGAGGGCTGGGCGGGACTCGCCGGCGAACCGGGCGTCGTCTTCCAAGGTGGCCCGGTGTCGCTGGACTCGGCGCTCGGTGTCGCGGTGATACCCGGCGGCGGCTCCGTGGACCGGGCGCCACTCGGTTGGCGGCGCGTCCACGGCGCGATCGGCCTCGTCGACCTGGAGGCCCCGCCGGAGCTGCTGGCCTCCGCGCTGGGGTCCCTCAGGATCTTCGCCGGGTACGCGGGGTGGGGGCCCGGCCAGTTGGAGGACGAATTGGTCGAGGGCGCCTGGTACGTCGTCGAGTCGGAACCCGGCGACGTCTCCTCCCCGTCCCCCGAACGGCTCTGGCGTGAGGTCCTGCGCCGCCAGCGCAACGACCTCGCGATGGTGGCGACGTACCCGGACGACCCTTCGCTCAACTGATGCCTGTGAGCTTCAGTACCCTTGCACTCATGAGCACTCTTGAGCCCGAGCGCGGTACTGGTACGGGGACCCTCGTCGAGCCGACGCCGCAGACGTCGCACGGCGACGGCGACCACGAGCGCTTCGCCCACTACGTCCAGAAGGACAAGATCATGGCGAGCGCCCTCGACGGCACGCCCGTCGTGGCGTTGTGCGGCAAGGTGTGGGTCCCGGGCCGCGACCCGAAGAAGTACCCCGTGTGCCCCATGTGCAAGGAGATCTTCGAGTCCCTCGCCGGCGGCGGCGATGAGGGCGGCAAGGGAGACGGCAAGAAGTAGCGGCCTGGCCGCGCCGCTTAGCAGTGCGCCTGAGAGCTCGGGAGTACCCCGGGCGTCGGCGGGTGCGGGTGAGTGGGGGCTTGTCGCGCAGTTCCTCGCGCCCCTGAAAGCAGGGGTGTGCCCCCAGGTCTTTCAGGGGCGCGGAGAACTGCGCGAGCAACCACATACCACCCGCACCCGTCGGCGCACGGGGTACTCCCGAGCTCTTCTGCGTGCCCGCAAGAGGTCACAAGGTGGTTGAGACCTCTTGTGGGCATGTTCATGTACTCCCTAACCTCCGGGTGTTGTAGAGAGCAAAACGCTCGTTGCAGAGAATGCAACGATCCGCTCCCCCCCCTCGGAGGATGCTCCATGAAGTTCGCCGCCAGACTCGCCGCGCCCGTAGCGGCCCTAGCCCTCGCGGGGCTGACCGCCTGTGCCCCGCAGACCTCCGACAACTCCTCCTCCGCGGAGGACGAGAAGACCGGCACGCTCCGGGTCTGGCTCTTCCAGGAGGTGAGCAGCGAACCGAAGGAGAAGGTCGTCGACAAGGTCGTCGCCGCCTTCGAGAAGGCGCACGACGGCGCGAAGGTGAAGGTCGAGTACATCCCCGTCGAGACCCGCGCCCAGCGCATCAAGGCCGCCTTCAACGACCCGAAGAGCGCCCCGGACGTCATCGAGTACGGCAACACGGACACGGCCGGCTATGTGAAGGACGGCGGACTCGCCGACGTCACCGCGGACTTCAACGCCTGGTCCGAGGCCAAGGACTCCGACCCCACCGCCAAGACGTCCGTGACGGTAGACGGCAAGATCTACGGGGCGCCCTTCTTCGTCGGCGTGCGCGCGCTGTACTACCGCACCGACGTCTTCGAGGAACTCGGCCTCGAAGTCCCCGAGTCCCTGGACGAACTGGCCGCCACCGCCAAGCAGATCCGCGCCGCCAAGCCCGACCTGTACGGGCTCGTCGTCGGCGGCGCCTACACCTACGGCGCGATGCCCTTCGTCTGGGCCAACGGCGGCGAGATAGCCGAGGGCAAGGGCGGCTCGTACGCCTCGACCATCGACAGCGCGGCCGCCCAGAAGGGCATCACGGCGTACACCTCGCTCTTCGGCGACGACAACTGCCCCGCCGCCAAGTGCGCGAGCATGGGCGGCAACGACACGGTCACCGCGTTCGCGGCCGGCAAGGCGGGCATGGCCATCGGTGGCGACTTCAGCCACTCGGCCGTGGAGGCCGGCAAGGTCAAGGGCAAGTACGCGGTCGTACCGCTGCCCGGCGTGAAGTCCGGTTCGGTCGCCCCGGCGTTCGCGGGCGGCAACAACATCGGCGTACTGAAGAGCACCACGCACCGCACCCTCGCCGTCGACCTGATGAAGCGGCTGGCCTCGAAGCAGACCCAGGGCGAACTCTTCGACGCGATGGGCTTCCTGCCGACGTACACCGACGTACGGGGCGAGGCGGCCAAGGAGGAGCCGTTCATCAAGCCCTTCGTGACGACGCTGACCTCCGGGACGAAGTTCGTGCCCGCCTCGCCGGCCTGGGCGCAGATCGACGCGTCGCTGGTGCTGCCGACGATGTTCCAGGAGGTCGTCAGCGGCAAGAAGGACGTGGCTGAGGCGTCGAAGGACGCGGCTGCGCAGATGAACGACGCGTTCAGCTCCGCGGGGTGAAGCGGGTGTCTGAGGGTGCCGTTTCCGTGAAGGTGGGGGGTGGGGGAGCGGCGCCCGAGGGGTCGGGGGGTGCGGAGCGTGGGCGGGTGCGGGGCCGTCGTGGCTTGTCGCGCAGTTCCCCGCGCCCCTATCGGGGTGGGGGTGCACGGCGTGCCCGAGGTGCCGCCGGCTGGACGCCCTGGGTCTGTCTCGCGCCCGCGCTTGTCGTGCTCGGGGGGCTGCTTGTCTATCCGATCTATCAGCTCGGTCTGATCTCGCTGCTGGAGTACACGCAGGCGCAGGTCAGTGGTGGGGAGCCGACGACCTTTCAGGGGTTCGCGAACTACGCGGAGCTGTTCGCGGATCCGGAGTTCTGGCGGGTCCTGCTGGCCACCGTGGTGTTCGCGGCGGCCTGTGTGGTCTCCACGCTCGCCGTCGGCTGCGCGCTGGCCGTGCTGCTGACACGTGTGCGTGCCCTGCCCCGGCTCGCCCTGATGCTGGCCGCGCTCGGCGCGTGGGCGACCCCCGCGATCACCGGCTCCACGGTGTGGCTGCTCCTCTTCGACCCCGACTTCGGGCCGGTCAACCGGATCCTCGGCCTGGGCGACCACTCCTGGACGTACGGCCGGTACAGCGCCTTCTTCCTCGTACTGCTCGAAGTGGTGTGGTGCTCCTTCCCGTTCGTGATGGTGACCGTCTACGCGGGCATCCGCTCCGTGCCGTCCGAGGTGCTCGAAGCCGCGGCGCTCGACGGTGCCTCGCAGTGGCGGATCTGGCGGTCGGTCCTCGCGCCGATGATCCGTCCGATCCTCGTCGTCGTCACCATTCAGTCGGTCATCTGGGACTTCAAGGTCTTCACCCAGATCTATGTGATGACCAACGGCGGCGGTATCGCCAGACAGAACCTCGTACTGAACGTGTACGCCTACCAGAAGGCCTTCGCCTCCGCGCAGTACAGCCTCGGCTCGGCGATCGGCGTGGTGATGCTGCTCATTCTGCTGGCCGTCACCCTCGTGTATTTGCGACTGCTGCGCAGGCAAGGGGAGGAGCTGTGAATTCGTTGGGTTTCCTACGTCGGCCCTGGCGGCTCGCCGCGGAGGCGTCCGCCCTGGTCATCGCGGTCGTGGTGGCGTTCCCCCTTTACTGGATGGTGCTGAGCGCCTTCAAACCGGCGGGGGAGATCGAGTCCAGCGAGCCCCGGCCCTGGACGCTCGCGCCGACCCTGGATTCCTTCCGCCGGGTCTTCGGGCAGCAGGAATTCGGCCGCTACTTTCTCAACAGCCTGGTCGTCGCGTGCGCGGTGGTGCTCGCCTCCGCGCTGATCGCGTTTCTCGCGGCGACGGCCGTGACCCGATTCCGCTTCCGTTTCCGGACCACCCTGCTGATCATGTTCCTGGTCGCGCAGATGGTGCCCGTGGAGGCGCTGACCATCCCCCTCTTCTTCCTGATGCGGGACTTCGGCCAACTCAACACGCTGGGTGCGCTGATCCTGCCGCACATCGCCTTCTCGCTGCCGTTCGCGATCTGGATGCTGCGCGGCTTTGTGAAGGCCGTACCGGAGGCACTGGAGGAGGCGGCCTGTCTCGACGGGGCGAGCCGTTCACGATTCCTGTGGCAGATCCTTTTCCCCCTCGTCTTCCCGGGTTTGGTGGCCACCAGCGTCTTCTCCTTCATCTCGGCCTGGAACGACTTCCTGTTCGCCAAGTCGTTCATCATCAGCGACACCTCCCAGTCGACCCTGCCGATGGCCCTCCTGGTGTTCTACAAGCCCGAAGAGCCGGACTGGGGCGGCGTGATGGCGGCGTCCACGGTGATGACCGTTCCGGTGCTGATCTTCTTCGTACTCGTACAGCGACGGCTGGTCTCCGGACTGGGCGGCGCGGTTAAGGACTGACGTGACAGGAACGGAACTGATTCCGGCGCCGCGGGACCTCCTCAGGAACGACGCCGGGTACATCAGCCTGCATGCGGAGACCGGGCTGGAGGCCGGGCCCGGTACGGAGGGCGTGGCGCGCTGGCTCCGCGCGACGCTCGGGGCCGCGACCGGCCTGCCCTTTCCCGAAGCACCCGGCGCCCGCGGCAGGATCGTGCTGGCCATCGACCCGATCCTGCCTCCGGAGGGGTACCGCCTCGTCGTCGACGAGTTTCCCGTGCTCATCCAGGGCGGCAGCGCGGCCGGCGTCTTCTACGGCGCGCAGACCCTGCGGCAGCTGCTCGATCCGGATGCCTTCCGGCGGGCTCCGGTGCGGCCGGGGCAGGACTGGGACCTGCCGCACATCACGATCGAGGACAGCCCCCGCTTCGCCTGGCGCGGCCTCATGCTCGACGTGGCGCGGCACTTCCTCCCCAAGGACCAGATCCTGCGTCACCTGGACCTGATGGCCGCGCACAAACTCAACGTCCTCCACTTCCACTTGACGGACGACCAGGGCTGGCGGATCGAGATCGAGCGGTACCCGAGGCTGACGGAGGTCGGCTCCTGGCGGGCGCGCACGAAATTCGGCCATCGCGCGTCACCCCTCTGGGAGGAGAAGCCGCACGGGGGTTACTACACGAAGGACGACATCCGCGAGATCGTCGCCTACGCGGCCGAGCGGCATATCAGCGTGGTCCCCGAGATCGACATCCCGGGACACAGCCAGGCAGCCATCGCCGCGTATCCGGAACTGGGCAACACCGACGTCATCGACACGACCTCCCTCACCGTCTGGGACACCTGGGGCATCAACAAGAACGTACTCGCCCCCACTGACAACACCCTGCGTTTCTTCGAGGGGGTCTTCGAGGAAGTCCTTGAGCTCTTTCCCTCGACCTTCGTGCACATCGGCGGCGACGAGTGCGCCAAGGACCAGTGGAAGGAGTCGGCCGGCGCGCAGGCGCGCATCCGGGAGCTGGGGCTCTCGGACGAGGACGAGTTGCAGTCGTGGTTCATCCGGCACTTCGGCAACTGGCTGACCGCGCGCGGGCGTCGCCTGATCGGATGGGACGAGATCCTGGAGGGCGGGACGACAGAAGTCGGCCTCGCGGCGGGGGCGGCCGTGTCGTCCTGGCGGGGCTATGCGGGCGGCATCACGGCGGCCCGCGCGGGCCACGACGTGGTCATGTGCCCGGAGCAGCAGGTGTATCTGGACCACCGTCAGGACGGCGGCCCCGACGAGCCGGTGCCGATCGGCTTCGTACGCACCCTGGAGGACGTTTTCCGGTTCGAGCCGGTTCCATCGGAGTTGACGCCCGACGAGGCACGGCACGTGCTGGGCACCCAGGCCAATGTGTGGACCGAGGTGATGGAGGATCCCGCGCGCGTCGACTACCAGACGTACCCGCGCCTGGCCGCCTTCGCCGAGGTGGCCTGGAGCTGGTTGCCCGCCCCCGCCGAGCGGGACTTCGCGGACTTCGAGCGCCGGATGACGGTCCATTACCGGCGACTTGACGCCCTTGGGGTCGGTTATCGGCCGCCTTCTGGACCACGTCCGTGGCAGCGCCGCCCCGGGGTGCTCGGACGTCCGATCGAGGGGGCGCCCCCGAACGTGTGAGGCGGCCCCGGTCCCGTACGGCCGCGGGGAACCCGTACGCCCGCGCGGCGGGTGCGCCGCGACGGTGTCCTGGGGGAACAAGAGGCGCAAGTGGCACCCGAGCGTGTCAATTCGTTCCTACGGGAGATGCTGTGCCAAAACGGACCATCTCTCGGGTGAGGTGGGCGAATGCCTCCTGGCGGACCCCCGCGTTCGGGCCTCGTGAGAATGTGCCAGAGTTGCCACGTCCGCCCTGTCAGCACGTACCGTACGGCAACACAGGCGGACCAGGTGGGGCAGCGGGAAGGGGCAGCCGGTTTGACCACGCACGCACCGCAGGCGGCGCAGGCCGTGACCCTGCCCGGCTCGCTGGACGAGGCAGTGGCGGCCCTCGCCGCCATGCCCTGGGCGGTTCCGGTGGCGGGCGGCACGGACCTCATGGCCTCGGTCAACTCGGGGCAGCTCAGGCCCGCCGCGCTGGTCGGCCTCGGCAAGATCAGCGAGATCCGCGGCTGGCAGTACCAGGACGGACACGCCCTGCTCGGCGCCGGACTGACGCACGCGCGGATGGGGCGCCCGGATTTCGCGGCGCTCATTCCGGCGCTCGCCGCCGCAGCGCGCGCCGCCGGACCACCGCAGATCCGCAACGCCGGCACCCTCGGCGGCAACATCGCGACGGCCGCCCCCACGGGGGACGCGCTGCCCGTGCTGGCCGCCCTGGAGGCCACGCTGATCATCGCGGGCCCGGGCGGGGCCCGCCGCGAGATGCCCGTCTCGCACCTGTTGGCCGGCATGGAGATGCTGCGCCCCGGCGAACTCATCGGCTTCGTGCGCGTGCCGCTGCTGCACGCGCCCCAGGTCTTCCTCAAGGCCACCGGGCGTACCGGCCCCGGCCGCGCGGTCGCCTCCGTCGCCCTCGTCCTCGACCCCGCCCGGCGCGGGGTGCGGTGCGCGGTGGGGGCCATAGCGCCGATGCCGCTCAGGCCCCTGGACGCCGAGGTGTGGGTCGGTCAGCTGATCGACTGGGACGGCGATCGCACCCTCGTCCCCGAGGCGCTGCAGGCCTTCGGCGAGTACGTCGCCGCCGCCTGCATCCCCGACCCGGCCCCCGAGGTCGACGGCTCGGTACCACCGCTTCCGCCCGCCGTACTGCATCTGCGGCGCACCGTCGCCGCGCTGGCCCGACGAGCACTGGGGAGGGCACTGTCGTGACCGACGACCAGCACGGAGAGGGCACCCCGCAGCAGGGGGGCCAGGGCGGCTGGGAGCGGCTGCCGCAGGGTGACTACGACGACGGCGCCACCACGTTCGTACAGCTCCCCGAGGGGGGCATCGACGCGCTCCTCGCCGCCAATACCCCGCTCGCCGCGCCGGGCCACGGCTATGTGCCGCCGCCCATAGCGGGCAACCCGGGCCCCGCCGCCGGAGCCGATCCGTCCGCCCCGGGTGGCTGGACGATGCCGGCCGGGGGCGACCAGTGGCACGACCCGAACGCCGGGCAGCCGCAGCCGCCCGCGCAGGACGGGTTCACGTACAACCCCGCGTCGACCGGCCAGTGGACGTTCGAGGAGCCCGGCGGGCAGGAAGGCGCCGCTCCCGGTCGCGATGTGACCGGCGAGTGGTCGATTCCGGTCGCCGGAGGTGATCTTCCGGACGAATCCGGCGAGTTCAGTACGTCCGCCCTTGTCGAGCAGTGGGGCGGAACCCCGCCCGCCACGCTCCCCGGCGGCGCCGCCGCGCCCTGGGCGACCGAGCAGATCGGCACGGCGTGGACCGCGCCGCCGCCCGCACGTGGCGAGGAGCGCGGCGCCGACGAACGCGCCGCCGAGCGCACGGCCGAGGGGTATTTCGGCGGGGAGAGCGTGCTCGGCGGGGCTCGGGAGGCCCCTGGGGGGCCCTCCGGGGCCGCTGGGGAGGCGTACACCGATTCGACCCCCCGGACCGCCAGGGACGACCCCGAGGCCGCCCAGGAGCCCGCTGGGCCGGTCGGTGAGGCGGACGCGGAGGCCCCGGAGACGGCCCTCGGCGCGCCCGAGGCCGCCGTGGCGACCGAGATCGAGACCGACGGTGAGCCGGCCCTGGCTGAGGAGGCCGACGAGTCCGCGCCGCCCCCGCACGACGACCACCCCCTCGCCTCGTACGTCCTGCGCGTCAACGGCACCGACCGGCCCGTCAGCGACGCCTGGATCGGTGAGTCGCTGCTCTACGTGCTGCGCGAGCGGCTCGGCCTCGCGGGCGCCAAGGACGGCTGCTCACAGGGCGAGTGCGGCGCCTGCAACGTGCAGGTCGACGGCCGGCTCGTGGCGTCCTGCCTGGTGCCCGCCGTCACCGCCGCGGGCAGCGAGGTACGCACCGTCGAGGGCCTCGCCGCCGACGGCCAGCCCTCGGACGTACAGCGCGCCCTCGCCAAGTGCGGCGCCGTGCAGTGCGGTTTCTGCGTCCCAGGCATGGCGATGACCGTGCACGACCTCCTTGAGGGCAACCCCGCGCCCACCGACCTGGAGACCCGCCAGGCGCTCTGCGGCAACCTCTGCCGCTGCTCGGGCTACCGGGGCGTCCTGGCGGCCGTACACGAGGTCGTCTCCGAACGCGAGGCACACACGGCCGCCGAGAACGACACCGCCGCGGCCGCCGACGAGGCACGTATCCCGCACCAGGCGGGCCCCGGCGCGGGCGGCGTCAACACGGCGGCGTACGACTCCCAGGGAGCACCGCCGCAAGGACCCCACGACCCCGACCAGTCGTACGGCGGCCAGGGGCTGTCGTTCGGCGGTCAGCACGACTCGTACGGCGGCCAGGACCGGTCGTTCGCCGATTTCGGTGACCAGGACGACTCGTACGGCGGTCAGGGCCGGTCGTTCGGCCAGGACGGAGGCCAGGCGTGAGCAACGAAGCCGCCACCGCGATGCCCGCGGTCCCCGGGACCCCCGGCGAGAACGCGTCCGCCCCGGAGCAACTGCCGCACGGCCTGGGTGTGTCCCTGCCGTCGGCCGACACGCGCGCCAAGTCGGAGGGCACCTTCCCGTACGCGGCCGACCTGTGGGCCGAGGGCCTGCTGTGGGCCGCCGTGCTCCGCTCGCCGCACCCGCACGCGCGCATCGTCTCCATCGACACGTCCCACGCGCGCGAGATGCCCGGTGTGCGGGCCGTCATCACCCACGAGGACGTGCCGGGCGTCGCCCTGCACGGCCGAGGCAAGGCCGACCGGCCGCTGTTCGCCTCCGAGGTCGTACGCCACCACGGCGAGCCCATCGCGGCCGTCGCCGCCGACCACCCGGACACCGCGCGGATGGCCGCCGCCGCTGTCATCGTCGAGTACGAGGTACTCGACCCGGTGATCGACCCGGAGCAGGCCTTCGAGGCCGAGCCCCTGCACCCCGACGGCAACCTGATCCGGCACATCCCGCTGCGCCACGGTGACCCGAACGCGGCCGGTGAGATCGTCGTCGAGGGCCAGTACCGCATCGGCCGCGCGGACCCGGCCCCCATCGGCGCCGAGGCCGGCCTCGCCGTGCCCCGCCCCGACGGCGGCGTCGAGCTGTACGTCGCCTCCACCGACCCGCACACCGACCGCGACGCGGCCGCCGCCTGCTACGGCCTGCCGCCCGACCGGGTCAAGATCGTCGTCACCGGGGTCCCCGGCGCCACCGGCGACCGCGAGGACCAGGGCTTCCAGCTGCCGCTCGGCCTGCTGGCGCTGAAGACCGGCTGCCCGGTGAAGCTGACGGCGACCCGTGAGGAATCCTTCCTGGGCCACGCCCACCGGCATCCCACGTTGTTGAGGTACCGCCATCACGCGGACGCCGACGGCAAGCTGATCAAGGTCGAGGCGCAGATCCTGCTCGACGGGGGCGCGTATGCCGACACCTCCTCGGAGGCGCTGGCGGCGGCGGTGTCGTTCGCCTGCGGCCCGTACATCGTCCCGAACGCCTTCATCGAGGGCTGGGCGGTCCGCACCAACAACCCGCCCTCCGGCCATGTGCGCGGCGAGGGCGCCATGCAGGTCTGCGCCGCCTACGAGGCGCAGATGGACAAGCTGGCGAAGAAGCTGGGCCTCGACCCGGCGGAACTGCGTATGCGCAATGTGATGTCCACGGGTGATGTGCTGCCGACGGGCCAGTCGGTGACCTGCCCGGCCCCGGTCGCCGAACTCCTCCAGGCCGTCCAGGAGTTCCCGCTGCCCGCCCTCCCCAAGGACACGCCCGAGGAGGAGTGGCTGCTCCCCGGCGGCCCCGAGGGCGCGGGTGAGCCGGGCGCGGTCCGCCGTGGCGTCGGCTACGGCCTCGGCATGGTCCACATGCTCGGCGCCGAGGGCGCTGACGAGGTCTCCACGGCCACCGTGAAGGTCCACGACGGCATCGCGACCGTCCTCTGCGCGGCCGTCGACACCGGACAGGGCTTCTCCACCCTCGCCCGGCAGATCGTCCAGGAGACCCTCGGCATCGACGAGGTCCACATCGCCCAGGTCGACACCGACCAGCCCCCGTCGGGCCCGAGCTGCCGCGGCCGCCACACCTGGGTCTCCGGCGGCGCGGTGGAGCGAGCGGCCAGGATGGTCCGTACGCAGCTGCTGCAACCGCTCGCCCACAAGTTCGGCATGTCCACGGAGCTGCTGCAGATCGCCGACGGCAAGATCACGTCGTACGACGGTGTCCTGTCGACCACGGTCATGGAGGCCATGGACGGCAAGGAACTCTGGGCCACGGCCCAGTGCCGCCCGCACCCGACCGAGCCGCTGGACGGCGCCGGCCAGGGCGACGCCTTCGTCGGTCTCGCCTTCTGCGCGATCCGCGCGGTCGTGGACGTCGACATCGAGCTCGGCTCGGTACGGGTCGTGGAGCTGGCGGTCGCCCAGGACGTCGGCCGGATCCTCAACCCGACGCAGCTCGCCGCGCGCATCGAGGCGGGCGTCACCCAGGGCGTGGGCATCGCGCTCACGGAGAACCTCCGCACCCCCCGAGGCCTGATCCGTCACCCCGACCTGACCGGCTACGCCCTGCCCACCGCCCTCGACACCCCCGACATCCAGATCGTCAAACTGGTCGAGGAACGGGACGTGGTGGCGCCCTTCGGCGCGAAGGCGGCCAGCGCGGTGCCGGTCGTCACGTCTCCGGCGGCCGTCGCGGCGGCGGTACGGGCCGCCACGGGCCGCCCCGTGAACCGCCTGCCGATCCGCCCGCAGGCGGCGGTGGTGACGGGCACGTGAGCGCGGCCTCGCCCGCCCCGCGGCGCATGCCCACAGCCGGTGGCTCACAGCCGGTGGCTCACAGCTCCTGAAGTGCGTCTTCGCGCGTAATTCCGGGCGTTGTCAGTGGGGCGGCGTATGGTTCTTGGCAGTGGGGACGACCGCTGAGCGGTGAGTGATTCCCGCTCGGGGGAAGTACGTTGCGAACCATGTGCCGGGGGGAGCCATGAGCACGATGACGATGGGAACAATGGGCCTGACGGACCTGAACGACCTGAACGATTTGAACCACTTGAACACCCTGGACGACTTGACGGCCGTGACAGCGGTGGGCGGGCCGGTCACCCGGTCGGGGCTGGCGCTGGACCTGCCGGCCCGCCTGCTGGACGAGGAGTTCGGGCAGAGCAAGGTGTGGCGCTTCGAGGACTTCGACTTCCCGGCCACGCTCATCCACGAGCCGACCCGCCGCTTCCTGCGCGACATGGGCCTGCCCGAGGACCACGGCTTCTTCCAGCTCGACACGGACATCCCGCTGCCGACCCTCGCCGAGTACAACGCGGGCGAGCGCCCCGGCGAGCTCCCGCCCGGCCGACTCCCCGCCAGAGCCGCCCACTTGATCCGCCTCGGCCACTTCGTCGAAGGCAACAGCCTCGTCGTCGACGGCACCACCGGCGCGGTCCTCAACTGGAGCGACCCCGAGTCCACCCTCACCTCCCTCGACGCCGACATCTCCACCCTCGCCTTCACGCTGTGGCTGCTGCACCGCGAGAACCGCGAGAACCGCGAGAACCGCGAGGAGACGGCTGCGTGCTGCTGGGTGGAGCGGCTGCGGAACGAGGCCTGCGCGGGGCTCTGAGGCGCCTGCCTGCCCCAGAGGACCTGGTCGCGGCCGTCTCGCTCAGGACAGCACGCGGTAGGTGACTGGCCTCGTCATCGCCTCCACCAGCGTGCTGCTGCTCAAGCTCTCCGCCCCCGAGGAGGCCGGCACCAGCTCCGCCGCCCTCCAGATGTCCGACGGCCTCTCCAACGCGCTGCTGCTGGCCGCGTGCGGCGCGGCCTTCGCCGGGCTGGGCGGCGGCGCGGTCGGCCACTCGGCGACCGCGGCCGCCGGTGCCGCGTCGCATGCGGCCGCCTTCGTCGCGGTGTTCCTGCCGATGGCGGGGGTGGCGTTGGTGGGGGCTTGGGTGACCACGCGGGTGCGGGCCCCGTAGCCGGGGATGGTACCAATTTGACCCCACGCGATGGTACCGTTTTGGTATGGCTATGAACCTGCGTCTTCGTGATGACCAGACCGAAGCTCTGAAGTTGCGCGCCGAGGAAGAGGGCACGAGCATGCACGCAATACTGCTGAGGGCCGTGGACGACTACCTGGCCAGGACGGCGCACGAGGCGCTGGTCCGTAAGGCTGCCAAGGAGCAGACAGCCAAATGGGCCGAGCTGCTGGAGCGGCTGAAGTGACCTACGTCTACCTGTCGGCCGAGGACGTTCTGGCCATCGCCGACCTGGCGGTCGATGACCAGCACGTCATCGTGCGGGATGCCGGCCTGCTGGAATCGGCCGTGCACCGCCCCTCGGCTTCGATGTTCGGGCAGGAGGCGTACAGCGATCTGTTCGACAAGGCGGCCGCACTCCTCCAGTCACTGGCGATCAATCACCCCTTCATCGACGGGAACAAGCGCACGGCCTGGGTGGCCTGTGTCGTCTTCCTGGGGATGAACGAGGTGCAGTTGCGACCGGACATCAATGCGGCGGAGCGCCTGGTCATCGCTGTCTCGACCGGCAGCCTCGATGAGGTCAAGGCCATCTCCGAGGCATTGCGCGACCTGGCTGAGTAGCGATGTGACCTCGGTCCCATCCTTGGGCGACCAGACGCGGTTCGCACATTGACGCAACGGGGCCGCCGGTAGGGTGGCCCGGTTGTCATACGTAGCCGAGGTGTCCTGCATCTCGCCGCTTCGCCGAGCTGCCCGTCCGTCACCCACCACCAACCGGAGACCGTGACTACCACCGCCGCCTCCTCGACGTCGAACCACCACCTCTCACCCGCCTTCCCCGGCCGTGCCCCCTGGGGTACCGCCGGCAAGCTGCGCGCTTGGCAGCAGGCGGCCATGGAGAGGTATCTCCAGGAGCAGCCGCGGGACTTCCTCGCGGTCGCCACCCCGGGCGCCGGGAAGACCACCTTCGCGCTGACGCTCGCCTCCTGGTTGCTGCACCATCACGTCGTGCAGCAGGTGACGGTCGTGGCGCCCACCGAGCATCTGAAGAAGCAGTGGGCCGAGGCCGCCGCGCGGATAGGGATCAAGCTGGATCCCGAGTACAGCGCGGGGCCGCTCAGCAAGGAGTACGACGGGATCGCGATCACGTACGCGGGCGTCGGCGTACGGCCCATGCTGCATCGCAATCGCGTCGAACAGCGCAAGACGCTGGTCATTCTCGACGAGATCCACCACGCCGGTGACAGCAAGTCCTGGGGCGAGGCGTGCCTCGAGGCGTTCGAGCCCGCCACCCGGCGGCTCGCGCTCACCGGTACGCCCTTCCGGTCCGACACCAACCCCATCCCCTTCGTGGCCTACGAGGAGGGGACGGACGGGATCCGGCGGTCGTCCGCCGACTACACGTACGGATACGGCAACGCGCTCGCCGACAACGTCGTGCGGCCCGTCATCTTCCTCTCCTACAGCGGCAACATGCGGTGGCGGACCAAGGCGGGCGACGAGATCGCGGCGCGGCTCGGCGAACCGATGACCAAGGACGCGATCAGCCAGGCCTGGCGTACGGCCCTCGATCCGCGCGGCGAGTGGATGCCGAGTGTGCTGCGCGCCGCCGACCAGCGGCTGACCGAGGTCAGGAAGGGCATCCCGGACGCCGGCGCCCTCGTCATCGCCACCGACCAGGACTCCGCGCGTGCCTACGCCAAGCTGATCCGGGAGATCACGGGGACCAGCGCGACGGTCGTACTGTCCGACGATTCGGGCGCGTCGGACCGTATCGACGAGTTCAGTGCGAACACCGCCCGGTGGATGGTCGCCGTGCGGATGGTGTCCGAGGGGGTGGACGTGCCCCGGCTGGCGGTGGGGGTCTACGCCACCACCATCTCCACCCCGCTCTTCTTCGCCCAGGCCGTCGGACGATTCGTACGGTCCCGGCGGCGCGGCGAGACCGCGTCCGTGTTCCTGCCGACCGTGCCCGACCTGCTCACCTGGGCCAACGAGATGGAGGTGGAGCGGGACCACGCCCTCGACAAGCCGAAGAAGCAGGGCGAGGAGGACCCGTACGCCGAGGAGGACAAGCTCCTCCAGGAGGCGGAGAGGGAGCAGGACGAGGACACCGGCGATCAGGACATGCTGCCGTTCGAGGCGCTCGAGTCCGACGCCGTGTTCGACCGGGTCATGTACAACGGCGCCGAGTTCGGCATGCAGGCCCACCCCGGCAGCGCGGAGGAGCAGGACTACCTCGGGATTCCGGGGCTGCTGGAGCCCGACCAGGTGCAGCTGCTGCTCCAGAAGAGGCAGGCCCGGCAGATCGCGCACAGCCGCCGCAAGCCGGACGCGGAGGCCGACCTCGTCGAACTCCCCGCCGACCGGCGGCCCGTAGTCACCCACAAAGAACTCCTTGAGCTGCGTAAACAGCTCAACGGGATGGTCGGCGCGTACTCCCACCAGAGCGGCAAGCCGCACGGTGTCATCCACACCGAGGTGCGCCGGGTGTGCGGCGGACCGCCGAGCGCCGAGGCCACGGCCGGGCAGCTGCGGCAGCGGATCGCCAAGGTGCAGGAGTGGGCCACCCGGATGAAGTGACGTCCGGACGCTCTGCCCTCCGGGGGAGTGCGGCCGGGAGTGCGTCCGGGCGTACGGCTTCCCGTGTGCGCTGGGTGCGGGGTGGTGCGCGCCCGTCAGATACGCCCCGCATATCGCGACAAAAGGAAGTAGTCCATACCGGTCACTGACCGGATTCTGGACGGAGTCTTCCGCTGAGCGAACCCGCTCGTCTACTGTCCCGCTACGCACAACGCCCCGTGGCAGCGCCGCCGCGGAGCGCAGCCGTGAAGCGACTCCGCCCGGATCCGACCGGGTTCAGCCGATCGGCGGCCTCTGTAGCGCGTCGCCGAACGGGACCGGTGTCGCATCAGCCGCGACAGGGGTCGCCGCCCTCACCAAGAAGGAGTGGGCGTCGTGACCGCGGAGACCTCTCAAACACTCGATCGAGGACTGCGGGTCCTCAAGCTGCTCGCCGACACCGATCACGGGCTGACCGTCACCGAGTTGTCCAACAAGCTCGGAGTCAACCGGACCGTGGTGTACCGCTTGCTCGCCACCCTGGAACAGCACTCCCTCGTACGCCGTGACCTGGGCGGACGTGCCCGGGTCGGGCTGGGGGTGCTGCGGCTCGGACGCCAGGTCCATCCGCTGGTACGGGAAGCCGCGTTGCCCGCGCTGCGGTCGCTGGCCGAGGACATCGGGGCCACGGCCCATCTCACCCTCGTCGACGGCACCGAGGCCTTGGCCGTCGCCGTCGTCGAACCCACGTGGACGGACTACCACGTGGCGTACCGGCCCGGATTCCGGCACGCCCTGGACCGGGGGGCCGCGGGACGGGCCATCCTCTCGGCGCGCCAGCAGCCGAAGGACGGGCCCGGGTACACCCTCACCCATGGCGAGCTGGAGGCGGGGGCCAGCGGGGCCGCGGCGCCACTGCTCGGGGTGACCGGGGTCGAGGGCAGCGTCGGGGTGGTGATGCTGGCCGACGCGATTCCGGAGCGGGTCGGGCCGCGTGTCATGGACGCGGCCCGAGAGGTGGCTGACGCGTTGCGGTGACCGCGGCTACGCGTCGTCGTCCAGTGTGTTCAGCCACTCCAGCAGGAGCTTGGTGAACAGGGCCGGCTCTTCCATGTTGACGTAGTGGGCCGTGGCCTCGATCGAGGTGGTGCGGCTGTCGCCGGCGACCGTGGCGACCAGGCGTTCGGCCATGGCGACGAGGTCGGGGGCGTCGAGGGCGCCGTTGATGGCGAGGGCGGGCACGGTGATGTGTGCGGCGCGTGCCCAGGTGTCCGTCACCGGGACGTGCCAGTCCCGCTCGCCGATGGTGTGCTTCGACGCGGTGTGGCGGCTCATCTCCCGTACGCGCCGCACGATGGCGGGGTCCACGTCGGCGACCGCGCGGTGGGGGCCGGCCACGGCTTCGGCGACGACGTCGAGCCAGCCCTCGATGTCACCGGACATCAGGGTGCCGTAGTACCGGGTGACGCTGTCCTTGGTCCAGGGGTCCGTGTGCTCGGGCTCGCTGGTGCCGACGCCGCTGACCACGAGTGCGCGGACGAGTTCGGGATGCTCCAGTGCGGTGTCGACGGCGGTGCCCCCGCCCATCGACATGCCGACCAGGACGGCCGGGCCCGTGTCCAGGTGTCGTAGGAGCGCGGCGAGATCGTCGGTGAGGCGGAACGGCTTGCTCGCGTTGGCGGAGGAGCCGTGGCCGCGGGCGTCCGGCGTGATGACACGGTGGTCGGCGGCGAGTGCGGGGACCAGGTCGCTCCACATGCGGTGGTCCGTGAAGCTGCCGTGCAGCAGTACGAGCGGGGGGCCCGTACCGACGTCCCGATAGGCGAGCGGGCCGTCGTCGGACTGGAACGTGAGAACCTGCGAGGCATCATTCATGACAACTAAGGTGTCATTCTGCATGAGGATTTGGCAACTAGGTTGTCATTCTGGTTCATGGGGGGAGCGGGAGAGGGAGCGAGAATGAGCCCGTGACAGAGAACGAGAACGAGAACGAGAACGACAGGGCCGGCAAAGGCGAGGGGGAGGGCGGCGGCGAGGAGAGCGAGCCGCTGCCGCCCGAGGAGCTCGCCGGGCGGCTCTACGAGGTGTTCGCCGTCCTGGGCCCCCTCTACCGGCGGGTGACCCGTGCGGTGGAGCTGAAGGCGCAGGTCGTGGGGCTGCCCATGGGGATACGTGTGGTCCTGGAGCTGCTGCGGATGAGTGGGCGGCCGATGACCGTGCCGGAGATGGGGCGGACTCTGGCCTTCAGCCGGCAGTTCGTGCAGCGGATGGTCAACGAGGCGGCGGAGCGTGAGCTCGTCGAGGCCATCGCGAACCCCGCGCACCAGCGGTCCTCCCTGATCCGGTTGACCGACGCCGGCCGTACGGCCATCGACACGTTGATCGCCGAAGAGAGCGGACTGCTGGAGCGGGTGGACGGTGATCTGACGGGCGCCGACGTCGACGCGTGCGTACGGGTGCTGACGAACCTCCTCGACGTCTTCAAGGACGTGGACGTCAACTGAGGCGGGCCCGTACACCGCCGCCCCTCGCCCCTGCGGTCCCCCGCCCCCGGCCGTACCACCCCTTCCTGGCCGGAATCGCCCCTCACGTAGATTGACCCCGTGCTCTCTCGTCTCGCCAGCCTTTCGCGTCCCGTGGCCGTAGCCGTCTGCGCCCTGCCCGTCGTGGGGCTGCTCGCCACGGCGGTGTTCGCGCCGTTGCCGTTCTCCGTGGCGCAGCCGGGGATGACGGCGAACGTCCTGGGTGAGAACAAGGGGGAGCCGGTGATCACGATCAGTGGAGCGGAGACCCGGAAGACCGGCGGTCAGCTGCGGATGACGACGATCGAGGCGACGGGGCCGGACGCCCGCGTCGGTCTGGGCGATGTGCTCGACGGCTGGTTCCGTACGGACCTGGCGGTCATGCCGCGCGACTCGGTCTACCCCAGCGGCGACACCACCGAGGAGATCCAGGAGTACAACGAGGCCGAGATGAAGGAGTCCCAGGACACGGCCACCGAGGCGGCCCTCGCCTACCTCGGTGAGGACTCCGGCGACATCGAGGTCACCCTGCGGCTCGCCGATGTCGGCGGTCCCAGCGCGGGCCTGCTCTTCTCCCTCGGCATCGTCGACAAGCTCGACGGCGACGGCAGCGGCGGCGACCTCACGGGCGGTCGTGTCATCGCCGGTACGGGGACCATCGACACCGCCGGCAAGGTCGGCGCCGTCGGCGGAGTCACCCTCAAGACGCAGGCCGCCCACCGCGACGGCGCCACCGTCTTCCTCGTCCCGGCCGCCGAGTGCTCCGACGCGGAGGCCGAACTGCCCGAGGGGCTGCGGCTCATCCCGGTGACCACCCTGAAGGGCGCGGTCGGCTCCCTGGTGGCGCTGGAGTCCGGCAAGGGCGAGGTCCCGAGCTGCTGAACGGGGTCCTGACGCACGTGACCAGCTGCTGAACGGCGGTTCGCTCAGTCCCGCGACTTCACGAAACCCTCTTCACGCGCCCCTCTTCACGAACCCCTCCGCCACCATCCACTCAAGTGCCACCTGGTGCGGATCCTCCCCCTCCACATCCACCTTCGCGTTCAGCTCCCGCGCCACGGCGTTGTCGAGCTTCTTCGTGACGGGGGCGAGGACGTCGGCGATCTCCGGCCACTCCTCGAGCGTCCTGGAGTTGATCTCGGGGGCCGCGTTGTAGTTGGGGAAGAACCTCCGGTCGTCGTCCATCACCGCGAGCTTCATCGAGTCGATGCGCCCGTCGGTCGTGTAGACCTCCCCGTACAGGCAACGCCCCTTCGCCGCCTGGGTGTAGATGATGCCGCTGTCCATCTGGGTGATGTTCCCGGTGGGCAGGCTCATCCCGTACGCCTTCTGCATGCCCGGCAGTCCGTCCGCGCGGTTGGCGAACTCGCTCTCCACGCACACGGTGACGGCCTTGGGCTCCTTCGCCGCGAGTACGGCCACGTCGGAGAGGGTCTTCGTGGCGTACTTGGCGGAGTTGGGCCGGTTCAGGGCGAGGGCGTACGTGTTGTTGAGGGCCGAGGGCGGGAGCCAGGTCAGGCCGTTCTCCAGGTCGGCGTCGCGCACCGCCTCCCACTGGCGGCGCGGGTCGGCGATGGGGGTGCTGTTGCCCTGGTAGGTGATCCAGGCGGTGCCCGTGTACTCGTACATCGCGTCCGCGTCGCCGCTTCTCACCGCCTCCCGGGCGCCGAACGAACCCTGGATGCCGGTGCGGTCGAGCACCTCCGCGCCTGCCGCCTGGAAGGCGATGCCCATGACGGCGCCGAGGATCAGGTTCTCGGGGAAGTCCTTGGCGGTGACGGTGAGCTCGGCGCCCTCCAGGGGGCGGCCCTGCCCGACCGAGCCCGGCACCACGTCGTCGGTCATGGGGGAGCCGCTGGTCAGTCCGCAGCCGGCCAGCAGCAGTCCGAGTCCGAAGAGCGGCAGGGGCGCACGCGGCCTCATGGAACGCGGTCTCAGGAAACGCGGTCTCAGGAAACGCGATCTCATGGCACGGTGTCTCACGGCACGTGGTCTCACGACCCCGCCTCCAGCCCCCGGGGCCGCAGCACGACTTCCGCCAGGGAGGCGAGCCAGTCGACGAGCAGGGCCAGGGCGACCGTCAGGATCGAGCCGAGCACGAGGACGGGCATGCGCTGGTTGGTGATCCCGGTCGTGATCAGTACGCCGAGGCCGCCGCCCCCGCCGAACGTGGCGAGGGTCGCCGTGCCCACGTTCAGGACGAGGGCCGTGCGTACGCCCGCGAGGATCAGCGGTACGGCCAGGGGGAGTTCGACGCGGGCGAGCACCTCCGCCGGGGACATGCCGATGCCCCGGGCGGCTTCGAGGAGCGTCGGGTCGTTCGCCTTCAGGCCGGCGATCGTGTTGGAGAGGACGGGCAGTACGGCGTAGACGATGATGCCGATCAGCGCCGCCCGGCGGCCGATGCCCAGCCAGATCACCAGCAGCGCGAGCAGGCCGATGGCCGGGGTGGCCTGGCCCGTGTTGGCGACGGTCATCGCCACCGGGGTGGCCCTGCGGAACGTCCGCCGGGTCAGCAGGATACCCAGCGGGATCGCGATGACCAGCACGAAGAAGGTGGAGATCGCGGTCAGTCGGATGTGCTGCACCAGGGCCTGCCACACCTGCCCGTTCGACAGCGCGTTCTCGGAGATCGAGTCCAGCTCGGCCTGCCGGAACCAGATCCAGGTGATGAGCAGGACGACGACGAGGACGGAGGGCAGGACGGTCAGCTTCTGCCAGGTCAGCGGGGTGGGGGAGGGCTTGCGGGGTGGTGGGGTCTCGTCGGGCGCGGGCGCGGGCGCGGGCGCGGGCGCGGGCGCGGTGGCGGTGGCGGTGGCGGTGGCGGAGGTGGTGGCGGAGGTGGTGCCGTCCGGCGGGAGGGTGGCCGGGAGGCCGAAGTCCACGTCCGGCGCGGTCGCGTCCGGCGCGGGCGGACCCGTGGTGCTCGCGTCCGTGGCGTTCCCGTCCTTGGAGGGCACACCCGTGGCGGTCACGTCGCCCCCTCCCCTCCGGCCGCCGCACCCTCCTGCTCCGCGCGCGTCTGCCCCGTGCGGGCCTCCTCCAGTGCGTGCTGGTGTTCCAGCGCGTCCATCCGGTCGGCCTCCAGGAGCCCGTGGACGGAGTTGAGCAGGGTCTCCATGTCGACGACGCCGGTGTACTGGCCGTGCCGCCCGGTGACGGCGACCCGCCCCGCGTTCTCGGTCAGTACGGCCTCCAGGGCGTCCCGCAGGGAGGCGTCCCCGGTGACGGTGTCGTGCACCGGGGTGCCCGCGCGCGCGAGCGAGCCCTTGGCGCGCATCAGGTCGCCGCGCCGCAGCCACTTGAAGGGCCGGCCGCGCCGGTCGAGGAGCAGGACCTCGTTGGTGGAGCTGGCCCGCAGCCGGTTGAAGACGTGCTGGAGCGGGTCGCCCATGTTGACGGTCGGATAGTCGGTGACCTCGACATCCCGTACGCGGGTGAGGTCGAGCCGTTTCAGGGCGGCGCCCGCGCCCACGAAACCGGAGACGAAGTCGTCGGCCGGGCTGGTGAGGATCGCCTCCGGGGTGTCGAACTGGGCGATGTGCGACCGCTCCCGCAGGATCGCGATCCGGTCGCCGAGCTTGATCGCCTCGTCGAAGTCATGGGTGACGAACACGATCGTCTTGCGCAGCTCGCGCTGGAGCCGGAGCAACTCGTCCTGGAGATGCTCGCGGGTGATCGGGTCCACCGCCCCGAACGGCTCGTCCATCAGCAGGACGGGCGGATCGGCGGCCAGCGCCCGGGCGACACCCACCCGTTGCTGCTGGCCGCCGGAGAGCGCGCGCGGATACCGGTCGCGGAACTCGCCGGGGTCGAGCCCCACCAGGTCCAGCATCTCCGCCACCCGCGCTCTGACCCGGGACGCGGACCAGCCGACCATCTTCGGTACGAGCGCGATGTTCTGGGCGACGGTCATGTGCGGGAAGAGACCGGACGACTGGATCGCATAGCCCACCTCGCGCCGCAGCTTGACCGGATCAATGCCGGTGACGTCCTCACCATTGATCCGGATGGCACCACTGGACGGCTCGATCAACCTGTTGATCATCTTGAGTGTTGTCGACTTGCCGCATCCCGAAGGCCCGACGAGCACGACTGTCTCGCCGGCGTTGATCCGCATGGTGACGCTGTCGACGGATGATTGACGACTGCCTGGATACCGCTTGCTGAGGTTGACCAACTCGATGGTCGCCCCGGTGGTGGAGTGGTTGGCGGGGTGGTCAGCCACGGATCCCCCTCGGAATCGTCAGCCGCCCGAGCAGCACATACGCCGCGTCGAACAGCAGCGCGAGGGCGACGATCCCGAGCGCGCCCGCGAGCACCTGGTTGAGCGCGTTCGCGCTGCCCAGCGAGGCGATGCCGCGGAAGATCTCGTTGCCGAGGCCCGGCCCCGAGGCGTACGCGGCGATCGCGGCGATGCCCATCAGCATCTGGGTGGAGACCCGGATGCCGGTGAGGATCGGCGGCCAGGCGAGCGGCAGTTCGACACGCAGCAGCCGTAGGGGCCGGGACATCCCGATGCCCTTCGCCGCGTCCACCAGCAGCGGATCGACCCCGCGCAGTCCCACGACCGCGTTCCGTACGACCGGCAGCAGCCCGTACAGCGTCAGCGCGATCACCGTCGGCGCCACACCCAGCCCCACCACCGGGATGAGCAGGCCGATCATGGCGAGGGAGGGGACGGTGAGGAGCGCGGAGGTGGTGGTCGTGGCGAGCCCGGCGGCCCACTCCCGCCGATACGTGGCGACACCGATCAGCACACCGGTGACCGTGGCCACGACCATGCACTGGAAGACCGCGCCGGCGTGCTGCCACGCGTCGAACAACAGCTTCTCGTGGTAGGTGCCCACGTACTCCCAGAAACTCACCGGCATGTACCCCCAGGGTCGGCTACGTCTACGTCGTCGTCTCCGGGTCTTCCGCGGCCTGCTCCACCAGCGGGATGATCCGCAGCGGAACGGGGTTCTCCATGACGATCGCCGTGGCGGCCCGGACGATGCCATCAAAACCGACGACCCGGTCGATCACCCGCTGGAGATCGGCGTTCGAACGGGCGACCAGCCGGCACAGCATGTCCCCGCTGCCGGTCGTCGTGTGCAGCTCCAGCACCTCCGGCACGGTCGCCAAGTGCGCCCGTACGTCCGCTCCTTGCCCCTGCCGGATCTGCAGCGTCGCGAAGGCCGTGACCGGGTAGCCGAGCGCGGCCGGGTCCACCTGGGGCCCGAAGCCGCGGATGACTCCATTCGACTGAAGCCGGTCGAGCCGCGCCTGGACCGTGCCACGCGCGACGCCGAGTCGCCGTGACATCTCCAGCACCCCGATCCGCGGCTCGCGCGCGAGCAGGACGATCAGCCGGCCGTCCAGATGATCGATCGCCATGGGACCTCCCGGGATGGTCATCCTGTACAGAACCCTGGTGATTATGGGTACTGCGCTGGGCGGATTGTCCAGTTCGAGCACGAACTGTTGCACATCCTGTGGACAGGGAGCAGCCTGCGGCCATGACGCAGACCACCCACCACGTCCCCCACACCGCACGGCAGGCAGATCCCTTCCCGGTCAAGGGAATGGACGCTGTCGTCTTCGCCGTGGGCAACGCCAAGCAGGCCGCCCACTACTACTCCACCGCCTTCGGCATGCGCCTCGTCGCCTACTCCGGCCCCGAGACCGGCAGCCGTGAGACGGCGAGCTACGTCCTGGAGAACGGCTCCGCCCGGTTCGTGCTGACCTCCGTCGTCAAACCCGCCACCACCTGGGGCCACTTCCTCGCCGAGCATGTCGCCGAGCACGGCGACGGCGTGATCGACCTCGCCATCGAGGTCCCGGACGCCCGCCGCGCGTACGCCTACGCCATCGAGCACGGCGCGCGTTCCGTCACCGAGCCGTACGAGACGAAGGACGAGCACGGCACGGTCGTCCTCGCCGCGATCGCCACGTACGGCACGACCCGGCACACCCTCGTCGAGCGCACCGGCTACGACGGCCCGTACCTCCCCGGCTACGTCGCCGCCGACCCCGTCGTCGAGCCGCCCGCCTGGGGGCCCCTCCCGGCCGAAGGCTGGGGGAGCACGTTCCAGGCCATCGACCACTGCGTCGGCAACGTCGAGCTCGGGCGTATGAACGAGTGGGTCGAGTTCTACAACCGGGTCATGGGCTTCACGAACATGAAGGAGTTCGTGGGCGACGACATCGCCACGGAGTACAGCGCGCTGATGTCTAAGGTCGTGGCGGACGGGACCCTGAAGGTCAAGTTCCCCATCAACGAGCCCGCCATCGCCAAGAAGAAGTCCCAGATCGACGAGTATCTGGAGTTCTACGGTGGCGCGGGCGTCCAGCACATCGCGCTCAACACGAACGACATCGTGCGGACGGTGCGGGCGATGCGGGCGGCGGGGGTTCAGTTCCTCGACACGCCGGACTCGTACTACGACACGCTCGGGGAGTGGGTCGGTGATACTCGCGTGCCCCTGGACACCCTGCGTGAGCTGAAGATCCTCGCGGACCGTGACGAGGACGGGTATCTCCTGCAGATCTTCACCAAGCCGGTCCAGGACCGGCCGACCGTCTTCTTCGAGATCATCGAGCGGCATGGGTCGATGGGGTTCGGCAAGGGGAACTTCAAGGCGCTGTTCGAGGCGATCGAGAGGGAGCAGGGGTTGCGCGGCAATCTTTGAGGGGCGGGAGGGGGTGGGGGTTTTCTGTGGTCGGGCGGCCGCGGGTCGCTTGTGGCTGGTCGCGCAGTTCCCCGCGCCCCTGGAAGACGGCCCTTCGGGCCGGTCATTCCTGACCGCGCGAGGTTCGTCGCCTGCGGGTTCGTCGTGGTTGCTCGCGCAGTTCCCCGCGCCCCTCAAAGACACGGCCCCTGCGGGCCGAAACGCACGGGGCGCAGCCCCTGCTTCTCAGGGGCGCGGGGAACTGCGCGACCAGCCCCCACCGGGCCCGCAGGTGACATACGGGTTGAGGCGCCGCGCCTCACCCGCGTGGCGGCGGGCCGCCGCCGACAGCCCCAACGCCCGCTCGACTCGGCCCGATGACCGCCCCCGGCGCCGCGCCGCCCGCCCCGTCCGCCCCGCGTTCTCCGCTTCCCCAGACATGCCGTTCACTGTGCGTCAATACGACGACCCGCATCCCGCGCCCCAAGGCTCGCGCCGACGGGTTCACACCGATGGCCGTGAGTGCGAGCCTTGGATCATGAGCCGTATTCAAGCCCCCCGCGACGAGACGACCGGCAACCTCGTCGACCGTCTGCTGAGCGGCCTGCCGGCGGAGTCCGTCCTCACCGATCCCGACATCACGGCCTCGTACGCCAACGACATGGCGAGCTTCTGCGAGGCGGGCGCCCCCGCGGTCGTCGTACTGCCCCGGAGCGTCGAAGAGGTACAGCACGTCATGCGCGTCGCCACCGGGCTGCGCGTCCCGGTCGTCCCCCAGGGCGCCCGTACCGGCCTCTCCGGCGGCGCCAACGCCTCCGAGGGCTGCATCGTGCTGTCCCTGACGAAAATGGACCGGATCCTCGAGATCAATCCGGTCGACCGCATCGCCGTCGTCGAACCCGGCGTCATCAACGCCACCCTCTCCCGGGCGGTCAACGAGCACGGCCTCTACTACCCGCCCGACCCCTCCAGCTGGGAGATGTGCACGATCGGCGGGAACATCGGCACGGCCTCCGGCGGGCTGTGCTGTGTGAAGTACGGGGTGACCGCCGAGTACGTCCTCGGACTGGACGTCGTCCTCGCCGACGGCCGGCTGATGTCCACCGGCAGGCGGACCGCGAAGGGCGTCGCCGGATACGACCTCACCCGGCTCTTCGTCGGTTCGGAAGGCTCGCTGGGCATCGTCGTACGCGCGATCCTCGCCCTCAAGCCGCAGCCGCCCCAGCAGCTCGTCCTCGCCGCGGAGTTCGCGTCGGCGGCGGCGGCCTGCGACGCGGTGTGCCGGATCATGGCCGGCGGGCACGTGCCCTCACTGCTCGAACTCATGGACCGTACGACGGTGAAGGCCGTCAACGACCTGGCGCACATGGGCCTGCCGGAGACGACCGAGGCGCTGCTCCTCGCCGCCTTCGACACCCCCGACCCCGCCGCCGACCTCGCCGCGGTCGGCGCGCTGTGCGAGGCCGCGGGCGCCACCCAGGTGGTACCGGCGGACGACGCGGCGGAGTCCGAACTGCTGCTCCAGGCACGGCGGATGTCGCTCACCGCGCTGGAGGCGGTGAAGGGCACGACGATGATCGACGACGTGTGTGTGCCGCGCTCGAAGCTCGGCGAGATGATCGAGGGCGTGGAGCGCGTCGCCGAGAAGTACGACCTGACCATCGGGGTCTGCGCACACGCCGGCGACGGCAACACGCACCCCACCGTCTGCTTCGACGCGGCAGACCCCGACGAGTCCCGGCGCGCCCGCGAGTCCTTCGACGAGATCATGGCCCTCGGCCTGGAACTCGGCGGCACGATCACCGGCGAGCACGGCGTCGGCATCCTCAAGAAGGAGTGGCTGGCGCGCGAGATCGGCCCGGTCGGGATGGAGATGCAGCGGGCGGTGAAGGCCGCCTTCGACCCGCTGGGCCTCCTCAACCCGGGCAAACTCTTCTGACCCGCGCGACGACCCGCGCGACGACCCGCGCGACGACCCGCGCGACGACCCGCGCGACGACCCGCGCGACGACCCGCGTGCCTCACTGGGCGAGCAGCTCGGCCAGGCCGTCGTCGATGCGCAGCATGTCGAACTCGGCGCCCGGCGGGACGATCCGCAGGGTCCGCTCCAGCCAGGCCGACACGGCGGGGGCCGGCGCTTCGAGCAGCGCGTCCCCGTCCGGCGAGCTCAGCGCCATCAGTACGACGCTCCGGCCCGACACCTTCGTCGGCCACACCCGTACGTCCCCGTGCCCGCACGGCCGGAACACCCCTTCGACGAGCAGCTCCCGCGCGAAGGTCCAGTGGACCGGACGGTCGGAGTTGACGTGGAAGGTGATGTGGACGGCGTACGGGTCGTCGCTGCGGTAGCCGAGCTTGGCCGCCACGGCGATGCTGCGCTCCGGCGACAGGACCAGCTTGAGCTCCAGTTCGCGTTCAACGACGGTGTGCCGCATGGTGATCATTCCTCTCTCGTACGGGGCCCTGTGGGCGGGCCCGTACGAGTGAGAGCGGAGCGGGGCCCCAAGCATTACGCGGTTTCGCGAAAGTTTTTCCGACGAGTTCACCGACGAGTTCACCGACGAGTTCACCGACCGGTTTGCGGCGCCCGGCGGCACCACCGTTCCGTATCAGATCCGTGCGCGAAAGGGGCGGGTCCGGCGGCAGCGGTATGGGGACCAGCCGGCGTCTGGTAGATCTGGATGCCCTCTATCAACCCCCGAGCAGATACGGGACGACGGACATGAGCGCCCCAACCCCGGCCCCCGGCGACGACAGGCCCCGCGAAGGGTATTACCCGGACCCCTCCATTCCTGGATATGTCCGGTACTGGAACGGTGCCTCCTGGGTGCCGGGCACGAGCCGTCCGGCGCCCTCCGACGGCGAACCGCTCGCCCCGCCGTCCGGCCCCGGCGCGGGCGGCGTGGAGGAGACGGGCCCGCACTTCTTCGACGAGGACCCCGATCCGGCCCGCCCGGCCTCCGACAGCACCCTGCACGGCTCCCGCCCCGAGCCCGCCTCCGCGTGGGGCGCCGACCGCTCCCGCCAGACCGGCTTCGGTGGCGACAAGGACCGCCGGGTCTCCTGGGGCTCCCCGCCCGGCCCCGCCGCCGGCCCGGCCGACCCCCGGATGTCCCTCGCCGCGGCCCCGGGCGACGACGCCGACTCCGGGCGTACGGCGAGCACGGACGGTACGGCGACCATCCCGCCGGCGGACGTCGAGGACGACGCCGGTGTCCCCGAGGGCACGGTGGTCTTCCGGCGTCCGAACACGTCCGGGCGCCCCCAGCCGGCCGAGGGCACGCCCGTGCCCCCCGGTGTCTTCGGCGCCCCGCTGACCAGCGCCCAGGTCGCCGCCCAGCAGGCGCTGGGCCTCGCTCCGCAGGGGTCGCAGCAGGGTGGTTCGCCGCAGGGCGGGCAACAAGGCGTGCAGCCGGGCGTGCAGCAGGGGCCGCAGTCCGGTGCCACGGCCCCGGCGGCCGCCGCGATCGCCCCGGCGACCCCGGCTGTCCCTGCCACGCCGGTCACTCCGGTCACTCCGGCCGCACCGGTCACTCCGACCCCTCCGGCTCAGCGTCAGCCGCAGTCGCCCCAGTTCGGCGGCGCCTTCACGCAGCAGCCCGCGCCGACGCCGGCGCCGACCCCGCAAGCCCCGCCCTCACCCGTCCCGCAGCCCGCGGCGGGCGTGCCCCCGCAGGCCGCCTCCCGGCAGTCCGGCGAAGCCCCCATGGCCGTCGGCTCCGGTGGCGGACAGCCCTCCTGGGCGCAGCAGGTGCACCGGCTCGCGGAGGGCGAGGGGGAGCAGCTGGTCGCGCCGTGGAAGCCGGTGGTGGAGGACCCGTTCCAGGCGGTCGTGCGGCGGCAGGCGGAGGCCCGGCCCGCGGGGTTCGGCCGACGGCTGGTCGCCCGGCTCCTGGACAGCCTGATCGTCGGCGCCGTCACGGCCGTGGCGGCGGTGCCGTTCGGCACCCAGGCGGTCGACCACGTCAACGACAAGATCGAGGCGGCCAGGCTCTCCGGCGAGAAGGTCACCGTCTGGCTGGTCGACGGCACGACCTCGGTCCAGCTGGGCATCATCCTCGGCGTGCTGTTCGTCGTCAGCGCCCTCTACGAGGTGCTGCCCACCGCGAAGTGGGGCCGCACCCTCGGCAAGAAGCTGCTCGGCCTGGACGTCCGGGACATCGAGGGCCACGAGCCCCCGTCACTGGGCCGGTCCCTGCGCCGCTGGCTCGTCCACGCCGTCCCCGGCCTCCTCGGCATCGGCGTGATCGGCATCCTTTGGTGCCTCATCGACAAGCCGTGGCGCCAGTGCTGGCACGACAAGGCGGCCCACACCTTCGTGGCGGGCAAGTAGCGGGCAAGTAGCGGGCAAGCGGCGGGCAGGCAGGTCGCACGGGCGTCGCATTGGCGTCGCACGGGCCGGACGGGGGCGTGTACGGAAACCTCGTACCCCGGACGGCCCCGTGCCGGATGCGGAGCCGGACGGTTCGCGGTCGACTCGGGCCATGAGTACCGAACCGCCGCCCTTCGGCTCCGGTCCGTCCCCGGACGACGACCCGTTCAAGAAGCAGCAACCCCCGCCGCAGCAGGGCGGCGGCTCCCCGTACGATCCGCCGCCCCAGGAACCGCCGCACGGGAACCGGCCGCCGGACGGGAGCCAGCCGCCGCCCTACGGTGGGGGTCCCTACGGTGGTGGCGGTCCCTACGGCGGTGATCCCTACGGCGGCGGGCAGCACCCCAACGACCCGCTCGTCGGGATGCCGCCGCTCGCGGACAGCGGGAAGCGGGTGCTGGCGCGCATCATCGACATGATCCTGGTGGGGATCGTGGTGGGGCTGCTGGCATGGGCGTTCAGGGTCAGCCAGTACACGGTGGACTCGGGGGACTTCGAGTTCGGCAAGTCCCTGGCACAGGAGGCGCTCGCCGCGATCCTCTACATCGCGTACGACACGTACTTCACGGTCAAGAGCGGCCAGACCCTCGGCAAGCGGCTGATGAGACTGCGGGTGGCGAACCTCGACGACGGCTCCACGCCCTCCACACAGACCGCGCTGACCCGCGCGGCCGTGCTGTGGATCCCCTTCGCCTTCTGCTGCGCCTGCATCTGGACCGCGATCGCGGGCGGCTGGAGCTTCTTCGACAAGCCCTACAAGCAGGGGCTGCACGACAAGGCGGCCAAGACGGTGGTGGTCAGCACCGGTTGAGGCGTCGGGGCTCGAGCGAGGCGTCGCGGGGGTCGAGCGAAAGACGGCGGGTCCGTGGTCGCGGGCCCGCCGTAACCTTTCAGCGGTCTGTCACCCGGTGCCGTTCACGAGCCCGTGCCGTTCACGAGCCCGTGCCGTTCACGAGCCCGTGCCGTTCACGAGCCCGTGTGTTCGCGCACCGGCTTCCGTACCGCTTCGGATTCCACGGCGACCGATGCCGATGCCGATGCCGATGCAGAGGCAGAGGCAGAGGCCGGGGCCGCGAAGGACGCGGAGGTCCTGGCGCGACGCGCGGCGGTGGCGCCCGGTGCGGGCTTCCGGGCGGGCTTCGGCAGCGGCACGGTCAGTGCGACGAGCAGGCCGAGGGCGAGGGCGGAAAGGGCGATCACCGCGATGCCCACGCCGGAACTCGTCTGTGACAGCAGCAGCATGGCGAGGGTGGACAAGATCACGGTGCAGGAGCCGTAGGCGAGCTGTGCGGTCGTCGGACGAGGCATGGCAATCGTGTCCTCGGGTGGGTCTCCCCGTGCCTCTCACGATGAGGGGAGGGTTACGGATACGAATGAAAGGTGAAGCCGTGCTGTCGGCTTGGCTTCCGCCGACTTCCGGCGCTCCGCCAATCGACTCTATTCGCCAGGGTGCCCGAGTGGAACGACGGGTAAGCGTGACCTGACACACGGTGCCGGGAGCATGGGGGGCGCACGGGGTCATGGGGTCCATCAGGCGGACGCATATGCGCGCCGGTCGAGTGCCGACCGGCGGTGGTCGAGTGACGGGTGGGCGATACATGTAACGCCCGTAAAACGAACAAGCGCTTCCTGTGGACGCCGATAGCGCACTTGACCTGTACAAGTCAAGATCTGTCTTTTATCTCGAACCTCCGGTCGAATGGCGTCACTTGACTACACGCGTATACCGCGCGCGGACATCCTCCACACAGGGCCACCCCCGTCCGCGCGAACGGGCGCGGGGGGAGGACCTCAAGTGACCAGTAGACCCTGGACGTTCAGAGCTGCCGCGATCGGCGTCGCACTCGCCACGGCCGCCGCGACGATCTCGACCCTCACGGTGGCGCAGGCCGCCGAAGGCACGTCGACGGCGTCCGTGGACCGGCATGACCCGGCGGACCACGAGCACGCCGACCATGACCTCGACGGCCCCCTGAGCAAAACTCAGGAGGCCCAGCGCGAGGAGGCCCTGCAGCAGGTCTTATCCGGCGACGCCACGGTCAAGGACCGTGACGGCTCGCAGGTCGTGCGGCTGAAGAGCAAGAAGGGCAAGAGCAAGTACGTCGAGCTCGGCCGCGAGAAGACCGACAGGATCTTCACGATCCTGGTCGAGTTCGGCGACCAGATCGACAGCCGCTACGGCGGCACCGTCGGCCCGGCGCACAACGAGATAGCCGAGCCGGACCGCAGCCAGGACAACTCGACGGCCTGGCAGGCGGACTACGACCAGCAGCACTTCCAGGACCTGTACTTCGGCACCGGCAAGAACACCGAGTCGATGAAGAAGTACTACGAGAAGCAGTCCTCGGGCCGCTACTCGATCGAGGGCGAAATCGCCGACTGGGTCAAGGTCCCCTACAACGAGGCCCGCTACGGCAACAACGCCTGCGGCCAGTCCACCTGCTCCAGCGTGTGGAACGTGGTCAGCGACGGTGTGACGTCCTGGGTCGCCCAGCAGAAGGCAGCGGGGCGCACCGACGCCGAGATCAAGGCGGACGTGGCCGAGTTCGACCAGTGGGACCGTTACGACTTCGACGGCGACGGCGACTTCAACGAGTCCGACGGCTACATCGACCACTTCCAGATCGTGCACGCCGGTGAGGACGAGTCCGCGGGCGGCGGTGTACAGGGCGAGGACGCCATCTGGGCCCACCGCTGGTACGCGTTCGGCTCCGACGCGGGCTCGACGGGCCCCGACAGCAACAAGCTCGGCGGCGCGAAGATCGGCGACACCGGTATCTGGGTCGGCGACTACACCATCCAGCCGGAGAACGGCGGCCTCGGTGTCTTCGCCCACGAGTACGGCCACGACCTCGGTCTGCCGGACCACTACGACACCCGGGGTGGCGACAACTCCACCGGCTTCTGGACCCTGATGTCCTCCGGTTCCTGGCTCGGCACCGGCAAGGACGCCATCGGCGACCTGCCCGGCGACATGACCGCCTGGGACAAGCTGCAGCTCGGCTGGCTGGACTACGACACGGCGAAGGCCGCGACGAAGTCGAAGCACAAGCTGGGTGTCGCGGAGTACAACACCAAGGACAAGCAGGCCCTCGTGGTCGAGCTGCCGAAGAAGACGGTCACCACCGAGATCGTCGCGCCGGCGCAGGGTGCCAACCAGTGGTGGAGCGGCAGCGGTGACAACCTCTCCAACACGCTGACCCGTTCCGTGGACCTCACGGGCAAGTCCTCGGCCGCGCTCACCCTCGACGGCTGGTACGACATCGAGGCCGAGTACGACTACCTCTACACCGAGGTGTCGACCGACGGCGGCGCCAACTGGACGCCGGTCGACGGCACGGTGGACGGCGCGGCGATCCCGCGCGACGCCAGCGGCAAGCCCGCGCTGACCGGTTCCTCCGTCGACCACAAGAAGCTGTCGTACGCCCTGGACGCCTACGCGGGCCAGAAGTTCGGCCTCCGGTTCCGCTACTCGACGGACGGCGGTGTGGCCCCCAAGGGCTTCGCGGCCGACTCGATCGCGGTGACCGCCGACGGCGCGGTCCTCTTCTCGGACGACGCGGAGAGCGCGGACGCGGCCTGGACCGCGAAGGGCTTCTCCCGCATCGGCGCGGGGATCACGGACGACTACGCCCAGTACTACATCGCCGAGAACCGTCAGTACGTGTCGTACGACAAGACCCTGCAGGTCGGCCCGTACAACTTCGGCTTCTCGACCACGCGTCCGGCCTGGGTGGAGCACTTCGCCTACCAGAACGGTCTGTTGATCTGGAAGTGGGACACCTCGCAGGCGGACAACAACACCAGTGTCCACCCGGGCACGGGTCTTGTCCTTCCGGTCGACTCGCACCCGGCGGCGCTGAAGTGGGCCGACGGCACGGTGATGCGCAGCCGGATGCAGTCCTACGACTCGCCGTTCAGCCTGTACCGCACGGACGGTCTCAAGCTGCACAAGGCGGACGTCCTGACGAAGATCCCGTCGTCGAAGGGTGTGTCGACGTTCAACGACCGCACCAACACGTACTACGACGCGGCGGCCCCGCTCGCCGGTGTCAAGATCACTGACACCAACACCAAGATCAAGATCGTCAAGGAGGCCAAGGACGGCTCCACGATCTCGGTCCAGGTGGGCCCCGCAGTGAAGTAAGCAGCATTTCCGCAGGTCAGAGCATGTCCGGCCGCGACCCCCTTGGCGGGTCGCGGCCGGACGTGTTTAGGTGCGTGGTGTGACTTCCTTATTGACACTGATGCGCACGGGGGTGTGACCTGCATGGCCGCAGGAGGCTTCTGCAAACTGCCGGACGGCAATGTCGTCGTCGCGCTGAACCTGCCCGGTGGCACGGCTCAGGGGGCGAGGAGTGCGCTGCCCGGGGCGTGGAGCGCGGTCGCGGCCGGGGCCGGCGTCGGAGCCTGGGCGCTGTCCGGGGCGGCGTCCAGTGCCGCTGTGGCCGGAGGGCCGGCCGTGACCGGTGACGGTTCCGTACGGGTCCTCGTCCTCGCCGCGAACCGCGCCCGTGCCCTCACCCGGCTCCGCAACCTGGGCATGCGCGCGATCTACCTCCGCGGCAACGCGGCGCCCCCGACGCCGGACGAGATCACCGCCGTCCTCCACCACCCGGACGGCCTCATATGGCGCACCTCACCAGTCTGCCCCGCCTCGACGACCCCCGAACTGTGGCACCCGATCCGAGCGCTGCTCCGACGACCGACGGTACGGGTGTGACCCACACCGGGTCGGCCGCCCGGGCCTGACCCCGACCGAGCTCTCACTCACCGGCGTTCGCGCGGCGCCGCCGCGCCCAGCGGTGCCGCCTCAGCGGGACGACTGCCTGCGGCTGGGGCGGCTGTGGCCGCCCGGTTCATCGGCGGCCCAGGCCCATCTTGGGCGGGGTCTCCCCTGACGGCCGGCCGCCCCGAGCGGGGGCTCGCTCCCCGGCGCTCGCCGGGTGCCGCCGCGCCCAGTCGTGCCGCCTCAGCGGCACGACTGCCCGCGGCTGGGGCGGGGGGTGCGGGGGCTACACCACCGGCTTGCCCGACAGCTCCACGCCCGCCTCGCGGAGTTCCTCCAGGGCTCGTTCCGTTGTTTCCTCGGCGACGCCCGCGGTCAGGTCGAGGAGGACCTGGGTGCGGAAGCCCTCTCGTGCGGCGTCGAGGGCGGTGGCGCGTACGCAGTGGTCGGTGGCGAGGCCCACGACGTCGAGTTCGGTGATCTCGCGGGCGCGGAGCCAGTCGGCGAGGGTGACGCCGTTCTCGTCGGCGCCCTCGAAGCCGCTGTACGCGGCGGCGTACGCCCCCTTGTCGAAGACGGCGTCGACCGCGCCGGAGGCGACCGCGGGGGCGAAGTTGGGGTGGAAGCCGACCCCTTCCGTGCCCGCGACACAGTGGGCGGGCCAGGAGTGGACGTAGTCGGGATTGTCGGAGAAGTGGCCGCCGGGTGCGATGTGGTGGTCGCGGGTGGCCACCACGTGCTGGTAGCCGGGGCCGGCCGCCTGGCCGATCAGATCGGTGATGGCGGCGGCCACATCGGCACCGCCGGCCACCGCGAGGCTGCCCCCCTCGCAGAAGTCGTTCTGCACGTCAACGACGATCAAGGCGCGGCGCATGGTGTCGGTGTCCTTCGACTCTTGGTCGGGATGAGATCGGAATGAGGTAGGGATGAGGTAGGGATGAGGTAGGGATGAGGCCGGGTCGGCCGATCAGGTGAATTGCGAAACGCTGAACTTCGAAACTACGAACTTCCGAGCCTAGAGACTTCGAGAGCTGTTCGGGAGGGGGCATCCGGCGCTCGCCCGGTGCGCGGACCGGAGCACGGGCCGGATGCGCGGGCGCTGCGCGGCTCACGGCAGGGCACACGCAGGGCGCACACACCAGGCCCGCACAGGGCGCGGCCCGGCCCCTACCAGAGTGCCCCCGCCGCCCCCGCCCGGCATCCCGCACGAGGCCGACCGGGCGTAGGCGGCCGGGCGTGAGCGACCGGGCGTAGGCGGCCGGGCGTGAGCTTCGGGCCCCGGCGAACCGCCTGGACTAGACGTACTCCGTCGGAATGACCGCCTCGCCCCGCGACAGCTGCGTCGCCGACAGCGGCAGGTTCGCCCGTGCGCTCACGTGCCGGGCGCGTACGACGTCCAGGGACTCGCGGGCGAGGACGCGGCCGTTCTCGATCAGGTGGACGAGGAGCTGGCGGTCCTGGAGGTCGTCGGGGACGGGCCCGGTGCCGACCACCTCGGCCTCCGCGACGCCCTGCTCGTCCAGCCGCCGGGCCGCCCACTTGCGGCCCCCGATGGACGTCTTGCCGCCGCTGGACTTCTTGGCCACCGGCAGGAGCGGGTCCGTGGGGTCCGCGGACTCCGCCCGGGCGACGAGTTTGTAGACCATCGAGCAGGTGGGGTGGCCGGACCCGGTCACCAGCTGCGTTCCGACGCCGTACGCGTCCACCGGGGCCGCCGCCAGCGAGGCGATGGCGTACTCGTCGAGGTCCGAGGTCACGATGATCCGGGTGTCGGTCGCGCCCAGCTCGTCCAGCTGCTGCCGCACCCGGTGGGCGACGAGGAGCAGGTCCCCGGAGTCGATACGGACCGCACCCAGCTCGGGCCCGGCGATCTCCACGGCCGTCCGCACGGCCTCGGTGACGTCGTACGTGTCGACGAGCAGCGTGGTGTTGCGGCCCAGCGAGTCCACCTGGGCCTGGAAGGCGTCCCGCTCCCGGTCGTGCAGGAGGGTGAAGGCGTGGGCGCTGGTGCCGACCGTCGGGATGCCGTACCGGAAGCCCGCCGCCAGGTCCGAGGTGGAGGTGAAGCCGCCGAGGTACGCGGCGCGCGAGGCGGCCACGGCGGCCAGCTCGTGCGTGCGCCGGGCGCCCATCTCGATCAGCGGGCGCTCCCCGGCGGCGCTCGACATCCGGGAGGCGGCGGCCGCGATCGCCGAGTCGTGGTTGAGGATGGAGAGGATCACGGTCTCCAGGAGCACGCATTCCGCGAAGGTGCCCTCGACCCGCATGATCGGCGAGCCCGGGAAGTACACCTCGCCCTCCTGGTAACCCCACACGTCCCCGCTGAAGCGGTAGCCGGCGAGCCAGTCGAGGGTCTCCGCGTTGACGACGGAGCGCTCGCGCAGGAAGCCGAGGACGGCCGGGTCGAAGCGGAAGTTCTCCACCGCGTCCAGTACCCGTCCGGTGCCGGCGACCACGCCGTACCGGCGTCCCTCCGGCAGCCGCCGTGTGAAGACCTCGAACACCGAACGCCGCTCGGCCGTACCCGCCTTCAACGCGGCCTGCAGCATCGTGAGTTCGTAGTGGTCCGTGAAGAGCGCGGTCGAGGGGACGTCGACCGGCAAACCAAGGTCCGCTGTGTTCATGGCAAGGGATCGTACTCCCATCTCGTCAATCTGACGATTTCCGGGTCCGGCGGGACCTCGTTTGTGCGGGCACCCCCCTGTGGTGGCAGCATGGGCCGTGTGACGGCAGCCGCACCCATGGAGATCGAGAAGACCGAATCGGCGGAGGAGGTCTTCGCCGTACCCGAGCCCGACGTGCCGTGGGTGACGATCGTGCACAACGACCCGGTGAACCTCATGAGCTATGTGACCTATGTCTTCCAGGCGTACTTCGGGTACTCCAAGGACAAGGCCACCAAACTGATGCTCGACGTCCACCACAAGGGCCGCGCGGTCGTCTCCAGCGGATCACGCGAGGAGATGGAACGCGACGTACAGGCCATGCACGGCTACGGCCTGTGGGCCACCCTCCAGCAGGACCGGAAGTAGCGACCTACCTGATGCCAGGACAATTCGAATCGCTCCCCGGCGGCGGCGCGGCCGTCGCGCTCGACGAGGTCGAGATCTCCATCATCCGCTCCCTCGCGGTGCAGCTCCTGGAGCTGATCGGCCCGGGCCCCGCCGAGGACGCCCCCGACGATCCGCTCGCCGAGCTCTTCGCCGAGGGGCCGAGCGAGCCGCCCAAGGACCCCGTACTGCTCCGGTTGTTCCCGGACGCCTACAGCGATCCCGAGGGCCCGCCGTCGTCCAAGGCGGCCGAGGAGCAGCGGGCGCACTCCTCGGAGTTCCGCCGGTTCACCGAGAACGACCTGCGGGCCGGCAAGCGTGACACCGCCCTCGCGGTGATCCACTCCCTGGACGGCCTGGCGGCGGCCGGTGAGGGCGGGGCCGTGCTGAAGCTGTCGGCGGACGACTCCCGGCGGTGGCTCGGCTGTCTCAACGACCTGCGCCTCGCCATCGGCTCCCGGCTCGACGTCATCGACGAGGAGGACACCGACCTCCTCTACCGCCTCCCGGACGAGGACCCCCGCAAGCCGATGGTCATGGCCTACCTCTGGCTGGGCGGCCTTCAGGAGTCGCTCGTCGCGACGCTGATGGTCTGAGGTTCCGCGGCTCCGAGGTTCTGCCGACGTTCCCTCCCCGTTCCCTCCGTGTTCGCTCAGAGGACACTCAGATCCGGATAACGATCGTGTCACCGCGGCGGTGAGGGATGCCCACGGCGATGTTCTTTGTCCGCTTCTTCCTGTGTTGTGCGCCACAGGGTGGTCGGCCGATCGGCGTGACGGCCGTGATAGATCTTCACGATCGCCCGACGGACACCACCCTTGTCCCTCGGGTGCGCCACCGAGCCGGCGACCGCCGGCCAGGCACGAGCGGCTCGCGAAGTCCGCTCAGCTCCATCACATCCGGGGGGATCGGAATCCGGTCCCGGGTCGAGACACGGCCCGGATCGGCACGGCGTGGAGAAAGGCGCACCACACATGACCTCCGCTCAGGTCAGCAAGAACGGCGACGAGGCCGCGAACGGCGACGCACCCGCACCCGAAGAGGGGTACGAACGCGGGCTCGGCAGCCGACAGGTCCAGATGATCGCGATCGGCGGCGCCATCGGCGTCGGCCTCTTCCTGGGAGCCGGGGCGAACATCGCCAAGGCCGGCCCCAGCCTGATCTTCATGTACGCCCTCGCCGGCGTCATCATCTTCTTCATCATGCGGGCCCTCGGTGAGCTGCTGCTCTACCGCCCGGTCTCCGGCTCCTTCGCGGAGTACTCCCGCGAGTTCCTCGGCCCGTTCTTCGGCTACTTCACCGGCTGGACGTACTGGCTGATGTGGGTCGTCACCGGCATGGCCGAACTCACGGCCGCCGCGATCTACGTCAACTACTGGTGGCCCCAGATCCCGCGGTGGGTCACCGCCCTGGTCTTCCTGCTGGTCCTCTTCGGCGCCAACCTGATCTCGGTGAAGCTGTTCGGCGAGATCGAGTTCTGGTTCTCGATGGTCAAGGTCACGGCCCTGCTCGGCATGATCGTGATCGGTCTCGGCGTCCTCACCTTCGGCTTCAGCTCCGCCGGTGACACGGCCGCGGTCTCCAACCTCTGGGCCTTCGACGGCTTCTTCCCCAAGGGCGTCGGCTCGTCCCTGATGACCCTGCAGGGCGTGATGTTCGCCTACCTCGCCGTCGAGCTGGTCGGTGTCACGGCCGGCGAGTCGGAGAACCCGGAGAAGACCCTCCCCAAGGCGATCAACACCCTGCCCTGGCGGATCGCGCTCTTCTACGTCGGTGCCCTCACCGTCATCCTGTGCGTGGTGAAGTGGACGGAGTTCGCGCCCGGCGTGAGCCCCTTCGTCGAGGCGTTCGCCAAGATCGGCATCCCGGCGGGCGCCGGCATCGTCAACTTCGTGGTGCTGACGGCGGCCCTGTCCTCCTGCAACTCGGGCATGTACTCCACCGGCCGTATGCTCCGCACCCTCGCCGACAACGGCGAGGCCCCGAAGGTCTTCAGCAGGCTGTCGTCGACGAAGACCCCGGCGTTCGGCATCACGATCTCCATGCTCTTCATGGGCATCGGCGTGATCCTGAATTACGTCGTCCCGGAGAAGGCCTTCGGCTACGTCGTCTCCGTCGCCACCGCGGCCGGCATCTGGACCTGGCTGATGATCCTGATCAGCCACGTCCTCTACCGCCGCGGCGTCGACGCCGGCCGCCTGCCCGCCTCGTCCTTCCCCGCCCCCGGCGGCGCGAAGTGCAGCTGGGTCGCCATCGTCTTCCTGCTCTTCGTCACCTGCCTCATCGCGTACGACGCCGACTCCCGCGTCTGTCTGTACGTCATGGCCGGCTGGGCGGCGGCCCTCGGAGTCGGCTGGGCCGTGCTGAAGTCCCGCAACCCGGCGGTCACCGAGCGCCGCGACACGGACTTCGAGAAGGTCGGCTGACCTCGAAAGTCCCAGCATGTGGGCCGTTCCGTACCACCCCCCGGTACGGAACGGCCCTTCTGCTTATCCTGGCGACCATGCTGACCATCACCCAGGCCCTCGTCGACAGAATCGTCGCCCACGCGCGCAAGGACCACCCCGACGAGGCGTGCGGCGTCGTCACGGGCCCGGCGGGTTCGGACCGCCCCGAGCGCTTCATCCCGATGCTGAACGCGGCCATGTCGCCCACGTTCTACGAGTTCGACTCGGGCGACCTGCTCAAGCTCTACCGCGAGATGGACGACCGCGACGAGGAGCCGGTGGTCATCTACCACTCCCACACGGCCACCGAGGCCCGCCCCTCCCGCACCGACATCTCCTACGCCAACGAGCCGGGCGCCCACTACGTCCTCGTCTCGACCGCGGACACGGACGGACTCGGCGAGTTCCAGTTCCGCTCGTTCCGGATCGTCGAGGGCGAGGTGACGGAGGAGGAGGTGCGGATCGTGGAGGCGTACTGACACGTACTGACACGTACTCAGGCGTACGGTCTCGCACCGGCCCGTCGATGGGCGCCAGTTCGCGGTTACGGTGGTGTCCGTACGCACGCGCACGCACACAACTGCCCGCGACGGAGACGGTGTTGACACATCAGACGCGACGACCGCACGGCCGACGCCCCACCCTGGAGGACGTGGCCCGAGACTCCGGGGTGTCGAAGTCCACCGTGTCGCGGGTGATCAACGGCGAGGGCAAGGTGCGCGCGGAGGTCGTCGAGCGCGTCCGGGAAGTGGTCGCCGAGCTGGGCTACGTGCCGAACTCCGCCGCCCGGCAGTTGGTCACCCGCCGCAACAACGCCATCGCCGTCGTGGCGAGCCAGCCGCAGAACCGTCTCTTCATCGACCCCTTCTTCGACATCCACCTCCGGGGCATCCGCAAGGAACTCGTGGCCCACGGAGCCCAGCCGGTCCTCCTCTTCCTGGAGGAGCCGGACGAGTACCCCCGCGTCGGCGACTTCCTGGGCGGCGGCCACGTCGACGGCGCCCTCCTCTTCTCGCTGCGCGCCGACGACCCGCTGCCCGGCATGATCGAACGGCTCGGCCTGCCCGCCGTCTTCGGCGGCCGGCCACTGGTCCGCCGGGGCGAGACCGCCCGCGACCACGTGTACGTCGACGCCGACAACCGGGGCGGTGCCCGCGCCGCCGTCCGCCATCTGGTCGGGCTCGGCCGGGAGCACATCGCGACCATCGCCGGGCCGTACGACCAGGAGGCGTCCGCCGTGGACCGGCTCGACGGCTACCGGGACGTCCTCGGCGACGCCCCGCCCCACCTCGTCGAGCGGGCCGACTACACCCGGCAGGGCGGCGTCGACGCGATGGGCGCGCTCCTCGACCGCTGCCCCGGCCTGGACGCCGTCTTCGTCGCCTCCGACCTCATGGCCTCCGGGGCGTTGCAGGTGCTGCGCGAGCGCGGACGCCGGGTGCCGGACGACGTGGCCGTCGTCGGCTTCGACGACCTCGCGCCGATCGCCGAGCACACGGACCCGCGGCTGACCACCGTCCACCAGGACATCGAGGGGATGGGCCGGCTGATGGCGCGGCTGCTCTTCAGCCGGACGGAGGAGGCGGAGACGGGGGCGATGGGTTCCGGAGCGATGGGTACGGGAGCGATGGGTACGGGGGTGTCGGGGCCGTTGTCCTCGGTGGTCACGCCCACGCGGTTGGTGGTGCGGGAGTCGGCGTGAGCGGGGGCGGGCGGGTCGCCGAAGCCGGTGCGTCCGGGCTGTTGCAACCGGGCGGTCTCACTCCCCGGCCCGAATACGTCCGGCATGTGGGATCACATTCCGGGACCCGGACCGGGAATCGATACGATGTGCGCATGGTTTTTGAGGACGTGAGCGAGAAGACGCCGGGCGTACTGCTCGTGGCGCGGCTGCACGTCGACCTGTGCAGGCTTTCCAGCGCCATCTGTTGACGCCGATCCTGCCGCCGTACGGCTGTGAGCCGCGGCGCCACCACCCGTGTGACCACGCACTTCGCGCTGCCGCGCGCCACCGACCCCACTCCCGACAGGAGCCGCACACCATGGCCATCGAGGTCCGCATCCCGACCATCCTCCGCCAGTACACCGACGGTCAGAAGGCGGTGCAGGGAGCAGGTGCCACCCTCGCCGACCTGTTCACCGACCTCGAAAGCCGCCACACGGGCATCCACGCCCGCATCGTGGACGCCGGTGAACTGCGCCGCTTCGTCAACGTCTACCTCAACGACGAGGACGTCCGCTTCCTGGACGGCATCAACACCAAGCTGTCCGACGGCGACAACGTGACCATCCTGCCGGCGGTGGCCGGCGGCATGGCCTGATCGTCCATGCGCTACGACTCCCCGCTTGCCGCGGTGGGCAACACCCCTCTGGTGCGCCTGCCGCGGCTCTCGCCGTCCTCCGACGTCCGCATCTGGGCGAAGCTGGAGGACCGCAATCCGACGGGTTCGGTCAAGGACCGGCCCGCCCTGCACATGATCGAACAGGCGGAGAAGGACGGCCGTCTGACCCCGGGCTGCACGATCCTGGAGCCCACCTCCGGCAACACGGGCATCTCGCTGGCCATGGCGGCGAAGCTCAAGGGCTACCGCATGGTCTGCGTCATGCCCGAGAACACCTCCCAGGAGCGGCGCGACCTGCTCGGCATGTGGGGCGCCGAGATCATTCCGTCGCCCGCGGCCGGTGGGTCCAACACGGCGGTGCGGGTGGCGAAGGAGCTGTCCGCCGAGCACCCCGACTGGGTGATGCTCTACCAGTACGGGAACCCGGACAACGCGGGGGCCCACTACGCGACGACCGGGCCGGAGATCCTCGCGGACCTTCCCTCCGTCACCCACTTCGTGGCGGGGCTGGGGACGACGGGCACGCTCATGGGTGTCGGCCGCTTCCTCCGGGAGAACAGGCCGGACGTCAAGATCGTGGCCGCCGAGCCGCGTTACGACGATCTGGTGTACGGGCTGCGCAACCTCGACGAGGGGTTCGTGCCCGAGCTCTACGACGCGTCCGTCCTGACCACCCGCTTCTCCGTCGGCTCAGCCGACGCCGTCACCCGTACGCGTGAGCTGCTCCAGCAGGAGGGGATCTTCGCCGGGGTCTCCACCGGTGCCGCTCTCCACGCGGCCATCGGGGTCGGCAAGAAGGCGGTCGCCGCCGGCGAGTCCGCCGACATCGTCTTCGTCGTCGCCGACGGCGGCTGGAAGTACCTCTCCACGGGCGTCTACACGGCCGCGACCACGGAGGAGGCCATCGAGACGTTGCAGGGGCAGCTCTGGGCGTAGGACTTTCCTTGTCCCATCCCGTACCTGGGGGGCTGCGCCCCCAGACCCCCGCTGTCGGCCTGAACGGCCTCGTCCTCAAACGCCGGACGGGTTGAAGATGCCGGCCCGGGCTGCGAAAATCCAGCCCCTCCGGCGTTTGAGGAGCGGGGTCCGGGGCGGAGCCCCGGGGATGGGACGGGCAGGGGCGGCGGGGGCGAGAAAGGTTCCGTCAACCCGACAGGTGGCGGACCTGATCCCACAGGATCGGGTCGACCACCCCCGCCTTGCGACGGAAGTCCCACACCGGAACGTCGCGGACCTCGTCCGTCTCCAGAAAACTGGGCCGCCCCCGCGCATCCCCGACGGCCCCCGGCGGCAGCGGGATCACCCCCGCCCGCTCATCCCGGTACCGACTCGTGATCTTCGCGACCTTGGCCCGATCCCCCCGTACCGCCAGCACGAGACAGGGCCGGTCCTTCCCCCCGGGCCCGTCCTCGAACGGCACACTCGCCCACCAGATCTCGGCGGGCCGGGGCAGATCCCCGAGAGGGGCGCGCCGGGCCGGACGCCGGGCCGGCCGCCCCGACCGCCCCCACCCGTCGACGAGCGCCGCGAGCAACGCCAGCAACACCACCGCAGCGAGCGCCAACCACCAGGACGTGTCCATAGTCCCGACGGTACCGGCGCACAAACCCCCGCGCCCGCCCTGTCGCAAGCTCCCGCGCCCAAGAACACCACCTCACCTCGGCCCGTGTGCGCCCCATCGGCCCCACCACCAGCCGAACCGGTGACACCACAGGTGAGTTCGCCCACAACGGCCCCTGGCGGAGGAGCGACCCACCCTTTCGCGCCTTACGCTCAACGGACCGCACAAACCTGGTTGCACCGCTGTCAGTCTTTCGCAACCCCGCTAACTGCAAAGCGCAATCCCCCCGACACGACAGTCACGACTTCACGCCAGCGCGGAGGTTCCAGCTCTTATGAAGCTCACCGTCGTCGGCTGCTCGGGGTCGTTCCCATCCGCGGAATCGGCCTGTTCGAGCTACCTCGTAGAGGCCGACGGCTTCCGGCTGCTTCTCGACATGGGCAATGGTGCCCTTGGCGAGCTGCAGCGCCACTGCGGTCTCTACGACCTCGACGCGATCTTCCTCAGCCATCTGCACGCCGACCACTGCATCGACATGTGCGCGTACTTCGTCGCGCGCTACTACCGGCACGACGGCGGCCGCTGCGCCCCCATCCCGGTCTACGGACCCGAGGGCACCGAGCAGCGCCTGACCACCGCCTACGCCGACACCCCGTCCGCCTCCTCCATGAGCGAGGTCTTCGACTTCCACACGGTCAAGCCGAGCACCTTCGACATCGGCCCCTTCACCATCCACACCGAACGGGTCGCCCACCCCGTCGAGGCGTACGGCATCCGGATCGAGCACGGCGGCCGGGTGCTGACGTACTCCGGGGACACGGGGGTCACCGAGAGCCTGGACGAACTGGCCCGCGACAGCGACCTGTTCCTGTGCGAGGCCGCCTTCACCCATGGCAAGGAGAACATCCCGGACCTCCACCTCAACGGCCGCGAGGCCGGTGAGACGGCCGCCCGCGCCGGTGCCCGCCGTCTCGTCCTCACGCATATCCCGCCGTGGACGGACCCCCAGGTCAACGTTGTCGACGCCCGCGCGGTGTACGACGGGCCGGTGGAGCTGGCGGTGCCGAGGAAGACGTACGAGATCTGAGACGTACGAGATCCAAGCCGTACGGACGACTTTCAGACGTGAGTGGGCCCCGGGAGCCGAACAGCTCCCGGGGCCCACTCGTACGTACCGGCTCACTCACGCCTTCGTGAGGTCCTCCACCTCCTCCTCGGGCTCACGGCCCGGGGTGGGGAGGTTGAAGCGGGTGATGGCGAAGCGGAAGAGGAAGTAGTAGACGGCGGCGAAGACCAGGCCGATGGGGATGATCAGCCATGGCTTGGTGTCCAGGTTCCAGTTCAGGGCGTAGTCGATGAAGCCGGCGGAGAAGTTGAAGCCGGCGTGGACTCCCAGGCCCCAGGTGATGGCCATGGACAGGGCGGTCAGCAGGGCGTGGATCACGTAGAGGAGCGGGGCGATGAACATGAAGGAGAACTCGATCGGCTCGGTGACGCCCGTCACGAAGGACGTCAGGGCGAGCGAGATCATCATGCCCGTGACGGCCTTGCGGCGTTCGGGGCGGGCCGTGTGGGCGATGGCCAGGGCCGCGGCCGGCAGGCCGAACATCATGATCGGGAAGAAGCCGGACATGAACATTCCGGCGCTCGGGTCGCCCGCCAGGAAGCGGCTGTAGTCACCGTGGACGACCACGCCGGCGGCGTCCTTGAAGTCGCCGATCTGGAACCACGCCACCGTGTTCACGAACTGGTGCATGCCGATCGGGATGAGCGCGCGGTTGATCGCGCCGAAGAGCGCGGCGCCGAAGGACCCGAGGCCGGTCATCCACTCGCCGAAGCTGCCGATGGCCTCACCGATCGGCTCCCAGACCAGTCCGAAGAAGACACCGACGGCCACGCCGACGAAGGCCATGATGATCGGCACGAGCCGGCGGCCGTTGAAGAAGCCGAGCCAGTCCACCAGCTGCTTGCGGTGGTACCGCTGCCACAGGACCGCCGAGAGCAGACCCATGACGATGCCGCCGAGGACGCCGGGATTGTTGTAGGTGGCGGCTATGTCCGCCCCCTCGGTGATCTTGGCGTCGGTCACCGGGAAGGCTTCGAGGACCTTGCTGTAGACGAGGAAGCCCACCAGCGCGGCGAGGGCGGTCGAGCCGTCGGACTTCTTGGCGAAGCCGATGGCGACACCGATGCAGAAGAGCATCGGGAGGCTGCCGGTGATCGCTCCGCCGGCCTTGTCGAAGACCGCGGCGACCTTGTCCCAGCCGAGGCCGTCGGCCCCGAAGACGTCCGGCTGGCCGAGCCTGACCATCAGGCCGGCCGCCGGCAGCACGGCGATCGGGAGCTGCAGGCTGCGGCCGACCTTCTGCAGGCCCTGCATGAGGCCGGATCCCCACTTCTTCGCGGGTGCCGCCGTTGGCGCGGTGGCGGTGCTCATAGACTTCCTCCATCGGGTGGTGGTCTACACCACTCAGTGGTGTAGACCTGTTGTAGCAGATGGGGAAGGGATCAGGAACCCTCGATTTCTGCCCGGCCTCCGGACGGCTTACGGCCGGATCGCGGAGGGGACCCGTGAGCGTCCGGTGAGCGTTCGAAGAGCTTCCGGGGAGCACCACCCGCCTGCCGGGCGTCTCAGGCGGTCACGTGCGTGCGTACCGCGTGCCTGACTCGTCGCGGCGCAGCAGTTCCTCGTCCACGAGGGCCCGGCGCAGGGTCACCCAGTCGTCGAACCACTGGCCGCAGATCGCGTTGACCTTGGCCTCGGAGTACGTGACCCCGGGCTCGAAGGAGTCGGCCACGACCGTCAGCACCCGGCTGCGGACCTCCGCCTTGCCGGGCATCGAGGTGAGCCGCCCCTTACGGAAGTACGCCCCGGCCCCGTCGCCGCCGCCCCGCCCGGAGATCCTGACCTCCGCCTGGACGGCCAGTCGGAACGTGTCGTCGATCAGCCGGTAGGTGCGAGTGTCGGCGTCGTACGCGGCGATCCGGCCGTCGACGAGCTTCCGCAGGGCGACGGCGGCGGCGGCCGGTCGCAGCCCCGCCCGCTCCGCCACCTGCGCCACGGAGTTCGCGCCGAGCGCGAGGGCCGCGAAGGCGTCGCGCCGGTCGGACTGGGCGAGGACGCCGATCAGATCGCGGCAGGACGGCGGCAACTCCGCACCGCCGGTGCGCCGGCCGGTACCGGTGGAGTCCGTGTTCATGGTCATCGACTTCCGAGTGATCGAAGGGGGGTTGGCGCACGTCATCTACGACGCCGCCGTACGGTGCGTGCGGCGGAACCCCTATGACTACCGCGCCCTCCGGAGACCGAGGCAACCGGAATTCGGCGCCCGTGGCGGATTCCGGCCACCGAGCCCCGCCGTGCGGGTTCATTTGGCGACCGCCCGCCCGGTGGTGTAGACCAGTCGCGGGCAGTCCCGCAAGCTGTCCCGCGTACGGTTCCGCTGGGGAAGACAGGGAGAGTGGCCATGGCCAGTAAGGCTGAGAAGATCGTCGCCGGGCTCGGCGGCCTCGACAACATCGAAGAGGTCGAGGGCTGCATCACCCGCCTGCGCACCGAGGTCCACGACCCCTCCCTCGTGGACGAGGCCGCCCTCAAGGCCGCCGGCGCCCACGGCGTCGTCAAGATGGGCACCGCGATCCAGGTCGTCGTCGGCACGGACGCCGACCCCATCGCCGCGGAGATCGAAGACATGATGTGAGCCGAGCCCGCTCACGGCAGGGGCTCCTTCCTGACGGGGCTCCTCCCCGCCGGGGGAGGAGCCCCTTCCGTATGTGCCGCTAGGCTCAGCGCCATGTCTCGAATCGACGGCCGTACGCCCGAACAGCTCCGCCCGGTCACCATCGAACGCGGCTGGAGCAAGCACGCCGAGGGCTCCGTCCTCGTCTCCTTCGGCGACACGAAGGTCTTCTGCACCGCCTCCGTCACCGAAGGCGTCCCGCGCTGGCGCAAGGGCAGCGGCCAGGGCTGGGTCACCGCCGAGTACTCCATGCTCCCCCGCGCCACCAACACCCGCGGCGACCGCGAATCCGTACGCGGCAAGATCGGCGGCCGTACCCACGAGATCTCCCGCCTCATCGGCCGCTCCCTGCGCGCGGTCATCGACTACAAGGCGCTCGGCGAGAACACCATCGTGCTGGACTGCGACGTCCTCCAGGCCGACGGCGGCACGCGTACGGCGGCCATCACGGGCGCGTACGTCGCCCTCGCCGACGCCGTCGCCTGGGCCCAGGGCAGGAAGCTCATCAAGGCCGGCCGCCAGCCCCTGACCGGCACGGTGTCGGCGGTCTCCGTGGGCATCGTCGACGGAGTCCCGCTCCTCGACCTCCGCTACGAGGAGGACGTCAAGGCCGACACCGACATGAACGTCGTCTGCACCGGCGACGGCCGCTTCGTCGAGGTCCAGGGCACCGCCGAGGCCGAACCGTTCGCCCGCGACGAGCTGAACTCGCTGCTCGACCTGGCCGTTTCCGGCTGCACGGAGCTGGCGCTCCTCCAGGGCAAGGCACTTGATACGGTCCTCGAAAGGTAAAGGACGCACCAAGAGCGGTGCCCGCCGGTGGCAACCACGGCGGCCCCGCCCGCGTCCTTGCACATACGGGCGCACGGCACACCACCGTGCGCCCGGCCATACCGCGCACGCGGGGGCCGCGAGGCCCGCAACCAGTAGGAGGACCGTTCCATGGCCGCGAGCCGCCGACGCCGTATGACCGCCATAGCCGGAGCCGTAGCAGCCGTCGCTCTCACGGCCGGGCTCACCACCGGCTGCGACGCCGTGAACAAGGCCCTGGACTGCGTCCAGACCGCCGACGCCATCGCCACCAGCGTCGGCGACCTCCAGCAGGCCGTCGAGAACGCGGCGGACGACCCGACGCAGCTGGAGGAGTCCCTCGACTCCATCGACAAGAACCTCGACGAGATCGGCGACAAGACCGACAACGCCGACGTCAACAAGGCCGTGGACAGCCTCCAGAAGGCCGTCACCGACACCCGCACCGCCGTGGAGAACGGCGACGCGACCCCCGACATCAGCGGGATCACGGACGCGGCGGGCGAGCTGACGAAGGTCTGCACCTCGTAACGGGCCGTCGGCCCCCGGTGCGGCTGGCGATACTGGGGGCATGACCCGCCTGATCCTCGCCACCCGCAACACCGGCAAACTCATCGAACTCAAGGCCATCCTCGCCGACGCGGGCCTGCCCCACGACCTCGTCGGCGCGGACGCCTACCCCGACATCCCCGACGTCAAGGAGACCGGCGTCACCTTCGCCGAGAACTCCCTGCTGAAGGCCCACGCCCTGGCCCGGGCCACGGGCCTCCCCGCCATCGCGGACGACTCGGGCCTCTGCGTGGACGTCCTGAACGGCGCCCCCGGCATCTTCTCCGCCCGCTGGTCCGGCCACCACGGCGACGACAAGGCCAACCTGGCCCTGCTGCTGGCCCAGCTCTCCGACATCGCCGACGAACACCGGGGCGCCCACTTCGCCTGCGCGGCCGCTCTCGCGTTGCCGGATGGGACGGAGCGGGTGGTCGAAGGTCAGCTGAGGGGCGTACTCCGCCACACCCCGACCGGCACCGGCGGCTTCGGCTACGACCCGATCCTCCAGCCGGAGGGTGACACGCGGACCTGCGCCGAGCTGAGCCCTGCGGAGAAGAACGCGATCAGCCACCGGGGGAAGGCTTTTCGGGCGTTGGTGCCGGTGGTGCGGGAACTGCTCGGCTGAGGTAAGCATAAGAACGGCCTGCGAATGAGTCCTTCGATTCGCAGGCCGTTTATGTGCGGCGGAAGGGATTCGAACCCTCAAGCCCTATCATAGGCCACAGATCCTAAGTCTGCTGCGTCGCCATTGCGCCACCGCCGCTAGCCGCCTGCCATCGTACCGGGAGTTGTGCGCCGCCTTCTGCCTTCCCTGCGTCGGGTGTTGTCGGCGAACGGTCCGTACCGGATGGCTCCGGTACGGACCGCTGAAGGCGCGGGACGGTCAGATGCCCAGGTCCTTGATGATCTTCGCTACGTGGCCCGTCGCGCGGACGTTGTACAGCGCCCGCTCGACCTTGCCCTCCTCGTCCACGACGATCGTGGAGCGGATGACGCCCATGTAGGTCTTGCCGTAGTTCTTCTTCTCGCCGAAGGCGCCGTAGGCGTCGAGGGCGGCTTTGCCGGGGTCGCCGAGGAGGGTGACCTTCAGGGATTCCTTGTCGCGGAACTTGGCGAGTTTCTCGGGCTTGTCGGGGGAGATGCCGATGACGTCGTACCCGGCGCCCGTGAGGAGTTCCAGGTTGTCGGTGAAGTCGCAGGCCTGCTTGGTGCAGCCGGGGGTGAGTGCGGCCGGGTAGAAGTAGACGATGACCTTGCGGCCCTTGTGGTCGGACAGGGACACCTCGTTGCCGTCGGCGTCCGGGAGGGTGAAGGCGGGGGCCACGTCCCCGGGCTGCAGTCGCTCGCTCATCGTTCCAGCGTAATGGCGGGCCCTGACACCGCGGTGCCGGGTGGAGCTGACAGACTGTCCGCAAAGAAGAGATTTCACCGACAACGGAGGCAGCGCGGTGGCGGAGACCTCGGACACCAGAACCCCGGCCGAGATCGAGGCGGACATCAAGAGCCGCCGCGACAACCTCGCCGAGACGCTCGACGAGATCGGCGTCCGTGTGCACCCGAAGACCATCGTGGGCGACGCCAGGGCGAAGGTGGTCTCCAACATCGACCACACCCTCGGCAAGGCGTACGTCTCGGTCAATCGCGTGGTCAGCGACGTCAAGGGGCAGTTCGTCACGGAGGACGGGGCGCCCAGGGTCGAGCGCATCGTGCCCGTCGCCCTCGTGGTGGTCGGTGTCGTGGGGCTCCTCGCCCTCGGCACTCGGCGTCGTAGGGCCTGACGTGGACAGGTAGGGAAGACAGGTAGGTTCGGGGCGTGAGCGAGAAGACCCAGCACGACAAACTGCCCATCCGGATGCTGCACGACCGTGTGCTCGTGCGGCAGGACACCGCCGAGGGCGAGCGGCGTTCCGGCGGCGGCATCCTGATCCCCGCGACGGCGGCCGTCGGCCGGCGTCTCGCCTGGGCCGAGGTCGTCGCGGTGGGCCAGAACGTCCGCACCGTCGAGCCCGGCGACCGCATCCTCTACGACCCGGAGGACCGTGCCGAGGTCGAGGTCCGCGGTGTCGCGTACGTCCTGATGCGGGAGCGCGATCTGCACGCGGTGGCCGCGGACCGGTTCGAGGGGTCCGAGGACTCGACGGGACTGTATCTCTGAGCCTCTGGCTACTTGAGCTTCCGAGCCTCTGGTTCGTAGCCGAAAGGGGCTGGTGACCGTGGTCACGAGCCCCTTTCGGTGTTCCTTCGGCGTCCGTCGGCCATGCAGCTATGGGATGGTTCCCTCCGACGTTCCGTTTCCGGCTGTGGTTCCGCCGTCCGTCGTGCCTCCGTCGGTGGTTGTGCCGCCACCTGTGGAGGTGGTGCCTCCGTCGGTGGTCGTACCGCCTGTGGAGGCCGTGCCTCCGTCCGTGGTCGTGCCGCCCGTGGTGGTCGTGCCGCCGTCGGTAGCGGTGCCTCCGGTGGTGGTCGTGCCGCCGTCGGTCGTGGGGGTGCCGCCGGTCGTGCCGCCGTCGGTGCCGCCGTCCGTCCGGCCGCCGGTCTCCTCCTCGCCCGTGGCGCCGCCGGTCTCCTCCTCGCCGGTGGCGCCGGGCTCGTCGGCGGGGGTGCTGGGCGGGGTGATGACGACGTCGGCGCCGACCTGGAGGTCGAGGTCGAAGTCCTTGACCTGCTTGCCCTTGAGAGCGGTCTTGGTGAACTGCGCCCAGATCTCCGTGGGCGCCCCGCCGCCGTTGATGCGGGGCAGGCCCAGGGCGCCGTACAGCGACTTGTGGGCGCCCGTCTTGGGGTCCTGGCCCATGACGGAGACGACGGTGGCGAGGTCGGGGGTGTAGCCGGCGAACCAGGCGGCCTGGTCCTCCTCGGCCGTACCGGTCTTGCCGGCGGCCGGGTGGCCGGAGGCCTGGGCGGCGGTTGCGGTGCCGCCCTCGACGACGCTCTGCAGGACGGAGGTGGTGGTGTCGGCGGCCTTGCGGCTGACGGCCTGCGTGGACTCCGTGGAGGGGAGCTTGATCACCGCGCCGTCCTTGCTGATCTTCTCGATCATCGTGTACGTGCCGTGCCTGCCGTGGTTGGCGAGCGTGGCGTACGCCTCGGCCATGTCGAGGACGCTCGCGGTGGCGGTGCCCAGTGCGACGGACGGGTACGGGTTCATGTCGGGGGTGTTCTTCGGCAGGCCGAGGTCGATCGCGGTCTTCTCGACCTTCTCGGGGCCGACGTCGACGGCCATCTGCGCGTACACCGAGTTCACGGACTTGTCGGTGGCCTGGCGGACGCTGATGTTGCCGTAGTTGACGTAGTCCTCGTTCTCGGGGGCGTACGTCTCGCCGCTCCAGCCGACCACGGGGCGCTCGTTGGTGCCGTCGTAGACCGTGTTCGGGGTGATGGCCTGGCCGCTCTGGTTGTTGGAGGCGTTCTCGACGGCCGAGGTGAACACGAAGGGCTTGAAGGTGGAGCCGACCTGGTAGTCGCGGCGGGTCGCGTTGTTCACGTACTGCTTGGTGTAGTCGATACCGCCGTACATCGCGATGACCTTGCCGGTCTTCGGGTCGATGGAGGCTCCGCCGGCGCGTACGTAGTTGTCGGCCTTGTTGTTCTTCTTGTCGAGCTTGTCCATCAGCTGGTCGTCGACGGCCTTGATGAAGGCGTTCTGCATCTTGGGCTGGATGGTGGTGGTGATGCGGTAGCCACCGCCGTTCTCCAGCGCCTCCTCATCGATGATCTTGTTGGTGATGAGGTACGACTTGATGGCCTCGACGAGATAGCCGCGCTGGCCGGAGAAGGCGCTGGACGTGGTGGTCTGCTTCGGCGTCGGGAACTTCATGCCGGTCCGCTCGGACTGCTTGAGCCAGTCCTCCTTGACCATGCCGTCGAGGACGTAGTTCCAGCGGGCGACGGCCGCGGCCTTGTTCTCGGGGTGGGCGACGATGTCGTACATGCTCGGTGCGTTGACCAGGGCGGCGAGGTAGGCGCCCTGTTCGGCGGTGAGTTCGTCGGCGTCGACGCCGTAGTACGCCTGGGCGGCGGCCTGGATGCCGTACGCGTTGCGGCCGAAGAAACTGGTGTTGAGGTAGCCCTCAAGGATCTCGCCCTTGGTCACCTCGCGGTCCAGCTTGATCGCGATGAAGAACTCCTTCGCCTTGCGGGTGACGGTCTGGTCCTGGGCCAGGTAGTAGTTCTTCACGTACTGCTGGGTGATGGTCGAGCCGGACTGCTTGCCCTTGCCGGTCGCGGTGTTCCAGGCGGCGCGGAGCATCGCCTTGGGGTCGACGGCGGACTCGGTGTAGAAGTCCCGGTCCTCGGCGGCGAGTACGGCGTGCTGGGCCTCCTTGGAGACCTTCGACAGGGGGACGTTCTCGCGGTTGACCTCGCCGTCGCGGGCGATCTGGCTGCCGTCCGCGTACAGGTACACGTTGGACTGCTTCGTCGCGGCGTCCTGCGGCTTCGGGATGTGGACCATGTTGTAGCCCAGCACGAAGGCGCCGATGACCAGCATGACGCCGATCATGAAGGTGCCGAGCACGAAGCGCCAGGTGGGGATCAGCCGCCTGAAGCCGGTGCGCTTGCGCTTCTTGGGCTTCCTCGCCTTGCCGCCGGGCGCCGGGTCGGGCGTGACGTCGGGCACGGCGGCGGCACGGGTGACGCCGAGCGCCATGGTGTGCTCCGCGTCGGGCGTGGGCCCCGCGCCCCGCGCCCGAGCGGCCGCCGCGCCGGGCGCCATGGGGGCCGCCGCGCCGGGCTTCCCACCGGGCGCCGAGCCGGGCCTTCCGCCTTGCGGCGAGCCGGGCTTACCGGCGGGGGTGACGCCGAGCGTCATCGTGTGCTCCACGTCGTCCGACCGACCGGACGACGAGCCGGGGGCCCGCCCGGGTGCCGAGCCGGCCGCCCTTCCGGACGCGCCGCCAGGCGTCCGGCCGGGAGTTGAGCCGGGGGTCCGCCCGGATGCCGAGCCAGGCGCCCCTCCGGGCGCGCCGCCAGGCGCCGCGTCGGGCTTCCCGCCGGATGAGGGGCCGGAGTTCCCACGGGGGTTCCCACCGGGGGCGGAGCCCGGCTTCCTGCCGGGCGTCGAGCCGGGCTGTGCTCCGGGGTTCCCACCGGGGGCGGAGCCGGGGCCCCTGCCGAGGGGCGAGCCGGGTTTCCGGCCAGGGCCGGAGGCGGAGTTCTCGCCCGCGGAAGAGCCGGGGTTCCCGCCTGGAGCGGGGCCGGAGTTCCCACGGGGGTTCCCACCGGGGGCGGAGCCCGGTTTCCCGCCGGGCGTCGAGCCGGGCTGTGCTCCGGGGTTCCCACCGGGGCCGGAACCGCGTTCTCCGCCGGAGCCGGAGTTCTCGCCGACGGAAGAGCCGGAGTTCCCACCGGTGCCGGAACCGGAGTTCCCGCCTCGGCCGGAGCCGGGGCCCCCGCCGACGGGGTAGCCGGAGTTCCCGCCAGGGCCGGAACCGCGTTCTCCGCCGGAGCCGGAGCCGGAGCCGGAGCCGGAGCCGGAGCCGGAGCCGGAGCCGGAGCCGCGGTCGTCGCGGTCGGGGGCGGAGTTGGGGCCCGGTGTGGAGCCGGGGGGCCCGGCGGGCTTTGGCTCGGAGGCGTTGTCGCCGGGCTTCGGGGTTCCGCCCGGAGCACGGGGCTCCGGCTCTCTCGGTGCCCAGCCCGGGCCGGTCCGCTTCGGCTCGTCGCTCATCGTGCTGCCGTGCTCCTGTTTTCGCGTCGTACGTTCATTTCCGTACGGCCTCGTACGCTTTGCGCCCGCTCCGGGCCGGTTCTGCACCCTTGAGTAAAGACTCTCGTACCGGCCGATCCGTTCCCGGATGTCGGCACGTGCCCGTCACACCCCATGAGCACCACCGTCGCGCGCCGGGGGCGCCACCGTCCGCCCCGGAAAATACCTGGCAGGCCGTTCCGGCCGCGGACTAGGCTTCTCCGCTTCGGCCCGAATCGGCCTCGGTCTCGGCCTTTCGCCTGACTCTTCGCAGCGGATGGGGGTTTCCTCGTGGGCACAGGGCGGTTGTACGCCTCCGTCGCCGCCGGTGGTTTCAGGCGGTACGCGACGTATCGGGTGGCCACCGCGGCGGGGGTGTTCACCAACACCGTCTTCGGCTTCATCCTCGCATACACCTACCTGGCCCTCTGGCACGAGAAGCCCCACCTGGGCGGCTACGACCAGGCGCAGGCGCTCACCTATGTGTGGGTCGGGCAGGCGATGTTCGCGGTGATGGTGCTGGGGAGCGTCGGATTCGAGGAGGAGTTGATCGAGCGGATCCGTACGGGCGACATCGCCGTCGACCTGTACCGGCCCGTCGACCTCCAGATGTGGTGGCTCGCCGCCGATATGGGCCGGGCCCTGTTCCAGCTGCTGGGGAGGGGTGTGTTGCCGATGGTGTGCGGCGCGCTCTTCTTCGACCTGGCCCTGCCGTCCGGGCCGGGCCCCTGGCTCGCCTGTCTCGTCGCCGTCGCCCTCGGGGCCCTCGTCAGCTTCGCGATCCGGTACATCGTCGCGCTGTGGGCGTTCTGGCTGATGGACGGCGCCGGAGCGATGCAGGTCACCTGGCTCACCGGAGTCTTCTTCTCCGGGATGCTGCTGCCGCTGAACGTCTTCCCGGGCGCGCTCGGCGACCTCGCCCGCGTCCTGCCCTGGTCCGCGCTGCTCCAGGCCCCCGCGGACGTACTGCTGGGCGAGGCCGACCCGCTGGGCACGTTCGCCTTCCAGCTCGCCTGGGCGGTGGTGCTGCTGGCGGTCGGGCGGCTGATCCAGTCGGCGGCGACACGGAAGGTGGTGGTCCAGGGTGGTTGAGCTCGGCGAGCGCCCGGCCGCGCGGGTCACGACGGAGGACCCCTTCGGCGAGTACGGCACGTACAACCGTGTACGGGACGGTCTGCGGGCCTACCGCATGATCGCCGCCATGTGGATCCGCTCCACGATGGCCTATCGCGCCTCCTTCGCCATGACGACCTTCGGGAACTTCGCGGCGACCTCCTTCGACTTCCTCGCGATCCTGCTGATGTTCTCCCAGGTCGACGAGTTGGGCGGTTTCTCCCTGCCCGAGATCGCCCTCCTGTACGGCACCTCCGGCGTCGCCTTCGGACTCGCGGACCTGATGATCGGCTCCATGGACCGGCTCGGGCGCCGAGTCCGCGACGGCACGCTGGACACGCTCCTCGTGCGGCCCGTGCCGGTGCTCGCGCAGGTCGCCGCGGACAAGTTCGCGCTGCGTCGCCTCGGCCGTATCACCCAGGGGCTGTTCGTCCTCGGATACGCCCTGACCCACCTCGACATCGCCTGGACACCGGCCAAGGTGCTGATGATCCCGCTGATGGTGGGCAGCGGCGGGCTGATCTTCGCGGCGGTGTTCATCGGGGGCGCGGCTTTCCAGTTCGTCGCGCAGGACGCCTCCGAGGTGCAGAACGCCTTCACCTACGGCGGCGCGACCCTCCTGCAGTACCCGCCGGCCCTCTTCGCCAAGGACCTGCTGCGCGGCGTGACCTTCGTCCTGCCGCTCGCCTTCGTCAACTGGGTGCCGGGGCTGTACGTCCTGGACCGCCCCTACCCGCTCGACCTGCCCCAGTGGCTGGCCTTCGCACCGCCGCTGGTGGGGGTGGCCTGCTGCGCGCTGGCGGGGCTGGCCTGGCGGGCGGGACTGCGTTCCTATCGGAGTACGGGGAGCTAGGGAGCTAGTGACAACTTGGGGACACATGAGTGACGACGACCGCTCCACCGAACGCGACCGCTCCACCGAACGCGA
>NZ_JAEMUX010000230.1 GCF_016598475.1 Streptomyces adelaidensis
CCAACGTCGCTTCCGTAGTGTGATCTTGGTCAGGTAGGGTCCTGATCTTGTGGCGAGTGGGCATATAGCTGGTGAGACTTACCCCGAGCGGACGCGGATGGGGCTGCTGTCGCGGACCTTCACGCCGGAGCTGGTGCATCTGGCGATCGAGGAGACCGGCGTACGGGAGGAACGCACGAAGGCGCTGCCCTCGCATCTGGTGGTGTACTTCACGCTGACGATGTGGCTGTTCACGCACCTGGGGTACGGGGCGGTGCTGCGGGAGCTGGTGGAGAACTTCCCGCTGCGCAAAGGGGAGTTGTGGCGTCCGGCTCGTACCGGGTCGATCACGAAGGCGCGTGCCCGGATCGGTCAGGCGCCGTTGAGGTGGCTGTTCGACCGGGTCGCGGGGGTGCGGGGTACGCGGGCGACGCCGGGGGTGTTCTGGCGTGAGCTGCGGGTAATGTCGATGGACGGGACCTGCTTCGACGTGCCCGACTCCAGCGCGAACGCGGCGGCCTACAGCCGTCCCTCCAACGGTTCGCGGCCCGCTCCGTATCCGCAGGTCCGCATGGTCGCGCTGGGTGAGTGCGGGACCCGGTCGCTGGCCGGTGCGGTCTTCGCCTCCTTCGCCGTGGGCGAGCGGACCCTGGCCCGCCGCCTGCTGCCGCACTTCGCCCCTGGCATGCTGGTGACGGCCGACCGCGGCTTCCCGTCCTTCACGCTGTGGCGTGACGCGCAAGCCACGGGAGCCGAACTGCTGTGGCGCGTCTCGGACTCCTTCTCCCTGCCCGTCGACGAGCGCCTGAGCGACGGCACCTACCTCAGCCACCTCAACGGCCGGCGGCGCGGCGAGCACCTCACGGTCCGTGTCATCGAGTACACCGTCACCACCACCCACACCCGCGCGGACAGCGAAGAGGAACAGACCTCGGAACTGTTCTGCCTGATCACCACCCTGCTCGAGCCCCGGACGGCCCCGGCCCTGGAACTGGCGGAGCTGTATGCGTGCCGCTGGACCAGCGAAACGATCTACAGGCACATCAAGATCGAACAGCGCGGCGGGCGCACCGCCACCCTCCGCTCCAACAGCCCCGCCATGGTCGAGCAGGAACTGTGGGCCATGCTCTGCGTCTACCAGGCTCTGCGTGAACTCGTCTGCGACACCGCCCGGGAACACGGCCTTCCGCCCGACCACATCAGCTTCAAACAGGTCCTCAACGCCGCCCGGCGATCCGTCGGCGCGGCCTTTTCCCCCCGGACAGCTCCGGCGCAAAATCCGTGACGTCCAGGCCGACCTGGCCCGCGAAGCCATCCGCCCCCGCCCCGGCCGATCAGCACCCCGCGCCACCAAGCGCAGCACCCCCGGCTACCGCACCCTCCGCCCCGACGAGCCACCCACCAGCCGCGCCACCCACCACATCCACATCCACCGCCTCGACCCCGAGGAGGAGATCAACGCCGAACTGCAAAATGCCGCTTAGGAAGCGACGTTG
>NZ_JAEMUX010000231.1 GCF_016598475.1 Streptomyces adelaidensis
ACGCTGCGGTTCGCGGGTGCTGCGCCACCCGTCGTCGACTTCGGTGCGGCACCAGTCGCCTTCCGGGTTCTTGTGCCAGCGGGTATGCCGGGTGGATCCGTCGCCGTGGCGCGGGTTGACCAGAGCTACGGCTTTGCCGCATCCGGTGCAGTCGCCGTACTCGGTCCAGGGGGAAGCCATCGGGTGCTCCTCGGTTAGCGGGTGGTGGGGGCGACGGGGCCGGAAGGCGCGGCGGTCGGCTGGGCGTGGTCGTCTTTGGGCGGCCACGTTCCGGCGGCGATCTGTTCACGCCGGGCATCGAGGAGCCGGCGGAGCGCGTCGGCCTTGAGGGCGTAGCGGCGGCTGGCGGCGTCGGCTTCACGGATGGCGTGCTCGATGGCTGCGGGGCTGGCGTGGGCGGCGAAACGCGGGTTGATACGGCTGGCCATGACGGTGGCTCCGGGGGGTGGTTAGGCGGCAGGACCAGACAGGGCGGGGGCGGCATGGACGGTGAAGCCGCCGTCGGGGTGGCGGATGATCCAGTCGCCGAAGCGGGCAACGACGTGGCCGGGCTTGATGCCGATGCGCATGCCGACGGTGGTGGTCCGGCCGTCGACCAGCTCGGTGAACTGCTTCGTGAAGACGCCGTCGCGGTCGAGCTCGTGGTCGATGAGGCCGTAGCTGCGCGGGGTGAGCTTCCACGTCTTGCAGCCTGCGGCTTCGAGTTCGACGAGCGGCGCGCAGTGCTGGCATTCGGCGCGGACGTCGGCCAGGTTGCCGTTGTCGTCGACGTCCCGGTTGTCGGCGTCGCCGAGGTGCTGGCCGCAGCCGTTGCAGGCGCGCTTGATCTTGAACGTGGTGGTCTTGTTGCCGTCGGCGCCGACGGTGATCACGTCGGGGGTGTTGGTGCGGGCGGGGTACGGCGTGGTGGTCAACGGGGCTCCTGTGCGTTGTGGGTTATCCGGATGTGTGCGGGGGCGATCAGACGGCAGGGCCCGGCGGGTGGCCGTTGACGGCGCGGGCTACGGCGAGGGCGTGGACGAGGTGCGTCGGATGGGTGGGGCTGTCGTCGGCCACGTAGTCGGCTGCGGTCTCCAGGAGTTCGGCCAGCAGGCCGCCGACGGCGGGGTGCATGGCTGCGGCGTACTGCGACCAGACCATCGGGCTGATCTGTCCGGGGCCTGCCCAGGTGGTGAGGTCGGTCCACTGGAGTTCGTGGCGTTCGAGGGTGGTTCGGGTGCGGGTAGCGAGGTCGCGGAGCGCGGTGGCTGCGGTGCGGAGTTCGTCGGTCGGGCTGGTCATGGGGTCACTCCTGGGTCGCGGGCGGGCTGTGTGGGTCTGTGGCGGGCTGGGAGGTGGGTGGGGTGCCCGGAGTCCGGCGGGCGGCTGTACGGGCGCCTGAGGGCCACTGAGACGCTCCTAGGCGGCAGGGAGGGCGCGGAGGTGGCGGGCGGAACGCTGCTCCCGGATCGCGCCGACGGCTTCGCAGAGA
>NZ_JAEMUX010000232.1 GCF_016598475.1 Streptomyces adelaidensis
TGGCGCGTTCGGCGGCGTCACGCTGCCGGTCGAGGGCTGCGCACACGTCGCAGCCCGGCGCGGGTTTCGGCGGCCGGGTCGGGTCCGGCAGGGTGACGGGCGGCTCCGGCACCGTCTGCTGTCGGCTTTGGCTCGGCATACGTTGACCCCCTGGCCTGCGTGGTTGTGTGCTGTACAACCGACGCTAGCGGCCAGGGGGTCACGGAAGTACTACAGACTGTAGTACCTGTCAGACGACGCCGACCCTGATGCCGAGCTCCACCAGATCCCCGCGCTTCCGGGTACGGATCATCGTCCCGATGGTCTCCCGGACCGCCGCATGGGCGCGCGTCGCCTGCGGGGCCAGGCGCTCGGCCTCAAGGAACGCGGCCACAGCCTCATCACGCTGCCCGTTGTAGAAGTAGGCGCGCCCGCGGTCGATGTGGAAGTGGGAGTGCCGCTCCTGCGAGTAGTCGTCGGGGAGCCGTACCTTCTCGGCGCGGGCGACGGCGTCCCGGCCATGGCCCATCTCGACGGGCAGACTGACCGACCAGAGTGCGGTGTTGGTGGGGCCGAATTGCAGCTGGTAGTCGTTGCGGTCCTCGCCGAGCTCGTCGGCCGCCTGCCGTGCGTGCGCGAGGTGGCGTACGGCGGCTTTCGTGTCGGCCGCGCGGGCGAGGTTCAAGGATGCCTTCAGCTGGAAAGCCCCCCGCAGCGACACCGCTTCCGGGCCCGGCGACGAGATGGCGCCGAGTTCGGTCAGCGCTTCGTCGATGATGTGCCCGGCCTCGTCGTGCTCGCCGATGGTGAGGAACTCGCCGGCGTCGTACCAGCGGGCGGCCAGGATGCGCAGCGGGTCGCCTGTCTCTTGGGATGCCCAGACGACGCGTTCGGTGGCAAGGGTGGCGTCCGAGGAGTGGCCGAGCTTGTACAAATACTGCATGGCGCATTCGTAGGCGGAGGCGAGGAGGTTGTACGCCTGCCGCTTCTGGTCTCCGGTGGTGAGTTCGGCGGCGACCTGAAGGTCGCGGAGGAGGGCGGGGAGTTCGGCGCCGGCTTTTGTGAGGGCGGCCGCTTGGCGGTGGGTGTTGGCGTCGTGGACGCGGGTGTGGAGGTCGGGCAGGTTGATGGCGGCGGCTTCGGCTTCGGTGGGCCGGGTTGGGCGGTCGTGGCGCATGAGGGCGCGGCGTACTGCTGCTACCGAGGCGACGGCGGCTTGCCCGTCGTGGTCGGCCTGGACGGGCACGTAGGGGGCTCCGGTGATTTCGGTGGGGTGGCAGTCGAGGGCTTGGGCGAAGGCGAGGATGACGGCGGGGCGGTCGAGGCTGCGGACGCCTTGCTCGAAGGAGCGGATGGCGCCGAGGGAGTAGCCGCTCTCGGTGGCGAGGCGGGCTTGTGTCCAGCGGTGGCGTGCGCGGAGGCGGGCGAGTCGTTGTCCGTTGGACTCGGCGATGTCGGTGGTG
>NZ_JAEMUX010000233.1 GCF_016598475.1 Streptomyces adelaidensis
CGTCGGCGTTTCCCATCCCGGCAGTACACGATCTTTGTTTTGTCGGGATGCAGCCGCAGTCCGACTTCCCGCATCCTGTTCGCGATTGCCTCCCGCAGTCTCCGGGCCTGGCTCTCGCTGACGCAGTGCACGACCGCGTCGTCTGCATACCGCTCAAATGGCACACCCGGATACTCCCGGGCCATCCACAAGTCGAACGCGTAATGCATGAACAGGTTGGCTAGCACGGGTGAAATCGCGGAACCCTGTGGGGTTCCACGATCGCGCCGCTGCAAGGTCCCATCGGGCAGTTGCAGCGGCGCCTCAAGCCACCGCCGCACATACAGCACTACCCACGGGAGATCGGTGTGGGCTTGGACCGCCTTGACAACGAGGTCCCATGGCACGCTGTCGAAGAACTTCTGGATGTCCAAATCGATCACCCAGTCGTACTTCCAGCACCGCTTCCGGCACGTCGCGACCGCATCCAGCGCGGATCGCCCAGGACGGTACCCATAGGAGTCCTGGTGAAAGATCGGCTCGACCTTCCCTTCAAGACGCCGGGCCACCACTGTTTGGGCGATACGGTCGGCCACGGTGGGCACCCCTAGCAAACGAACCCCTCCGCCATGCGACTTCGGGATCTCCACACCTTTCACCGGAGGAGGAAAGTAACTCCCCGAAGACAGACGGTTCCAGATCCGATAGAGATTATTCTTCAGATCTTTCTCGAAGTCCTCGATGGAGCGCCCGTCCACCCCTGGCGCACCTTTGTTGGCCTTGACCTTCTCGTATGCCTCCTGGATCTCCCACTTCGAGATCTCAAACGACTTGTCCAGTGATTTCAACTGGTCCACCCAGCTCCTTCCGGAGAACCTCCGGTTGACCGAACGAACAATCAGTCACGGATGACCCGGCCCCTTCGCTCCCCCTTCATTACAAGGGGTTCACCACTACTACGAGCCGGTCCGCCAGCACGCCCCGCATCGGTACTCAAGCCCTTACGGTTCCTCCGCTTGGGCCTCTCCCTCTCGCTGCCTGTATTTATTCGGGCAGCAATATCAGGGCCTGCCTTCTCACGTTCCATGCGAAAGCCGCAGATCAGACTCACGTCACCTCCGTGCCGGACACCGCCTGGCCAGTAAACGGGATTCCGCCAGACTCATCCCGGAGCAACCACAAATCTCCGGTTCTGATGTCACCTGTCCCCTAACGGCACTTCAGCAGCGATTCACTTGCGTTCGTCTTCCTGATCCCCACCTGACGGCTCTACTGCCGCCTTTTCCACATCGCTCACCACGACGGTCATCAACCAACGCAGCATGTGGCGGTTTGGTGCCATCCCCCGCAGGACGGCACCGAAGGGCCAACCATCCTTCATCTCTCGCACAGCGCCGCATCAAGAAGCTCTCCCTACCTGAGCTCCCTTCTGCGTTCGTGACACAC
>NZ_JAEMUX010000234.1 GCF_016598475.1 Streptomyces adelaidensis
GGCGGGAGCTCCGTTGGGTGCCAAGTCTGTCATCTCTCGTGAGGTTGTTGTTGCTGCGGGGGCTTTCGCGCCCGGCCATCTGGGCGAGCTGACCCGGCTCGTCCCGTTCGAGATGGTCGACGAGGCGTTGACACAGACGGGCAGGGTGCAGGAACGAGTGCGGGATCTGCCGTCCCGGGTGGTGGTGTATCTGCTGCTGGCCGGGTGTCTGTTTCCCGGGCTGGGCTGGCGGCAGGTGTGGCAGCGGCTGACGGCGGGCCTGGAAGGGCTGACGGTCGCGGACCCGACGGGCGGTGCGTTGGCGCAGGCCCGCAGGCGGGTGGGGGCCGAGCCGCTGCGCTGGCTGTTCGACCTGCTGCGCGGACCGGCCGCCGGCATCGGCACCGCCGGTGTGTGGTGGCGCGGGCTGCTGGTCTGCGCGATCGACGGCACGACCATGGCGGTGCCCGACAGCCCGGCGAATCTGACCGCCTTCACCAAGCACCGCTGCAACAACGGCGGTTCGGGATATCCGGCCCTGCGGCTGCTGGTGCTGGTGTCCTGCGGCACTCGCACAGTCCTCGACGCGGTGTTCGGACCGACCACTGACGGTGAGACGACGTATGCGCCGCGCCTGCTGCGCAGCCTGCGCGAGGGCATGATCGTGTTGCTGGACCGGAACTTCGCCGCCCAGACGCTCCTGACCGCCATGGCCAAGACCGGTGCGCACGTGCTGGTCCGGGTGAAGAACGGACGCCGGCTGCCCGTCCTGGGCCGCTGTGGTGACGGCTCCTACCTGTCGGCGATCGGTGCCGTCCCCGTGCGTGTCATCGACTGCGAGATCACCATCACCACGGCCGCGGGGCGCCGCACCGGCCTTTACCGGCTCGTCACCACCCTGACCGGCCATAAGACTCATCCCGCCGCCGAACTGATCACCCTGTACCACCAGCGCTGGGAGATCGAGACCGCCTACCTGGAGATCAAGTCGACCATCCTGGGCGGCCGCGTCCTGCGCGCCCGCACCCCGGACGGCATCACCCAGGAGATCTACGCACTGCTGGTCACCTACCAGCTCCTGCGGCTGGCCATGGCGGATGCCACCGGCACCCGGCCCGGACTTGATCCTGACCGGGCCAGCTTCAGCATCGCCCTGAACACCGCCCGCGACCTGGTCATCCAGGCCGCGGGCGTCATCGCCGACACCGTCATCGACCTCGTCGGCGCCATCGGCCGCCGCGTCCTGGCCGACCTCATGCCCGACCGGCGCATCCGCACCCGGCCCCGCGTCGTCAAACGCGCGATCTCCAAGTACAACGCCAAAGGCACCATCGACCGGACCAGCTACAAAGCCACCATCAGCATCGTCATTCCGACCGCACCAGGACCTTGACACCCAGCCCAGCCGCCTATCTACACGGCATTGG
>NZ_JAEMUX010000235.1 GCF_016598475.1 Streptomyces adelaidensis
TAATGGCTCACCTGGATCTGAAAAGTGAAGGGAACCGTAGCATGTCAGGAAAGTATCGCTTGTGTTCAGGCGTATGAAGCAAGGCGATACGGGACCCGCGCGACATGGTTAAAGCTAGACTGCCTGTACCCCAATCTCCAGAAGGTGCAAAGGAGTCTCCCACCGGAAAGACGTCTGAAACCGGTGTCATGCCCTGTGCCGATATAACGTGAGGGTCGGCGCAACCTCCGGGGCGTGGAGCGACTCCCAATGAGGGAGTTCAAGGGGATGAGTGGGGGACCTAAATCGCGCTATGACGTATGACAGAGACGAACGTGGGATCACCTAAGGGGCGCGAGCCCTATGGTGACAGAGGCCTCGTAGTAGTCGTCGGATTAACGCCCGACCAAGGAGGACGGGAAGGCCGTCCGCAGGGCGAAGTTGCGCCGTCTAACTCGGCGTTGGATCACTCTCTCAGAGAGTAGAGGTTCGGAAGGAGAAGCCTCTGGACTACCCGCCTTACCTGGACGCGAAAGCGCGAGGGGACAACAGCATGGCGGGAAAGCGTGGAGCGTTGTGAAGGCGTTTATGGCGCTGCCGCGCAAGGTCCGTGTGATATGGCGAAGACCAGACTGTTTGAAGCCAAGTTCCCAGGGATGGAAATGTGCATCCTCCGACATACAACGTCCGGAGCGGAGCCATCAGCATCAGGCGAATCCCCTTTGCTTCGCCCCAACCCTTCCGGCTGATGGACGGTGGGCAACGAGCTCACTCAAGGGAACGGACAGGCCGCCTACGTCACGCTCGATACGTCCAACGCAAGAGGAATTCGGGATCACCTAAGGGGCGCGAGCCCTATGGTGACGGAGTGCCAGTAGTAGTCGTGGGAGTAACGCCCCACCAAGGAGAGCGGGAGAGCCGCTCACAGGGCCAAGTGGCACAGGTGTCCACGATATCCAGAGAGGCAAGGTACGCGTAATGCAGAGAGCCGAAGCCCTGATGGAGATCATCCACGAACGCGGCAAGAGAGGATTGCCACTGGAGAGGCTGTACCGGCACTTGTTCAACCCAGAGTTGTACTTGCGGGCCTACGGGAAGATCTACCGCAATGACGGCTCTATGACACCCGGCTCCACCCAGGAGACCGTGGACGGTATGAGTCTGAAGAAGATTCAGACGATCATCGATGCGCTGCGGTATGAGCGATATCGGTGGACCCCGGCGCGACGTGTATACATCGACAAGAAGGGATCGCCCGCAAAACGTCGGCCTTTAGGTCCGCCTTCATGGTCGGACAAACTGCTGCAAGAAGTGATCCGCTCCCTACTGGAAGCGTATTACGAGCCGCAGTTCTCCGACCGCTCCCACGGCTTCAGGCCAGGAAAAGGGTGCCACACTGCGCTCACGGAAGTC
>NZ_JAEMUX010000236.1 GCF_016598475.1 Streptomyces adelaidensis
CAGGGCCCCGGCGTTTGCCGGGATCGCCCGGTTTGATCATGCGATGTCGTAGAGGCTCAGGACGAGGGTGCGTTCGGTGTGGGCTCGGCGGCCGGCGGCGGTGTTGACGTATCCGGCGAGCTTGAGCGCGCCTCGGATCAGGTCACGGACGGCGGCGAGGACTGAGGGTGTGTTGTGGGTCCTGACCTGGGACTTGTCCTCGTTGAAGGTCACATCTCGACACCAGTGGACGGTGTTCTCCACGGTCCAGTGTCCGCGAGCCCATGAAGCGATTTCGGCGGCGCTCGCCTCTTCGGCGGGCAGGTCGGTGATGGCGTAGACGGTCTCGCTGGACCACTTCTTCGCCCCGTAGAGGCGGCGTCGGCGCTGGATGCGCAGGACCTGGGCCGCGTGGGGGAAGAGCAGGCCGTTGACGGTGACGACCTGTACGAGGCGTTGTTCGTGGCGGCCGTGGCCCTGGGTGTCGTCGCGGTGGATGACGGGGATCTCCTTCCAGGGCAGCGCGTGGAGCTGGCGGGCTTGCCCGCGTTGGTTGTTCTTGATGGTCAGCAGGTAGTGGGCGCCGCGGTCGTGCAGGTAGGTGGCGTGATCGCGTTGGGCGTGGAGGGCATCGGCGGTGACGACGGCCCCGGCGAGATCGGTGTCGTCGATCTGGTCGAGCAGGGGTGCGAACTCGGGTATTTCGTTGGTCTTCGCGCCGATCTCGCGGGAGGCCAGGGTGATGCCGTCGCCGTGCCGGACGGCGGAGAGTACGAAGACCTGGCTGCCGTCCGGGCGTTTCGCGCCGCGCAGGCATTTGCCGTCCACCGCGATGGCCCGGCGCCGGGAGCGCACCGGTTCGGCGCGGGAGGCCGCCCCGTGGGCACGGCGCTGTTCCCGCTCGATGCCACCGTCGGGCATGAGCGGCCCCGGCGGGCAGGGCCGGGTGGAGAGCAGAGGCCGCAGGTGGTCGTAGCCGGCCGCGCTGACCTCGCCGGGATCCAGGCTCCCCAGGACGGTGCGCAACGTCTTCTCGCTCGGGATGCGGTACCGGCCGAGCAACGGGTGGTAGGGCAGGCCGAAGGCGGCCAGCTCCTCGGGGGCGGCGCGCCTGCACCACTCCGCTGCCGCGGTGATGGAGTCATGGCCCGCCGGGGTCATCGCGCAGACCACCAGGGCCAGCAGCGACGAGACTCGATACCGCACCCCGCACGCCCCGCGAGGATCGGTGACCGACTCGAACTGGGCTACCAGGCTGCGGACTTGGTCCCGCGTGTCACCCGGGCCGAGGGCTTCCAGGCGGGGTGCCGGAGAGGCAGGAGCGGTGGCAGTGGATGATGGAGGAACGGACACGGCACCCTCGTGGATCTTGAAGCGTAGAGAACTCCATGATCCACCGGTGCCGTG
>NZ_JAEMUX010000237.1 GCF_016598475.1 Streptomyces adelaidensis
GGAAGGTTGTCCTGGGAACTGGAGAGAGCCTCCTCGGCCCCGGGTATTGCGGCCCGGGAAGCGTGGCCTGCCTATAACCGGCGGAACCGGGAAATGGCGGGTTGCCGAGAGGCAGTCGGAGGGGGTCGTAGTAGTGCCGATCGGCGGGACAACACAACCCGCTGGGAGCGAAGGGCCCCTGCTTCATCGATGCGGTTCGCGAACATGGAGGGACCCGGATGAGTGCCGCTTCGGCTAGTTCCATCCGCCGGGAGGAAGGTACCGCGCGACCGGGTGACCGTTCTCTGGACAAGGTCCGAGCCTTGCAGCGGACGCTTTACCGCTGTGCCAAGCAAGAACCCGAACGCCGGTTTCATGCCCTGTATAGCCATGTCCACCGCATGGACGTTCTTCGGCGGGCATGGGCCGGTGTGTGTACGAACCGAGGAGCCCCGGGCGTGGACGGTGTGACCGTCGATTCCGTGGCGGCCTCGGGGGTGGATGCATTCCTCCAGGATCTGTCGGAGAGACTGCGGACGTATACGTATCGTCCGACAGCGCTGCGGCGGGTCCAGATTCCCAAATCGGGGCGGCCGGGGGAGTTCCGGCCGCTGTCGATCCCCACCGTTGCGGACCGGGTGGTGATGACGGCCGCGAAACTGGTCCTGGAGCCGGTCTTCGAGGCCCACTTCACCGATGCGAGCTACGGATTCCGGCCCAAGCGGTCCGCGATCGATGCGTGCGAAGTTGTGCGCGTCGCGGCGAACCAGCGGCGGGAGTGGGTGTTCGAGGCCGACATCCGGGACTGTTTCGGGACGATCGATCACGACGCGCTGATGGCCCAGGTGGCCCGTCGCGTGGTGGACCGGCCGATGCTGAAGCTGATCCGGGCATGGCTGCGGATGGGAGTTCTGGAGGGCGGGATAACCTCTCCGACCGGGGCGGGAACTCCCCAGGGCTCACCGCTCACGCCCCCAACGCAATGGGTAACTCGGGCATGAGTCACCCTCCGTAGCGTCTTGATCTTGATGTTGGGCGTCGCTGGCGGCGTGTTCGCGGACGGGGATGCGGTGCCGGATGGTGATCTTCTCGGGGCCGATGAGCACGTCTTTGACGAGGAGTCGCAGGATGTGCTGCCGCTCGGGAACCTCGGTGTCGGCGTACGGGCTCTGGTGCAGAGGTGCGTACGGGTTGATCTGCAGAGGTGTTCCGGCGTGTTCGCCTGGGGGCTGTGCCGGTGAGAGGAGCCTGTCGCTGACGTTGTGAGGCGATGAGGGAGGCCCGGGGCATGCTGCTGGAACCGGAGCGGTGGCTGGAGTTGCGGCGCTTCCGGGCTTTGCATGAGGCGGGCGT
>NZ_JAEMUX010000238.1 GCF_016598475.1 Streptomyces adelaidensis
TTCCCGAAGCGTTGCATGCCCTGCAGCTTGATCCGCTCCCCCGCCGCCCTCCGCGTCGGCCAACCCGCCGCCCTGCGCAGACCCACGGAGGAGAGGGAGGAAGCATGGGCCGACGGCGCGCTGTTCTTCGTGCTGCCCCACCCCCTACTAAGTGGTCTGCGTCGTAAGTCCTTCGGGGGTTGACGGCGGAGGCGGTGGTGTGGCCGGCGTCTGGTCAGATGTCGGGGGTGGCGAGGTGGAGTCGGCAGGCGCAGTCGAGTGCGTCTGCGGGGGTGCCTGTGGGGCTGCCGGTGGGCAGCAGGGAGTCCTCGTAGCGGTCGCTGCCGGCGTAGTAGAGGGCGAAGCCCCACGTGCCGACGGCGCCGGTGTAGCGCAGTCGCATCAGCTTGACCTGTTCGCCGTCGGCCAGTTCGGCCTTCACGTAGGCGAAGGCTCCGCGGTGGCGGACGTGCAGCTGCTCCAGCTGCGGCCAGGCGGTGCGGGCATGCTCGCCGAGGCGCCCCTCCAGCGAGAGCCGGGTGTGTTCCGAAGGCGTGGGCATGGCGTCCATCCTGCCCGACAGGGGCGATCGTCGGGTACGGCAGGCTCTGTCCTGTCGTGATCCACTTCTCCTGATCGGCCTGCCTGCCTTGCCCGTTGCCACCGCACGCCCGATAGCCCTGCGCGCCGCCGAGCGCGAGCGACTGAAGAAGATGGCCTACGGCCACAAGACCGAGTACCGGTTACGCTCGCGCGCGCAGGTGGTGCTGCACGCCGCACGGGGACACTCCAACGCCCGCATCGCCCGGGAAACGGGCCTGCACCTGGACACGGTCCGCTGCTGGCGCGGCCGGTTCGCCGAGCACGGTCTCGGCGGGCTGAGGGACCGCGAGCGGTCCGGGCGGCCACCGTCGTTCACCGCGCTGCAGACAGCCCAGGTCAAGGCCCTGGCCTGCCGGCTGCCGGCCGAGACCGGGGTGCCGCTGTCGCGCTGGTCGTGCCCGGAGCTGGCCCGCGAGGTCGTCGCCCGGGCGATCGCCGGCTCGGTCTCCGCCTCCACCGTGCGCCGCTGGCTGACCGACGACGCGCTCAAGCCCTGGCAGCACCAGTCCTGGATCTTCATCACCGACCCCGACTTCCGCACCAGGGCCGAGCGGGTGCTCGACCTGTACGCCCGCACCTGGCAGGGCAAGGCGCTCGGCGCGGACGAGTACGTCATCAGCGCGGACGAGAAGACCTCCATCCAGGCCCGCTGCCGCTGTCACCCCACCCTCGCCCCCGGCCAGGCCCGGGCTATGCGCGTCAACCACACCTACG
>NZ_JAEMUX010000239.1 GCF_016598475.1 Streptomyces adelaidensis
TCGGGAAAGTCCAGGTACTCGGGGGCCGCGCCTGCCGTCGTCACTACTGCCGCCTTCATCACTGCTCTCCTTTGACTGGGGAAACACACTGTTGTGGTCCCGCGTCGTTCCGGGCTGTTCCCCAGACGCCGACGACCGGCGATCGGATGCCGGGCGGGCCGCCGACCACGTTATGGCTACACCGTAGCCATAAATTTGCTGCCCTGGCCACCATGCCTGTGCAGAGGTGGCGCCTGTCACCAGACAGTCCAGCAGGAACCGTCGACAAACGGACGCCGCTTACGACTCGACCGCCTCGGCTGCTTCGCCACCAGTAGAGACGAGGTAGTCGGCGGCTGCCACCTGGACGGCTTCGCTCTCTATGCCCTGGCCTATTTCGCTTTCTGGACGGCCTGGACGGGCCTGACCGTCTACAGCGGCACTCATGGAGGCCGCGCCCGGACCACGACACTTCCCTTGGGCGTGGCCGGAATGGCAGTCCTCGCCGCCGCTTTCACCGGTATCCCCGCCACGCCACGAAGCGAGCCCGGGCCTCAACGCGACCTTCGCCGCCATGTACAAGGCATCCCCCTGAGCCCCCCGCGCATGAGCGGGCTGAGAAGCTGCTGCTCGGCAGCGTCTCAGCCCGCTGTTTCGCGCTCAGAACATGATGTTCGAACAGGTCCGGGTCTTCGACCCGGTCAGTCAGCCCTGGTGAGGCTCCCGTTCATTTGCATGGACTGGTCTCCCAAGACCGCGCTGGACACGACGGTGTGGTTGACGTAGTCCTCGACGTGGGTGACGTAGGAGCCCGTCTTGGGTTCGTGCCAGCGCACCATGTAAAGGCCGGGGCGGATCCGGGTGGCCGTGTAGGTGACAGTGTCAGTCTCGCCCTTGAGCGACCCTTCGGTGACAACGAAGGTCATCTGGGTCGCGGAAGTGAACGTGAGCTCCGCGGCGAACCGGCCGAGGGCGGAGTTGTCGCCGTAATCGGCCAGCCAGGTCTGACCGACGCTGGGGAGCACGGCGTCGGTCTCGACGCCGCTACCGGAGCTGTCCCGGGCAGCCACAGCGGCGGACTTCGATGCGCCGCCGGAGCCGTCGGAGGCGGCGAAGGCGGCGGTTGTGCCTGCGGCCAGAGCGAGAGCCAGCGGGACGGTGACAAGCGATGTGCGGGAGAGCTTCATCGAGATTCATCCTTCGTGGAGGGGAGCGCTGGGGTGCTGCCGTGCGGCTGACCCCAGCGCCTGTGTCGCGGTCAGAACATGCCAT
>NZ_JAEMUX010000024.1 GCF_016598475.1 Streptomyces adelaidensis
AGGTCGCGGAGGTCGCGGAGGTCGCGGAGGTCCCGGAGGTCCCGGAGGTCGCGGTCACGTCCGGACGGACCTGGGCCACGAACCCCTCGGGCGGCGGCGGGAGTTGCCCACCGACCGCCGCCGCGGCGTAGACGTACCCGTCCGGCCGCAGGGCGACAGTGGCCGCGCGGTGCCCGGTCAGCCAGGCCCGCAGCACCCCGTCGCTGTCGACGACCGTGCCCTCGGCGGGCCGGGACCCGGCGGGCGTGACGGTGAGCGAGGGGACACCGGCCCGGTCCCAGGCGGGCTGCGGCCGGGGCGCTCCGGCGTGCAGCAGCAGCCAGCGGCCGCCGAGCAGGTCGTCCAGCCGCACGCGCTCGCCGTCGGGCCCGGTCACCCACGGCTGGGGTATCTGATGCCCCGAGGCCTTGGCGCGCGGCCGGGCCTGCAGGCCGTCGGCGTAGTGGGCCACGGGGATCCAGTTCGAGTCCTGAACCCACTCGGCGAAGCCCGGTACGCGGCACAGGACGCGCAGCGCGGAGTCCCGGACCCGGGCGACGGGCAGCCGCCGTTCGGTGATGATCCGCCCGACGAACACCGCCCGCCTGGTGACCTCCTTGACGTGCGGCTTGCGCTCGGTCTCGTAGGAGTCGAGGACCGAGGCGGGCAGTGCGCCCCGCAGTACGGCGTCGAGTTTCCAGCACAGGTTGGCCGCGTCCCGGACGCCCGCGGCCATGCCCTGGCCGATCCACGGCGGCATCGCGTGGGCGGCGTCCCCGGCGAGGAAGACCCGGCCCGACCGGAAGCGGGCGGCGAAGCGCACATGGTGGCTGTAGACCGTGGCCCGCAGGATCTTGATGCTGTCCCGCCCGATCCCGTACCGGGACACCATCGCGTGGATCGCGTCGTGGCTGGTCAGATACTCCTCGTCGTCCCCCGGCAGGATCGGGAACTCCCAGCGGTGGTGCCCGAGCGGTGTCGGACAGTCCACGGCCGGTCGGGCCGGATCACAGCGGAACCGCAGCTTGTCGTGGTCCGGCCACGGCTTCAGCATCTCGGTGTCGATGACCACCCAGCGGTCCTCGTACGTCCGCCCCTCGTAGCCGATGTTCAACTGTGCCCGGGTGAGGCTCGACCCCCCGTCGGCGGCGATCACATACTTCGCGCGCACCCGGCGCACCGAGTCGTCGGCGGTGCCGACCACCGTCAGCTCCACCCCGTCCGCGTCCTGCCGCAGCCGCAGACACTCGTGCCGCAGCAGCACCTCGACGTTCGGATAGCGGCCGACCCCGTCCCGCAGGACCTCCTCCACCGCCGGCTGGTAGATGAACATCTGCGGCGGATGACCATGGCCGCGCGGTGTCGGGCACGCGTCGATGAAGGTACGTCCGGACGCGTCGACGAAGTGCACCGGCCGCTCGGCCAGCATGTCCCGCTTCAGCCGCTCGGCCAGCCCGATCCGCTGCCAGACCCGCATGACCTCCTCGTCCGTGGAGATCGCCCGGGCCCGCGAGTAGACCTCGGCGTCCCGCTCCACCACGACCACGCGCAGCCCCGCCGCGCCCAGCAGATTGGCGGCGGTGACCCCGGTGGGCCCGAAGCCGATCACGGCCACGTCGTACGTGAAGCCCGGGTCCTCGTCGTTGTCGTCGCCGTTGCCGTTGTCGTCGCTGTCAGCTCTGCCCTCGGCACTGATGCCTTTCACCGGGCCACCTCACTGTCGTCCCTGCGGGTCCTGCCTGCGGCTCTTGCACGCGGCTCCTGCTGTAGCGATCGCTACAATTGGAATATTCGCTACGGTAAGGTGGGTGTAGAAGAGGGTCAAGTGGTGAGCACGACAGGAAGGGCACATCCCATGGCCAGGCCGCAGACGACCCGCAAGAAACGCGCGAACGGGGTCGAGTCGCGTCAGCGGATCCTCGACGCCGCCGTGGAGATCGCCGGCGAGCGCGGCTACGAGGGCACGTCCATCGCGGCGGTCAGCGCCAAGTGCGGACTGCCCGCCAGCTCCATCTACTGGCACTTCAAGGACAAGGACGACCTGATCGCCGCGGTGATCGAGCGCAGCTTCGGGACCTGGCTCGCGGCCGTGGAGCTGCCGGACGAAGCCGCCGGTACGCCGGTGGAGCGGGCCGCCCACATGGCGGCCGGCGTGGCCAGGTCACTCCTCGAAGCCCCCGACTTCCTCCGCCTCGGCCTCATGCTCGCCCTGGAAAACCGTCCCACCGAGCCCCGGGGCCGCACGGTCTTCCTCCAGGTCCGAGACATCGCCGCCCGCAAGATCACCGACGTCGTGACGGAACTCTTCCCCGACCTGGACGAGGAAGCCGTACGCCTCCTCACCACCTACGCCGTCGCCGGCGCCGACGGCCTCTTCGTCCAGCGCGAGATCCAGGGCGAAGCCGTCGACCTGGTCGCGATGTTCGAATTCCACGCCCGCATGGTCCACGACGCGGCCCTCAACCTGGCGGCAAGGCCGACGACATGACCCTGACGCCCGCCCAAAGGGACGAGGCCGCTCGGCTCCTCCGCGAAGCCGAGCACCACACGTCCCCCATCGCCCCCCTCTCATCCCTGTTCCCCGCCCTCGACGTCTCCGACGCCTACGCTGTCCAACAGTCGAACATCACCCGCCGCCTGCGGGACGGCGCCACGGTGATCGGCCACAAGGTCGGCCTGACGTCAGCCGCCATGCAGCGCCTCCTGGGCGTGGCCGAGCCCGACTTCGGCCACCTCCTCGACGACATGACGCCCCCGCATGGGCGCCATCGGGAGCCGTATGGCCAGCGTGACCATGACCTTCGTGGGTGCTGTCGTGCGGGGTGCCGGTGTGGTGAGCGCCGTGGTCCATGACCTTCATCCCCTGTTCCCGTCCAGTGCGGTGGCCCGTCCCGGGGCCCACGCTGACAACCTTATACCCCCTGGGGGTATTCCTGGGCTGCTGGCCCCCTGAGTGAGACCCCGGATCCGCTGGTGTCCCCCTCCCGTCGCCCAGGCATGAAGGTGGGCGCGGACAGGGCCGCAACTTCTCGCACTACCCGGACACCGTGACCGAGGTGGTGGCCCTCGCACCCGACGACACCCTGCGCGCCGACGCCGAACAAGCCGCGGCCTCGGCACCGGCACCGGTAAGGATCACGCTCGTTACCGGTGAGGCCACCGAACTCCCCAGCGAGACGGGCGAGTTCGACGCAGTCGTCGCTTCGCTCGTGCTGTGCTCGGTGGACGACGTACCCGATGTGCTGGCGGAGCTGGCCCGCGCCCTCAAGCCCGGCGGCGAGCTGCGCTTCTACGAGCACATGCGCTCGCCCCACCGCTGGGCAGGCTGGCTGAAGGCCGTACGGCGGTGCCCAGAATATGCAGCGCCTTCGGCGTGAACGTGGACGGAGAGAAGCCGAACCGGTCGACGTCGGTGATGGCGAATCCGGCGGCCCGGATGGCGACTTCGCTATCCCGTTTCGGGTGACAGCCTCCTCCGGCCCGGCTCCAGAGCAACGGTCAAAAGACCGTGTGCGTTTTGCCATGAACGCAAGAAACCCTGATCTGCATCTCTGCAGGTCAGGGTCTTGATCCGGAGTGCCCCCGGCAGGATTCGAACCTGCGCACACGGCTCCGGAGGCCGTCGGACTCCCGCGTGTTTCCCCAGGTCAGCGGCCTGCCTGACGGTCCGTTAGCCGTGCGGTCCCACGTATGTCCCGCGAAGACGAAATACCCCGTTCTGCGCGATCCGTCCAGGTTGTTTCGTTGAAGTGGTCGAATCGCCGCGGACTCCGGCGGCCTTGCGGGCCGAGGTGGCCACATGCGCTGACCGCCGAGCCAGGCCATCACAGCAGCCGCGGTCACGTCGTGGCCCGAGGTGGGAGCGGCCCGGTATCTCCGAAGCGTGGTGGCGAAGAGCGGAGCGCGCCGGGAGGCATCGGTGAGGCGGGCCACCGTCTGCCGTTCGACCTTCCGCAAGGGCGTCCTCCGCGGCCTGTCGCTCCGCCCTCCCCGTGCGGCATCAGGTGGATGACGCACGCCGCCAGGGCTCGGTGGGAGAGCGCGACCACGAGCAGATCCACCTCGCGGACGTGGCCGGTGTTCCCGGTGAAGGTGAAGTTCGACCAGGCGTGCCATGGGGCGCCGTCGGGACGCTCGGCGCGGGTGGCGTCAAGACCTCGGCGCTCATGCGGGAACTCCGAGTCCGTGACCGTCTCCCAACGACCTTTCTGCATGTGCCGTCCCCGCTTCGTGAGGTTCTGTGCAGATTGCTGCTGCTCAGCGGCAAGGTTCCCCGCTCGGATCGTAGCGGTGCAGGGTGCGGGGCGAAGCCGATCGAGGCGGGGCGCGGGCGCGGGGGGACGCGTGATTTGGCATGTGCGGAAATTCGCGCGTGTCCGTCGAAATCAGTTGGCAGTGGAAGTTAATTATTCGCATCCTATCTAGTAGCTCGCGGCTACCTAACGGACTGCTGCTCTCGAACCAAACCGACTGCTGCGTGAGCTAGGATGGCGTGGAGGCGGCGGGCGGACCCTGTCCACCTGTCTGTTTTGTGCTGTTTGGGGATGTGCAGGTCAAGGGAGGGCAGATGAACGAGCGGTTGATCATGCGCGCGGTGCTCGCCATAGCGATGGGGGTGATCTGCGCGTTGCTGGCCGCCTTCTGGCGGTTGGCGCGTACGAGCAGCGTGGATCAGGCGGTGATGACTGGTGGGACTGTGTTCGTCGGCGCGGTCATGGTGGCCTTCGTGGTGCTGACCTATCTGCGGTCCGACTGAAAGCCACCAGGCATGATGGGCGGACCGGGGCCGGCCGCCCACGGATGGAACAGAACGAGGACTGCGGGAGTCGAGGATGGAGAGAGCGTCGAAGGGTTCGTCACTGGCGCGCGCGCTGGACGCCATGCGCGGGGCGCTGGCGCCCCAGGACGCCCTCCAACTCCTCATGGTGCTGGTCCTGCTGCGCCACAAGGCCGATGCCGAACGGGCCGACGAGAAGGGCGACCACACGGGTGCCCTGCCTGCCTGGGATGCCCTCCTGACCGGGGACCTCTGGAACCGGTCGGGGCATGAGGTCATGTCGGAGGCCCTGCGTGGCCTGGAGGCGTGGGGGTCCCGATACTTCCGGCTGCCGGACCTGCCACCGGCTCTCGTGGACGTCCGCGGACCTCAGTTGGCTCCCCTGATCGAGTGCGTGGCTGCGGCACGGGATCCGGCAGCACTTTTCGAAGAGTGCATGGAACAGGCGCAGACGACGGCGAAGGGCGGCGACTACTACACACCGTTGGACATTGCCCGCCTTCTGACTGCTCTTATGGAGCCGCAGGCGGGCGAGGCCGTCTACGATCCCGTCTGTGGTTCCGGCGGCTTCCTGCTGCGGGCCCGCGAGTACGTCGAAGCGCATGGCGGACCGGCCGACGAGCCTGCCCTGTACGGACAGGACGCCAGCCGGACCGCGCTGCAGACCGCCGCAATGAATTTCACCGTGCATGGCGTTGAAGGGGTTTTTCTGTACGGCCCTTCGTCCACCTTGACCGATGACCGGTTCCCGGACCTGACGTTTGACGTGGTGGTCGCCAACCCGCCTTTCAACCAGTTTAGTTGGGAGGAAGGCGGCCACGGGCGTTACAACCGTCCTTGGCGCTACGGGATTCCTCCGGCGGGAAACGCCAACTTCGCCTGGGTGCAGCACGTGGTGAGCAAGATGATGCCTTCGGGACGAGGACGCGGTGTGCTCCTGCTGCCGACAGGGGCCGCCACCACCTCCAAGCCGGCGGAACGCCAGATCCGCGCCGGACTGGTCGAGGACGATGTCCTGAGCTGTGTGGTCGAGCTGCCTGCCGGACTGCTTCCCCACGTTCGCAACCCCGTGAGCCTGTGGCTCTTCACCAGGAGTAAAAAGCCTCATCAGGGCTGGGGCCACGAGGACCGTTCGGGCCGGATCCTGCTGATCGACGCGCGTGACACCGCGGCCAAGGTCGGGCGGGGCCGTCGCGCCCTTCCGGACGAGGCGAGGAGGCGCATCATCAGTACCTTCGCCGCCTGGCGCGGCGCACCGGGCCAAGCCCTGTACGAGGACGTGCCCGGCTGGTGCAGATCGCTCTCCACGCAGGAGATCGCATCACACGATCACGATGTACTGCCCTCCCACCATGTGGGACTGCCCGCCGCCGAGTCCGCGCACGGCGACGGGGAGGAGCTGGTGACCGACCTGACCCACGAGCTCTACTCACTCTTCGAGACGTCCCGCCACCTCGAGGCTGAGCTCCGTGACCTGCTGGGGCGGTGGTGATGCCTGACCGTCTGGAGGAGCGGCTGAGCCGGCTCCCCAAAGGCTGGGACGTGGTGCCCCTGGGCGGGCTGCCAACGGCGCGTCTGATCGGTTACGGCATCACCCGTCCCGGGGAACACACCGACAGCGGCGTGGGGATGGTCCGTGCTGCGGACGTTCGGAACGGACGACTGCACAACGGCGAGCCGAAACGGATCAGCCGACAGGTACACGAAGCCAGCCTGCGCAGTCAACTGGAAGTCGGCGATGTCGTCGTGGTCCTGGTGGGCCGGGTCGGCGAGGCGGCGGTCGTCACCGAGGAGTTCCATCACTGGAACGCGTCCCGCACCGTCGGGATCATCCGCCCCGCAGAGCCCGGCGATGCCGCCTGGCTGAAGCTGTGGCTCGGGTCGCCGGACGTACGCGAGTGGTGTGAGCGGCGCACCACCGGTTCCACGCTTCAACGAACACTGAGCCTCGCGGCGCTGCGTGACCTGCCTGTACCGATTCCACCCGCAGCGCCGAGGGCCGCCTTCTTGCGAGCGATGAGCCTCCTGGAAGCGAAGACAGCGACTAATGTGCGTATCGCTGAGTGCGCCACAGAGCTGACCGACGCGCAATTCATGGTCGAGAACCGCAACAGCGAGGTCTGGCCCGGACAGCCCTTCGGGACCCTGGCCGAGCTCGCTGCGGCGGATGCGCCTCGCCCCCCTGCGGACAAGGACGGGATGCCGAAGGAGGACGGAATCCCCTTTGTGGCGCCTGGGGACATCCTGCAGAGCGACAAGCCTCACCTGTACCGGACGGAGCGAAGACTCCCCCTCGGCCAAGCGGGCAGCGAGTGTGCCCCGGCTTCCCTTCTGGTTGCATCAAGGGAGGACGGCGTGCGGGCCGTCATGAATCGAGTGCCCGTCGCCGTCGGCCGTGGAGTTCTTGTGCTGAGGCCGAAGTCGGTGATTGACGGCTACTGGCTGCTGCATGAGATTCGTTCACGCGGTATTGAACTGGTGGCCGCCGCACAGGGATCCGCCGGGCGGGAACTCAGCCGGCGCGCATTCGGAGCGACCCAGGTGCGGTGGCCCCCGCAGGACGTGCGTGAGCGATTCGCCCGGCTCGCCGACCGCCTCCAGGCCCGGGCGCGCACCGCACACGCGGAGAACGAGACACTCCGTGTCCTGCGAGGCCAGGCTCTTGACGGTTTCCTGGCCGGTTCTTTCGGCGGGATGGCCGCAATGTGAAACTCGGTGTGTCGACGGACTCCGCCCGGTGTTTCGCGGCGAGCAGTAGCTTCGGACGGCACCCCGCCCGTCAACCACCGAGTGTCGGTGCCACCCAGCAAGGTGATCGATGTTCTGGCGGCCCGCCGGGCTTCTGCCCACGCAAGCGGACATGCCCCCACCCGCACACGCTTCTTCGTGCTGCCCGGGGATGTCCTGTGTTGCGCTTCCACGACGGGTACCACCGACGGGATTACCACTCTGACCACCTGTCAGGACTGGCTGCCGCGGTGTCTCTGGCCCTACCTTGGGCGGCTTGGTCGCGGGTCAGGTCCAGGCGGCGAGGAGGTCTTCGGGGGTGAGACTGGGGATGCCTGGGGCAGTGCAGCCGTTGCGGGTGACGGCGAGGAGGGGGGTGGTGTCGTCGGCGCCGGGAAGTTGAGAGCGGTGGGTGATGAGGCGGGCGAGGTCGCGGGTGTCGAAGGGTTTGTTCTCGAGCCATTTGATGGATCCGATGAGGGTGATCTTTTTGGCGATGGGGGAGCGGTCGGCGGCGATAATGTCGATCTCGGGGTCGTTGGTGCGGGTCCAGTAGCCGCCGATGGCGTTGCTGTCCGCGGGGAGCCGGTCGTCGGCGAGACGCCAGAGGGCTTCGCGGATGACCGGCTCGACGGCGCGTCCGCGCCATGCCGTCCAGCTGGTGCGGATGGAGTCCAGGACGCGGTCGCCGCGGCCTCGTTCGACGGCAGGGATGCCGGGGCCGATGAAGGAGAGCCAGAAGCGCAAGTAGGGGTCATCGATGCGGTAGCGGGTCTCGCGGCTAGGGCGGGTGGACAGGGGGAGTTCGGCGGCGACCATGCGGCGTGTGGTGAGCAGTTCCAGGGAGCGGGCTACGGAGCCGGGGTTGAGACCGCCGGCTGCCCGGCCGATCAGGGTGAAGGTGCGCTCGCCGTGGCCGATGGCGCCCAGTACGGTGCGGGCCTGAGCCTCGGTGGGGAACTCGGCGGCCAGGGTGCGCTCGCCGCTGACGAGGAGGGCCGAGGTCGGTCGGCGCAGAGCTGATGCGAGGTATTCCCACAGGTCGGCACCGTGCGGCCACTCGTCGAGGATGAGCGGGAGTCCGCCGGAGACGAGGTAGGCGTCGAAGGCGTCGGCTGCGGGCAGGCTGAGCATCGCGGCGACGTCGGCGGGGCTGAGCGGGGGGACGACCATGTCGGTGCCGCGCTGGTAGAAGGGCCGTCCGTAGGTGTTGAGTTTCTCCATCATGGCGATGTCGGAACCCACCAGGATCAGGAGCACGGGCAGCTTGGACAGGGTCCGGTCGAAGACCTTCTGCAGGGCGCCCTCGAAGCTGGGGTCCTCGCGTACGAGGTAGGGCATCTCGTCCAGGACGACCACGCTGGGTCTGTCCATAGGGAGCGCTCCGGCGAGCAGGCTCAGGGCCGCGTCCCAGGTCTGCGGCGCCGTGAAGTCGGCGAAGCGGGCCGCATCGGGAAGGGTAGAGGCCGCCACCTCGGCGGCGAAGCCCGCCAGATCCTCCTCCTTCGAGCCGCCGACAGCGGTGAAGAAGACGTGAGGAAGCCCGGCGCGCTCCAGGAACTCCTCCACCAGCCGGGACTTGCCCACACGCCGGCGCCCCCGCAGTAGCACGGCCCGGCCGGGCCGCCCGCTGCGTCCGCCGGTCCGCACGGGGGCGAGTAGATCGTCCAGAAGGCCGAGTTCGGCCCGGCGGCCGATGAATCCGTTCACGGCGACCGACCTCCGTCAGGATGAAACGGGAAACTTTCATCGACGATACTTTCATAGATGCATGTATTGCAAGGTCACGGCCGACAGTGACTGCCCGTCCGAATCGGCCCTGGCGGCTGCAGGGCGCACCGGCATAGCCCCGGACCGGCCCGACGCTTTCACGATGAGTGCCACCCGCTCTCTCCCGGCCCCTCCCACTACACCTCGCGAAGCTGACCGAGGAGTACTTCCTGCCGCTTGCCGTGGGCCAGTCCTCGGCTCCGGCGGCCGGGCAGGACTCTGAGTAGCCGCCTGCGACGTGACTCTGGCCGCTTCACGGTTCGCTCGAACTGTGGAGCGGCACCCGGTCGTCTCCACCAGGAGGAGGAAAGGCCCCGTATCAGCAGGAGCTTTCCGCTGGTGCCGAGGAGCGTGGCGCTCCACGGGATCTGAAGCCCGTGAGGTACTCGGTTCCAGGGTTCTGCACTCTGTCGGAACGCCTGCCGTGTTGTCCTCCGGGCCAGTTGGACGGGCTCAGAACAGAGCTGACCCGTCGGTCGAGGAAAGTGGAACGGCCCGCTATGGCGTGTGCTTTGTTCGCTTCTCTGGCCACAAACATGCAGCTCGCAAGCGCGTCGTGGCTCGAGGAACTCCGATTCCGGCGTCTCCGTCCCGCACATGTCCCGCAGGGGGCGATGTCATGGGATCGGACAATTGGGGATTGGGCTGAGCAGTGCGGTAAAACCCAGGTCGGAGTACGTGGACTAGCGAGCGCGCACGCTTGTTGGCCGTTGCTGTTTTGGCATGCACAAGAAAGGCCCTGACCGGCGTTTCCGCTGGTCAGGGCCTAAATTTCCGGTGCCCCCGGCAGGATTCGAACCTGCGCACACGGCTCCGGAGTGATTGTCGGATCATGCCCCCATTGCGCGCTGACCTGCGGCGGAGCCAGATGGGGGGCGTACCCCGACACGGAGCGTGTCGGAGGTGTGTCGCACGCCCCCGGCGGATCATCCGCGTGTGCGTCAGGCGGGTGTCGTCGGAACTCTGCCGTGCCGGGGCCGAATCGTCCCTCAAGTGTCCCCTGAAAGGTTCCGTTTCCACGGGGAGGCGGCGGGGGAGGCGCCAGGGAGGCGGGGAGTTCTCCCTGAGTGCCTCCCTGGGGTGCCTCCCCGTACTTGACCTGCGTAGATCAACGATCAGGGAGGCGGGGAGGCGCGCAGGTCACACCCCCGAAACCCCCTCTGGAGGCGTCCGGCAGGGGGTGTCCCCGCCTCCCTGGATCGTCCCCCAGATGATTCCGCTTACCCCGGTACTTGCCTGAGTCATCCCCAGGCGGCGCCCCGGGGTAAAGGGGGCCCGCGCTGCCGGTGCGGTCTGGCGCGCCGTCACCCGGGTCTGAGCGGTCTGCGCGAGGGGCGGTGGGGTAGAGGCGCCCCCTTACCCCGGTAAGGGGGCGGGTAGGGCCGTCTGAGCTGCGAGGTAAGGAGGGTAGAGGGGGGCGTCTCTTCTCTCCTGGGGGTCCGCCACGCCGCCACAGCGCAGGTCGGAGAGGGTGACCGTGTGGCGGATCGGTGCCGCCACAAGCTTCAAAGAGCAATGAGGACCGCCCTGCCGGGCGGGCGACCCCGGGCGCCTACTCGTCTGGGAGCTCCCGCCGGACCGCGACCACCACCCTGCGGCGGTCACCACGCGTCTCGTGCGGACAAGCAAGAAGAGCACCACCGCCCCTGAGGCGGGTGCTCCTCTTGCTGTTCGACGCGCAGCGTCGCGCCAAGGACGTGCCGCGTCGCGGCCCCTTCTTCACGCTCTGAGCGGCACCGCACTACACAAGAACGCCCCTTCCTCTTTTCCTAAGTAGGGAAGGCCTGCGTCATTGCGTCACATGATCATGAAAAAAGAGGCTCTGACCTGCACATACAGGGGATGACGCAGACGGAAAATCCTGCGTCATCGTGCGTCATCTGCGTCATCCCTACGTCACCCGATGACGCAAGGAATGACGCACGGATGACGCAGCCCACCCCTCTGCGACATCGAAAAACCGCAGGTGAGGAGCCTGTATGTCGCAGTGAACGCAGATGACGCAGAAATCCACACCTCGGACAGGTGTAGGGCGCCGTACCGATCCGCCACACGGTCACCCGCTCCGCCCCGCGCTGTGGCGGCGTGGCGGACCCCCCGGACGAAGGTGGGCGGCGCCGGGTACCTCGTCCACGAATCCGTGCTCCGCTGGCCGTGCAGGGCGTTGGGCCAGCCACCCCGAGACGCGCGGTCCGCCGTTGACCGCACCCCCCTGGCGGACGGTGCGGACATGCTCGAACCCTTGGCGAAGGTAGAACTGTTGGAGCCCCTCGTTCGTCGTCCAGGCATCGAGCCTGAGCCACTTCGCCTGAGCCTGGAATGCGCGATCCCCCGCCCAGTCCAGCAATCGGCCACCGAGGTTCCGCCCTGCGTGCGTCCGAGCCACGGTCAGCTTGTTGACGAACATGGACGGCTCACTCAGTTCCGCTTCCGCCCAGAGTCCTTCCTCAGCGTCAGGTGTCAGGGTGATGGTCGCTGCGGTCACCTCGCCATCGCGCACCATGAACACGCCGCCGGATTCGATGGTTGCTAGTAGCAAGTCAGCCGGATACGGACGGCTCCATTGGTCGGTGCCGAGCTTGCCGAGCCAAGCGGCAGCCTCCTCGCGGAACGCGAGGAGTTTGGGCAAGTCGTCTGGCACAGCAGGGGTGATCTTCACTGAGGCTCGCTCTCGGTTCGGGCGGACAGGTCGCCGATCTCGTAGTTCATCCGGTTCAGGTCGCCCCGGAACGTCGTGACCGTGCATCGAATCGGCCGCTCCTGCGAGTAGCCCGTCCGCGTCCACAGCAGCACCGGTACCCCTGCCCCGATCTCCAACAAACGGGCTTCATCCGGCGTTGGCATACGTGTAGCAATCTCGTCGTAGTAGCCGATTTGCTCAATGCCCAGCCCCGTCATGTAGCGGGTTGTCCCCTCGGCGATGTCGCCGGGCTCAGTGAGTCGCGGAGCCTTGGTCACGAGCCACTCGGGGTACTGCGTGGCCTGAGTCGACCACGGCACGTCATCTACGAATCGGTGGCAGAAGCGCAGTACCGAGGTGTCTCCCACCGCAACCTTGAGCCGCTGAGCGATGTACTCCGAAGCGGGAGCCAGCTCAACACGGAAGGTCTGGTGCGGCCGGCGCCCGGCGTTCGTGACGTCGGTGCTGAACGCGTCACCGTTCTGCGGGAAGGTCAGGTTCTCGAACCGAGACGCGTTCAGCTCGAACACCTCGTGCTTCCGCACCTCGTACCCGAGTCCCTGACTCGATGAAATCAGTCCTTCACTGGCCAGCAGCTTTAGCCCAGCTCGTACCGTGTTCCTGGACGCGACGAACCGTTCCTGAAGTTCGCTCTCCGACGGAAGACGCGCGCCCGGCGGGTACGTGCCGCCGACGACGTCACGGCGCAGGACATCGGCCACCTGGTGGTACTTCGGCTGCTTAGTCATGCACCCATGATGACGCACTCGTGCAACTTGTTGGTACATGACGTCGCCCACCCCTTGACGCATCGCATTCCGTCGGGGCAGCATCAGCACATCAGCTTGTACCAACAAGTTGAGCAGGTGGACCAACGGGCCTAGGTCTGTCCCATCTGTGCAGACAGGAAAGCCCCGGCAGCAAAGCTCTCGGGGCTCAGAACAGGGAGCGGCTCCCTACCGCCAAGCAGTCAGCCGCTCCCCGACCCTCGAAGGGGCAAATTCATGATGCCTGGAACTGTCGTGGAACGGCGCACCGAAGAGGTCAAGTCTCCGGTCGTCGTGCCGGTTGTCGTGGCTGACCTGACGGGCAGCGAGCGGACCGTGGCGCTGTACGCGTCTGACATGCCGACGCGTCGCAGCTACGGCACGAAGGACCAGGTCCGCGAGTGGATCGTGCAGGGTGCTGAGCGGCTCGGTGCTGAGGAACTGCGCCGCCGTGCCGAGTTCCACAACGGGCACTTCATGCTCGCCGTGGGCGGCATGGCCACGGCGGACGTGCAGGCCCGGCACGAGGAGCGTTTCCCCGACGGCCGACGCCTCGGGATTGCCGAGCTGGCCACGGCCACAAGCAAGTGCTTCGACGGTATGAGCAAGGCTGCGATCGTCAGGAACGCGGCGGCGCGGGTCGACGGCGAGTGCGCCTGCGGCGGAACCGGCCTCATCACGTTCACCGAGGACTGGGACCCGGGCGCCTCGTACAGCCTTCACTGCATGGTCCACCGTGCCGCCGTGGCCGGGGCGGACGTCTGATGACTGCCCTCGGTCCGATCAACGCGCTGTACGCCCGTGTGGCGGCCCCGGTTGCTCCCGCCGTGCCTTTGGCATGGAGGGAGCGCCGCCGGGGCGGTGAGGAGTTCCCCACCGTCCCTATCCGGGGCTTGGAGCTGTCCGTGTCCGAGGTGGCCGCTGCGCTCTTCGAGACGGAGGCTGACGAACTCGCCGTTCCGGTGCCTGACACCGATGTGCTGTACGACGCGCTCAACGGCGCGGTACGCACATTGGGCCCGGTGGGCATCGCGGACATTGTCGGGACCTTCGCGGGGCTGGACTCCGAGGAGTTCTCCGAGGTGGGTGTCTGCCGGATGTTCGCGTACCGGCTGGCCCTGTCGTTCTGGTACGAGGGGGCCCGCTCCCGTCCGATGACGGCGGGGGAAGCGGCCGTTGCCCTGTACCTGTCGGACGCCTACCGCCACCAGACCGACCCCGGTACGTTCCGGCGCTCCCCGCTGTTGGTCTCCCGCGCGATCCGGCAGGGCGCCGCCCTGGTCCCCGGTGAGACGCTGCTGAGGCTCGGGGCGGCCCTGGTACGGGAGTTCGCTGCCCCTGCCCCCTACGGGGGTGTGACGCGTACTGTGACGGCGGGAGTCACGCAGGTCAGCGGCGCGGACTGGGCGAGGTCGCAGGAAGCCGTCAAGCCCGTGACGGCGGGCCGTGACTGGCTCTACGGTCAGGCCCTGCCCGACCGGCGCCGTCGCCGGTTCTGCTTCGACCTGATGCGCTCCGACAGGCGCCAGCCGTCTCCGCTCATCGTCCGCCTGGACGGCGGGGGCTACGAGGTGGGGGCGACTCCTCCGGCGGGACCTGACGGCACGTGGACACGGTCGCTGCGGGCGGACTGGTGACCGTGACCACGGCCGCTCGCCGGATCAAGACCGAGACGCGCCGCTTACGCCGAAGGCAGCTCGCTGAGCGCTACGGGCTGCGCTGCGCCTACTGCCGCCGTCCGTTCGCCACCGTGCGGGAAGCGACGCTCGATCACATCGTGCCCAACTCGCTGTGGCGCACGGCCACGGTCACCGCGCTCGTACTGGCCTGCCTCGACTGCAACCACCGCAAGGGCGACCGCTTTCCGCTCTCCCTGGCCCTGTTGCTGCTGCGCCAGATCGACCCGACCCGACCCGTCATCCGCCCGACCGATCTGCCGGTACTGGCCCGACTTGCATACGCCAACCACCCGATCCACACGGCCAGTTCGCGGCCCGACTCGGCTGCGCGACGGTCTACCCGTGGCCTGCCCGAATCGACCCCGAACGACCCGATCGAATCCGAAAGGACGGCGGCATGAGCGCCCGCCCGATGGACGAGAAAATGACCGTTTCCGAGGTGCTCGCTGACCTGAAGGTCGCCCCGTCGACCTTCTACCGGTGGCGCCAACTCGGGAAGGGGCCCCGCGCCATCAAGCTGCCGAACGGTGACGTGCGCATCCGCCGATCCGAGTACGAGCGCTGGCTTACCGAGCGGGAGGACGCTGCGTGAGCACCGAGAACGAGCCCCCGACCGGGCGTCCCCGGGGGTCGGCACGACCGGGCTACTCCTTCGATGTCAAGCTGTGGAAGGTGTCCAAGACCGGACGCAAATCCCGCCCCTACCGCCTCCGTTGGGTGGTGGCCGGTCACGTGTACGGCGACACGTTCACCACGTCCGCTCTCGCTGAGAGTCGCCGAAACGAGCTGTGGCAAGCCATGAACCGGCGCGGTGAGGCGTTCGGGATCGACTCTGGCCTGCCTGAGTCCGAAGTGCGCGCGGCGGCGGAAGATGCCGAAGCGGCGGCTGAGGCCGAGCCGTTCTTGCGGTGGTTCGAGTTCTGCCGGAGGTACGTCGCAGGGCGGTGGCGCATGAGTGCCGCCAAGTCGCGTGAGGGCATGGCGGACGGACTCGCGGCGGTGGCGCTGGCTATGGTGAAGCGGGAGGGGGCCCCTGACGACACGCACCTACGGCTCGCGTTCCGGTGGGGGATCGTGCCCGCGAACTCGGGAGAGGAACCGCCGGCGGAACTGAAGGCCGCGTACGAGTGGCTCACGACGGAGGACCGGCCGGTTGCCGACCTGGTCGACGCGGGGGTGTTCGAAGACGTGCTGTACCGCCTCAGCTACCGCCTGGACGGCACCCCGGCGGCGGGGGAGACGCACAAGCGGCGGCGCCGTGCCCTGAACACCGCCCTCGAACACGCGGTGGCCACCAAGGAACTCCCGGAGAATCCCTTGCAGGGGGCCTACAAGAAGCGTGTGGGTTCCGGCGCGGTGGTGGACCGACGCGTTCTCGTGAACGCCGTACAGGGGCGCCAGTTGCTCACGGCCGTCTCGTACGTCGGCTCATGGGACCGCAACCGTGGGCGGCGCCTGGCAGCGTTCTATGCGGTGCTCTACTACGCGGGACTCAGGCCCGCCGAGGCGGTGGGACTGAGGCTCTCTGACTGCCACCTACCGGACGCGGGTTGGGGCACGCTGACGCTGCGGGAGACGCGCCCTGTCTCAGGCAAGCAGTGGACCGACTCGGGGGAGCGGCACGACCGCCGGGGGCTGAAGGCGCGCGAGGCGGACACGGACCGTCCGGTCCCGATCCCGCCCGTTCTGGTCGCCATCCTTCGGGCCCACCTGAAGGAGTTCGGGACCGCCAAGGAAAGGCGCGTGTTCGGCAACGAGCGCGGGGGAGTGGTCGGCTCATCCACGTACTGGCGTGTGTGGGAGGAAGCTCGGCTGTTCGCCCTCCCGCCCGATCGCGTCGCATCGCCGCTCGCCGGGCGTCCCTACGACCTGCGCCACGCCTGCATCACGCGATGGTTGAACGCAGGGGTCCCGATCGCTGAGATTGCCCGGCGCGTCGGCAACTCGCCCGAGGTCATCCACCGCCGGTACCACGGCTGCATCGACGGGCACGAGGAAGCGGCCAACGCAAAGATCACAAAGGCTCTGGAAGAGGAGGGCGACACCGCCGCGTGAGTGTGTCGGAGGTGTGTCGCGAACAGTGAGAGAGAGCAAGAAAGAGCGGGAGTCAGTGAGACTCACTCCCGCTCTCTCATGTCGGCATCCGCACTGGTCAGAGCATGATTCTTGCTGTCTGACTGGCGAGTGCCCCCGGCAGGATTCGAACCTGCGCACACGGCTCCGGAGGCCGTTGCTCTATCCCCTGAGCTACGGGGGCGTGTCGGCCGCTTTTGTGGGGCGGCGACGGGTTGAACACTACCAGCTCTCTGAGGGAGATCATGAACGGGTTTTGTGGGGGCGAAGGTGGGGGTTGAGCTGGGGGAGACCGCCCGCAGGGGGCGGAAGTGGGGAAAACCCGGACGCGGTGGTGGGTGCGGACCTACTCTCGAGTTGTGCCAGGCGCGTCCGGTCGGGTGCTTGTTGTGGACGACAACAAGGTCATCCGGCAGCTGATCAGGGTCAACCTCGAACTGGAGGGCTTCGAGGTGGTGACCGCGGCTGATGGTGCCGAGTGCCTGGACGTCGTTCATCAGGTGCGGCCCGACCTCGTCACCCTCGACGTCGTGATGCCCCGGTTGGACGGCCTCCGTACCGCCGCCCGGCTTCGCGAGGATCCCCTGACGCGGCGTCTGCCCCTCGCCATCGTCAGTGCATGCAGCCAGTACGAGGTCGAGGCCGGGCTCGATGTCGGTGTCGACGCCTTCCTCGCCAAGCCCTTCGAGCCCGCTGAACTCATCGCGCTCGTACGGCAGTTGGTGGAGCGTGAGCAGGATCGGACCGAGGGCGCCGCACCGTTCGGCGCCGGAGGCGGTGCCCCTGCCTCCGCCAGCGCCCGCCTCGGCAGCACGGGCAGCGGGAGCGAGCACACCGAGCGCGCCGGCCGTACCGGGAGCTGACTTCGCCCCCGACGTCGACTCCGCATGGCTCCCCATCGCTCCACATGCTCAGCCCGCCCCGGCCTGACCCCACCCCGTCCACATCCCGGACCCCGACCCAAACCGGCTCGCATACCCACCCCCCTCCTCCCCTACGCTTGTCCCGTGACCCCCGTCGAGCTCTCCCGCACCGTGCTGCGCGCGGTGCGTCGTGCTGTGGATGAGGGGGAGCTGAGTGTGGCCGTGCCCGTACGGGCCGTGGTCACTCCGCCGGGGCCCGGCGGGAGCGGGGACTACGCGACGAACATCGCGTTGCAGCTGGCCCGGCCCGCGGGGCGCCCGCCACGGCAGGTCGCCGAGATCCTGCGGCCCCACCTCAGCCGGACCGAGGGCGTCGCCGCCGTCGAGATCACCGGGCCCGGGTTCCTCAACATCCACCTCGACCGGGCCGCCGTCACCGCCCTCGTGCGTCGCATCCAAGGGCAGGCTCCTCTTCCGTACGGTCATGGCGACACACTCGCCGGGCAGGTCGTCCGGCTGCGGATCCCGTACGACATCCGCGCCGAAGTCGTCGCCGACGCGCTCGTGCGGATCGTCGCCAGCCAGGGCGGCCGCGCCGAGGTCGACCACGCCAGGCCCGGGCATCCCGACGAGGCCGACACGGATCACACCAACCACACCAGCCACACCAGCCACACCACCACCGGGCTCGACCGACCCGTCGACCTCCGGCCGGTCCCCGCCCCGGAAGACCCCACCCCCCTCGGCCCCGACGCCCTCCGCTGGGCCCTCCTGCACCCCGCCGCCCACGACCGCCCCCGGATCACCGCGGACCTCCTCGTGCAGCGCGTCGGCAACCCCCTCTTCCGGGTCCGTTACGCCCACGCACGAGCCCGCGCACTCACCCGGAACGCCGCGGCCCTCGGCTTCACCGGCACCCCGGGCAACCTGGACGTCCCGAGCGATGTCCCGAGCAATGTCTCGGACGACGTCCCGGACGACGTCCCGGACGGGCCCGCCACCCCCCTCACCCCCCTCACCCCCCTCACCCCCCTCATCACCGCCCTCACCGAATACCCCTCCACCCTCACCCGAGCGGCCACCCACCGCGCCCCCGACCGTCTCGCCCGGCACCTGGTCGTCATCGCCGACGCCCTGCTGGCCGTCCAGCACACGGTGCTGCCGCGCGGCGACGAGAAACCCTCGGCCGCCCACCGGGCCCGGCTGGCGCTTGCCGAAGCCGCCGGGACGGTGCTGGCCGGCGGCCTGTCCCTGCTCGGCATCGACGCACCCGAACACCTCTGAGCGAGCCGCGAAGCCCAAAGCCCGCCCAAGCCCGCCCCAAGCCCCACCGCGCAAAGCTCCAGAGATTCCACAGAAAGCCGTACAGACATGAGCCGTTCCGCACACCCCGCCGGGCCCCGTCACGCCGACGTCCTCCCCGAGGGGCACTACGCCGCCCCGCCCGCCGACCTGAACACGCTGGACCCGAAGGTGTGGGCGCAGACCGTCACCCGTGCGGACGACGGGGTCGTCAGCGTCGGGGGGATCGATGTGAAGGCGCTGGCGGAGGAGTTCGGTACGCCGGCGTACTTCGTCGACGAGGCCGACTTCCGCGCCCGGGCGCGCGCCTGGCGTACGGCGTTCGGGCAGGAAGCCGACGTGTTCTACGCGGGCAAGGCGTTCCTGTCCCGGGCGATCGTCCGCTGGCTGCACGAGGAGGGGCTGAACCTCGACGTGTGCTCGGGCGGCGAGCTCGCCACCGCCCTCTCCGCCGGGATGCCCGTCGACCGCATCGCCTTCCACGGCAACAACAAGTCCACCGGCGAGATCCACCGTGCCGTCGAGGCCGGCGTCGGCCGTATCGTGCTCGACTCCTTCCAGGAGATCGTGCGGGTCGCCCACATCGCCCAGTCGCTCGGCAAGCGGCAGAAGGTGCAGATCCGCGTCACCGTCGGCGTCGAGGCGCACACGCACGAATTCATCGCCACCGCCCACGAGGACCAGAAGTTCGGAATTCCGCTCGCGGGCGGGCAGGCCGCGGAAGCCGTACGGCGGGCCCTCAGGCTCGACGGGCTGGAGCTCATCGGCATCCACTCCCACATCGGGTCGCAGATCTTCGACACCTCCGGGTTCGAGGTCGCGGCCCACCGGGTCGTCGGGCTGCTCAAGGACATCCGCGACGAGCACGGTGTCGAACTGCCCGAGATCGACCTCGGCGGCGGGCTCGGCATCGCATACACCAGCGACGACGACCCCCGCGAGCCGCACGAGATCGCCAAGGCCCTGACGGAGATCGTCAACCGGGAGTGCGAGAGCGCCCGGCTCCAGGCACCCCGGATCTCCGTCGAGCCCGGCCGCGCCATCGTCGGGCCCACCGCCTTCACGCTGTACGAGGTCGGCACCATCAAGCCGCTGGACGGGCTGCGCACCTACGTCTCCGTGGACGGCGGCATGTCCGACAACATCCGGACCGCGTTGTACGACGCCGAGTACAGCGTCGCGCTGGTGTCCCGCGCCTCCGACGCCGAGCCGATGCTCGCCCGGGTGGTCGGCAAGCACTGCGAGAGCGGGGACATCGTGGTCAAGGACGCGTTCCTGCCGGCGGACCTGGCACCGGGTGACCTGATCGCCGTACCGGCCACCGGCGCGTACTGCCGTTCGATGGCCAGCAACTACAACCACGTGCTGCGCCCGCCGGTCGTCGCCGTCAATGATGGAGAGGCCCGGGTCATCGTCCGGCGGGAGACGGAGGAGGATCTCCTCAGGCTCGACGTCGGGTGACCTCGATGTCGGGTGACCTCTTGGGTGACTCGCCGAAAGCCCTGAAAGGCCAAATAACCGGGGCCGAAAGATCTCCCGTCTTCCGGCCCCGAGAAAATGAAATACATGTCTCACGATCCGGACGAGGGATAGAAACTCCCGTCCGGTGAGTGAGACTGGTCCCACCGTATTCGGTATGTGAGGAAACGAGGTCGGATGATGCGTACGCGTCCGCTGAAGGTGGCGCTGCTGGGCTGTGGGGTTGTCGGCTCAGAGGTGGCGCGCATCATGACGACGCACGCCGACGATCTCGCCGCCCGCATCGGGGCCCCCGTCGAGCTTGCCGGAGTGGCCGTACGGCGGCCCTCCAGGGTCCGTGCGGGCATCGACCCCGCCCTCGTCACCACCGACGCGACCGCCCTGGTCAAACGGGGGGACATCGACGTCGTCGTCGAGGTCATCGGCGGTATCGAGCCCGCCCGCTCCCTCATCACCACCGCGTTGGAGCACGGCGCCTCCGTCGTCTCCGCCAACAAGGCCCTCCTCGCCCAGGACGGCGCCGCCCTGCACGCGGCGGCGAACGAGGCCGGCAAGGACCTCTACTACGAGGCCGCCGTCGCCGGCGCCATCCCGCTGATCCGGCCGCTGCGCGAGTCCCTCGCAGGCGACAAGATCAACCGGGTGATGGGCATCGTCAACGGGACGACCAACTTCATCCTCGACAAGATGGACTCCACCGGCGCCGGGTATCAGGAGGCGCTCGACGAGGCCACCGCCCTCGGGTACGCCGAGGCCGACCCGACCGCCGACGTCGAGGGCTTCGACGCCGCCGCCAAGGCCGCGATCCTCGCCGGCATCGCCTTCCATTCGCGGGTACGGCTCGACGACGTGTACCGCGAGGGCATGAGCGAGGTCACCGCCGCCGACTTCGCCTCGGCGAAGGCGATGGGCTGCACCATCAAGCTGCTCGCCATCTGCGAGCGGGCCGCGGACGGCGGATCGGTCACCGCGCGCGTGCACCCCGCGATGATCCCGCTGACCCACCCGCTCGCCTCCGTGCGCGGCGCGTACAACGCGGTGTTCGTGGAGTCGGACGCCGCCGGACAGCTGATGTTCTACGGCCCCGGCGCGGGCGGCGCTCCCACCGCCTCCGCCGTCCTCGGCGACCTCGTGGCCGTGTGCCGCAACCGGCTCGCGGGCGGGACCGGACCCGGCGAGTCCGCCTATGCCGCGCTGCCCGTGTCGCCGATGGGCGACGTCGTCACGCGCTACCACATCAGCCTCGACGTCGCCGACAAACCGGGAGTTCTCGCCCAGGTGGCGACCGTGTTCGCCGAGCACGGAGTGTCGATCGATACGGTTCGGCAGCAAGGCCGACAAGACGGGGACGGCGAGGCCTCTCTCGTCGTCGTCACTCACCGCGCCTTTGACGCCTCCCTCAGCGGGACCGTCGAGGCGCTGCGGAACCTCGACACCGTGCGGGGTGTCGCCAGCATCATGCGGGTTGAAGGAGAGTAACCAGCAATGACCCACCAGTGGCGCGGAATCATCGAGGAGTACCGGGACCGGCTGCCCGTCTCCGCCGGCACGCCGGTCGTGACGCTCCGGGAGGGCGGCACGCCCCTCGTGCCCGCGCAGGTGCTCTCCGAGCGCACGGGCTGCGAGGTCCACCTCAAGGTCGAGGGTGCCAACCCGACCGGGTCCTTCAAGGACCGCGGTATGACCATGGCCATCACCCGGGCGAAGGAAGAGGGCGCGAAGGCCGTCATCTGTGCCTCCACGGGCAACACGTCTGCCTCCGCGGCCGCCTACGCCGTACGCGCGGGCATGGTTTCGGCGGTGCTCGTCCCGCGCGGCAAGATCGCGCTGGGCAAGATGGGCCAGGCCCTGATCCACGGCGCGAAGATCCTCCAGGTCGACGGCAACTTCGACGACTGCCTCACCCTCGCGCGTGAACTGAGCGACAACTACCCGGTGGCGCTGGTCAATTCGGTCAACCCGGTGCGCATCGAGGGCCAGAAGACCGCCGCCTTCGAGATCGTGGACATGCTCGGCGACGCGCCCGACATCCACGTCCTGCCGGTCGGCAACGCGGGCAACATCACGGCGTACTGGAAGGGCTACAAGGAGTACGCCGCCGACGGCATCGCCGCCAGGACGCCCCGCATGTGGGGCTTCCAGGCCTCCGGCTCCGCGCCGATCGTGCGCGGCGAGGTCGTCAAGGACCCGTCGACGATCGCCACCGCGATCCGTATCGGCAACCCCGCGTCCTGGCAGTACGCCCTGGCCGCGAGGGACGAGTCGGGCGGCTTCATCGACGAGGTGACGGACCGTGAGATCCTGCGCGCCTACCGGCTGTTGGCCGCGCAGGAGGGTGTCTTCGTGGAGCCCGCCTCCGCCGCCTCGGTGGCCGGTCTGCTCAAGGCCGCAGAGCAGGGCAAGGTCGACCCGGGCCAGACCATCGTCTGCACGGTCACCGGCAACGGTCTGAAGGACCCCGACTGGGCCGTCGCGGGTGCCCCGCAGCCCGTCACCGTCCCGGTCGACGCGGCGACGGCGGCCGAGCGCCTCGGTCTCGCGTAGGACGCCGCGCGAACTCGCGCCGGGGGTCGTGCCAGAGTTCGCGTATGGGTTCGAAACAGCCTGAGAGCCGCGCGTAGACGCCGATTCTCGGGGGATAACCCTGACAGGACCCGACCGGGGGTGCACAGGGGGCTTACGACACGCATCGTGCGCCTCCTGTGCGCCCTATGTCGCCACAGAACTTTCCTTCGATAAGCTGTAGTGAACCCGCCCGCCGCATATGCCCCGCAAGGGTGCGGCGCCGCGCCGTCTTCGGCGGCCCAGGGTCCTCACGCACGTATCGAAACGCATGTATCGAAACGCACGTATCGAATGTCATTCGACAATCGTCAATCTCGCAGCTCAAGGAGAGTCATCGAGCGATGGCCGGTCCAGCGTTCCGCGCCGCCGCCGTACGGGTGCGCGTCCCCGCCACCAGCGCCAACCTCGGCCCGGGCTTCGACGCCCTGGGCCTGTCGCTGGGCCTCTACGACGACGTGGTCGTCCGGGTGGCCGACTCCGGGCTGCACGTCGACATCGCGGGGGAGGGCAGTGAGACGCTCCCGCGTGACGAGCGGCATCTCCTCGTCCGCTCCCTGCGCACCGCCTTCGACCTGCTGGGCGGACAGCCCCGAGGCCTCGAAATCGTGTGCGCCAACCGCATCCCGCACGGCCGCGGCCTCGGCTCCTCCTCCGCCGCCATCTGCGCCGGCATCGTCGCCGCCCGCGCCGTGACCATAGGCGGGGAGAACCGGCTCGACGACGCCGCGCTGCTCGAACTGGCCACGGAGATCGAGGGACACCCCGACAACGTCGCGGCCTGTCTCCTCGGCGGCTTCACGCTCTCCTGGATGGAGGGCGGCGCCGCGCGGGCGATCAGGATGGAGCCCGCCGATTCCATCGTTCCGGTGGTTTTCGTCCCCGGAAAACCGGTTCTCACGGAGACGGCGCGCGGACTGCTCCCGCGCACCGTCCCGCACGTCGACGCGGCCACCAACGCCGGCCGGGCGGCCCTGCTCGTGGAAGCCCTGACCAGGCGTCCCGAGCTGCTGCTGCCCGCCACCGAGGACCGGCTGCACCAGGAATACCGGGCGCCCGCCATGCCGGAGAGCGCGGCCCTGGTCGAGCGACTGCGGGCCGACGGCGTCCCGGCGGTCATCTCCGGCGCCGGACCCACGGTTCTGGCCCTGGCCGACGAGGCCAGTGCCGACAAGGTGGCCGATCTCGCGGGTGTGGGGTGGGCCGCCAACCGGCTGGACCTCGACGCCCGAGGGGCGTGCGTCCTGCCGCTCACCACCACCGTCGCCGATACCGGCGTCGGCAGTGGCGACGAGTAAGGGCGTTCGGTTGCCGGATTTCGAGAGGGGGAATGTTTGTTGGATCCGGTAGTGTTAACCTCAAGTCTGCACCTGCCCCAGCCATGGCGAGGTGCTTATCGTCCCAGTCCGGGACAACCATTCTTCCGGGAGTCTCCCAAGCCGCACTGCGCTTCGTACGTCAAGCTGTACGCCGTACGCAGGCACTGAGCGGTCTGCCGAGCAGGCTCCGGAACCGGCGTGACCGAGCCGCGTGACACAGACACTCAGTGCCACGGCCCGGGTAAGCGCCGAATCATTCAGAAATTTCCTCCGCCGCCTTTGGCGGACCACCGCCCCGGCACGGTCCACCCGAATAGGGCCGAAGTCGGACAGCAAAACCGGTCGCCGAGCCAGAAGGCCGACGTCCGCTCCAGGGAAGGACCCTTCGTGAGCGACACCACCGATCTGATGGGCGCACGTGTCGAGGAGACCGCTGCCGCGCCCGCCACGGACGCCGCGCCTGCCAGCGGTGCCGGCTCCCGGCGGCGCCGCGGTACCGGCCTTGACGGCATGGTGCTGGCCGAGCTGCAGCAGGTCGCATCCGGCCTCAACATCAGGGGCACCGCGCGTATGCGCAAGAGCCAGCTGATCGAGGTCATCAAGGAGGCGCAGGCGGGAGGGGGTGCCCCGGCCAAGGCCGAGGCAGCCACCGAGACCAAGCCGAAGCGCCGCGCCACCTCGAAGGCGCGTACGGGCGAGGACGCCGCCCCGGCCGAGAAGGCCGTCGCCGCCAAGAAGGCCGAGGCGCCCGCCGAGAAGGCCGTGGCCCAGCAGCAGATCGAGATCCCCGGCCAGCCGGCCGGTGGCGACGAGGCGCCCACCGAGCGCCGTCGTCGTCGTGCCACCGCCGACGCGGGCAGCCCCGAGACGGTCACCGTCGAGGCGAAGAGCGAGCCCAAGGCCGAGACCCCGGTCCAGGCCGAGGCCAAGGCCGACGCCGCTGACCAGGGCGCCGAGGGCCGCCAGGGCCGCCGCGAGCGCGGCCGTGACCGTGGTGAGCGCACCGACCGAGGTGAGCGCACCGACCGGGGCGAGCGGGGTGACCGCGGCCGTCGGGGCAAGGGCGACGAGCAGCAGGGCGGCGGTGGCCAGCAGCAGCGCGACCGCGGCCAGCAGCAGAGCCAGCAGCAGGGCGGTCGTCAGGACCGTCAGGACCGTCAGCGTGACAACGGGCCGCAGGACGACGACGAGTTCGGCGATGGCCGGCGTGGCCGTCGCGGCCGTTACCGGGACCGTCGTGGCCGTCGCGGGCGTGACGAGATCGGCACCGCCGAGCCGCAGGTCGCGGACGACGACGTCCTGATCCCCGTCGCGGGCATCCTGGACATCCTCGACAACTACGCCTTCATCCGTACGTCGGGCTACCTGCCGGGCCCCAACGACGTGTACGTCTCCCTCGCCCAGGTCCGCAAGAACGGCCTGCGCAAGGGTGACCACGTCACCGGTGCGGTCCGTCAGCCCAAGGACGGCGAGCGCCGCGAGAAGTTCAACGCGCTGGTCCGTCTGGACTCCACCAACGGCATGGCGCCCGAACACGGCCGTGGCCGCCCGGAGTTCAACAAGCTGACCCCGCTCTACCCGCAGGACCGCCTCCGTCTGGAGACGGACCCGGGCGTGCTGACCACCCGCATCATCGACCTCGTGTCGCCGATCGGTAAGGGCCAGCGCGGTCTGATCGTGGCCCCGCCGAAGACCGGCAAGACCATGATCATGCAGGCGATCGCCAACGCGATCACGCACAACAACCCCGAGTGCCACCTGATGGTCGTCCTGGTCGACGAGCGTCCGGAAGAGGTCACCGACATGCAGCGGTCGGTGAAGGGCGAGGTCATCTCCTCGACCTTCGACCGTCCGGCCGAGGACCACACCACGGTCGCCGAGCTGGCGATCGAGCGCGCCAAGCGCCTGGTGGAGCTGGGCCACGACGTCGTCGTGCTGCTCGACTCGATCACGCGTCTGGGCCGTGCGTACAACCTGGCGGCGCCGGCCTCCGGCCGCATCCTGTCCGGTGGTGTCGACTCGACCGCCCTGTACCCGCCGAAGCGCTTCTTCGGTGCGGCCCGCAACATCGAGGACGGCGGCTCGCTGACCATCCTCGCCACCGCTCTGGTGGACACCGGGTCCCGCATGGACGAGGTGATCTTCGAGGAGTTCAAGGGCACCGGCAACATGGAGCTCAAGCTCGACCGGAAGCTCGCCGACAAGCGCATCTTCCCCGCGGTGGACGTGGACGCGTCCGGTACCCGTAAGGAAGAGATCCTGCTCGGCAGTGACGAGCTGGCCGTCACCTGGAAGCTGCGCCGGGTGCTGCACGCGCTCGACCAGCAGCAGGCGATCGAGCTGCTCCTCGACAAGATGAAGCAGACGAAGTCGAACGGCGAGTTCCTGATGCAGATCCAGAAGACGACGCCGTCGCCCGGTAACGGCGACTAGTCGGTCGGTCTGAAGAAGCCGAGGAAGCCGAAGAAGTAGTCGGTCGGTCTGAAGAAGCCGGGGCCACCCTCGTTGTGAGGGTGGCCCCGGTTTTTTGTGTGGCACGCGTGTACGATCACGTTCTTCACATCGCATTTCTTGACTCTCAGGGGGGACTTGAGTGGCTAGACCCTTGTCCGGAGCCGTTGCCGCCGCTATAGCCGGGGCGCTGCTGGTGTCGTCGGCGAGTGCGGCCACCGGTGCCGACGCCTCGACGCCCGACGCGCTGGACGTACGGATCGCGAAGGCGATGGCGGCGGACGACACCGCCGGTGAGACGGCCAGGACGGCGAATGAGCCGTCGGCGAGCGAGAGTTCGGACGGTCCGACCCAGGACGCCCAGATCATCGGCGGCTCGGAGACCACGATCGGCTCGGCGCCGTGGATGGCCCAGCTCTGGTACTACGACCCGACCCTGGACCTCGGCTTCTTCTGCGGCGGCACGGTCGTCGCGCCGACGAAGATCCTCACCGCCGCGCACTGCGTCGACAAGAACAACTACGACTGGGCCAGCTACGGCGCCATCGTCACGGGTACGAACCAGCTGCCCACGGCCGTTCTCGACGACGACGGCAACTACGTGAGCACGGACTACCACGGCGGAACCGCCACCGCGCTCTCGCGCCAGTGGAACCACTCCTCGTACGACGAGGACACGATCGACAACGACATCGCGGTCCTCACGCTGGCGACGCCGGTCAAGGCCACGCCGATCAAGATGACGACGTCCGGCGACACGGCCTCGTACGCGGCCGGCACGACGGCCAAGGTCTACGGCTGGGGCCGTACCAGCTCCACCACCGACGACGTCTCGCAGACGCTGAAGACGGCCACGCTGCCCGTCGTGAGCGACACGAACTGCGCGAATGTCTGGCCCGACTACTTCATCAAGGGCCACATGGTCTGCGCGGGCAAGCCGTCCGGCGGCACCGACGCCACGACCACCACCACCTGCAACGGTGACTCCGGCGGCCCGCTCGTCGTCAACAACAAGGTCATCGGCGTCGTCTCGTGGGGCGTCACGGACTGCGTGTGGGAGGGCGTCTACCCGGTCTTCGCGAAGGTCAGCAAGTACGTCGGCGTGACCTACCCGCGGATCGACGACAGCGACATCAGCCGGGACGGCAAGGCCGACGTCTTCCTGCGCAACAAGGAGACCGGCACCGGCTATGTCCGCGCCTCCAAGGGCTCCTCGCTCGGCGACCGCGCGTCCCTGAACTCCCGCGGCAGCTGGAAGGGCTACAACCTCGTCCAGCAGACCGACCTGAACCGGGACGGTCACCAGGACTTCGTGCTGCGCCGCTCCTCCGACGGTGACGTCTTCTGGCGGCGGTACGTGCCCTCGTCCAACACCTGGACGACGACGCAGATCTTCGACAACTGGAAGACCCGCACCCGGATCCTCACCCCCGGTGACGTCACCGGCGACGCCCTGCCCGACCTGCTGTCGGTCGACTCGGCGGGCGCCCTGTGGATCTACCCGGGCAAGGGCAACGGCACGTTCTCGACCCGCGTCAAGGTCGGCACGGGCTGGAACACGTACAACGCGGTGCTCGGTCACGGCGACTTCACCGGCGACGGCAAGGCCGACCTGATCGCGCGCACCAAGACCGGCTCGAACGTCTACCTCTACAAGGGCGCCGGCAAGGCCGGCACGAGCGCCTTCGCCGCCCGTGTGAAGGTCCGCTCGGACTGGAGCGCGTACAACACGCTCATCACTCCCGGTGACGTCAGCGGCGACGGCAGGGCGGACCTCCTGGCCCGTACGCCGGCCGGCACGCTGTACCTCTACAAGGGCACGGGCAAGGCCACGAGCGAGATCTTCAGCACACGGGTCTCGGTCGGCACCAGCTACGCCCAGTACGACCTTCTCGGCTGAAACACCAGGTGAGCCCGGTCCCGCCGGGCTCATCCGTCACACACGGTGCCCACCGCTCTTTACACGATGGGCACCGTTCGTCGTGCAACCCTTTCCCGGATTACTCCGTCTGACCGAACGGAGTGACCATGAAGCGGTACGGCCACATCCGACCCGACAGGCCTGGGCCTGAGCGCAGGGGGTAACCGACCGGAAGAGAACCGAGGAGCAGATGTCCGCCGAGAGCACGGCCGAGAGCACGCTGGACCCCGGCACCACCGGCCCGCGCCACCGCGCGGCCAAGGGCCGCCGCCGCAAGTCGCGCGAGGGGCACAGCAGGGCGGCGCTCGCCGTCGTCTGGACCGCCGCGGGCGTCCTGGTGCTGGGCGGTAGCGGAATCGGCTACCTGTACTTCAAGCTCAACGGCAACATCAAGAGCGTCGACATCAACCACGCCCTCGGCACCGACCGGCCTCTCGACGTCGACAACGGCTCGCAGGACTTCCTCGTCCTCGGCTCCGACACCCGCTCGGGCAGCAACAAGAAGCTCGGCGGCGGCACGGACGACGGCAGCGCCCGCTCCGACACGGCGATGGTCGTGCACGTCTACGAGGGCCACAAGCGGGCCAGCGTGGTCTCCATACCCCGGGACACCCTCGTCGCCCGGCCCGAGTGCACCGACGCGAACGGCAAGACGTATCCGGCGGCCTCCACGGCGATGTTCAACTCCGCGTACTCCACCGGTGGCGCCGCGTGCGCGGTGAAGACCGTCGAGTCCATGAGCGGCATCCGCATGGACCACTACATCGAGGTCGACTTCGCGGGCTTCGAGAAACTCATCAACGTCCTCGGCGGTGTGGACATCACCACCACCAAGGACATCAAGGACGCCGACAGTCATCTCGACCTGAAGGCCGGCGAGCACACCCTCACCGGCAAGCAGGCGCTCGGCCTCGTCCGCACCCGGCACGGCGTCGGCGACGGCTCCGACCTCGGCCGCATCCAGCTCCAGCAGGCCTTCATCAAGGCCCTCATCGAGCAGGTCAAGGAGGTCGGCATCCTCACCAACCCCAAGAAGCTGTACGACCTCGCGGACTCCGCCACCGACGCCGTCACCACGGACTCCGACCTCGACTCCGTCAAGGACCTCGCCTCCTTCGTCAACGGCCTCAAGGGCATCAGCTCCAAGAAGATGACCATGGTCACCATGCCCGTCCAGTACGACCCCGCCGACCCGAACCGCGTCCTGGTGGCCGAGGCCAAGGCCAAGCAGGTCTGGGCCGCCCTCAAGGCCGACCGGACCATCCCGAAGTCGGCGACGAAGAACACGGCGACGGGCACGGCGGACGGGGTCGTGGAGTCCGCCGCCGGATGACCGGGGGCCGCCAGGAGGCACCCCTGACGCGCCCCGGGAATACCTGACCGCACCCCCCGGTTTTGGGAGATACGGCCAGTCCTGGCAGACTGGTACGTCGGCCCCGGTTCACGCTTCCGCACCCCGCGACAGCGACCCGGCGCCCTCCCGAAACTAGGAGACACCTTGAAGCGCGACATCCACCCCGAGTACGTCGAGACGCAGGTCAGCTGCACCTGTGGCGCGTCGTTCACCACCCGCAGCACGATCCAGAGCGGCACCGTCCGTGCCGAGGTCTGCTCCGAGTGCCACCCGTTCTACACGGGCAAGCAGAAGATCCTCGACACCGGTGGCCGCGTGGCCCGCTTCGAGGCCCGCTTCGGCAAGGCTGCCGCTGCCAACAAGTAGCGAGCCCCCAGCGCCGGTCCGCGGTGCCCCCACGGGGGCGCCGGGACCGGCGCTTTGCGGTGCAGCCCACTCAAATCGTCGTACAGGGAGTCGGAGAGATGTTCGAGGCGGTCGAGGAACTGGTCGGGGAACACGCCGACCTGGAGAAGAAGCTCGCCGACCCGTCGGTCCACGCGGACCAGGCCAACGCGCGCAAGCTGAACAAGCGCTACGCGGAGCTGACCCCGATCGTCGGCACGTACCGCTCCTGGAAGCAGACCGGCGAGGACATCGTCACCGCCCGTGAGTTCGCCGCGGACGACCCGGACTTCGCCGCGGAGGCCAAGGAGCTGGAGAAGCGGCGGGACGAGCTGACGGAGAAGCTGCGGCTGCTCCTCGTCCCGCGCGACCCCAGCGACGACAAGGACGTGATCCTGGAGATCAAGGCGGGCGCCGGCGGCGACGAGTCCGCCCTGTTCGCCGGAGACCTCCTGCGCATGTATCTCCGGTACGCCGAGCGTGTCGGCTGGAAGACCGAGATCATCGACTCCACCGAGTCCGAGCTCGGCGGCTACAAGGACGTCCAGGTCGCCGTGAAGACCAAGGGCGGTCAGGGCGCCACCGAGCCCGGCCAGGGCGTCTGGGCCCGGCTGAAGTACGAGGGCGGCGTGCACCGCGTGCAGCGCGTGCCGTCGACCGAGTCGCAGGGCCGTATCCACACCTCCGCCGCCGGTGTGCTGGTCACGCCCGAGGCCGAGGAGGTCGATGTGGAGATCCACGCGAACGACCTGCGGATCGATGTCTACCGCTCCTCGGGGCCCGGCGGCCAGTCCGTCAACACCACCGACTCCGCCGTGCGCATCACGCACGTTCCCACCGGAGTCGTCGCCTCCTGCCAGAACGAGAAGAGCCAGCTGCAGAACAAGGAGCAGGCGATGCGTATCCTGCGCTCCAGGCTGCTCGCCGCGGCGCAGGAGGAGGCGGAGAGGGAAGCCGCCGACGCCCGCCGCAGCCAGGTCCGTACCGTCGACCGCTCCGAGAAGATCCGCACGTACAACTTCCCGGAGAACCGCATCTCGGACCACCGCGTCGGCTTCAAGTCCTACAACCTGGACCAGGTCCTGGACGGTGAACTCGACGCGGTGATCCAGGCCTGCGTCGACGCGGACTCGGCCGCGAAGCTGGCAGCCGCGTAAGGCACGTACGAGTTACGACGGAGGACTTGCGTGAACCTGCTGCTCGCGGAAGTGGCCCAGGCCACCCAGCGCCTGGCCGACGCCGGCGTGCCCTCGCCGCGCAACGACGCGGAGGAGCTCGCCGCGTCCGTGCACGGCGTGAAGCGGGGCGAGCTGCACACCGTCAAGGACTCCGACTTCGACGCCCGGTACTGGGAGGTCATCGCCCGGCGCGAGCAGCGTGAGCCGCTCCAGCACATCACCGGACGCACATACTTCCGCTACCTCGAACTCCAGGTCGGGCCAGGGGTGTTCGTGCCCCGGCCGGAGACCGAGTCGGTCGTCGGCTGGGCCATAGACGCCGTCCGCGCGATGGACGTCGTCGAGCCGCTCATCGTCGACCTGTGCACCGGCTCCGGCGCCATCGCCCTCGCCCTCGCCCAGGAGGTGCCGCGCTCGCGCGTGCACGCCGTGGAGCTGTCGGAGGACGCCCTGACGTGGACCCGCAAGAACATGGCGGGCTCGCGCGTCGACCTGCGCCAGGGCAACGCCCTGGACGCCTTCCGCGACCTCGACGGCCAGGTCGACCTGGTCATCTCCAACCCGCCGTACATCCCGCTCACGGAGTGGGAGTACGTGGCACCCGAGGCCCGCGACTACGATCCCGAACTCGCCCTGTTCTCAGGGGAGGACGGCCTGGACCTGATCCGAGGCCTCGAACGCACAGCGCACCGGCTCCTGCGCCCCGGCGGTGTCGTCGTCATCGAGCACGCCGACACCCAGGGCGGCCAGGTGCCGTGGATCTTCACCGAGGAGCGGGGCTGGGCCGACGCGGCCGACCACCCGGACCTCAACAACCGGCCGCGGTTCGCGACCGCCCGCAAGGCGCTGCCCTGATGAGCACGCGCCCGACGGCAGATTTTCCGGAAGCCCAGCATTACGTGTACGAGGAGGCCCGCTAGATGGCACGGCGATACGACACCAACGACGCGACCGACCGCGCCACCGGTCTGCGCGAGGCCGCGTCCGCCATCCGCCGGGGCGAGCTCGTGGTGCTGCCGACGGACACCGTGTACGGCATCGGCGCGGACGCGTTCACCTCCGAGGCCGTGGCCGACCTGCTGGAGGCCAAGGGCCGGGGCCGCAGCATGCCCACGCCGGTCCTCATCGGCTCCCCGAACACCCTGCACGGCCTGGTCACCGACTTCTCCGAGATGGCCTGGGAGCTCGTCGACGCGTTCTGGCCGGGCGCGCTCACCCTCGTCGCCAAGCACCAGCCGTCCCTCCAGTGGGACCTCGGCGACACCCGCGGCACGGTCGCCGTCCGGATGCCGCTGCACCCCGTCGCCATCGAGCTGCTGACCGAGGTCGGCCCCATGGCGGTCTCCTCGGCGAACCTGACCGGCCACCCGGCGCCGGAGAACTGCGACGCCGCGGAGGCGATGCTCGGCGACTCCGTCTCCGTCTACCTCGACGGCGGCCCGACGCCCGGCAACGAGCCGTCCTCCATCGTCGACGTCACGGGCAAGGTCCCGGTCCTGTTGCGCGCGGGCGCCCTCTCGGCGGAGGAACTGCGCAAGGTCGTACCCGACCTCGAGGTGGCGAATTGACGGCCCCTGACGCGGGGCGTGGCATATGGGACGGGGAAGAGACGCGGACCTTCACGGGTCTGCCGCGTGACACCTTCCGCATCCTCCACGTCAGCACCGGCAACGTATGCCGCTCACCGATCACCGAGCGGCTGACCCGGCATGCCCTGGCCGACCGGCTCGGGGACCCGCTGTGGGGCGGCCTCGTCGTCGAGAGCGCGGGCACCTGGGGGCACGAGGGCGCGCCCATGGAGGCGAACGCGGAGGCCGTCCTCGCGGACTTCGGCGCGGACGCCTCCGGCTTCACGGGCCGCGAGCTGCTGGACGACCACGTCATCCGCGCCGACCTCGTCCTGACCGCCACCCGCGACCACCGGGCCCAGGTCATCTCCATGGGCCACTCCGCCGGCCTGCGCACCTTCACCCTGAAGGAGTTCACCCGCCTCGTCCGCGCCATCGACCCGACCACCCTCCCTCCCCTGGAGGAGGGCATGGTCGTACGCGCGCGGGCGCTGGTCCGCGCGGCGGCGGCTCTACGCGGGTGGCTCCTCGCCCCGACGGCCGAGGCCGACGAGGTCTACGACCCGTACGGGGCGCCCCTGCCCTTCTTCCGCTCGGTGGGCGACGAGATAAACCAGGCACTGGACCCGGTGGTGACGGCGCTGACGGGGGTGCCCGCACGCGCTTGACTTACGGGGTGCCCGCGCGGGCGTGATGCCGGGCGTTCCGGGGGGTGCGGGCCTACATTGGACGTACGTCACCGTCGACGCCCCGGAGTCCACCATGTCGGTCACCCCTGTCCTCGAGGCCGATGTCCTGCGACGGCAGGACCCCCAGCTGGCCGAGATCCTGCTCGGCGAGCTGGACCGGCAGTCGACGACGCTGCAACTGGTCGCCGCCGAGAACTTCACGTCCCCGGCGGTGCTGGCGGCCCTCGGCTCGCCGCTCGCCAACAAGTACGCGGAGGGCTATCCGGGGGCCCGGCACCACGGGGGCTGCGAGATCGTCGACGTCGCCGAGCGGCTGGCCGTGGAGCGGGCCAAGGCGCTGTTCGGGGCCGAACACGCCAACGTGCAGTCCCACTCGGGGTCTTCGGCCGTGCTGGCCGCGTACGCCGCCCTGCTGCGCCCCGGTGACACCGTGCTGGCGATGGGGCTGCACTTCGGCGGCCACCTCACGCACGGGTCGCCCGCGAACTTCTCCGGCCGCTGGTTCGACTTCGTCGGCTACGGCGTCGAGGCGGAGTCGGGGCTCGTCGACCACGAGCAGGTGCGCACCCTGGCCCGTACACACCGCCCCAAGGCGATCGTGTGCGGGTCGATCTCGTACCCCCGCCACCTCGACTACGCGTTCTTCCGGGAGGTCGCCGACGAGGTGGGCGCCTATCTGATCGCCGACGCCGCCCATCCCATCGGGCTGGTCGCCGGGGGAGCGGCGCCCAACCCGGTGCCGTACGCCGACATCGTCTGCGCCACCACGCACAAGGTGTTGCGCGGGCCGCGCGGCGGGATGCTGCTGTGCGGGAGCGAGCTGGCCGAGCGGGTGGACCGGGCGGTGTTCCCGTTCACCCAGGGCGGCGCGCAGATGCACACGATCGCCGCGAAGGCCGTCGCGTTCGGGGAGGCGGCAACACCGGCGTTCACGGCGTACGCCCATCAGGTGGTCGTCAACGCGCGCGTGCTGGCCCGGGGGCTGGCCGCGGAGGGGCTGGCCGTCGTCACCGGCGGCACCGACACCCATCTGCTCACCGTCGATCCCGCGCCACTCGGCGTCGACGGCCGCACCGCCCGAGGCCGGCTCGCGGCCGCCGGGATCGTCCTCGACTGCTGTGCGCTGCCCCACGGCGACGCCCGTGGTCTGCGGCTCGGAACGGCCGCGCTGACCACGCAGGGCATGGGCGAGGCGGAGATGGCACGGCTCGCCGTGCTGTTCGCGGGGGTGCTGCGGGACGGCGGCGACGGCAAGCGGACGCGTGAAGAAGTGCGGGACCTGGCCGGAAGATTTCCGCCGTATCCGCGCTGAGGCGGGGTAGACGCACCACTGGACACAGCATCACGTGCAACCATCGTCGCTACCCGGAAGTCCCCAACCATATGCATGCATCGCTAGGGTGTGGGGCTGTGATGGCCAGCGAGACCTGTGGGGAAGCCTGTGCGTGAATACCTCCTGACGCTCTGCATCACGGCCGCGGTGACGTATCTGCTGACAGGGCCGGTACGGAAGTTCGCGATCGTGGCCGGAGCCATGCCGGAGATCCGTGCGCGTGACGTCCACCGGGAGCCCACGCCTCGCCTCGGCGGCATCGCGATGTTCTTCGGCCTCTGTGCCGGTCTGCTGGTCGCCGACCACCTGACCAACCTCAGCGAGGTCTTCGCCGAGTCCAACGAACCACGGGCGCTGCTCTCCGGTGCCGCGCTGATCTGGCTCATCGGCGTGCTGGACGACAAGTTCGAGATCGACGCCCTGATCAAGCTCGGCGGGCAGATGATCGCCGCGGGCGTGATGGTCATGCAGGGGCTGACGATCCTGTGGCTACCGATCCCGACCGTCGGCATCGTCGCGCTGACCCAGTGGCAGGGCACGCTGCTCACGGTCGCCCTGGTCGTCATCACCATCAACGCGGTCAACTTCGCCGACGGCCTCGACGGTCTCGCGGCCGGCATGGTCTGCATCGCCTCCGCCGCGTTCTTCATGTACGCCTACCGCCTCTGGTACAGCTACGGCATCGAGGCCGCCGCCCCCGCCACCCTCTTCGCGGCGGTCCTGATGGGCATGTGCCTGGGCTTCCTGCCGCACAACATGCACCCCGCGCGGATCTTCATGGGCGACTCCGGCTCGATGCTGATCGGCCTGGTGCTGGCGGCCGGCGCGATCTCCATCACCGGGCAGGTCGACCCGGACGTGATGGGCCTGTACGGCTCGGAGCGCAGCACGGTCTACTCGATGGTGCCGGTCTACATCCCGCTGCTGATGCCGCTGACCATCATCGCGATCCCGGCGGCCGACCTGATCCTCGCGATCGTGCGCCGCACCTGGCGCGGCCAGTCGCCGTTCGCCGCGGACCGGGGGCATCTGCACCACCGGCTCCTCGAGGTCGGGCACTCGCACAGCCGGGCCGTGCTGATCATGTACTTCTGGTCGGCGGTCATCGCCTTCGGCACCCTCGCCTACACGGTGAACTCGGCGTCCATGTGGATCGTCCTCGCGATCGCCATGCTCAGCGGAGTCGGCCTCTTCCTCCTCCTGCTCCCCCGCTTCACCCCCCGCGCCCCGCGCTGGGCGCAGCGCTTCGTACCGCCCCGCTACCGCCGCCGGGTGCCCACCGCCGACGCCACCCTCCAGCCCGCCCTCGACTGGACCCCGTCCCTCAACGGCGCGACCGCGATCGGCGGCCGGACCAAGGACGAGGAGCCCAGCCCAGCGGGGGCACACCGCTGAGAACGCCTGGGGGACCTCCCTTTCGGCTTTTCTCCTCTAGTTCGCTCGGCCTGACGGCGACTCAGGCCTCGGCCGAGGCCCCGCCCACCAAGACGCTCGGGTTCGGTCGCAGCTGGGCCGGAGACATCGACGGCAAGCTCAAGGGCAAGATCAAGAAGGCCTGACCCGAGCCCCCGTCGGGGGCGATCTCCAGCACCGGAGGCCGGTGTGCGTTCACTCGCACACCGGCCTCCGGCCGTCCGTCGCGCGGCGTCGAGGCGGGTCGTCGCGCTGACGGGAAGGTAAGAATCTGACTAACGCTTTGCCGATGGCATGCAACAGCCTGTCGGGGCAAAGGGTCTTATACCAGGCAAGTCGGCGCTGTTTCCGCGCAGACGGGCGAGTTCACTCTCATGTGTGACCCCTGGAGCGGCATTCAGGTAAAGACCTCATCAAATAGTTTGTGATACGGTTCACGAGAACCCGGGATGGAGCCGAAGGGCCGCGATACGACGGTCCACCGGCGTGAGATTTCCCCTCGCCCCCGGGGTCTACGCTCGTCCATGACGACACCTGCCCCCCTTGAGTAAGCGGAGTTGCCGCCATGCCGTCCAATGACGCCCGGATCCTCCTTCAGGCCGCCGTACCCACGGTAGCCGTCGGCGCCATTGCCGCTGTCATCAGCGGTGTGGCCGTCGGAGGCAAGGGAGCCGTCGGCGCCATGGTCGCGGCGGTGATCACCATCCTGTTCATGGGGATCGGGCTCTACGTTCTGCAGCGCACTGCCAAATCGCTTCCTCACCTGTTCCAGGCGATGGGGCTGATGCTCTACGCGGCACAGATCCTGCTGCTGTTCATCTTCCTGGCCGCGTTCAAGAACACCACGCTGTTCCACCCCCGGGCCTTCGCGTTCACGCTCGTCGCCACCACCCTCGTGTGGATCGGCGCACAGACGCGCGCACACATGAAGTCCAAGATCCTCTACGTCGAACCCGATTCCTCGACGGGCAACAAGCCCGAAAAATCGGGGCATTCGTCGTGAGGAGTAGGGCCGGGATAAGCGTCCGCAGGAGATCCTGCTATCGTCCGGTGCCAACTGCGGCATCGCGGGCGCGGGCAATCGAGCTGACGCCTGCCCTAGTGCGAGGCTCGATGCCCCACAGCCGCCCTCACATCCGTAACACCAGTCCAGTGCCGAACCGCGGCTGCGCGCCGCGCCGACACAACGAGGTTGCCGTACCCATGCGCCACGCTGAAGGAGCCCGCGGTGAGTGCTGACCCGACGCAGGTGCTCGCCTTCGAAACCGACTGCCACATCTTCGCCGACTGTGGCTTCGCCGAGGTTTCGCCCGGCCTGCATTCGTTCCTGTTCCAGCCCCTCCTGGGGCACCAGGACGACGCGATCTACTTCAACAAGACGATGCTGCTGGCGCTGCTCGGCTCGATCATCGTCATCGGGTTCTTCTGGGCCGCGTTCCGCAAGCCGCAGGTCGTACCCGGCAAGCTCCAGATGGTCGCCGAGGCGGGCTACGACTTCATCCGGCGTGGAGTCGTCTACGAGACCATCGGCAAGAAGGAAGGCGAGAAGTACGTTCCGCTCGTCGTCTCGCTCTTCTTCTTCATCTGGATGATGAACATCTGGTCGATCGTCCCGGTCGCCCAGTTCCCGGTCACGGCGATCATCTCCTACCCGGCGGTGCTCGCCCTGATCGTCTACATCACCTGGGTTGTGCTGACCTTCAAGCGGCAGGGCTTCGTCGGCTTCTTCAAGAACGTCACCGGCTACGACAAGTCGCTCGGCGCGGTGCTGCCCCTGTCGATGACGATCGAGCTCTTCTCGAACCTCCTGATTCGGCCGTTCACTCACGCCGTACGACTCTTCGCGAACATGTTCGCAGGCCACACCCTGCTGCTGCTCTTCACGATCGCCAGCTGGTACCTGCTGAACAGTTTCGGCATCGCCTACGCGGGTGTCTCGTTCGTGATGGTCCTCGTCATGACCGCCTTCGAGCTGTTCGTCCAGGCCCTGCAGGCGTACGTGTTCGTCCTGCTGACCTGCACCTACATTCAGGGCGCTCTCGCCGAGCACCACTGATCAGGCGCCTCTCCTACCCCCAACTCGTCCGGTGGCCAACCCCCACCGGTCCGTAAAGAAAAGGAAGAACTGGCATGTCTACCCTTGCTGCTGTCGAAGGCTCCCTCGGTTCCATCGGTTACGGCCTGGCCGCCATCGGTCCCGGCGTCGGCGTCGGCATCATCTTCGGTAACGGCACCCAGGCCCTCGCCCGTCAGCCCGAGGCCGCCGGCCTGATCCGTGCCAACCAGATCCTCGGCTTCGCCTTCTGTGAGGCGCTCGCCCTGATCGGTCTGGTCATGCCGTTCGTCTACGGCTACTGATCGCCAGACCAGACCAGCCGACTTAGACGAAAGGCACACACATGAGCCAGCTGCTCATCGCGGCGGGGGATGGGGAGAATCCCCTCATCCCGCCGATCCCTGAGCTTGGTATCGGCCTCCTCGCCTTCGTCATCGTCTTCGGCTTCCTCGCCAAGAAGCTCCTCCCGAACATCAACAAGGTTCTGGAAGAGCGTCGCGAGGCCATCGAGGGCGGTATCGCGAAGGCTGAGGATCTCCAGACCGAGGCCCAGAGCGTCCTTGAGCAGTACAAGGCTCAGCTCGCCGAGGCCCGGCACGAGGCCGCGCGTCTGCGCCAGGAGGCGCAGGAGCAGGGCGCCACGCTCATCGCCGAGATGCGTGCCGAGGGTCAGCGGCAGCGCGAGGAGATCATCGCCGCCGGCCACTCGCAGCTCGAGGCCGACCGCAAGGCCGCCTCGCAGGCGCTGCGTCAGGACGTCGGCAAGCTCGCCACCGACCTGGCCGGCAAGCTCGTCGGTGAGTCCCTGGAGGACCACTCGCGGCAGAGCCGTGTCATCGACCGTTTCCTCGAGGACCTTGAGGAGAAGGCCGAGGCGACTCGATGACAGCACACGGAGCGAGCCGCGAGGCCACTGCGGCGGCCCGTGAGCGTCTCGACGCGCTGACGGACTCCACGTCCGTGGACGCGACCCTGCTCGCCGACGAGCTGGCCGCCGTCACCGCGCTGCTCCACCGCGAGGTGTCGTTGCGTCGGGTCCTCACCGACCCGGCGCAGGCCGGCGAGGCCAAGGCCGAGCTGGTCGGCCGTATCCTCGGCGGCCAGGTCGGCACGACCACCGTCGACCTGGTGTCAGGCCTGGTGCGTTCGCGCTGGTCGCAGCCCCGCGACCTGGTGGACGCCCTGGAGCAGCTGGCCGCCGTCGCCGACCTCACCGCCGCACAGCGGTCGGACACGCTCGACGACGTCGAGGACGAGCTGTTCCGGTTCGGCCGGATCGTCTCCTCCAACACCGGGCTGCGCTCCGCCCTGACCGACCGCGCCGCGAGCGCGTCCGCCAAGGGCGAGCTGCTGCGCAGCCTGCTCAGCGGCCGCGCCGCGACCACCACCGAGCGTCTGGTGACGCGCCTGGTGACCGCGCCGCGTGGACGTAGCCTGGAAGCAGGGCTCGACGCCCTGTCCAAGCTCGCCGCGGAGCGCCGGGACCGCGTGGTCGCCGTCGTCACCTCGGCGGTCCCGCTGAGCGACCCGCAGAAGCAGCGCCTCGGCGCCGCCCTGGCGAAGCTCTACGGCCGTGCCATGCACCTCAACCTCGACGTGGACCCCGCGGCCCTCGGCGGGATCCGGGTCCAGGTCGGTGACGAGGTCATCAACGGCTCGATCGCGGACCGACTCGAGGACGCCGGCCGCCGACTGGCGAGCTAGCACAAAAACTTCATAGCAGTACGTACGTGTACCTACGGCCCGGTTGGGCCGTGCAGAGGATTCACCTCGTTCAGGGGGGAGTCCCCATCCCCCCAAGTGAAACTTCGGGCCCAACAAGGAGAGCAGGGAACCCAGATGGCGGAGCTCACGATCCGGCCGGAGGAGATCCGGGACGCGCTGGAGAACTTCGTCCAGTCGTACAAGCCGGACGCGGCCTCGCGCGAGGAGGTCGGTACGGTCACCCTTGCCGGCGACGGCATCGCGAAGGTCGAGGGTCTTCCCTCGGCCATGGCCAACGAACTGCTGAAGTTCGAGGACGGCACCCTCGGCCTCGCGCTCAACCTGGAAGAGCGCGAGATCGGCGCCGTCGTCCTCGGTGAGTTCAGCGGCATCGAGGAGGGCCAGCCGGTCACCCGTACCGGAGAGGTCCTGTCGGTCGCGGTGGGCGAGGGCTACCTCGGCCGCGTCGTCGACCCGCTCGGCAACGCGATCGACGGCCTCGGCGAGATCGAGACGTCCGGCCGCCGCGCCCTTGAGCTGCAGGCTCCGGGCGTCATGGCCCGTAAGTCGGTGCACGAGCCGATGGAGACCGGCTACAAGGCCGTCGACGCGATGACCCCGATCGGCCGTGGCCAGCGTCAGCTGGTCATCGGTGACCGTCAGACCGGCAAGACCGCCCTGGCCGTCGACACGATCATCAACCAGCGCGACAACTGGCGCTCGGGCGACCCGAAGAAGCAGGTCCGCTGCGTCTACGTCGCCATCGGCCAGAAGGGCTCGACCATCGCCTCCGTGCGTGGCGCCCTCGAAGAGGCCGGCGCGCTGGAGTACACGACCATCGTCGCCGCCCCGGCGTCCGACCCGGCCGGCTTCAAGTACCTTGCGCCGTACACCGGTTCGGCCATCGGTCAGCAGTGGATGTACGAGGGCAAGCACGTCCTCATCATCTTCGACGACCTCTCGAAGCAGGCCGACGCCTACCGCGCCGTGTCCCTGCTGCTCCGCCGCCCGCCGGGTCGCGAGGCTTACCCGGGTGACGTCTTCTACCTGCACTCCCGTCTGCTGGAGCGCTGCGCGAAGCTCTCCGACGACCTGGGCGCCGGCTCGATGACCGGTCTGCCGATCGTCGAGACGAAGGCCAACGACGTCTCGGCGTTCATCCCGACCAACGTCATCTCCATCACCGACGGCCAGTGCTTCCTGGAGTCGGACCTGTTCAACGCCGGTCAGCGCCCCGCGCTGAACGTCGGTATCTCCGTCTCCCGAGTCGGTGGTTCCGCGCAGCACAAGGCGATGAAGCAGGTCTCCGGCCGACTGCGTCTGGACCTCGCCCAGTACCGTGAGCTGGAGGCGTTCGCCGCCTTCGGTTCCGACCTGGACGCCGCGTCGAAGTCGCAGCTGGAGCGCGGTCAGCGACTGGTCGAGCTGCTCAAGCAGGCTCAGTACCAGCCGATGCCGACCGAGGACCAGGTCGTCTCCGTGTGGGCCGGTACCACCGGCAAGATGGACGACGTACCGGTCAACGACATCCGCCGCTTCGAGAAGGAGCTGCTGGAGTACCTGCACCGCAAGGAGCAGGGCCTCATGACCTCCATCAAGGAGGGCGGCAAGATGTCGGACGACACCCTCACCGCTGTTGCCGACGCGATCGCCGACTTCAAGAAGCAGTTCGAGACCTCGGACGGCAAGCTTCTCGGCGAGGACGCCCCGGCCGCGGCCAAGTGACGTAAGGAAGGGACCTGACTCATGGGAGCCCAGCTCCGGGTCTACAAGCGTCGCATCCGATCCGTCACCGCGACCAAGAAGATCACCAAGGCGATGGAGATGATCGCCGCCTCGCGTGTCGTCAAGGCGCAGCGCAAGGTGGCGGCCTCCGCGCCGTACGCGACCGAGCTCACCCGCGCGGTCACGGCGGTCGGCACCGGTTCGAACACCAAGCACCCGCTGACCACGGAGGCGGAGACGGCGACCCGTGCCGCGGTGCTGCTCCTCACGAGCGACCGCGGTCTGGCCGGCGCCTTCAACTCCAACGCCATCAAGGCGGCGGAGCAGCTGACCGCGCGTCTTCAGGCCGAGGGCAAGGAGGTCGACACGTACATCGTCGGCCGCCGCGGTCTGGCCCACTACAACTTCCGCGAGCGCAAGGTCGCGGAGTCGTGGTCGGGCTTCACCGACGAGCCCACGTACGCGGACGCCAAGAAGGTCGCGGGTCCGCTGATCGAGGCCATCGAGAAGGACACGGCCGACGGCGGCGTGGATGAACTCCACATCGTCTACACCGAGTTCGTCTCGATGATGACGCAGACGGCGGTCGACGGCCGGCTGCTGCCGCTCCGCCTCGAAGAGGTCCAGGAAGAGTCGTCCGCCAAGGGCGAGATCCTTCCGCTGTACGACTTCGAGCCGTCGGCGGAGGACGTCCTCGACGCCCTGCTGCCCCGGTACGTCGAAAGCCGTATCTACAACGCGCTGCTCCAGTCGGCTGCCTCCAAGCACGCTGCCACGCGCCGCGCGATGAAGTCGGCCACCGACAACGCGGGAGATCTGATCACCACGCTCTCCCGACTTGCCAACGCGGCCCGCCAGGCCGAAATCACCCAGGAAATCAGCGAGATCGTCGGTGGCTCCGCAGCCCTCGCCGACGCGACCGCGGGGAGTGACAAGTAATGACGACCACTGTTGAGACGGCCGTTGCCACGGGCCGCGTCGCCCGGGTCATCGGCCCGGTCGTCGACGTGGAGTTCCCCGTCGACGCGATGCCGGAGATCTACAACGCCCTGCACGTCGAGGTCGCAGACCCGGCGAAGGAGGGCGAGCTGAAGACGCTGACCCTGGAGGTCGCCCAGCACCTGGGTGACGGCCTGGTCCGCACCATCTCGATGCAGCCCACCGACGGCCTGGTCCGCCAGGCCGCGGTGACCGACACCGGCACGGGTATCACCGTCCCCGTCGGCGACTTCACCAAGGGCAAGGTGTTCAACACCCTCGGTGAGGTGCTGAACAGCGACCAGACGTACGACGGCGAGCGCTGGTCCATCCACCGCAAGGCCCCGCGCTTCGACGAGCTCGAGTCGAAGACCGAGATGTTCGAGACCGGCGTCAAGGTCATCGACCTTCTCACCCCGTACGTCAAGGGTGGAAAGATCGGCCTGTTCGGCGGTGCCGGCGTCGGCAAGACGGTGCTCATCCAGGAGATGATCTACCGCGTCGCCAACAACCACGACGGTGTCTCCGTGTTCGCCGGTGTCGGCGAGCGCACTCGTGAGGGCAACGACCTCATCGAGGAGATGGCGGAGTCCGGCGTCATCGACAAGACCGCCCTGGTCTTCGGTCAGATGGACGAGCCCCCGGGCACCCGTCTCCGTGTGGCGCTGGCCGGTCTGACCATGGCGGAGTACTTCCGCGATGTGCAGAAGCAGGACGTGCTGTTCTTCATCGACAACATCTTCCGCTTCACCCAGGCCGGTTCCGAGGTCTCGACCCTGCTCGGCCGCATGCCCTCCGCGGTGGGCTACCAGCCGAACCTGGCCGACGAGATGGGTCTCCTCCAGGAGCGCATCACCTCGACCCGTGGTCACTCGATCACCTCGATGCAGGCGATCTACGTCCCCGCGGACGACCTGACCGACCCGGCCCCGGCCACCACCTTCGCCCACCTCGACGCGACGACGGTTCTCTCCCGTCCGATCTCCGAGAAGGGCATCTACCCGGCCGTGGACCCGCTGGACTCCACGTCCCGCATCCTGGACCCCCGCTACATCGCGGCGGACCACTACAACACCGCGATGCGCGTCAAGACGGTCCTGCAGAAGTACAAGGACCTTCAGGACATCATCGCGATCCTCGGTATCGACGAGCTGGGCGAGGAGGACAAGCTCACCGTCCACCGCGCCCGTCGCGTGGAGCGCTTCCTGTCCCAGAACACCCACGTCGCCAAGCAGTTCACCGGCGTCGACGGGTCGGACGTACCGCTGGAGGAGTCGATCACCGCGTTCAACGCGATCATCGACGGCGACTACGACCACTTCCCGGAGCAGGCGTTCTTCCTGTGCGGTGGTATCGAGGACCTGAAGAAGAACGCGAAGGAGCTCGGCGTCAGCTGACGTCAGGCACTCGTGCACAGTGGGGGGCGAGGCCACACCTCTAGGGGTGCGTCCCGCCCCCCTCTGTACTCCCTCTAGAATTGAAACCAACACCCGGCGGAAGCGCCGGGTGGTGACCCGAGGAGCCACCTTGGCTGCTGAGCTGCACGTCGCGCTGGTCGCGGCCGACCGAGAGGTCTGGTCGGGCCAGGCCACCCTGGTCGTCGCGCGCACCACGTCCGGCGACATCGGCGTCATGCCCGGTCACCAGCCGCTGCTCGGTGTGCTGGAGTCGGGCCCCGTGACCATCCGTACGAGTGATGGCGCCACCGTCGTCGTCGCTGTGCACGGCGGTTTCATCTCGTTCGCGGACAACAAGCTGTCCTTGCTGGCCGAGGTCGCCGAGCTGGCCGACGAGATCGATGTCCAGCGTGCGGAGCGCGAGCTGGAGCGGGCGAAGGCGGAGGGCGACGACGCCGCCGAACGCCGCGCGGACGTTCGACTGCGTACGGTGGCGGCGCGCTGAGTTCACGCGCTGTGTGATGCTGTATCTCAGCCGCGGCTGGGTCTGGATGGCTACATCCGGACCCAGCCGCGGCTGAGGCAAATGTGGGTGTTTTTTACGTTCCATTACCTGGCAGTCGCATTACCTAGGAGACGAGGAGGTCGGTGTCGATGGTCCTCGCTCTGACTGTGTGCGGGTCGGTGATCGCTCTCGTGGTGGTGGGGCTGTTCGTCTTCGGACTGCGCCGTCGGCTGATCCAGCGCTCCGGCGGCACCTTCGACTGCAGCCTGCGCTGGGACGCCCCGGAGAAACCCGGGAAGGGCGAGGAGAACGGCAAGGGCTGGGGGTACGGCGTCGCCCGCTACAACGGCGACCGAATCGAGTGGTACCGCGTCTTCTCGTACTCGCCCCGCCCCCGCCGCGTCCTGGAGCGCTCGTTGATCGAGGTGGCCGGGCGCCGCACCCCCGAGGGCGAGGAGGAGCTGGCGCTGCTCTCCGACGCGGTGATCCTCGCGTGTCTGCACCGCGGGAACCGTCTGGAACTGGCGATGAGCGACGACGCGCTGACCGGTTTCCTCGCGTGGCTGGAGGCAGCCCCGCCCGGGCAGCGAGTGAATGTGGCGTAGCCACATTCACTCGCTGGGTGGGGGTCCCCCCGGACGAAGTCTGGGGGAGCGTCAATGTGGCTCAGCTGCTATTTGAGGCCGTTGCTGATTGCGTTCACCAGCTCACCGTTCGTGGTGTCGCCGCTGAACTCCCAGAAGAACGCGCCGCCCAGGCCCTGGTTCTTGGCCCAGGTCATCTTCGTGCCGATGGTGGCCGGGGTGTCGTAGCTCCACCAGTTGGTGCCGCAGTGGGCGTAGGCCGTGCCGGCGATGGTGCCGGTGGCCGGGCAGGAGTTCTTGAGCACCTTGTAGTCCTCGATGCCGGCCTCGTAGGTGCCGGTGGCCGCGTCGGTCGCCGTGCCGCCGGGGGCGGACTGGGTGACGCCGGTCCAGCCACGGCCGTAGAAGCCGATGCCGAGCAGGAGCTTCGAGGCGGGGACGCCCTTGGATCTCAGCTTGGCGATCGCTTCGGCGGAGTTGAAGCCGGTGGTCGGTATGCCGGAGTACGAGGTCAGCGGGGAGTGCGGGGCGGTCGGGCCGGTGGTGGCCCAGGCGCCGAAGTAGTCGTACGTCATCACGTTGTACCAGTCGAGCGAGGCCGCGGCGCCGCCGTAGTCGGCCGCGTCGATCTTGCCGCCGGAGGAGCCGTCGGCGGTGATCGCCGCGGTGACCAGGTAGTTCGAGCCGAACTCGGTGCGCAGGGCCGACACCAGGTTCTTGAAGGCGGCGGGGCCCGAGGCGTCGCAGGTCAGACCGCAGGCGTTCGGGTACTCCCAGTCGATGTCGATGCCGTCGAAGACGTCGGCCCAGCGCGGGTCCTCCACGACGGCCTTGCAGGACTTGGCGAACGCGGCCGGGTTCTGCGCGGCCTGGCCGAAGCCGCCGGAGTAGGTCCAGCCGCCGAAGGAGTAGAGCACCTTGATGTGCGGGTACTTCGCCTTGAGCTGGCGGAGCTGGTTGAAGTTGCCGCGCAGCGGCTGGTCCCAGGTGTCGGCGGTGCCGCTGACGGACTGGTCGGCGGTGTACGCCTTGTCGGTGGCCGCGTAGGCGTCGTCGAGCACGCACTGGCCGTTCTTGACGTTGCCGAAGGCGTAGTTGATGTGGGTGATCTTGGCGGCGGAGCCCGAGCTGGCCAGGTTCTTCACGTGGTAGTTGCGGCCGTAGACGCCCCACTCGGTGAAGTAGCCGAGGTTGACCTTCGAGCCGGGTGGCGGGTCGACGACGCCGCCGGTGGTGCGTACGGCGGCCGCGCCGCTCACCGGTCCGGTCTGGTCGGCGGTGTCGCGGGCGCGGACGGTGTACGAGTAGTCGGTGCCGGCGGTCAGGCCGGTGTCCGTGTGGGTGGTGCCGGTGACGGTGGCGACCTTGGTGCCGCCGCGCAGGACGTCGTAGTTCTTGACGCCCTTGTCGTCGGTGGCCGCGCTCCAGCTCAGCTTCACCGAGGTGTCGGTGACGGCTGAGGTGGTGGGGGTGCCGGGCGCCGAGGGTGCCGCGTCACCGGGGACGGTGGGGCCGCCGTCACAGCTTCCGCCGTTCAGCTCGCAGTTGGCCGGGGAGCCTGAGCCGCTCCCGTTGAAACCGAAGGAGACGGAGGTGCCCGGGGCGAGGGTGCCGTTCCAGGACTTGCTCTTGGCGGTCCAGTGGGTGCCGGAGGACGTCACGTCCGCGTCCCAGGCGGAGGTGACGGATGTGCCGGAGGGGAAGTCCCACTCGACCGTCCAGGAACTGATCGTGGTCGTCCCGGTGTTCTTGACGGTCCACTTGCATTCGAAGCCCGAGCCCCAGTCCTGGGTCTTGGCGTAGGTGGCGGTCGCTGCCGTGGCCGCGTGCGCGGGAGTGGCGAGGCCGACGAGGCCGGCGAGGGGGAGCAGTAGGGCGGCGAAGCCCGCCGCGGCTCTGTGCCTGAAGCGCATGATGCGCCTCCTTGGGGGTGTCGTGAGCATGAGCATGACGTGGCGCAGTGCCGTGAGGATAGAAAGGTCTGGACCAGAGGTCAATGGGTCTGGACCAGTGCGCTCATGCCGGCTGCCCCCGGTGAGGTCAGACGCCCAACTCCTGGGCCAGTACGGCCGCTTGGACCCGGCTGCGCAGCTCCAGCTTCCCCAGGAGCCTGCTGACGTGGGTCTTCACCGTCGCCTCGGCCATGTCGAGCCGGGCCGCGATCTCCGCGTTCGAGAGCCCTTCGCCGAGGCGGGAGAGGACTTCCCGCTCGCGCCGGGTCAGGCGGTCGAGGACGGCCCGGTCGGCCGTGGGCTCGCGTACGGGCTTGGCGGCGAACTCGGCGATCAGGCGCCGGGTGACGGCCGGGGCGATCAGACCCTCGCCGCGCCCCACCGCCCGTACGGCCGCGATGAGGTCCTTCGCCTCCGTGTTCTTCAGCAGGAACCCGGCGGCCCCGGCCCGCAGCGCCCCGAAGACGTACTCGTCGAGGTCGAACGTGGTGAGCACGAGCACGTCGGCGAGGCCCTCGGCAACGACCTGGCGGGTCGCGGACACCCCGTCCAGCCGCGGCATCTGAATGTCCATCAGCACCAGATCGGGCCGCAGCTCCCGGGCGAGCGCCACCGCCCGCTCGCCGTCCGCCGCCTCCCCGACGACCTCGATGTCCGGCGCGCTGCCCAGGATGAGCACCAGCCCGGCCCGAACGGCGGACTGGTCCTCGGCGACGACCACGCGGATCATGCGGATTCTCCTTCGGTGAGGGGGAGGGTCGCGCGGACGCTCCAGATCTTGCCGTGCGAGGAGCTCTCAGGGGCGGCCCCGAAGGTGCCGCCGAGCAGGGCGACCCGCTCCCGCATGCCGATCAGACCGGCGCCGGAGCCGGGCGCCCTCGGGCCGTCGCGGTCGCCGTACTGGCTGGTCACGGCGATGTCGAGGGAGCCGTCCGTCTGCTGGAGGAGCACCGTGACGCGGCCGGGACCCGCGTGTTTCAGCGCGTTGGTCAGGGACTCCTGGACGATGCGGTAGGCCGCGAGTTCGACGGGCGCGGGGAGGGTGTCGTCATGGTCGGCGTCGAACGCGATGTCGAGCCCGTTGGTGCGGGCGCCCTCGACGAGGGCCCCGAGGCCGTCGAGCGTGGGGGCGGCGGCGGGCTCGGTGTCACCGCTCTCGTCGCGCAGGATGCCGATCAGCCGTCGCATCTCCGCGAGCCCCTCGACGCTGTTCTCCCGGACCACCCCGAGGGCCTGCCGGGAGGTCTCCGGGTCGTCCAGGGAGAGCGCGGCCGTGGAGTGGATCGCGATCGCCGAGAGGTGGTTGGCGACCATGTCGTGCAACTCCCGTGCCATGCGCGCCCGTTCGGACACCACGGCCTGGGTGCGGTCCATCTCCGCGAGCAGCGTGGTCTGTTCGGCGCGCAGCCGGGCGGCCTCGGCGGCGTCGCGGTGGTTGCGGACGATCCAGCCGGTGGCGGCGGGTGTGAAGGTGACCAGGCCGACGACCACACCGATCAGCAGGGCTTCCGGCTCCCGGAAGGTTGCGAGGGGGACCACCGTGAAGGCCACCGTGGCCAGCCCGGCGATCCAGGGCACCCGGCGGGCCGTGGCGGGCGGGCCGTACAGTACGGCCGCGTACACCAGGTCCGTGAACATCAGGACGGTGAGCAGGTTGCCCTGGGTGATGGTGTCCACGGTCAGCGCGGCCCACCCGATCAGCAGGGCCGTGCGCGGCAGGGTGCGGCGTAGCGTCTCGCAGCCGGCGGTCACGATGAGCGGCAGCAGCACCCACCAGGGGCCGTCGAGCAGCACGATCTCCTCGTCGGCCGGGCGCGTGCCGAGGCCGAGACCCCACAGCAGCAGCCCACCGAGCAGCCCGGCGAGGGCTGCGTACATGTCGAAGCGGTGCGGGCGGGGCGGTCGTACGGCCATGCCTTACATCCAACACGGGCCGGGCGCTCGGCGCCTGATGCCAGGAGACGGTCCTGGACTGCATCTTTCGAGGTACCGCGACTTCGTCACCGCCGACGACGAATACCGCTGAGCCCGCCGGGAGCCTGGAAGGGTGACCGAGAGGAGCGAGTCGTGATCGTCGCCTTGATCATCGCCTGTGAGGTCGGCTTCTGGGTGCTGCTGGCGCTGGCCCTGGCCGTCCGCTATCTGCTGAAGCGGCGCCGGACCAGTGTGGTGCTGCTGCTGTGTGAGCCCGTGCTGGAGCTGGTGCTGTTCGTCGTGACCGCGATCGACCTGAGGAACGGCGCCGAGCCGAGCTGGGAGCACGGCCTGGCGGCGCTCTACATCGGGTTCACCGTGGGGTACGGCCACTACATGATCCGCTGGCTGGACGGCCACGCGGCGCATCGGCTGGCCGGCGGGCCCAGGCCGGCGGCTCCACCGAAGTACGGCATGGCTCGGGCCCGGCACGAAGGTGGCCTCTGGCTGCGTACCGTGGTGGCCGCCGGTGTCGCGCTGGTGCTGCTTCAGGGGGCCGTCTGGTACGTCGGTGATGGCGGGGATGTCGATTCGCTGCGGTCGTTCCAGTGGGCGGCGCTTCGGGCCGCGGGCATTCACGGGCTGGTGGCGTTGGCCTACCTCATCTGGCCGAAGAGGGCGCCGGGGAGTGGGAAGGACCCGGAGCGGGAGCGGGAGCGGGCCGGGGTGCGTTAGCGCCGGTTCGAGGCCGCGGGTCGTATGTGGCTGGTCGCGCAGTTCCCCGCGAGCCCCTAAAAACGTTGCAGTTCCCGGCGCCCCTGAAGCGTTGCAGTTCCCGGCGCCCCTAAAAGCGTTGCGGCTCCCGGCGCCCCTGAGAACGTTGGGGCGCCGGGAGTCGCAACGTGCTCAGCGTTCTCCGCCCGGCACCCACAGCACGTCCCCGACCTCCTTGTTCGCCGTCCTCGCGAGGATGAACAGGAGGTCGGAGAGGCGGTTGAGGTAGGTGGCCGTCAGGGGGTTCATCTCCTCGCCGTGGGCCTCCAGGGCCGCCCAGGTCGACCGCTCGGCCCGTCGCACGACCGTGCAGGCCTGGTGCAGTAGGGCCGCGCCCGGTGTACCGCCCGGCAGGATGAAGGAGCGGAGCTTCTCCAGCTGCTCGTTGAAGTGGTCGCAGTCCGCCTCCAGCTTGTCGATGTAGAACTGCTCGACTCTCAGGGGCGGGAACTCCGGGTTCTCGACGACGGGCGTGGACAGGTCGGCGCCGACGTCGAACAGATCGTTCTGCACCCGGACGAGGACCTTCACGACCTCCTCCGCCAGCCCGCCCAGCGCGACCGCCGTCCCGATCACCGCGTTGGCCTCGTTGGCGTCCGCGTACGCCGAGATCCGCGGATCGGTCTTGGGCACCCGGCTCATGTCCCCGAGGTTGGTGGTGCCCGTGTCGCCGGTCCTGGTGTAGATGCGCGTCAGATTGACCATGTGACCAGCGTAGTTACGCCCCGGCCGTCCGGAAGACACGTGTGCCCACCGTCACGGCGAGCGTCGTGAGGCCGACGGCGGCCAGGACGCCGTACAGCATGGACGGCGTGGCGTACGACCCGACGTACGCGTCCCGCATGACGTCCACCAGATAGCGGAACGGTACGAAGTGGGACAGGACGTCGAGCCAGCCGGGAGCCAGTGACATCGGCAGCATCAGGCCCGACAGGAGCATCGACGGCATTGTCAGGGCGTTGATCGCGGGGCCGAACTCGTGCTGCGAGCGGGCCTTCATGGCGAGCGCGTACGACAGGGAGGCGAGCGAGACCGTCAGCAGGGCCACGAAGACGAAGCCGATCAGGATGCCGGCGAGTGGTGCGCGCAACCCCATGATCAGGGCGGCGAGGACCAGCAGCACCGCTTGGAAGACGAAGACCGCCGCGTCGCGCAGCACCCGGCCCAGCAGCAGCGCCAGCCGGCTGACGGGGGTGACCCGCATCCGTTCGACCACGCCCGTCTGCTTCTCAAGGATGATCATGAATCCGGCGAACGAGGCCCCGAACAGGCTCAATTGGAGCAGCAGGCCCGGCACCAGCACCTGCCAGGAACTGCCCCGCGAGTCGAGCGGAACGCCGGTGAGCAGCGGCCCGAAGAAGAGCAGGTACAGCAGCGGCATCAGCACGCCGAACAGCATCGCGAAACGGGAGCGCAGGGTCTGGCGGGCGTAGCGCCCGAAAATCAGCGCGGTGTCGTGAAGAAGCATCAGGGGCCCTAGACGGCTACGGGGGTGGTGTCGGCGGGGGAGGGCCCGCGCCCGGTGATGGCGAGGAAGGTGTCCTGGAGCGTGGCGTCGATCGAGCCGCCGTACTTCAGCTTGAGCGCGCTCGGCGTGCCGTCCGCCACGACCAGGCCCTGGTCGACGACGACGATCCGGTCGGCGAGGGCGTCCGCCTCGTCGAGGTAATGCGTCGTCAGGAAGATCGTGGTGCCGTGCTCGTCGCGCAGTCGCCGGACCAGCTTCCACAGGTCGGCGCGGCTGGCGGGGTCGAGCCCGGTGGTCGGCTCGTCCAGGAACAGCACCATTGGACGGTGGGTGAGCGCCATCGCGATGTCGAGGCGCCGCCGCTGACCGCCGGAGAGCGCGGCGCACTTACGGTCCAGCAGCTCGGTCAGGTCCAGGTCGCGGGCCAACTCCTCGGCGCGCTCCACAGCCTGGCTCTTCGTCAGGCGGTAGAGCCGTCCCTGGGTGATCAGCTCCTCCCGCACGGTGATCTGCGGGTCCACCCCGCCCGACTGCGCCACATAGCCGCTGACCCGGCGGACCCCGGCGGGGTCGGTGGCCAGGTCGTGGCCCGCGACCGTGGCCGCGCCGCCGGTGGGGGGCAGCAGGGTCGTGAGCATCCGCAGGGTGGTCGTCTTCCCGGCGCCGTTCGGGCCGAGGAACCCGACGATCTCGCCGGGGCGGACGGTGAGGTCGATTCCGCGCACGGCCTCGACGGGGCCGCGCTTCGTCTGGAAGGTACGGGCCAGACCGGCCGTACTGATGATGGGCATGACCCAGAAAAACAGAGTCACTGAAATTTTGCAATCACACCAAACTTTCAGTTGCTCCAGTCATTGGCCGGCCGACCTACGATGTGGCCATGGCAGAGGGGCTCAGGGAGCGCAAGAAGCGTGAGACGAGGCAGCGGATCTCGGACATCGCCACCGGGCTGTTCCTGGAGCACGGCTTCGTGACCGTCACCATCGCGGAGGTGGCCGACGCGGCCGACGTCTCCGTGAACACCGTCTACAACTACTTCCCCTCCAAGGAAGACCTCTTCTTCGACCGCAGCGCGGGCGTCGTCGAACGGCTCGCCCGCTGGGTGCGCGCCCGCGACCGGGGCGAGTCGGCCGTCGCCGCCGTACTGCGCGAACTGCGCACCGAGGTCGAAGCGGTGTCGCCGCACGTCGGTCTCATGGAGGGCTACGACCGTTTCATGGCGGTCATCCACGAGTCACCCGCCCTGCGTTCCCGGCTGTGGAGCATCCAGCAGGAGATCCAGGACAACCTGGAGGCGGCCCTCCGCGAGGAGACCGGCGCCGCCGCCGGCGACTCCCTGCCCACCCTGATCGCCGGTCAGATCAACTGGGTGCACCAGACGGTGATGGCCGTCATCTCGCGCGAGATGCTCGCCGGGCGCAATCCGGACGAAGTGTCCCGAGAGGTGCTTCTGCTCCTGGACGACATGGAGGGCCTGTTGAGCGAGAAGGTGCTCAACTACGCCGTACGACTCTCCGGATGAGTGCCGCCGGTGTGACGTCCGTCAGTTGAGACGTGACTCGCGTTACTAAGCGGTCACACAGGGCCTCACGAGCGCTAGTGTCCGGCCGAGAGGTCAGTCATCGACAGCGCGTACCAGGGGAGTCGCACAGTGGCACGGAAGCTCGCCGTCATCGGAGCCGGGCTCATGGGGTCCGGTATCGCCCAGGTGTCCGCGCAGGCGGGCTGGGACGTCGTCCTGCGCGACGTCACCGACGAGGCGCTGGACCGTGGCATCGGCGGCATCACGGCGTCGTACGACAAGTTCGTGAGCAAGGGGAAGTTGGCGGCCGGGGACGCCGAGGCGGCGCTGGGGCGGATCACCGCCACCACCGACCTCGACGCGGTGGCCGACGCGGACATCGTCGTCGAGGCCGTGTTCGAGAAGCTCGAAGTGAAGCACGAGATCTTCAGGGCGCTCGACAAGGTCGTACGCGAGGACGCGGTGCTCGCCTCGAACACCTCGGCCATCCCGATCACCAAGATCGCGGCGGCCACCGAGCGGCCCGGGCGAGTGGTCGGCGTGCACTTCTTCTCGCCGGTGCCGATGATGCGGCTGTGCGAGCTGGTGCGCGGCTACAAGACGAGTGACGAGACGCTCGCCACCGCGCGGGAGTTCGCCGAGTCGGTCGGCAAGACCTGCATCGTCGTCAACCGGGACGTCGCCGGCTTCGTGACCACCCGTCTCATCTCCGCCCTCGTCGTCGAGGCCGCGAAGCTGTACGAGTCGGGCGTCGCCACCGCCGAGGACATCGACCTCGCCTGCAAGCTGGGCTTCGGCCATGCGATGGGACCGCTGGCCACGGCCGACCTGACGGGCGTCGACATCCTGCTGCACGCCACGAGCAACATCTACACGGAGTCCCAGGACGAGAAGTTCGCCCCGCCGGAGCTGATGCGCCGGATGGTGGACGCCGGTGACATCGGACGCAAGAGCGGGCAGGGCTTCTACACCTACTGATCCACCCGCACGGACGCCGGTCGCGCGTCACGGGCGGCACTTCCCACGCATGTGAACGCATGAGCCTCTCGGGCCTCACCCCTTGAGGTGAATTCGGTATCGGTTCGCTCACAGACGGCAACCTGAAGGTGTCAAACGCCGTCAGAGGTTGCATCACCCACATCACGGAGTACGAGACGCACTCACGGGGAGCGCTTATGTACATCAGGGGCGACCACGCCGAGCTGGTCGTCGGGGGCCGCCTCGACGTACGCAGCGCGGCGGACGCCCGTACGGTCCTGCACTCGGCCGTCGACGACGGAGCCGGCGACCTGGTGCTCGACCTGTCAGAGCTGGACTCCTGGGACGCCACCGGACTCGGGGTGATCATGGGAGCCCACCGGCGGGCGGGACGGTGCGGACGGCGGCTGGTGCTGCGCGAGGTGCCACCGCAGATGCAGCGGCTGCTCGTCGCCACACGACTGCACCGCATTCTCGCGATCGAGGGCGGAATCGGACTGGAGTCGTTGCCCAGAGTGTGAACGGACGTGCGGGTTCGTTCGTATCACCCGGTGGGTGCCGCCCGTGCCCCGTCAGGGGCGCGGGGAACCGCGCGATCAGCCACGAATCACCCGCAGTCTCTCAGTGGCGCCTCAAGCGGAGCGCACCCACGCAATCCTCACGAGACTGTGACGTCTCGGACGGCGCGGTACCCCGGACTGTCGGAGATACTGTGCGAAGGTTTAGGGTTCGGCTGCCCGCTGCCAGCAAACCCTCGATTCGGGCGGGTTCCGGACCAGAAGCGACAGCGCGGTGTGCGGCAAGGCCGGGAGGGGCTCCAGCACACGAGACGCTTTTGGGGGGCTAGGACCTATGGACCCGACAAACCGGGGACCCGAAGAGTACGGCCATGACGACGGACAGGCGCAGAGCAGACGTCCACCACGTGATCCGCTGACGCAGGACTTCGCCCAGCACGCTCCGGCGCTCGCCCGCACCGTCCAGCTCGTCTCGGGCGACTTCCTGCTCACCGTCAATCCCGTCGACGGCAGCGAGATAGAGAACTGCCCACCGGGCGAACTGCCTGGTCGGCCCGGAAAACACCTGGCCGCCGAGCGCGCCGAGATCGACCGCGCCGCCCGCCCGCCGGTGCCCCCGGGGCCCACCCTGCCCCGACTGCCGCTGCTCCACCGCGACGAGGAGAGAGCCCGGCTCGTACGCCTCCTCGCGCGCGGCCGCTCCGTCCGCCTCAGCGGTGCCCCCGGCTCGGGCCGCACCACCCTGCTCGACGTGGTCGCCGAGGACTGCGCGGACCTGGCGCCCGACGGCGTCGTACGCCTGAGCGGTTTCCGGCGGACGGTCGACGACCTGCTCTACGAACTGTTCGCAGCCGTGTACAGCACACCGCTGTTCCGGCCCGGCCAACGGCAGCTGCTCGACCTCGTGCGGGACATCGGCGCCGTGGTCGTCCTGGACGACCTGGAATTCGGCGGGGCCGCGCTCGACGAACTGCTCGACGCGACCCCCGAGTGCGCCTTCCTGATCGGCGCCACCCCCGACGTACCCCTGCCGTCCGCCGACGCGCCCCTCGAAGAGGTCGTGCTCGGCGGCTTCGACCGGGCGGGCAGCCTGGCGCTGCTGGAGCGTGCCGTCGGTCGGGCGCTCACCGAGGAGGAGTCGAACTGGGCCGGTGACCTCTGGTTCGAGTCCGAGGGGCTGCCGCTGCGGTTCACCCAGGCCGGGGCGCTGCTCAGGCAGCGGGACCGGCGGCGGGCCGGTGCGGACGCCGTCGACGAGTTCGGGGTCTTCCAGGAGTCGCCGTCCGTCGACGCGTCCTTCGAGGCCGCCGCGGACGGCGATGAGACATCCCTGCCGTCGCTCGCCGAGGGGGCCGCGCCCGCCGCGCTGCTCGCGTCCCGGCTGAGCGCGTCGGCGCGCGAGACCCTGCGGTTCGCGGTCGCCCTCGGCGGTGAGGTCCCGCACCAGGCGCATCTGCCCGCACTGGTGGGCGACACCCACGCCGACGCGGCTCTCGGCGAACTCGTCGGCTGCGCACTGGCGACACCTGCCGGCGCGCGCTACCGGCTCGCCGCCGGGGTACGGACCCAGCTGGAGGCCGCCGGTTACGCCGACGACGTCGAGGCACGCGCCCGCACCGCCGCCCAGCACTACGCCTGGTGGGCCGGGCACCCCTCGGTCACCCCCGAGCGGGTCGCGGTCGAGGCGGACGCCCTGCTGGCCGCCCTGAGCGCGCTGGTGCCCGGCACCGTCCCGCCCGGGGAGGACGAGGAGAGCGCCGCGGTGCGGCTGGCCCGGCAGGCGGCGCCCGCGTTCGCCGCGGGGCTGCGCTGGAGCGCCTGGGAGCGCGCGCTCAGGTCCGGCGCGGAGGCGGCCCGCCTGGCCGCCGAGACCGGCGAACAGGCCTACTTCCACCATGAGCTGGGCATCCTCGCGCTCTGCTCCGGGCAGCTCGACCGGTCCCGGGCCGAGCTGGAGGCGTCCATCGGGCTGCGCGGCGCCCTCGCCGACAAGCGCGGCGCGGTCGCCGGCCGCCGCGCGCTCGCCCTCGTCGCCGATCGCTCCGGGGCGACCCCGCCCGGCGGGCGTACGGCCGCGGGGGAGGAAGTGCCGGACGCCCGGCACGAGGAGTCGGCGTCACCGCCCGGCGGTGTGCCCTCCGGCTACACCCCGGCCGGCTTCGGCGCGACCGGGGCCGTCGGGCCGCCGCTGTCCACCAACGACACGACGCTCGTCACGCACCTGCCCGGCATCGGCTCACCCGCGCACAAGGCCGGCGGCCTCAAAGGCATCCTCGGCGGCGCCCGCCGCAATCTGGTGGCCGTAGGGGCGGGCGCGCTGCTCGCCGCCGTCTTCGGCACCGTGGTGACCCTCGGCGCGACCTCCGACCGGAACGGCGACACGCCCGCCGAGCGCGTCGGCGTCAACCCGTCCGCCAGCGAGGGCGTCGACGACGACGGGCTCAGCGCGGACCGTGCCAAGAACGACGACGACAACGAGGAACCGGGCACGGTCCCCGACCCGACCGACCCGGGCCCCGACGGCACGTACGGCACCTCGGACGACCCGACGCCGACGGACAGCGCGGGGCCTTCGGACGATCCGAGGGGGACGGAGTCGCCGACGAAGTCGTCGTCCCCGTCCCCCTCGAAGTCGAACAAGCCGAGCCCTTCCGAGTCCGAGCCCGAGTCGCCGACCCCATCCGAGTCGGAATCGGAGTCGGAGTCGGCGAATCCGACCCCGACCGAGTCCGAGCCGCAGACGGAGGACCCGACTCCGCCTGAGGACACCAACACCATGAGTGCTCCCGCCTCCAGTGCCTCCGCCGCCCCGCCGAGCGCCCCGCAGACCAGCGCCGACACCCCCGGCGAAACCGTCGCCTGAAGTCCCGTACGTACGAAAAGGCCGGGTCCGTTCCGCGGACCCGGCCCTTTTCTTGAATTGACTCAGAACAGCCGCAGCTTGTCGTCCTCGATGCCGCGCAGGGCGTTGTAGTCGAGGACCGCGCAGCCGATGCCGCGGTCGGTGGCGAGGACGCGGGCCTGGGGCTTGATCTCCTGGGCGGCGAAGATGCCGCGGACCGGCGCGAGGTGCGGGTCGCGGTTCAACAGCTCCAGATAGCGGGTGAGCTGCTCCACGCCGTCGATCTCACCACGCCGCTTGATCTCGACGGCGACCGTCGCGCCGTCGCCGTCCCGGCACAGGATGTCGACCGGGCCGATGGCCGTCATGTACTCGCGGCGGATGAGGGTGTAGCCGTCGCCGAGGGTGTCGATGCGGTCGGCGAGGAGCTCCTGGAGGTGTGCCTCCACGCCGTCCTTGATCAGGCCGGGGTCGACGCCCAATTCGTGCGAGGAGTCGTGGAGGACCTCCTCCATCGTGATGATGAGCTTCTCGCCCGCCTTGTTGATGACGGTCCAGACGCCCTCCTCGTCACCGGAGCCCTCCTTCAGGGTGCAGGGCGGCGACATCCAGTTGAGGGGCTTGTAGGCCCGGTCGTCCGCGTGGATGGAGACGCTGCCGTCCGCCTTCACCAGGATCAGACGGGAGGCCGAGGGGAGGTGGGCGGTGAGCCGGCCCGCGTAGTCCACGGAGCAGCGGGCAATGACGAGACGCATGGTCGGCAACGCTACTCGACGGCGACGGGTCCGCGCGATTCGGCTGCCGGAACATCCGGCCGCAGACGGTTCGACTGTCCCGGCGGCCCCGGCCGGTGACTGTCGCCCTCCGTCACCCTCTTTCGCCCCGTACGTGGGCCTCAGCCGTCCCCCGGCATGTGCCGCTGTCAACTCCTGTTCGGCATTGGCTGATTGTGTGCGTCCCGCGCCCTGTCGGTGCGCGCAATCTCCTGGTGCGGTCACGTTCGGTTGCTTACCGTAGAAACGTGAGGTCGCGAACCGTGCACTCTGCGTGTTCGGCGATGCGAGCTCCGACCTTGTCCGTCAACCCCCGTTGTTGTGGGGGTGCGAGAGGAGAACCCATGTCGCTCGACGTCTCACCGGCCCTACTCGAACAGGCCGAGCGAGGCGAGGTCGACGAAGCCGCCTTCGTCGACTGCGTCCGGACCTCCCTGCCCTACGCGTGGGAGATGATCAGCTCCCTGGTGGCCCAGCTGAAGGTCGACGGCGGAGAGTTCGCCGACAACCAGACGCCCCCGCCGGACGAGCAGGCGCGCGGACAACTGCTGCGCGCGCTCGCCAGCGACGCGATTCGCGGCGCGCTGCAGCGGCACTTCGGTGTCCGGCTGGCCTTCCAGAACTGCCACCGGGTGGCGGTGTTCCCGCTGGATCCGTCCGTGGACGACAGGCTGGCCCGCTTCACCTCGATCCGCGGCCAGCTCCTCAACCAGTCCCCGGAACTCCGGGACTGCTGAGGCCATGACGCGGTACGGCTTGCCGCTCCAACCGCGGGAGGTGCATCAGTAACCGGGGCGGCAAGCTCCCCGCCGGGTACGGCCGTCGGACCGGCCCCGGCACAGCAAGGCCGGTCAGTCCGGGCAAGGTTCAAAGTCCGGGCAGGACCGGCAGGACGTGGCGTGGCTCAGCCGAGGTGGGGGAGCACCTCGGCACCGAGTCGCCGTACGTTCTCCTCCGTCGCCGCCAGGTCTCCGGAGCCCTCCACGAGCAGCGCGAAGCGGGAGATGCCGGTCCGTTCGCCGGTCGCCGCGAGCCGGTCGGCGCACAGCCGCGGGGTCCCCACGGGGTGCAGCCCGCAGAGCAGTTCGGTGTAGGCCAGCGGGTCCCGCATGGGCCGGGTGCGGCCGTCGACGGTCACATGGGCGTCGAGGCCCTGCTTCAGCCAGCCCGGCATCGCCTTGGTGAGCGCCTCCACGGCGTCGGTGCGCCGGTCCGCGATCTGGCAGACACCGGCCGAGACATGGGCCGCGCCGGCGATCTCCTTCGACGAACGGCCCGCCGCCCGGGCGCACTTGCGCCACATCGCGACCATCTCGGCCTTCTCCTCGTCCCCGATGTGCATGCCGAGGAGCATCGACAGCCCGCGCTCGGCGGCCAGCCGGACGCTCGACGGCGAGGTGCAGGCGACGACGATCTCGGGCCCGGGTGTCTCGTCCAGATCCTCCGAGGGCCGCGGTACGACGGAGACCTCACGAAAGCTGAATCGTTCCCCCGAAGCCGACACCGAGGGCTCGCGCAGCCACCGCACCAGCAGATCGAGTGATTCCGGGAACCCCTCCTCGTACGCCTGAAGTCCGGCGCCGAACACCTCCAGGTCCACCCAGGGGCCGCCGCGTCCGACGCCGAGCGAGAAGCGTCCGCCGGAGGTGACGTGCAGCAGGGCGGCCTGCTCGCCCAGGGCCACGGGATGGACGGTGGGCAGCACGCTGACCGCCGTGCCCACGCGGATCCGCCGGGTGCGCCCCAGCAGTAACGCGGCGAGGGTGATCGCCGACGGGCAGGTGCCGTACGGCACGAAATGGTGCTCGGCCAGCCAGACCGCGTCCAGCCCGGCCTCCTCGGCCACTTCCGCCGTCCGGACCGCCCGGTGGAGCGCCTCCCCCTGGCCCTGGCCGGGGAACTGGGCTCCCAGTACAAATGTTCCTACGCGCATCGCTCTTCCTGCTTCCTCGGCTCCGGCTCGGGAGCTCCCCCACCCGGCATAACCGGGTGACACGTGCCGAAGACACGGCCTGGCAGCGAGATTTGCGGATTGTCTGCAGAATGCGCGGACAGGGGGGCGATCTGCGGGGTTTGGTGACGTACGCATACCCCCACCGGGCCCGCGTAGGCTGGACTCCACCCTTGCCCCGTCCAGTCCCGTGAGGTGTCCCGTGTCCCCGCGTCGCAACCGCCCCAAGGGCGATGGTCCGTCGGGTTCGTCAGGCCGCAGCGCCGACGAGGACCGCTCGGGCCGTTACGGCGGCTGGCAGTCCAGCGAGCCCTGGCAGGGCGAGGAGTGGAGCGTGCGCCATGTGGCGGGCGCGAGCGCGGTGGGCAAGACCTACCGCTGCCCCGGCTGCGATCAGATGATCCCCTCGGGCGTGCCGCACGTCGTCGCCTGGCCCGAGCACTCGGGCGTCGACGAACGCCGCCACTGGCACAAGGCGTGCTGGAACGCGAAGGACCGCCGCACCACGCGGGTGCAACGGTCCCGTAACGCGCCGAAGTTCTGACCATCCGGACTCCGGTTTCCGGACCCCGGACCCGGACCCCGGACTCCAGGTCCGGGGTTCGGTCGCACGTCGTCCTACACGTCCCGCTGCTCCAGCAGGGCGTACGCGCCGACGAATGCGGCCCCCGTCAGCGCCAGCATGATCCACAGCGGGTCCCAGCCGGACGGGCCGGAGGAACCGAGTTCCGCGTTGTAGAAGACGCCGAGCTGGCTCGGGATCGAGTAATTGAGCAGGAACTCCTGCACGTTCCGCAGCGACTCCGAGAACATGAAGATCGCGATGACCAGCGGTGCGAGGAACACCCCGAGCATGATGGTGATCGCGCCCGCGGAGTGCCGGATCAGCGAGCCCATGAGCAGCGACAGCAGCCCGAACAGCGAGAGGAAGAGGCTCACGCCGACCGTGGCCTTGAACCACTCCTCACCGGTGGGATTCGCGGCCCCGTTGCCCTCCAGGATCGCCACCTGGGCGAAGCCGACGAACGCCGTGGTCACCAGGGTGACTGTGAACGCGAGGCCGAAGTACACGATCGACTTCGCCGCGAGTACCCGGCCGCGGCTCGGGCACGCGGTCATCGTGGTCCGGATCATGCCGGTGCCGTACTCGGACGCGGTGCTCAGCACGCCGAGCGTGATGAGGCAGACGCTGCCGAGCATCAGTCCGAACAGACCGAGACTCAGCGGGGATTCGCCCTCCAGGCTCATGTCCGTGGAGGCGGCGATGAGGGCGAAGAGCAGGCCGAGGCCGATCAGCAGGACGATGTAGACGCCCAGCGTCCAGATCGTCGAGCGGACCGACTTGATCTTCGTCCACTCGGAGCTGATCGCGTGCCCGAGGTGCGTGCGCACCACCGGGATCGGCGAGGTGTACGAAGTGCCCGGCGCGCCCTGCCAGTTGGGGGCGGGCGGCTGTTGGGTGAGGGGCGGCTGGGGCGTGCTCATCGGGCGTCCTCGGACTTCTTGGTCAGGTCGGCGGCGGGCGCGGCGGACGGCTGCGCGGGGGCCTGGGGCGCGGCCTGGGCGTACGGGTTCGGCTGCGGCTGACCGGGCGCCGGGGCGCCGGGCGCCGGAGCCCCGTACGGGCCGGCGGGCGGCTGGCCCTGCGGCATCGGCTGACCCTGCGGGGGCGCGTACGGCGGGCCGCCGTGCTGCGGCGCGGGCGGGGCGTACCAGCCCGCCTGGCCCTGTCCCGGCACCGGCATCGGCGGCTGCGCGCCGGGCGGCAGGGGCTGCTGGAGACCGGCCTTCGGGTCGATCGTCGAGCGGTAGTCGACGGCACCCTGCGTCATCCGCATGTACGCCTCCTCCAGCGAGGCCTGGTGCGGCGACAGCTCCCACAGCCGTACGTCGGAGTCGTGCGCGAGGTCGCTGATGCGGGGGAGCGGCAGACCGGTGACGCGCAGCGCGCCGTCCTGCTCGGGCAGCACCTGGCCGCCCGCCTCGGTCAGCGAGGCCGTCAGCTTCTCGCGCTGCTGAGGCTCGGTGTCCGGCGTCCGCACCCGCGCGAAGTCCGCGGAGTTCGCCGAGATGAAGTCCTTCACGCTCATGTCGGAGAGCAGCTGTCCGCGCCCGATCACGATCAGGTGGTCGGCGGTCAGCGCCATCTCGCTCATCAGGTGCGAGGAGACGAAGACCGTGCGGCCCTCGGCGGCGAGCGCCTTCATCAGGTTGCGGACCCAGAGGATGCCCTCGGGGTCGAGGCCGTTGACCGGCTCGTCGAAGAGCAGCACCTGCGGGTCGCCGAGCAGGGCGGCGGCGATACCGAGCCGCTGGCCCATGCCGAGCGAGAAGCCCTTGGAGCGCTTCTTCGCCACGTCCTGGAGGCCCACCACGCCCAGCACCTCGTCGACCCGGCGGGCCGGGATGCCGGAGAGCTGCGCCAGGGACAGCAGGTGGCTGCGGGCGTGCCGGCCGCCGTGCACCGCCTTGGCGTCGAGGAGGGCACCGACCTGCCGGGCCGCGTTCGGCAGTTTCCGGTACGGGTAGCCGCCGATCGTCACCTGCCCGGAGCTGGGATTGTCCAGGCCGAGGATCATGCGCATCGTCGTCGACTTGCCCGAGCCGTTGGGCCCGAGGAAGCCGGTGACGGCCCCCGGCCGCACCTGGAAGGAAAGGTTGTATACGGCCGTCTTGGCGCCATAGCGCTTCGTCAGGCCGACTGCCTCGATCATGCTCCGCACCCATCGAACGGTTCAGGACGTCTCAGGACGTCGGGGCACCCGCCCCCGTTAAGGATTAGGAGCTTATCCGGGCATTGACGGTTCCGGCCAAGGAGAAGTAAAACCACGCAGGTCACAGGAGAGTCGCTTGGCATGTACGTATCGCCTGGTCAGTCCCCTGATCACGCGTCACGTTTTTTCAGCAGCAGATAGCCGCCGGCCAGCGCCGCGACCGTCCACAGTGCCATGATCCCGAGGCCGCCCCACGGCCCGTACGGCGTGTCGTCGTCGACCGGGGTGACCACCTGCATGATCTTGCTGCCGGCCTGGTCGGGCAGATACCGGCCGATCTTCTCGGTGGCGCCGACGTTGCCCAGGATGTTGGAGATCAGGAAGAAGAACGGCATCAGGATGCCGAGCGACAGCATCGGACTGCGCAGCATCGCCGCGACGCCCATCGAGAACACGGCGATGAGGGTCATGTAGAGCCCGCCGCCGAAGACCGCGCGCAGGACGCCCGGATCGCCGAGCTCGGCCCGGTGCTCGCCGAGCATCGCCTGTCCCAGGAAGAACGTCACGAAGCTCGTCGCGAGCCCCACCACGAAGGCGAGCCCGGTGGCCACCGCGATCTTGCTGAAGAGGAAGGTGCCCCGCTGCGGCACGGCGGCCAGCGAGGTGCGGATCATGCCGGTGCTGTACTCGTTCGACACCACCAGCACGCCGAACACGATCATCGCCAGCTGCCCGAGGGTCATTCCCGCGAAGCTGATGAAGGTCGGGTCGAAGGACAGCTTGTCCTCGGCGCCGAGGTTGTCGAACTCGTGCTTCGACAACAGCGAGATCAGCACGCCGAGGGCGATCGTGACGACCACGGCCAGCGACAGCGTCCACACCGTGGACGCCACCGACCGGATCTTGGTCCACTCCGACCGGACGACCTGGGTGGCGGCCATGCTCAGCCCTCCCGCTTCCAGTCGCCGCCCCAGTCCTGTACGGGGGCGCCCGGCGGGGCGGTGTCGTGCGCGTGGTACTCCACCGACTCGGCTGTCAGCCGCATGAACGCCTCCTCCAGCGAGGCCTGCTGGGGGCTCAGCTCGTGCAGCACGATCTGATGCCGCGCCGCCAGCTCCCCGATGTGCTCCGGCTTGCCCCCGTCCACCTCCAGCGTCCCGCCGCCCGTCTCCACGGCCACCACCCCGGCCCCGCGCAGCACATCGAGCAGCCGCTCCCGCTGCGGCGTACGGATCCGTACGTACGACCGCGAGTTCTGCTGGATGAAGTCCGCCATCGAGGTGTCGGCGAGCAGCCGCCCCTGTCCGATCACGACCAGGTGGTCGGCGGTCAGCGCCATCTCGCTCATCAGGTGCGACGACACGAACACGGTCCGCCCCTGGGCCGCGAGGGACTTCATCAGGTTGCGGATCCAGTGGATGCCCTCGGGGTCGAGGCCGTTGACCGGCTCGTCGAACATCAGGATGCGCGGATCGCCGAGCAGCGCCCCCGCGATCCCCAGCCGCTGCCCCATCCCCAGCGAGAACCCCTTCGCCTTCTTCCGCGCCACCGACGTCAGCCCGACCGTGTCCAGCACCTCGTCGACCCGGGCCCGCGGGATCCCGTTGCTCTGCGCGAGACAGAGCAGATGATTGAACGCGTTCCGGCCACCGTGGACGGCCTTGGCGTCGAGCAGCGCGCCGATGTACGTGAGCGGGTCCCTGAGGCCGTCGTAGTGCGTCCCGTCGATCCGCACGTCCCCGGCCGTCGGCCGGTCGAGCCCGAGAATCATCCGCATCGTCGTCGACTTCCCGGCCCCGTTCGGCCCGAGGAACCCCGTGACGATGCCGGGCCGCACAGCGAACGTCAGATTATTGACCGCGACTTTCTCCCCGTACCGTTTGGTCAGCCCATCGAGCTCGATCATGCGGCCACGCTAAAACGCCCCCTGGACGCCTGCCACCGGAGTACCGCCCAACCCCCGCCCCGCAAGAGGCCCGCGGAACTGAGCGACCAGCCCCGTACGGCCGGCAGCCGCGACACGAGGCACAACCCCGCGCTACTGGGCGGCCCGGCGCCGACGCCGGGCCTGGGCGACCGGGGACGAGGGGCCGCCCCCGTTCAGGGGCGCGGGGAACTGCGCGTCCAGCCAAGTACGGCCGGGCAGCCGCGATACAAGGCGCGCCCCCAGCCGCTTGGGCGCCGCACGGACACCGAAGGCCCGCACCCCCGAGGGGATGCGGGCCCAGGTGCCTCTTCCGGCTGCTGCCGTCAGGCGATCGTGTTACCGGGACTGCTGCGCCGGCACCCCGCGCGAGATCGGCTCGTCGTCCGCCACCGGCGTCCCCGCGGCGGCCACAGCCGCACCGGTGAGCGTCGCCAGCATCTCGCGCACGTTCGTGAGCTGCGCGTTGATCGAGTCGCGGCGGTTGGTGAGGGCCGCGAGCTCCCGCTCGGATTCCGAACGGATCCGGTCCGCCTTGGCGTTCGCGTCCGCGACGATGTCCTCGGCCTGACGCTGTGCGGTCTCCACCGTCTGGCGGGCGCGGCGCTCGGCGTCGGTGCGCAGCTTCTCGGCCTCCAGGCGGAGCTGCTCCGCGCGGTGCTCGATCTCCGCGAGACGCTTCTCTGCCTTCTGCTGACGCGACGCCAGGTCGCGCTCGGACTGCTCGCGGCGCTTGGCGAGGTTCGTCTCGAAGTCGGCGGCGGCCTGCGCGGCCTTGGCGCGGGTCTCCTCGAAGAGGGCGTCCGCCTCCTCGCGCTTGGACTGCGCGTCCTTCTGCGCCTCGGCACGCAGCTGCGAAGCGTCGCTCTTGGCCTTCTCGACGATCCGGACGCCCTCGTCCTCGGCCTTGGCCTTGCGCTCCGCCGAGAAGGACTCGGCGTCGTTGCGCACCTGCTGGGCCGCCGACTCGGCGAGCTCGCGGTGCTGCTCGGCGGCGCGGCGGGCCTCCTCGCGCAGATCCTTCGCCTCCTCCTCGGCGAGGCGGAGGATCTTCTCGACGCGCGCGCCGAGACCGGCGTAGGACGGCTCCGCGTCGGTGACCGCGGCCTGGGCGTTCTGCGTTTCGAGGTGGAGCTCCTCGATGCGCTTCTCCAGGGCGGTGATGCGAGCGAGAGCGGAGTCACGGTCGGAGACGAGCTTGGAGATACGTTCGTCCACCTGAGCGCGGTCGTATCCACGCCGCACAAGCTCGAAGCCGTAGGGGGAAGTGTCGCTCATGGGGTTCCTGTCGAATGAGACCGGTGAGGTGATAGGTGGAATCCTAGGGGGCGAAGCGGCGTGTCATCGAGCAGATGCACGTTTGATCTGGAGAATGACACCCCTTTTGGGTGGCCGACCATCGGAATACTTGCCGGAAACTTTGCATAAAGGCCCTGGCAAGCACAGAACGAGCACAAATTGGTGTCTGTAGCGCTAAGGGCGGCGCGGGAAGATACCCGCAACGCCCCGGAACCGCTAGCCGTCTGACGACTTGCCACCCGATCGAGTCGCACCGGCTGCGGCGCCCGTCTTGACTCCACCGTCCTTGCCGCTCGACGGGGCCTCAAAAGACTCCAACGCCACCAGGACGTCCTGGACACGGGAAATCTCCGCATTGATGTCCTCGCGGCGGCGGACCAGCACCTCCAGCTCGCGCTTGCCCTCCTCGACCGTGCGGCGGGCCTCCCGGATCGCCTCGGCCTTCAGTTCCTCGGCCTCGCGGATGAGCGTGGACTTCTTCTGCTCGGCCTCCTTCAGGAGACCCTCGGCCTTCTTCACGGCGGCGATACGGACCTTGCCGGCCTCGGAGTTGGCCTCGGAAACGAGCTCCTTGGCCTTCGCCGTCGCCTTCTCCAGCTGCTCCTCGGACGCCTTGATGAGCGCGTCGCAGCGGTCGCCGGTCGTCCGCATCGTCTCGGACGCCTCACGCCGGGCCCGCTCGTGCAGCGCCTCGATCTCGGACGTGATGCGGTCGCGCAGCTCCTCGGCCCGCTCCCTTATGGCGGTCGCGTCCCGGCGCGCGCCGACCAGCAGCTCGTCGGCGTCCGTACGGGCCTTCTCCACCGTGGAATTGCCCTCGACGGTCGCCGTGGAGACCAGCCGGTCGGCCTCCTTGCGGGCCGCGCCGACCATGGAGTCGGCCTGCCCCTCGGCGTCCGCGGTGGTCTTCAGGGCCTGCGACTGCGCCTCGGCGAGCAGCTTGTCGGCCTCGGCCGCCGTCTCCGTGATGAGCTTGTCGACCTGCTCGGCGGCCTCGGAACGCCGCTTGTTGGCGGCCGTACGGGCCTCGTCGAGGGTGCGGTCGGCCTCCTCGCGCGCATGCGACATCAGCCGGTCGGCCTCCACCTCCGCCTCGGCGCGCGCCCGCTCGGCGTCGGCCCGGACCCGCTCGGCGTGCTGCCGCGCGGAGCCCACCGTCTCGGCGGCCTCGGCCCGCAGCCGCTCGGCCTCGTCGGTGGCCTCGCCGACCAGCCGGTCGGCCTTGCCGACGGACTCGGCCCGTACGCGCTCGGCCTCCTCGTTGGTCTCCCGGGTCAGCCGCTCGGCCTCGGCGGTCACCTCGGCGATGAGGGTGTCGGCCTGGGTGGCCGCGTCCGAGCGGATGCGGTTGGCGTCGTCGCGGGCGTCCGCCCGGGTGCGCGAGGCGTCCTGGTCGGCCCGCGCGGCGGTGTCCGAGGCCTCGGTGCGCACCCGCTGGGCGTGCTCGGCGGAGTCGACGCGGATCCGCTCCGCCTCCGCGATGGCCTCCCCGACCGTGCGCTCGGCGAGCGCCTTCGCGGCGTCCGTCTCGTCCCGCGCCTCCCGGCGGACCCGGTTGGCGTCCTCGGTGGCCCGCTCCCGCTCCGCGTAGGCGTCGGCGCGGACCCGGTCCGCCTCCTCCTCGGCCTCCCGGCGCATACGGTCCGCCACATGCTCGGCGGTGTTGCGCAGCCCGGCGATCTCGTCCTGCGCCTGCTCGTGCAGCCCGGCGACGGAGTCCCGGACCTGCTGAGCGTGCTGCTCGGCGGCCGACACCATCTCGTTGGCGCGCCGCTCGGACTCCTCGACCAGCCGTACGGCCTCGGTCTGGGCCTCCTCCACGCGTTTGCGCGCCGAGGCCAGCAGCTCCTCGCTCTGCTCCCGGGCCCGCTCGCGCTCCTGGTCGGCCTCCTGCCGCGCCGAACCGAGCAGCTCCTCGGCCTCGCGGCGCCGACGGGCGGCCTCCTCCTGCGCGGCGGCCAGCGTCTCCGAGGCCTCCGCGCCGAGCCGCTCGGCCGCGGCCTGCGCCTCGGCCCGCACCCGGTCGGCGGTGTCCTGCGCCTCGGACTTCAGCCGCTCAGCCTCGGCCGCGGCCTCCGACCGCAGCCGTACGGCGATGGCCTCGCCCTCGGCGCGGGACGCCGACGCGTCGGCCGCGGCGGAGTCACGCAGGCGTTCGGCCTCGGCCTCGGCCTGCGCCTGGAGCGTACGGATGCGCTCGGCGGCCTCGCCGCGCAGCCGGTCGGTCTCCTCGGCGGCCTCGCGGCGGATCCGCTCGGCCTGCGCGCGGGCGTCGGTGAGCGCCTCCTCGGCGGAGGCGAGCCGCGCCTCGGCCTCGGTGTGCAGCCGGGTCAGCTCCTCGGCGGCCTCGCCCTTGCGGGCCTCGATGCCGCGCTCGGTCTCCTCGCGCAGCTCGCGGACAGCGCGCTCGGCGTCGGCCTTCAGCTCCTCGGTCTGCTCGGCGGCCTCCGCGCGGTACCGCTCGGCCTCCTTGCGGGTGCGCTCCAGGGTCTCCTCGGCCTGACGGCGCAGCGTCGAAGCGCGTTCGATGGCCTCGGTGCGGACCTTCTCGCTGTCCGCGGTGGCCGTCTGGCGCATCTCGTCGGCGTCCGTGCGGGCCTTGGCGAGCAGCTCCTCGGCGGTCTTGGCCGCCTCCTCGATCTGCTGCACGGCCTCGCGCCGGGCCTCGGACCGGATCCGCTCGCCCTCGGCGACCGCGTCGGAGCGCAGCTGCTCGGCCTCGCCGCGCAGCCGGCGCGCCTCCTCCTGCAGCTCGACCGTCTTGGCGCGGTACTCCTCGGTGTCGTCCTTCGCCGTGCCCTTGAGCTGCTCGGCGAGGTCGTGCGCCTCGGCGCGCAGCCGGTCCGCCTCGGCCTCGGCCTCCGCGCGGATGCGCTCGGCCTCCTCGGTGGCGGCCTTGGTGGTGTTCTTGGCCTCCTCGGACGCCTTGTTCAGTACGTCCTCGGCGGTCTTGGCCGTCTTGGCGAGCTGGGAGGCGGACTCCTCCGCGGTGATCGAGCGGGCCTTCTCGGAGGCCTCGGCGACGATCTTCTCGGCCTCGGCCTTGGCGTCCGCGACGACTTCCTCGGCGGACGCCTTGGTGGCCTCGGCCTCCTTCGTGGCCTCCTTGACCAGCCGGGCGACCTGCTCCTTGGCCGTACGCGTGCGCTGCTCGTTGGTCGACTCGGCGGTGGAGAGGGACTTGGCCGCGTTCTCCTTCGCCTCGGTGACCACCTTCTCGGCCTCGGCGCGCGCCTCGCGCAGGGCCGCCTCGGCCTCCGCCGCGCGCTGCTCGGCGGCCCGGCTCAGCTCGGTGGCCTGTCGGCGGGCGGAGTCCGACTCGGTGGCGGTGGAGGAGCGCAGCTGCTCGGCGTGCTCGGTGGCCTCCTGGGCCTGGCTGGACGCCGCGTTCAACAGCCGCTCGGCCTCGGCGCGGGCCCGGCGCAGGATCTGGTCGGCCTCGCCGCGGGCCGCCTCCGAGTCGCTCTGGAGCCGCTGGCGGGCCTCCGTGGTGAGCCGCTCGGCCTCGGCGCGGGCGGCGGCCAGCGCCTGCTCGGCCTCGGCCCGCGACTCGTCGACGAGCCGGCGGGCCTGGGACTCGCTCCGGGCGCGGAGCTGCTCGGCCCACGCCACGTTCTCGTTGACGTGCGACTCGACGGTCTGGCGGCGCTCGGACAGCTCCTGGTCGAGCTGCTGGCGGCGGGTGACCGCCTCCTGGTGCAGCTCCGCCTGGAGGCGCGCGGCCTGCTCGGCGTGCTCCTGGAGGATCCGCTGTGTCTGCGCCCGGGCCTGGCTCAGCTCCCGCTCGGCGTCCGTGCGCAGCTGGTCGGCCTGCATCTGGGCCTGGCGGAGCATCTGCTCGGCCTGGTACCCGAGGTCGCCGCCCCCGGTGTCGTAGGCGGGCCGGGACATGAGGGTGCGGCGCGCCTCGTGCAGCTTGGCGCGCAGCACCTCGACCTGGTAGCCGAGGTCCTCGGCGTGCTGGATCGCCTTTTCCCGCTCGGTCTTCAGCCGCTCCATCTCGGCCTCGAACCGAGAGAGGTGGTCGACGTCAGCCGCCGGCTCTCGCTCCTGGCGTTCGTAGCCCCGCACTGCGCGGTCCCATCCGTCCCCTGGTCGCAACCTCTGGCAAATGAGCTCCGTCCAACCGCCGAACGGGGCTCCCGGGGAATGGTGTCAGATCAACGGCGGAGCACGGGCTGCCGCCCTAACCCTCGTCCCCCGAAACCTGGACCCCGGCCCTTGGATCCCGCTCGACGAAAGTCGGCAGGACCCGGGCCGTCCCCCTCGAAGGCGACGGCCGACCCCAACCCTACCGGCCCATATGTACGGGGGTCAGTGCTCAGGTGACTCAACTGGCGCCGAAGTGACCAGTTCTGTCAGTACGCCATGGCAATCCTTGGGGTGCAGAAAGGTGATCCGTGACCCCATGGAACCGCGTCGCGGCTCCTCGTACAGGACGCGTACGCCCTTGTCCTTGATCGCGGCGGCCTCGCCGTCCACGTCCGCCGTGCCGAAAGCGATGTGGTGGACCCCCTCACCGTTCTTGGCCAGCCACTTCGCGACGGTGGAGTCCTCGCGGGTCGGCTCCAGGAGCTGGAGGTAGGAGGCGCCGCCGTCGTCCGTGCTGTTGATCTTGAGCATGGCCTCGCGCACGCCCTGCTCCTCGTTGACCTCGGAGTGGAAAACCTCGAAGCCGTACGTGGCCCGGTAGAACTCGACGGTGGCGTCGAGGTCGAAACAGGCGATCCCGATGTGGTCGATTCGCGTCAGCATGGTGTTAGTGCAGCGCCCCGGAGGTGGTTACGCAACGTGCCAGCGATCACACCGACAGCTGGGTGACGGCACGGAGTGCCACTCAGTACATTCGAAGTAAACCCTCGTTCACTCCTCAGCTGTGCAAGCTGGAAGGGGATCGCACCTCATGACTGGAACGAACGGCAGGACCTCGGTGATCGTCGCGGGCGCCCGTACGCCCATGGGACGGTTGCTCGGTTCGCTGAAGTCCTTCTCCGGAGCCGACCTCGGTGGCTTCGCGATCAAGGCCGCCCTGGACCGTGCGGGGATCGGTGGCGACCAGGTGCAGTACGTGATCATGGGCCAGGTGCTCCAGGCCGGGGCAGGGCAGATCCCGGCACGCCAGGCCGCCGTCAAGGCGGGCATCCCGATGAAAGTGCCCGCGCTCACCATCAACAAGGTCTGTCTCTCGGGCCTGGACGCCATCGCGCTCGCCGACCAGCTGATCCGCGCCGGCGAGTTCGACGTGATCGTGGCCGGCGGCCAGGAATCCATGACGAACGCCCCCCACCTGCTCCCGAAGTCCCGTGAGGGCTACAAGTACGGGGCCATCCAGATGCTCGACGCGATGGCCCACGACGGGCTCACCGACGCCTTCGAGAACATCGCCATGGGCGAGTCCACCGAGAAGCACAACACGCGTCTCGGCATCCTCCGCCCGGAGCAGGACGAGATCGCCGCCCAGTCCCACCAGCGGGCCGCCGCGGCCCAGAAGAACGGCCTCTTCGACGCCGAGATCACGCCGGTGGAGATCCCGCAGCGCAAGGGTGAGCCGGTCGTTTTCAGCCAGGACGAAGGCATCCGCGGCGAGACGACCGCCGAGTCGCTGGGCAAGCTGCGGCCGGCCTTCGCCAAGGACGGCACGATCACGGCCGGGTCCGCCTCGCAGATCTCCGACGGCGCCGCCGCCGTGGTCGTCATGAGCAAGGCCAAGGCGGAGGAGCTGGGCCTTGAGTGGCTCGCCGAGATCGGCGCCCACGGGAACGTGGCGGGTCCGGACAACTCTTTGCAGTCGCAGCCGTCGAACGCCATCCAGCACGCCCTGCGGAAGGACGGCCTGGCGGTCGCCGATCTCGACCTGATCGAGATCAACGAGGCCTTCGCCGCGGTCGCCGTGCAGTCAATGAAGGACCTCGGCGTGTCCCCGGAAAAGGTGAACGTCAACGGTGGTGCGATCGCCCTGGGCCACCCCATCGGCATGTCGGGCGCGCGTCTCGTGCTCCACCTCGCGCTGGAGCTGCGTCGGCGCGGCGGCGGTGTCGGCGCGGCCGCGTTGTGCGGTGGCGGCGGGCAGGGTGACGCGCTGATCGTGCGGGTACCCACGGCCTGAGGCCGTACTTCGCAGGTGTACGTGGCTACTCGGAACGGAGCTGTGATGCAGGACGTCCCCACGCTGGTGGCACAGGCCAGGGAAGGGCGGCCCCGGGCCGTCGCCCGGCTGATCTCCCTGGTGGAGGGGGCGTCCCCGCAGCTCCGCGAAGTCATGGCGGCGCTGGCCCCGCTCACGGGCGGGGCGTACGTCGTCGGCCTCACCGGCTCGCCGGGTGTCGGCAAGTCCACGTCCACGTCCGCCCTGGTGACCGCGTACCGGCGGGCCGGCAAGCGGGTCGGCGTGCTCGCCGTCGACCCGTCGTCCCCCTTCTCGGGCGGCGCCCTCCTCGGCGACCGCGTCCGGATGTCCGACCATGCCTCCGATCCCGGCGTGTACATCCGTTCGATGGCGACGCGTGGGCACCTGGGTGGCCTTGCGTGGGCCGCCCCGCAGGCGATCCGGGTACTGGACGCCGCCGGCTGCGACGTCGTCCTGGTCGAGACGGTGGGTGTCGGCCAGTCCGAGGTCGAGATCGCGTCCCAGGCGGACACGTCCGTGGTGCTGCTGGCGCCTGGCATGGGCGACGGCATCCAGGCGGCCAAGGCCGGGATCCTGGAGATCGGTGACGTCTACGTCGTCAACAAGGCGGACCGGGACGGTGCGGACGCGACCGCGCGCGAGCTGAACCACATGCTGGGCCTCGGTGAGTCCCGGGGGGCCGGGGACTGGCGGCCGCCGATCGTCAAGACGGTGGCCGCGCGGGGGGAGGGGATCGAGGAGATGGTCGAGGCGCTGGAGAAGCACCGGGCGTGGATGGAGGAGCGGGGGGTGCTGGTGGAACGCCGTCGGGCTCGGGCCGCGCATGAGGTCGAGACGATCGCGGTCACGGCTCTGCGGGAGCGGATCGGTGACCTTCATGGCGACCGTCGGCTCAGCGCGCTTGCCGAGCGGATCGTGGCGGGGGAGCTGGACCCCTATCGGGCGGCGGACGAGCTGGTCGCCGGGCTGACGCGGGGCTGAGCCGAGGAGTTCTTCTCGCCCCGCGGAAATCCAGCCCCTCCGGCGTTCGAGGAGCGGGGTCCGGGGCGGAGCCCCGGGGTGGGACGGGTAGGGGCGGCGGGGGCGAAAGAGCTTTGGGCGCTGTTAAGTTGGGCCGCATGTTCCATCACCTTGCGTAAGGGCGGCCGGTCTCCGGCGTCCCCCTTTCGACCTCCAGGTGAGGAACCTTCCGCATGCCCTCGTACGCCGCGGTCCTCCGCATCCCCCATGCCCGCCGCACCTTCACCACCGCCCTCGTCGGCCGGCTCTCCTACGGCACACTCCCGCTCGCCCTCCTGCTCACCGTGACCCGCACGACGGGCTCGTACGCCGTCGCCGGCACGGTCATGGCCCTGTTCGGCGCCACCAGCGTCTTCCTGTCGCCGGCGAGGGCCGCGCTCGTCGACCGGTACGGCCCACGCCGCGCGCTGCTGCCGATGGCCTCCCTCTACGCCGTACTGCTGGGCACACTCGCCGCAGCCGCCTGGCGGCCGGGAGCGTCGGGTGCGCTGCTGGGTGCGATCGCGGTGGCGGCGGGCGCCTGTACGCCTCCGCTGGGACCGACGATGCGTACGGTGTGGATCGAACTCGCCCTGGACCGGGCCCTGTTGCGGCGCGCGTACAGCCTCGACGGGGTCGCCGAGGAACTGTTGTTCGTGTCGGGGCCGTTGGTGGTGGGCGGGGTGGTGCGGTTCGCCGCTCCGGCCGCCGCGCTGGCGATGGGCGCCGTACTGGTGGCGGCGGGGACGGTGGGGTTCGTGACCTCCCCGGCCGTGGCACGGATGACGGGCGGCGGACCGGCGCCGAAGGAGCGCGGGGGGCCGCGTGTCGTGGCGGGGATCGTGCCGCCCGTCGTCGCGGCCGCCGGCGTAGGGCTGTCGCTCGGCGCGCTCGACCTGCTGGTGCTGGCCTTCGCCGAACAGCGCGGCCACGGCGACTCCACGGTGGCCTGGATCTTCGCCGCGCTGTCGGCCGGCAGTGCGGTGGGCGGCCTGCTGTACGGGGCGGTCGAGTGGCGCTCCGGCGCCCGGGTGCGGCTGGCGCTGCTGACGGCGGGCCTCGGGCTCACCCTCGTCGCCGCCGGGCTCGCCTCTGGTCTCGCCACCCTCACCGGCGCCGTGGTCTGCGCCGGTCTCTTCGTCGCCCCGGCCCTGACCACCGCGTACCTGGTCGCCGACGACACCGCCCCGCCGGGCGCCCGTACCCAGGCCGGTGCCTGGGTCAACACCGCTGTGAACGCCGGCTCTTCGGCGGGCGCCGCCACTGCGGGCCTCCTGGTGGCCCACGTCTCGCCGGGCCTCGGCTTCGCCTGCGCGGGCGGCACGGCGCTGCTCGCGGGGGCCGCCGTGAGCGTGGGGCGGCGGCGGGCCCCTGCGGTGGCACCGGCGGAGGGCGTGGTGGAAGGCGTACGGAGCGACCCCCGGTGACGGCGGCAGGGGCACCCGGTGACGGGTGCCCCTGCCGGGGTGGGGGGAGGTGTCAGTCGTTCGAGCGGTCGGCCGTGACCTTGGCCGAGTCGAGGTTCACGCGCCAGTCGCTGCCGGTGCCGTCGGCGGCGGTGGTGTCGGCCTCCCAGGCCTGGTCCCTGCTGTCCTCGTCGAGGTCGACGGAGGTCACCGTGCCCTTGGCGGCGGCGGCCTCGGCGGCCTCGGCGGCGGTCACGGAGCTGCCGTTCAGCGCGGCTCGGATCTGCTTCGTCTCGGCGGCGTCGTCACCGTCGTCGTCCGTCTCGGTGTGAGAGCCGAGCACCTTGCCGGTGGCCGGGTCGATCTGGATGCTGTGCCAGGCACCGCCGTCGGTGAGTACGTCGACCTCCCACACGTGGGCGTTGCCCTCGTCGTCCAGGTCGGCCGAGACCGCCGTACCCTTCGTGTCCTTCAGCGCCGCCTTGATCGCGTCGGCGGCCGTGATCTGTCCGGCCTTCGCGTCGGCGGCGTTCTCGGCCTTGTCCTCGGCGTCCTCGTCCGTGTCGCGGGCGGCCTTGTCCTCGGCGCTGTCCCGCGTCGTGTCGACGGTGTCGTCCGTGTCGTCGACGTCGTCGCGGTTGTCGTCGTTCGACACCGTCACGGACTTGTCGGCCGGCGCCTCGTCGTCACCCGAGACCGCGATGGCGGTCGCGGTGCCGCCGCCGATCAGGGCCGCGGCCGCGATGGTGGCGATGACGATGTTGCGCTTCATGGGATTCCTCCAGGATGCGACTGGCTGCGACCAGTGACGGATGGTTTCGCCGGTTGCAGTCGGCTTGTGTGCCTCGTCTGCTTTCGACGAGGACCAATCTGGCCGAGCGACGCTGAAGCGGACCTGAAGCCCCCTGAAGGCCGCTTCAGGTTCGGTTTGCCAAGCTGAACGCATGCGCCTGTTGATCGTGGAAGATGAGAAGCGGCTCGCGGTGTCCTTGGCCAAGGGGCTGACGGCCGAGGGGTACGCGGTGGACGTCGTCCACGACGGCACCGACGGTCTGCACCGGGCGAGCGAGGGGTCGTACGACCTCGTGATCCTCGACATCATGCTGCCCGGCATGAACGGCTACCGCGTGTGCGGGGCCCTGCGCGCCGCCGGCCATGACGTGCCGATCCTGATGCTCACCGCCAAGGACGGCGAGTACGACGAGGCCGAGGGGCTCGACACGGGCGCCGACGACTATCTGACCAAGCCGTTCTCGTACGTCGTCCTCGTCGCCCGGGTGAAGGCGCTGCTGCGGCGGCGCGGCCCGGCGGGCGGGGCCTCGCCCGTGCACGAGGTCGGCGATCTGCGGGTCGACACCGCCGCCCGGCGGGTGTTTCTCGCGGAGGACGAGATCACCCTGACGGCCAAGGAGTTCGCCGTCCTCGAACAGCTCGTGATGAGAGCCGGTGAGGTCGTGTCGAAGTCCGAGATCCTGGAGCACGTCTGGGACTTCGCCTACGACGGCGACCCGAACATCGTCGAGGTCTACATCAGCACCCTGCGCCGCAAGCTCGGCCCCGCGCTCATCAAGACCGTACGCGGGGCCGGATACAGACTGCAGGCCCGCTCGTGAAGCGCCGACTGGGTTCGGTGCGGGCCCGCGCCTCCCTCGCCGCGACCGTCGTCGTGGCTGTCGCCCTGGTCGCCGCGGGCGCCGCCGTACTGCTCTCGCTGCGGTTCAGCCTCATCGACCAGGCGGACGCCGAGGCCGACTCCGTGGCCCGCAACGCGGCCTCGGCGCTGTCGAACGGGTTCGCCTACGACCGGCTGAACCTGCCGGACGGCGACGAGAACCCCGTCGAGGTCCTGGACCGCAGGAACAAGCCCGTCGCGGTCGGGGAGGACGTCGAGGGCATGAGCGTGAGCGGCGCCGCCTCGGACCGGCTGAACTCCATCACCAACGACGACGCCGACGACAGGGACGAGGGCGAGAAGGAGACGGACGACGAGGACACTCTCGCCGCCGGCCGGATCGGCGACGAGACCTGGTACGGCGAGGGCACCGCCACCGTCGAGGGGGACACGGCGGAGTACCGGTTCGCCGCGGTCGACGTGGTCACGCCCGGCGGCGCCCCGCTCACCGTCTACGCGGGCGCCCCGCTCTCCACCGCACAGGACGCCGTCAGTACCGCGTTGACGACGATGCTCATCGGGCTGCCGCTGCTGCTGCTGACGATCGGCGCGGTGACGTACGCCGTCACCAGGCGGGCCCTGCGCCCCGTCGAGGGCATCCGCTCCGAGATGGCGGCGATCACCGCCTCCGAGGACCTCTCGCGACGCGTTCCCGAACCGGACACGCACGACGAGATCGCCCGCCTGGCCCGTACGACGAACGAGACGCTGGCCGCGCTCGAGTCCTCGGTGCAGCGGCAGCGCGCGTTCGTCGCCGACGCCTCGCACGAACTACGCAGCCCGATCGCCTCCCTGCGCACCCAGCTCGAAGTGGGCGCCGCCCACCCCGCGCTGCTGGACCTGGACGGGGCGGTCGCGGACACCGTACGGCTGCAGAGCCTCGCCGCCGACCTGCTGCTGCTCGCCCGCCTCGACGCGGGGGAGCGCCCGCCGCCGGACGCCCGCTTCGACCTGGCGAAGGTCGTACGGCAGGAGGTGGCCGCCCGTGCCGGAGTGACCCTGGACGGTGTCGACTCCCTGGAGCTGCGAGGCTCCCGCAACCAGATCTGCCGCGTCCTCGGCAACCTCCTGGACAACGCCGAGCGCCATGCCGGGGACCGGGTCGCCGTCACCCTGCGCACCGCGCCCGGCTGGGCGATCCTCCAGGTTACCGACGACGGCTCCGGCGTACCCGAAGCCGACCGCGACCGCATCTTCGAACGCTTCGTCCGTCTGGACGAGTCCCGCGCGAGGGACGACGGCGGCGCCGGCCTGGGCCTGGCGATCGCCAAAGACATCGCCGTACGCCACGGAGGCACCCTGACGGCCGGCGAGGCCCCCGGCGGAGGAGCCCTGTTCGAACTCCGGCTACCCCGGGAGACCTAGGGCGCGGGGAACCGCGCGACCGGCCACGACGGTCCCGCGGCCGAACGACGTCCCGCAGTACCCCGGCGCTCATACGGCGGACCCAGCGGAGCGCTACGGTTTGCCGCGGTGGCTGCGCAGATGCTCAGCGATGGGTCCCAGCGACTTGTGCAGCTCCTCCAGCGCCTCCTCCGGCAGCAGGTCGATGAAGTGCCGCCGGACGGACGCGACATGATGCGGCGCGACCTTCTGCATGGTCTCCATGCCGTGCTCCGTCAGCACGGCGAACAGCCCGCGCCGGTCGGACTCGCAGTTCTCGCGGCGCACCAGATTCCCGTTCTCCATACGGGTGATCTGGTGCGAGAGGCGGCTCTTGGACTGGAGGGTGGCGGCGGCGAGATCGCTCATGCGCATCCGCCTGCCCTCCGACTCGGAGAGGTTCACCAGGATCTCGTAGTCGTTCATTGTCAGGCCGAACGGCTGCAGATCCCTTTCGAGCTGGTGCGTCAACAGTCTGTTGACGTCCAGGTGGGTGCGCCAGGCGCACTGCTCCGCATCGGTCAGCCAGCGCGTGGCCGTCTCGGTCTCCATGAATGAAGTCTACCTAAAAGGTTGAAAGGCGAACTAGTGAGGGTATTTCTGTGGTGCGGCTCTGGAGCGTGACAACGACAACGCGCACACGTTCGATGTCACACTCCGCAGACTACCGCTCACAGCCCGAAGCGACGCTGGAGGTCCCCCAGCTGTCCGGGAAGGCGCGGTGCGCCGGCCGGCTGTCCGTGATGACCGGATACCCCGCCGCCGCCGGGTACGCCCGGCTCGTGCGGGACCATGCCCGTGGCCTGCTCGGCCATGAGGGTCTCGGAGGACTGGAGCAGGACCGTGCCCGCCCCGACGAACTCGAACTGGTGCTCCTCGCCGGAGGCCCCGCCGAGCCCCGTCATCGCACGTAGGCCACCCATCACCCCTGTCATGTACCCATGGTCGTAGTGGTGGCACGGGGAGGGGCAGTCGGCCCATCCGACCAGGGCCTGCGGATCGACCCGGATGGGCGGTTCCATGAAGACCACCGGCCCGTTGGAGGCGGCCACGAACTTCCCCGTACCGATCAGGGTCAGGAAGCCCGGAACGATCGACTGCTTCAGCGCGAGAGTTGGCTGAAAAGCGAGGAGATTGCCCGAGCGAATGGTCAGGTTGCCGTTCTCCAGGTCATACGAATTGACGTCGAAGGCCCGGTCGGCGAGGAGCATCTTGCCGGAGCCCTCCGCCACCACCCAGTCGCTCGCGTGCAGAGGCGAATGGAACGACGTACGGACAAGACGGTCGAGACGGCCGTGCCCGATGCCGTTGAACTCCATCTGGCCGTAGTAGGCGATCATCTTCCCCTTCTGCAGGAACCACTGGCTCCCCTTGAGCTCCACGCAGAAGGTGTAGTTGTTGACGTTGTCGTCGGACGGCAGCGTCATCGGGTCGTGGACGGTCGGGCCGGCGCCCGGAGCCCCGTACATGCTCACAGCTTCTCCTCCGAGGCCTGGACGTACACCGCACCACTGCCGCTCAGCTCCAGCTGGAACGCCTCGCCGGAGCCCCGGCCCACCATGTCGCGCCAGCCGAGCGCGGTGGAGAGCTTGTTGCGTACGTCGCCGTGGTGCGCCACGTATGCCTGCGGGTCGACATGGACCGGGCGCTGGGGGGTGATCGGGACCTCGATCACGCCGCCGTGCGCCATCACGGCGACGGCGCCGTGGCCCTTGAGGGTGGTGGTGAACAGGCCCTGGCCCGTCACCTGGCCGCGCACCATGCCCATGACGCCGCCCTGCGAGCCCATGAACATCGTGCCCTGCTGGAGGGTGCCGTCGAAGGCGAGCAGACGGTCGGCCTCGACATAGAGGGTCTCGCCGGTCAGGTTGATCACCTGGATGTGGTGACCGCCGTGCCCGAACAGGACCGTGCCGCTGCCCTCGACGGTCATCAGCGGGGTCACCTCGCCGGCCACCCGGCGGCCGATCATCGAGGCGATGCCGCCCTGGCCGCCCTGTGTGTTGGGGGTGAAGGACACCTCGCCCTTGTAGGCGAGCATCGCGCCGCGCTGGCTGAACAGCCGCTGACCGGGCGCCACGGTCACCTCGATCATCTTCGAGTTGATCTCACGGAAGGCCATGTCACACGTCTCCCGCCACCGTGTTGCGCTCGCTGGGCTGGACATAGACGAGTCCGTCGCCCTCGAAGCGGATCTGGAAGGCCTCGCCGCCGCCCTCGCCGAGGATCGTGCGGAACGTCACACCGGACTGGAAGGACTGCTGGAGGTCGCCCTGGTGCGCGATGTACGCGCCCGGGTCCACCGTCAGCGGGTACTGGCGGGTCACCCGCAGCACCACCGCCGGGCCGTCGGACATGATCGCCGCCTGGCCGTGGCCCTCGATGGTCGTGGTGAACAGGCCGTTGCCCTGCGAGGCGCCGCGCAGCCCCGTGAAGCTCGTGCCCGTACGCAGCCCGGAGTCCGTCGCGAGCAGATTGCTCGACTCCACGTACAGCTTGTCCCCCTGAAGATTCACGAGGTTGATCTCGGAGGCCCGGTCCGCGAACCAGCACGTCCCCTGCCCCGTCACCTCCATCAACGTCATCTGTTCGCCGGTGAGGCGCCGCGTGACCATGCCGCGCAGACCCTCACCCCCGCCGCTCAGCTTCTTGAACGACATCTGACCGTCGTACGCGACCATCGAGCCGTTCTTCGCCTTCACGGCGTCCCCGGTCATGTCGACGGCGAGCACTTTGCTGCCTTGAAGTCGGAACATTGCCACGGGGTGACCGTAACCGTCCGAAGGGTGGACAGGACAGGGCCCAGAGGTGGATCTCGACCCTGAAGGGGCCCCTACGGCCATCGGGAGGTTGACGGATGCCAGAATGACGGGAGCTTGTGCTTCCGTTCACAAAGACCGGCAAGCGCTGCGCCGACTCGCCCCGCCGACCTCACCGAAGGTGACCCGTGGACATAAAGACCGCTTCCGCCCTCCGCCGCCTGCGCCTCGTCTCCGCCCCCGAGGCCGTCTCCTTCCTGCTGCTGCTCACCTGCTCGGTGCTGAAGCGCACCACGGAGTTCAACGCGGTGCCCGTGATGGGCTGGGTCCACGCCATCCTCTTCATCCTGTACGTCGTCTTCTGGGCCGACGCCTGGAACCGCGCCAAGTGGGACCTCAAGACCGCCGCGCTCTACTTCGTCCTCTCCGTCCTGCCCGCCGGCGGCTTCTTCGCCGACCGCAGGCTCCGCCGCGAGGCCGAGACCGCGGCCAAGGCGGCGGTCGCGTCCCGCGCACCCAAGGAAGGGGCCGTGGGCGCGTGATCGTCGCCTTCTCCGTGACACCGCTGGGCGTCGGCGAGGACGTGGGGGAGTACGTCGCCGACGCCGTGCGGGTCGTCCGTGAATCGGGTCTGCCCAACCGGACCGACGCCATGTTCACCTCCCTCGAAGGCGAGTGGGACGAGGTCATGGACGTCGTACGCCGGGCCGTCGCCGCCGTCGAGGCGCGCGCGCCCCGGGTGTCTCTGGTCCTCAAGGCGGACATCCGGCCCGGCGTCATGGACGGCCTCACCTCGAAGGTCGAGACGGTGGAGCGACACCTGTCCGAGTGAGACCGCGGATGGTCCATGGTCGCCCGCGCGGCCCCCCGCGCCCCTTGAGGCGACCCTCCGTTCGGACCCTCTCCGCTCGACACGCCCTCAGAACAGCCCTTTTGTATAGGTATCGGCTAGTTCGATCACTGGAGGGCGCTGTGCGGCCGGAGGGCTACGACTACGACACCCACAGCAGACTTGCCGGGCCGCTCACGGAGCCGTCCGGATCGGCGTACCGGGTGCAGTACACCAAGCTTCTCTCGAAAGAGCCGCACCGAATACGGGCCGTTCTGCTGATGACGCTGGCACCCCTGCTGACCGGCGCGCTGCTCGTCTACCTGGTCTGGCCCACCCACTGGGTGGAGCGCGAGGGCGCGGACACATGGCTCGTGGGGCTCGACATCACGATGCTGATAGCCATCGGGCTGATCGAGCTCTTCATGGTCGTCAACGTCGTGTCGGTCGCCCACGCGACGATGGTCGCCCGCGACCCCGTCCCGGTCGTCGCCGAACCGGGCACCCGCGTCGCCTTCCTCACCACGTACGTGCCGGGCAAGGAACCCCTCTCCATGGTCCGGGCCACCCTGGAGGGCGCCACACGGCTCCGGCACACCGGCCGCCTCGACATCTGGCTCCTCGACGAGGGCGACGACGACCAGGCCAAGGCCCTCTGCGCGGAACTCGACGTACGCCACTTCACCCGCGCCGGCGTCCCCGAGTGGAACCGGCCCAAGGGCGTCCACAAGGCCCGTACCAAGCACGGGAACTACAACGCCTGGATCGCCAAGCACGGCGGGGAGTACGAGTTCCTCGCCTCGGTCGACACCGACCACGTACCGCTGCCGAACTTCCTCGAACGGATGCTGGGGTACTTCCGCGACCCGGACATCGCCTTCGTCGTCGGACCGCAGGTGTACGGCAACTACACGGCCCCCGTCACCAAGGCCGCGGAATCCCAGCAGTTCCTCTTCCACGCCCTCATCCAGCGCGCCGGCAACCGCTACCGCGCCCCCATGTTCGTCGGCACCAACAACGTCGTACGCATCGCCGCCGTGAAGCAGATCGGCGGGCTGCACGACTCGATCACCGAGGACATGGCCACCGGCTTCGAGCTGCACCGGCACCGCAACCCGAGGACCCGCGCGCACTGGCGGTCCGTCTACACGCCCGACGTACTGGCGGTCGGCGAGGGCCCCGCCTCCTGGACGGACTTCTTCACCCAGCAGATGCGCTGGTCGCGCGGCACCTACGAGACGCTCTTCAAGCAGTACTGGAAGGCACCCTTCACGATGCCCTGGGGCCGCCTCTTCTCGTACACGCTGATGCTCGTCTACTACCCGATGACGGCCGTCAACTGGCTGCTGGGCATCGTCAGTTGTGTGCTGTTCCTGTGGTTCGGGGCGTCCGGGACGGAGGTCACCGCCTCGGTCTGGCTGATGCTCTACAGCGACGCGGCCGCGCTACAGGTCGGGCTGTACCTGTGGAACCGCAGGCACAACGTCTCGCCGCACGAACCGGAGGGCTCGGGCGGGCTCGCCGGGATGGCGATGTCGGCGCTCTCCGCGCCCATCTACCTGAAGTCCCTCGGCGCCGCCCTGCTCCGGCTGCCCTGCCGCTTCGTCGTCACCCCGAAGGGCGGTGACGCCAGCCCCGACCGGCTGCTGACCTTCCGGATCCATCTGTCCTGGACGGTGGTGCTCGCCTCGTCGCTGATCGCGTCGTTCGTGCTCGGCCACAGCCATGTGGCCATGCGCACCTGGACGGTCCTCGCCATGGCGATCTCGCTCGCGCCCGTCGGGGTGTGGGCCTTCACCCGGTACCGGGAACGCCGGGCGAGCGCCGCCGCCTACCGCCTGGGACGGCAGGCCGCCGCGGCCGCCGCGGCCCGGCTCACCGACAGCAAGGAACCCGCCCTCGGCCCCCAGCCCACCCCCGCACCCTCGGTCTCCGGCACCACGACAGGAGGCAACTAGGCCATGGCCTACCAGCTCTCGCAGAAGACGAAGAAGACCGTGCTCGGTATCAGCGGCGTCGCGCTGCTCGCCGGCCTCAACGCCCCCGCCGCCGTCGGGTTCGCGCAGGAGCGGTACTACGAGTGGAAGATCGCCCAGCCCGGCTACAAGGCCCAATACGGGTCCTGGACCAACGTCGACATCCCGGAGCGGTTCCGCACCAACGCCATCCACGCGGCCCTGCTGCACACCGGCAAGGTGCTGATCGTCGCCGGGTCGGGCAACGAGCAGAAGAAGTTCGACAAGGGGTCCTTCGACACCGTCCTGTGGGACCCGGTGAAGAACACCTACAAGAAGATCCCCACCCCCGTGGACTTCTTCTGCGCCGGACACGCCCAACTCCCCGACGGCCGCCTCCTGGTGGCCGGCGGCACCGCCCGCTACGAGCTGCTGGACGGCGAGGTCGACCGGGCCGGCGGCGGCATGCGGGTCAAGAACGAGAACCCCGACAAGGCGATGGTCCTGAAGAAGGGCACCCGCTTCCGCTCACCCGCCGGCGTCGAGTACGTCAGCCGCTTCGACGTCACCGTGCCCAAGGCCAAGCGCACCTTCGGTATCGCCTACAACGCGGCCGGTGTCATGCAGCCCTGGAAGACCAAGGTCACCGCGAGCGAGGCCCGGGTCTTCGTCGAGGCCGCGAAGAAGGGCAAGAAGTCCGTCATGCCCCGGCAGGCCCAGTACGAGATCCTCGGGCTCAAGGGCAAGGACGCCGTCAACACGTACGGCCTCTCCGAGAAGATCACCATGGACAAGCAGGACTTCCAGGGGCTCAAGGCCGCCTACGAGTTCGACCCGAAGGCCGAGAGGTACGTGCCCGTCGCCCCGATGAAGAAGGCCCGCTGGTACCCGACGCTCGTCGGCCTGGCGGACGGGCGGGTGCTCGCCGTGTCCGGACTGGACGACGTGGGGGTCGTCGACCCCGGTGACAACGAGATCTACGACCCGAGGACGAGGAAGTGGAAGCCGGGCCCGAAGCGGTACTTCCCCACCTACCCCGCCCTCTTCCTCACCAAGGGCGGCAAGCTCTTCTACCCGGCCTCGAACGCCGGCTACGGGCCCGCCGACCTAGGCCGGGAACCGGGTATCTGGGACCTAGGGACGAACAAGTTCGAGAAGGTGCCGGGGCTCACCGACCTCGACCAGACGGAGACCTCGGCGTCCGTACTGCTGCCGCCCGCCCAGGACCAGAAGGTGATGATCCTCGGCGGCGGAGGCGTCGGCGAGTCCAAGAAGGCGACCTCGCGCACCGCGGTCATCGACCTGAAGAAGGACGACCCGGCCTTCGAGGACGGCCCCGACCTCCCTCAGGGCACCCGCTACCTGAACAGCGTGCTCATGCCCGACGACACCGTCTTCACCTCCAACGGCTCCAGCGACTACCGCGGCCGCAGCGCCAGCAACATCCACAAGGCGCAGTTCTACGACCCGAGGACCAACTCCTTCCGCGGCGCCGCCGCCCCCCGGGTCGGCCGCAACTACCACTCCGAGGCGCTGCTCCTGCCCGACGGCCGCATCGCCACCTTCGGCTCCGACCCGCTCTTCGACGACCAGCAGAACACCAAGCTGGGCCACTTCGAACAGCGCATGGAGATCTTCACGCCGCCGCTGATCCACAAGTACGGCAAGAACCGCCCCGTCCTCGGCGACGGCCCCCAGGAGGTCGACGCCAAGGGCCGCGCCACCTTCGCCACCGCCCACCCCGAACGCGTCGCCAAGGCCCGGCTGATGCGCCCCAGCGCCGTCACCCACAGCACGGACGTCGAACAGCGGTCCATCGCCCTGGAGGTGACGAGGACACGCGACTCGGTCACCGTCGACGTACCGGCGGACCGGACCCTCGTACCGCCCGGCTGGTACATGCTGTTCGTGTCGGACGCGCACGGGACGCCGTCGCGGGCGAAGTGGATCCAGGTCAGGTGACGGTTCAGGCCCCGCTGTTGCGGGCCAGCCCCAGGGCGTAGTCCGGCCACCACCGTCCCGCCGCCGGTCCGCCCCGGCACTCCCCGTCCGACTCCCCGGGCCGCTTGATCCACAGATAGGCGTCCAGGGCCGGCTCACCGGTGTCGGTGGTCGGCGGGGTGCCGAGGGCGCGGCCGGGCGGATTGCACCAGGCCGTGCCCCGGTCGCCGTTCAGCGGGCCGTTGCCGTTGCGGCTGGTGTCGACGACGAAGTGCTTGCCGCCGAGCGCGTCGGACAGCCGCAGACCGTACGACTTCGTCGTGGCGTCGGTCTGGAAGTTGGAGACGTTGAGGGAGAAGCCGTCGGCGCGGGCGACCCCGGCGCGGCGCAGCGGCTCGACAAGCTTGCCCGGGTCGTCGATCCAGGCCGGGTTCCCGGCGTCGAGGTACACCTTGGTGTTCGGCTGCCGCTTGAGCCGGTCGATGGCCTCGCCCAGCAGCCGCTCGCGTTCGGCGTGGTACTCGCCGGGGGTGCAGCCGTCCACGACGTGCGCGACCGCGTCGGGTTCCAGGACGACCACGGCGTCGCTGTCGCCGACCGCGCGGGCGAAGGCGTCGACCCAGTCCAGATAGGCGGCCGAGTCCTGGGCGCCGCCGGCCGAGTGCTGGCCGCAGTCGCGGTGCGGGATGTTGTACGCGACGAAGACCGCCGTACGGTCCTGGCGCCCCGCCGCCTTCGTGGCCTTCTCGATGGTCGGTACGGGGTCGTCGCCGGCGGGCCAGAGCGCGACCGGGCGGTCCGCGATCCGCCGCAGCAGCTCGGCGTCCCCGCCGCGGCCCTCGCGCTCCCACGCGTTGATCTGCCGGGCGGCGGGGCTCGCAGGGTCGACCCAGAACGGGGACCCGGAGGCGGGCCGCACCGCCTCACCGGCCGCCTTCTCGGTGGCGTCGCCGATGTCGGAGGCCTCGCCGGCCCCGGACGGGGCCCCGGACGAGCAGCCCCCGGTGAGCCCGAGCGCCGCGAGGGCCGAGAGCGCGGCGAGAGTACGGATCGCCGTACGAAGCGGTGTACGGGTCGGCGTACGGGTCGGCGTACGGATCAGCCGGGGCATGCTGCTCCCTCTGCTCCCTGGGACGGTGGCGTTTGGTGATGATTTGTCACCAATCGTTCCACAGGGTGAGAGGGGGGCTCGGCTGCGACACCGGCGGGAAGGCGTGGCCGGGGCTCGGCGGACGACCGAAAAGCGAGACGGTGCTGACCAGAATATGACCGGCCGGTAGGGTCATTGCCGTGCCGAAGCCGCTCAGCCTCTCCTTCGATCCCATCTCGCGCGCCGACGAGCACTGGAAGCAGCGCTGGGGAAGCGTGCCGTCCATGGCCGCGATCACCTCGATCATGCGGGCCCAGCAGATCCTGCTGGCCGAGGTCGACGCCGTGGTCAAGCCGTACGGGCTCACCTTCGCGCGCTACGAGGCGCTGGTGCTGCTCACCTTCTCGCAGAAGGGTGAGCTGCCGATGTCCAAGATCGGCGAACGGCTCATGGTCCACCCCACGTCGGTGACGAACACCGTCGACCGCCTGGTGAGATCCGGTCTCGTCGACAAACGCCCCAACCCCAACGACGGCCGCGGCACCCTCGCCTCCATCACCGACAAGGGCCGCGAGGTCTGCGACGCGGCCACCCGCGACCTCATGGCCATGGACTTCGGCCTCGGCGCCTACGACGCCGAGGAGTGCGCCGAGATCTTCGCGATGCTCCGCCCGCTGCGGGTGGCGGCGGGGGATTTCGACGAGGGGTGACTCAGACCGTCGCGGGGCTGGGCGTCGCTTCCTTGAGGATGAGCGGCTCGACCTCGCGGGTGACGCGGCGTTCGACGAAGAACGCGGCGGTCGGGACGGTGCCCGCGAGGAGTACCCACAGCAGGCGGGCCACCGGCATCTTCGCCTTGGTGCCGAGGTCGAAGGCGAAGATGAGGTACAGCAGGTACAGCCATCCGTGGGCGATGCCCACCACCGTGGTGAAGGTGTCGAAGCCGTCCAGGTCCAGCAGGCGCTTCCCGATCACGCCCACCGTCAGCAGGATCAGCAGCACGGCGGTGACGTAGGCCATCACCCGGTAGCGGGTCAAGACGCTCTTCTTCATGGCGTCGAGCGTAACGGGTGCCTTTCGGGTGTCTGCGGGCGCGTCCTGACCTGCGTCGCTATCATTTAGTAGGACGTCCTAGTAAATTGGCTTCCATGGACGCTGACGCCATCGAAGAGGGACGCCGACGCTGGCAGGCCCGGTACGACGCCGCCCGGAAGCGGGAGGCCGACTTCACGACGCTTTCCGGGGACGCGGTCGAGCCCGTGTACGGGCCCCGGCCGGGGGACGAGTACGAGGGGTTCGAACGGATCGGGTGGCCGGGGGAGTACCCGTTCACGCGCGGGCTGTATCCGACCGGGTACCGGGGGCGGACGTGGACGATCCGGCAGTTCGCCGGGTTCGGGAACGCCGAGCAGACCAACGAGCGGTACAAGATGATCCTCGCCAACGGGGGCGGGGGGCTGTCCGTCGCCTTCGACATGCCGACGCTGATGGGGCGGGACTCCGACGACCCCCGGGCGCTCGGCGAGGTCGGGCACTGCGGGGTCGCCATCGACTCGGCCGCCGACATGGAGGTGCTGTTCCAGGGCATTCCGCTGGGGGACGTCACGACGTCCATGACGATCAGCGGTCCGGCCGTTCCGGTGTTCTGCATGTACCTGGTCGCCGCCGAGCGGCAGGGCGTCGATCCGGCTGTGCTCAACGGCACGCTGCAGACCGACATCTTCAAGGAGTACATCGCGCAGAAGGAGTGGCTCTTCCAGCCGGAGCCGCATCTGCGGCTCATCGGGGATCTGATGGAGCACTGCGCGGCCGAGATCCCCGCCTACAAGCCGCTGTCCGTCTCCGGCTACCACATCCGTGAGGCCGGGGCCACGGCCGCGCAGGAGCTGGCGTACACGTTGGCGGACGGGTTCGGGTACGTCGAGCTGGGGCTCAGCCGCGGGCTGGACGTCGACGTGTTCGCGCCGGGGCTGTCTTTCTTCTTCGACGCGCACCTCGACTTCTTCGAGGAGATCGCCAAGTTCCGCGCGGCGCGCCGGATCTGGGCGCGGTGGATGCGGGACGTGTACGGGGCGCGGACGGACAAGGCGCAGTGGCTGCGGTTCCACACCCAGACCGCCGGTGTCTCGCTGACGGCCCAGCAGCCGTACAACAACGTGGTGCGTACGGCGGTGGAGGCGTTGTCCGCGGTGCTCGGCGGGACCAACTCCCTGCACACCAACGCGCTGGACGAGACGCTGGCGCTGCCCTCCGCGCAGGCCGCCGAGATCGCGTTGCGCACGCAGCAGGTGCTCATGGAGGAGACCGGGGTCGCCAACGTGGCCGATCCGCTGGGGGGTTCCTGGTACGTCGAGCAGCTGACCGACCGGATCGAGGCGGACGCGGAGAAGATCTTCGACCGGATCAAGGAGCGGGGGCTCAGGGCGCATCCGGACGGGCGGCACCCCATCGGGCCCGTCACGTCCGGGATTCTGCGGGGGATCGAGGACGGGTGGTTCACCGGGGAGATCGCGGAGTCGGCGTTCCGGTATCAGCAGGCCCTGGAGAAGGGGGAGAAGAGGGTGGTGGGCGTCAATGTCCACCATGGGTCCGTGACCGGGGATCTGGAGATTCTGCGGGTCAGCCATGAGGTGGAGCGGGAGCAGGTGCGGGGGCTTGCCGGGCGGAAGGCCGCGCGTGATGACGGGGTCGTGCGGGACGCTCTCGGGGCGATGGTCGCCGCCGCCCGGGACGGGGGCAACATGATCCGGCCCATGCTTGACGCGGTGCGCGCCGAGGCCACGTTGGGGGAGATCTGCGGGGTGTTGCGGGACGAGTGGGGGGTTTATACGGAGCCGCCGGGGTTCTAGGTGTCGTTGCCCCCGGGGGCGGTGTGGGATTTCGCCCCCGCCGCCCCTGCCCGTCCCATCCTCCAGGGGCTGTGCCCCTTCGACCCCCGGTTTCGGCTGCGGGTTCGGTGGGGGCTTGCCGCGCAGTTCCCCGCGCCCCTTAGGGGGCGGCGCTTCCTCTCAAGCCCAGTAGCAGGAGGCTGGTGAAGGCCCGGGCCCATTCCTCGTCCGTCGGTTCGGCGCTCACCAGGGTTCGGTGGACCACCGTGCCGGCGACGATGTCGAAGATGAGGTCGGCGGTGCGGGAGGTGGGGTCGGGGTCGGCGGGGAGTTCGCCGCGTTGCTGGGCTCGGGTGCGGCCCTGGTGGACGAGGCGTTTCTGGCGGTCGACGATGGACTCGCGGATGCGTTCGCGCAGGGCGTCGTCGCGGGTCGACTCGGCGATCACGGCCATGAGGCCGCTCCTGGCCTCGGGGCGGGCCAGGATCGCCGCGAACTGCAGGACCACGCCCTCGATGTCGGCCGCCAGGCTTCCCCGGTCGGGCATGCGGAGTTCGTCGAAGAGTTCCGCCACCGCGTCGACGACCAGTTCGTTCTTGCCGGCCCAGCGGCGGTAGAGGGTCGTTTTCGCGACGCCCGCGCGGGTCGCCACATCGCCCAGCGTCAGCTTCGACCAGCCCAGTTCGACGAGGGCCTCCCGGGTCGCGGCCAGGATCGCGGCGTCCGCGGCGGCGCTGCGCGGGCGGCCCGTGGCGCGTGGGACGGGGGTGCGGCTCTGCATCGGCCGACCATATCCGGCCGTTCCTGAAGTCTCCCCCGCTCTCGTGAGGCAGATCACCGAGGAGTGGGTACTGAGGGGGTACGGAGGAGCCGTCCGGGGCAGTTACGCTACGACTCGTAGCGAAAGCAGGTCCGGCGGTGGTGCCGAGTGCTTTCAGGACGCTTTTCACGTGCGTGCTCGGAAGGGGGAGGATGTACTCATGCAGCCACGGAACATGTCCATGAGCGGAGTCGTCGACCTCGCCGCGGTGAAGGCGGCCCAGGAGGCCAAGTCGAAGGCGGAGCAGGCGCGGGCCGAATCCGCCCGGCAGGGCGGGGGAGGGGCGGTCTCGCCGGTCGACCTGGTCATCGATGTCGATGAGGCCGGGTTCGAGAGCGAGGTCCTGCAGCGGTCCACCGAGGTGCCCGTCGTCATCGACTTCTGGGCCGAGTGGTGCCAGCCCTGCAAGCAGCTCAGCCCGGTGCTGGAGCGGCTGGCCGTCGAGTACAGCGGCCGGTTCGTCCTCGCCAAGATCGATGTCGATGCCAACCAGATGCTGATGCAGCAGTTCGGGGTCCAGGGGATCCCCGCTGTGTTCGCCGTCGTCGCGGGGCAGGCGCTGCCCCTCTTCCAGGGGGCCGCCCCCGAGCAGCAGATCCGCGAGACCCTCGACCAGCTCGTCCAGGTCGCCGAGCAGCGCTTCGGCCTCACCGGCCTCGTGGTCGACCCCGACGCCGAGTCCGGCCCCGTCCCCGAAGCGGCCCCGCAGATCCCGGCCGGCCCCTACGACCACCTGCTCGAAGCCGCCGTACGCGCCCTGGACGCGGGCGACTTCGGCGGCGCGGTGCAGGCGTACAAGAACGTGCTGAGCGACGATCCGGGCAACACCGAGGCCAAGCTGGGCCTCGCGCAGGCCGAGTTGCTGCATCGGGTGCAGGGTGCGGACCCGCAGCAGGTGCGCAAGGCGGCCGCCGAGAACCCGGCCGACGGACAGGCGCAGATCGCGGCGGCGGACCTCGACCTCGTCGGCGGGCATGTGGAGGACGCGTTCGGTCGACTCATCGACACGGTGCGTCTCACAGCGGGCGAGGACCGGGACGCCGTACGGCTGCGGCTGCTCGAACTCTTCGAGGTGGTCGGCGGCGACGATCCGCGGGTGGCCGCGGCGCGGCGCGCGCTGGCGCGGGCGCTGTTCTGAGGTGCCGCTGACGCACTGCCCCGGCTGAGTGTCGGCTCCGGGGCCCGTGTTGCGTGAGTGAGAGATTTGGCGACACAACGACACCGCGGCCGCGCTTTACCAAATCTTGGTAATCGCGGCCGCTGTTACTTGCAGTAAGAGAAAGTCGTCGTTCTGTCGGACTCTGTCCGCCTGTCCCCCCATGTGTCGCCTCACGCGGCGCCACCGTGCGTCGCCGCCCGATGCCGATGGGTCGTCGTTCGGTTATCCGTCCGTTACTAGCCAGTAACGACCCCCCTTGCGGGGGCGGCGAGAATGCACCACGATCGGCGACGCTCGGTCCAATCCCGTACCCCGCCAACCAGTCGGGTCAACGGGTTTTCTGGGTCCCCACCGAGTAGAGCGGGCGACAGTGGCGCCGGCTCTTGGACAGGGGGGTCTCCGCTCGACGGTGGAGCCTGTCCAGCAGGTTGTGCGTGATGCGTGTCAGGCGCGACCAGTGGTTGTCGCTCGGGGGTGATCGCCGGTGATTCGGGCGCTTTTCGCGCCACCGAGCGCGGGCGCTCTCTTTCCCGAGGACGTAGCGCTTCTCCCATCCCTGCCCGGCCGAGCCGCCGCCCAGGGGCGAGCCGGTGCCAGGAGATGTACGTCCGAGAAGGAGGAAATATGGAGTCCCAGGTGCGTGGCGGGACGAGATGGAAGCGGTTCGCTGTGGTCATGGTGCCCAGCGTCGCCGCCACGGCAGCGATAGGTGTCGCCCTCGCGCAGGGTGCTCTCGCCGCGTCGTTCAGTGTGTCGGGTCAGTCGTTCAAGGTGACTGCGGATCAGCTCGATGGCACGGGCTTCTCGCAGTACGGAGCGCTCGACGAGGGCTACACCCTCAAGGGCGAGAAGACGGTTCACCCCGTCGCGGTCTCGGCATTCAAGAGTGCCTCGATCACCAACATGTGCCAGTCGGTCGTCACCCCGAACGTCCCGATCCTCGGTAGCGTCAGCCTCAAGCTGACCGCCGGTACCGGTGGCAAGAAGGTCGAGGCCGAGAACCTCTACATCGACGTCGAGGAACTCTCGGCCGATGCCGTCTTCAAGGGCATCGACATCGGTTTGGCGGCCAAGGACGCCAACAAGGGTCCGGGCATGAAGGGCGGCTCCGAGCAGGCCAACCCGTACGGGTTCGCCCAGCAGGCCGACTCGGCTTCGTTGTCCGACGTGAAGCAGACGGCGTGGGCGACCACTGCCGGAACCTTCAAGCTGAGCAATCTGAAGATGTCGCTCCACAAGGGCACCGTGGAGTGCTACTAGGCACTCCCTGGGCGGGTGAGGGGGCCTGTGCCTCCTCACCCGCCCGTCCCTCCCGTCGTGCGCGGCACCGCGCACGCGGACCCCGTACGTGAATCAAGTGAACTGCGTGCGCGCGCTGCGTCCGTGTCGTACGTGAACCAGTCACAGCAAGACCGTTCCAGGGAGCTGTTGTCCATGAGCGCCGAGTCAACGGGGCAGAACGAAGACTATCTCCGCGCCTTTCGGCGGCGCTTTCGTGACTGGCGGGGCAGCCGTCCCTTCTGGTCGGGGCTGTTGGTCCTGCTCAGCGGTTTCCCGATCATGTACTTTCCGTACGCGAATCTGCAGATCGGTAACCTCACGCTCGCCATGGCGACGACGGGCGGCTCGGGCTCCCTCATCATCGGCGTACTGCTGGTCGTGCTCGGGGTCAGCCTGTGGTTCCAGCGGCATGTACGCACCTTCGCCGGTACGGCGGCGATCCTGCTGGCGCTCGTGTCCATCCCCGTCTCCAACCTCGGAGGCTTCGGCTTCGGCTTCCTGCTCGCGCTGATCGGCGGTGCGCTGGCGATCGCCTGGGCGCCCGGTCACGACGAGGCGCGGGTGCCGTCCACGTACCGCACGCCGAGGCGCGACACGGCCCCTCAGGACACGAACCCTCAGGACACGGCCCCCCAGAACACGGCACAGCAAGGTGCGGTCCCCCTGCACAAGGGCGACGCCCCGGAGCCCGCGGCAGCGGGCTCGGTGAACGGGGCGGCGAACGGCGAGGGCGACGACCTGTCAGGTACCACCCACACGAACGGGATGAACGGGAGGCACAGTGCCGGCTGACGAGGTGACCCACGGGACTGCGGTGGGAGAGTCCCGTGCGAGATCCGGACCGCGGCACGCGGCGCCCAAGAAGCCCCTTCTCACCCGGCTGAACATGCCGGCGGGCAAGGCGATAGCCCTCGCGGCGATGCCGACGGCGGTCCTCATGGGCATGGGCTTCACACCCACCCTGGCCCTGGCCGAGGACCCCGTGGCGCAGAGCCTGACGGCGGACGAGTACAAGGACTGTGTGGCGGCCCTGGAGGCCGCCGAGGACGGTACGGACACCTCCGCCTCGCCGACCCCGACGCCGTCCGCCTCCGCCTCGGAGAGCGCCGCCTCGGACGACGAGGCCACGGACGAGCGGGCGGACGAGTCCACCGACGAGGACACGTCCTCCGGTGACGGCTCCGACGACTCGGCCGGCGACGACACGTCCTCGGACTCGGGCGACTCCTCCTCGTCGGATTCAGGTTCCGACGACGAGGACACGGCGGACGGGTCCACGACGACCGAGAAGACCGCCACCGACGCCACGGCCACGCCGTCGGCCACCGCCGCCGAGAGCGGCGGCAACGTCCTGGAGGACATCGGCGACGCGATCGAGGACCTGTTCACGCCGGACGAGCCCGAGACGGAGACGGAGACCGCCACGCCGTCGGTCAGCCCGTCCCCCTCGGCCTCCGAGGAGGCCTCGGGTTCGGACGAGGACACGGACTCGGGTTCGGGTTCGGGTTCGGGTTCGGGTTCGGGTGCCGGCAAGGACGCGCAGGACACCGCCGCCGATGCCACCGACAAGGTCGAGGACACCGCGAAGGACGTCACCGACACCGCCGAGGACACCGAGGACGAGGCGGAGGACACCGCCGCCGACGCCACCTCGACGCCGAGCCCGTCCGCGAGCGAGAGCACGGACACCGACGGCTGCGTGGCCGCCACGGACGACGAGAGCGGCGTCGAGAAGGGCATCCCGGCGCTGCCCAGCGACTCCTGGCGCCTCCAGGCCAGCTCCCTGCTCCTCAAGGGCGCCGACTACAAGGGCATCGTCAAGGTCAAGACCGCCGACGGCACGGTCAAGGAGGTGCTGAAGTACGTCGTCTCCGGCGGCGCCGACATCGGCGACCTCCACCAGACGGTCGAGGACAAGCAGGCCGGTGTGACCTATCACGCGGAGGCGGGCGCGGGCACCACGTCCACGATCACCGACGGCGAGACGGTCATGTACACCGAGAGCATCTCCGGCAATCTGCTCGGTCTGATCCCGGTGACCTTCGACACGAAGCACCCGCCGCCGTTGAACATCCCGCTGATCTACTTCACCAAGGTGACGGTCGTCCAGGCGGGCCAGTTCGGCGGCACGCTGACCGTGCCTGGTCTCCACCAGTACACGACCGACTGAGCGGCCGGTCACCCCACAGTCCCGTCCGGGAGCCGCAGAAAACCGAGGGCGCCCCCTGCTCGCAGGGGGCGCCCTCGGCGTTGTCGTACGACCGCGCCGGCGGTGTCAGCCGCGGGTGGCGACGCCCAGGTGGTGCACCCGGACCATGTTCGTGGTGCCCGGGACGCCGGGGGGCGAACCGGCGGTGATGACCGCGATGTCGCCCTCCTGGAAGCGGTTGAGCTTGATCATCTCGTGGTCCACCAGGTCGACCATCTCGTCGGTGCTGTTCACGAACGGCACGACGTGCGACTCGACACCCCAGCTGAGCGCCAGCTGGTTACGGGTGGACTCGTCGGTGGTGTACGCGATGATCGGCTGGGAGGCGCGATAGCGGGACAGCCGGCGCGCGGTGTCACCGGACTGCGTGAAGGCCACCAGGGCCCGGCCGCCGAGGAAGTCGGCGATCTCGCAGGCGGCACGGGCGATCGAACCGCCCTGCGTACGCGGCTTCTTGCCCGGCACCAGCGGCTGGAGGCCCTTGGACAGCAGCTCCTCCTCGGCCGCCGCGACGATCTTCGACATCGTCCGGACGGTCTCCAGCGGGTACGCGCCCACGCTGGACTCCGCCGACAGCATGACCGCGTCCGCGCCGTCCAGGATCGCGTTGGCGACGTCGGACGCCTCGGCGCGCGTGGGGCGGGAGTTGGTGATCATCGACTCCATCATCTGGGTCGCCACGATCACCGGCTTGGCGTTGCGGCGGCACAGCTCGATGAGCCGCTTCTGCACCATGGGGACCCGCTCCAGCGGGTACTCGACGGCCAGGTCGCCACGGGCGACCATCACGCCGTCGAACGCCATGATGACGTCCTCCATGTTGTCGACGGCCTGCGGCTTCTCCACCTTGGCGATGACGGGGACCCGGCGGCCCACCTCGTCCATCACCTTGTGCACGTCCTGCACGTCGCCCGCGTCCCGCACGAAGGAGAGCGCGACCAGGTCGCAGCCCATCCGCAGCGCGAACCGCAGGTCCTCGACGTCCTTCTCGGACAGCGCCGGCACGTTCACGGCCGCGCCGGGCAGGTTGATGCCCTTGTGGTCCGAGATGACGCCGCCCTCGATGACCAGCGTGCGCACCCGCGGGCCCTCGACCTCGATGACCTTCAGCTCGACGTTGCCGTCGTTGATGAGGACCTGGTCGCCGGGGCCGACGTCACCGGGGAGCCCCTTGTACGTCGTACCGCAGATGTGCTTGTCGCCCGGCACGTCCTCGGCGGTGATGGTGAACTCGTCACCGCGCACCAGCTCCACCGGTCCCTCGGCGAAGGTCTCCAGACGGATCTTCGGGCCCTGCAGGTCGGCGAGGACACCGATGGCCTTGCCGGTCTCGGCGGCTGCGGCCCGGACCCGGTCGTAGCGGCCCTGGTGCTCGGCGTGGCTGCCGTGGCTGAAATTGAAGCGAGCCACATTCATGCCGGCCTCGATGAGGGCGACCAGTTGCTCGTGGGAGTCGACCGCGGGGCCGAGAGTACAGACGATTTTCGAACGGCGCATGGGGCGATCCTATCGGTTTGTTTCGCTACGGAATATTCCGTCTGGTGGAATGTGCAAATGGGCGGCTATGCGCTCAGCCGTGTTACTGGCGTGTATTGCTCGACCTCGTATTGCTCAACTGTTCTTTTCGAAGCTCAGATGTTGTCTCGGGCGTTCCCGTGGGCGTTCTCCGGGGCGTTCTTTCGGGCCGGGGCGACCAGGGCGTACGTCTGGGTCGCGATCTCCAGTTCCTCGTCCGTCGGCACCACCGCGACCGCGACCCGCGCGCCGGCCGGCGAGATCAGCCGCGGCTCGTCGCCCCGTACGGCGTTGAGGTCGCCGTCGACCGCCAGGCCCAGCACCTCCAGGCCCGCGACGGCGGCCGCCCGTACGGGCGCCGCGTTCTCGCCGACACCGGCGGTGAACGCGACCGCGTCCACCCGGCCGAGCACCGCGCAGTAGGCGCCGATGTACTTCTTCAACCGGTGAATGTAGATGTCGAAGGCCAGCTTCGCCCGCCCGTCACCCTCGTCGATACGGCGCTGTATTTCCCGCATGTCGTTGTCGCCGCACAGCCCGGTCAGACCGCTCTTCTTGTTGAGGAGAGTGTCGATCTCGTCCGTGGACATTTCGCCAACGCGCATCAAATGAAAGATGACGGCCGGGTCCAGGTCTCCGGAGCGCGTACCCATCACGAGCCCCTCCAAAGGCGTCAGCCCCATGGAGGTGTCCACGCACCGGCCGCCCTCGACCGCCGACGCGGACGCCCCGTTGCCGAGGTGCAGCACGATCACGTTGACGTCCTCCGGCGCCCTGCCCAGGAGCTCGGCCGTGGCCCGGGAGACGTACGCGTGCGAGGTGCCGTGGAAGCCGTAGCGCCTGATGCGGTGCGCGTCGGCCGTCTCGACGTCGATGGCGTAGCGGGCGGCGGACTCCGGCATCGTCGTGTGGAAGGCCGTGTCGAACACGGCGACCTGGGGGAGGTCCGGGCGCAGTGCCCGTGCCGTACGGATGCCGGTGAGGTTGGCCGGGTTGTGCAGCGGTGCCACCGGGATCAGCCGCTCGATCTCGGCGAGCACGGCGTCGTCGACGACCGTGGGCGCGGTGAAGGTCTGGCCGCCGTGCACGACCCGGTGCCCGATGGCGGCCAGCTCGGGGGAGTCGAGGCCCAGCCCGTCCTCGGCCAGCTCCTCGGCGACGGCCTTCAGGGCGGCCTCGTGGTCGGCGATCGGGCCGGTGCGCTCGCGGGAGACGCCGCCGTCGGTGAGCGGGGTGTGCTTCAGCCGGGAGTTCCGCTCGCCGATCCGCTCGACCAGGCCCATGGCCAGCCGGCCGCTGTCACGCATGTCCAGCAGCTGGTACTTCACCGAGGAGGAGCCGGAGTTGAGGACGAGGACACGGGTCGCGGTCACGGTTCGCTTTCTGACGGGATTCACTTGATACGAGGTCCACTTGATACGAGGTTCACTTGACGGTGTTCACTTGGCGGGTGTCCGGGCCTGGATCGCCGTGATGGCGACCGTGGTGACGATGTCCTGGACGAGGGCGCCCCGGGACAGGTCGTTGACCGGCTTGCGCAACCCCTGGAGCACCGGTCCGACCGCGAGCGCCCCCGCCGAACGCTGCACGGCCTTGTACGTGTTGTTGCCGGTGTTGAGGTCCGGGAAGATCAACACCGTGGCCTGGCCCGCGACTTCGGAGCCCGGCAGCTTGGTCGCCGCGACACTCGGCTCGACGGCGGCGTCGTACTGGATCGGCCCCTCGATCAACAGATCGGGCCGCCGGGAGCGCACGATCGCGGTCGCCTCGCGCACCTTGTCGACATCGGCGCCCGAGCCGGACGTACCCGTGGAGTACGACAGCATCGCGATCCGCGGCTCGACCCCGAACCGCAGGGCCGTGGCCGCGGACTGGATGGCGATGTCGGCGAGCTGCTCGGCGTTCGGGTCGGGGTTGACCGCGCAGTCGCCGTAAACAAGCACCTTGTCGGCGAGGCACATGAAGAAGACGGACGAGACGATGGCGGCGTCCTGTTTGGTCTTGATGATCTCGAAGGCGGGCCGGATGGTGGCGGCAGTGGAGTGCACCGACCCCGACACCATGCCGTCGGCCAGACCCTCCTGGACCATGAGCGTGCCGAAGTAGTTCACGTCGGACACGACGTCGTGGGCCAGCTCCACACTGACGTTCTTGTGGGCCCGGTACCGGGCGTACTTCTCGGCGAAGGAGTCCCGGATCTCGGAGGTCTGCGGGTCGATCAGCTGGCAGTCGCCGAGGTCGATGCCCAGGTCGGCGGCCTGCTTGCGGATCCGGTCGACCGGGCCGAGGAGGGTGAGGTCGCAGACCCCCCGGCGCAGGAGCACTTCGGCCGCGTGCAGAACGCGCTCCTCCGTGCCCTCGGGCAGGACGACGCGGCGCCGCTCGGAGCGGGCCTGTTCGAGGAGCGTGTGCTCGAACATCATCGGCGTGATCCGGTCGCTGCTCGGCGCCGAGACCCGGGTGCGCAGCTCGGCCGTGTCCACGTACCGCTCGAAGAGCCCGAGGGCCGTCTCCGCCTTGCGCGGCGTCACCGCGCTCAACTTCCCCTCCATGGAGAAGAGTTCGGAGGCGGTGAGGAAGGAACCGCTCTCGACGGCGACCACCGGGGTGCCGGGCGCGAGCCGGGCGGCGAGGGTGAGGACCTCCTCGCTGGGCCGCTCGTTGAGCGTGAGCAGGACACCGGCGATGGGCGGCGTACCGGCGCTGTGGGCGGCCAGCGCCCCCACGACGAGGTCCGCGCGGTCGCCGGGGGTGACGACCAGGCAGCCCGGCGTCAGGGCGTTGAGGAAGTTCGGCAGCATCGCCCCGCCGAAGACGAAGTTCAGCGCGTCGCGCGCGAGCCCCGAGTCGTCGCCGAGCAGCACCTCGCCGCCGAGCGCGTGGGTGATCTGCGCGACGGTCGGCGCGGAGAGCGCCGGCTCGTCCGGGAGGACGTAGACAGGCGCCGGGAGCGGCAGCCGGGAGTCGCCGAGGCGTTCGGCTATCTCGGGGCGGTCGGCGGACGCGACCCGGTTCACGACCATGGCGAGGACGTCGCAGCCGAGGCTCTCGTAGGCGCGGTACGCGTTGTGCGTCTCGGCGGCCACGGACTCGGCGCTCTGCCCCCGCCCGCCGACCACGGAGATGACGGAGGCGCCGAACTCGTTGGCGAGCCGGGCGTTGAGGGACAGCTCGTCCGGGAACTGGGTGTCGGCGAAGTCGGTACCCAGCACGAGGACGACGTCGTAGTCACGGGCGACGGCGTGGAACCGGTCGACGAGGGTGGAGACCAGCTCGTCCGTGCCGCGCTCGGCCTGGAGGGTGGACGCCTCGTGGTAGTCCATGCCGTACACGGTCGCCGGGTCCTGGGAGAGCCGGTAGCGGGCGCGCAGGAGGTCGAAGAGACGGTCCGGGCCGTGGTGCAGCAGGGGCCGGAACACCCCCACCCGGTCGATCTGGCGGGTCAGGAGCTCCATGACCCCCAGCTCGACGACCTGGCGGCCGTCGCCGCGGTCGATTCCGGTCACGTACACGCTGCGCGTCACGCGTGCTCTCCGTTTCATGTGATGGTCTCGTGCGATGGTCTCGCGCGATGGACTTCATGCGGCGGTCTTGATGCGGTGGTCTTGATGCGGTGGGCGTGGGCGAAAACGGCCGCTGGGGCGGGCGGAAACCCTCTTGACAATACCTTTGTGGATGGATAAGGCGCCCGTCTGCGGGTGGATGGGGCGCACGTCGGGTCGCGGGTCGGGCGGGCGGGTGCTACAGGCTCGGCGGCCCACTGCGGGCCGTGAAACAATCGGACAGACTCACAAGTACCAGCACCGCGCACGACGATCAGGACGATCAGGACGAGCAGGAGACACAGCACGATGCGTATCGGAGTTCTCACCGCAGGCGGCGACTGTCCGGGCCTGAACGCAGTGATCCGGTCGGTCGTGCACCGAGCGGTCGCCCAGTACGGCGACGAGGTCATCGGCTTCGAGGACGGCTACGCCGGCCTGCTCGACGGCCGCTACCGCAGCCTCGACCTGGAGTCCGTCAGCGGCATCCTCGCCCGCGGCGGCACCATCCTCGGCTCCTCCCGCCTCCAGCGCGACCGCCTCCGCGAGGCCTGCGAGAACGCGCAGGACATGGCGCACGAGTTCGGAATCGACGTACTGATCCCGATCGGCGGGGAGGGCACGCTGACGGCGGCCCGGATGCTGAGCGACGCCGGTCTGCCGGTGGTGGGCGTCCCCAAGACGATCGACAACGACATCTCCTCGACGGACCGGACCTTCGGTTTCGACACGGCGGTCGGGGTGGCGAGCGAGGCGATGGACCGCCTCAAGACGACCGCCGAGTCGCACCAGCGGGTGATGGTCGTCGAGGTCATGGGCCGGCACGCGGGCTGGATCGCGCTGGAGTCCGGGATGGCGGCGGGCGCCCACGGCATCTGCCTGCCCGAGCGCGCGTTCGACCCCGCCCACCTCGTGAAGATGGTCGAGGAGCGCTTCGCGCGCGGCAAGAAGTTCGCGGTCATCTGCGTCGCCGAGGGCGCCCACCCGGCCGAGGGCTCCATGGACTACGGCCACGGCGAGATCGACCAGTTCGGCCACGAGCGCTTCCAGGGCATCGGCACGGCGCTGGCGTACGAGCTGGAGCGCCGCCTCGGCAAGGAGGCCAAGCCGGTCATCCTGGGCCACGTCCAGCGGGGCGGCACCCCGACCGCGTACGACAGGGTGCTCGCCACGCGCTTCGGCTGGCACGCGGTCGAGGCCGCGCACCGGGGTGACTACGGCCGGATGACCGCGCTGCGCGGCACGGATGTGGTGATGGTGCCGCTGGCGGAGGCGGTGACCGAGCTGAAGACGGTGCCGAAGGATCGGATGGACGAGGCGGAGTCGGTGTTCTAGGGCTGGGTTCTGGGGGACTGGACGGCCGTTCGGTCGTTTGGCCGTTTGGCCGTTCGGTCGTTTCGGTCAGTAGGTCGTCGTTCTCTGGATCAGTGACCAGAAGTGGTCGACGATCCGGTTCAGGTAGTCGCTGCCGGACTCGCCCGAGTCGGTCGCGGCGGTGCCGTTGGCCCAGGTGAGGGTGACGGTCGTCAGGCCCTGGTAGTCGGTGTGCATCTCCTGGAGGACGTCGTCCAGGAGGCGCCGGTCGAGGGAGAGCAGCTTGGCGGCCGGCCGCACGTACGCCTGCCAGCGCGTGGTGACCGCGCTGTGCAGCAGAGCGGTCAGCTTCGCCTCGCGTCCCGTGACGGTGATCAGGTCGGGCAGGGAGAGGTCGAGTACGTCGGCGAGTGCGGCGGACTGGCGGTCCGTGCCACGCCACTCCTGCGTCTCCTCCATGCGGAGGTAGACGGAGAGTTCGATACCGACCGTATGCGCGACGTCCTCGGCGGCGATCCCGCGCGCCATGCGGTGCTCGCGCAAGGTCCTGGGCGTCCCGATGAGTTCACCTGCCGAGCACCACAACACACCTGCCAGTGCGGTGAGTTCGGGGCTCGTCGGCGCCATCGTGCCGCGTTCCCAGGCGGCGACCAGGTCCGGGGTGACGTAGGGGAGCCCGTACGAGGAACGCATCCCGTAGGCGACGTGCTCGGGTCCCATGCCGAGGGCGATACGGAGTTTTCGGGCGGCCTCGGCGTTGAAGGGCGGGGCGGGGGCGGCGGCTTGTGGGCCCGGGGGCGCGCCGGGTGGATGTCCGCCGGGTGGTTGGCCGCCTGGTGGTTGTGGGTGCGGGTACGGCTGCTGGGGCTGGTGCTGGGGCTGCCGTTCATGGGCTGAGCGTGGGGGCACGCGCACAACGTAGGGGTGCGGGGCTGCGGTGACTACGGGCTGTTCGGCCACAATCACGGGTTGTAGGAACCTACGGTTGGTGGGGTTGTTGTGGTCCGAGGGGCCGGAGTGGGCATCCCTGGGTAAGGGTGACCGTATGACGACGACGAAGCTGGACGGGGACATACGCGAGCGTCTACTGGCGCCGAATTTCTGGCACTTGGCGACGGTCGGGGAGGACGGGGCACCTCAGGTGTCACCCATGTGGGTGGATATCGAGGTCGACGGAGAGGGCGACGGCGAGGTCGAGTACGTCATGGTCAACACGTCGATCGGGCGGGTGAAGGAGGAGAACCTGCGGCGGAACCCGAATGTCTCGCTGTCCCACCACGATGCCGAGAACCCTTATGACCGGGCGGAGATCCGGGGGCGGGTAGTTCGGTTCGTCGAGGGTGAGGAGGCGGAGCGGGCCATGGACCGGCTCACCCGGAAGTACATCGGGGAGGAGCGGTATCCGTGGCTGCTGCCCGGGGAGCGGCGCGTGATGATCCTGATCGAGCCGGTGCGGGTGCGGCGGGTCGTGGGGGTGGAGCCGTTCCGGGCGGGGGCGTTCCCCGAGGGGGCATGAGCGGGAATGGGGGTCTGAGGGTCTGAGGGGTGCGTGCCCGTTTCGTATGGAAATTTGCACACCGTCGCCACCTCGCGGTCACGGGAGAATTCGGAACAAGTCGAACTTGGGGCGTGGTGACGGGTGTTCGGGTGATGGGAGGTCGCGGCCCCGAACTGCGGTGACGTGGAGGATGTTTGGGCGCGGGACCGGTCCAACGGGCCTCCAGGATTGACCTGTTGCGTGCGGTACACCGTTTACGGGCGGGAATTCCGGCCCCTACCGTCGGCTCCTGAGGGTGCCTGTCACGAGGCACCCGCTCGACGGAACGGGGAGGAACATGCATACCGTACGGAAGCGCGTCGGAGCGACGGCGGCGGCTCTGGCGACCGCCCTGGGGGCTGTGCTCGCGATGTCCGGGCAGGCGCAGGCGCAGTCTCAGGCCGGCGCGGCCGATGGGAAAAGTGGCGCCGTGGAGTTCTCTGTCTTCGACACCGGAGCCGGCCTGCCGAAGGGCGAGTCGTTCCAGCTGAAGGACCTGACGGACTACGGCGTCCCGAAGCGGACCACGGAGAAGCTGGCCGCAGGAGAGGACGGCGCGGACGTGAGGGCTGCGGCCCCCGCCGCGCCGGCGGGCAACTTCGACGTGGTCGGAGAGTGGAAGGACAAGGACGGCTGGGACGCGGTCATGCGCACGGGCTACTGGAACGGGGCCAACGCCGGCTTCGGCATGACCAAGATCGACCAGAAGCACAACCTCAGCCTCGACGCGGTCAAGGCGACCACGATGTATCCGCGTCCCACACCCGAGGGCAAGCAGCCGATCGGCCCGACGACGTACAACTACCGCACCGAGGTGAACCACGTGGAGTGCAGCGGCTGGTGGATCTTCCGCAGCTGCCGGGTCACCGAGACCCTGACCGTCCTCGCGGGAATCGACTACCGGAAGCTGGACGACGGCAAGGCCTTCGGTGCCGTCACCGCCTTCTGCGAGGGCGTGCCCGGCCGGTGCCCCGACTGGGTGCGTAACGCGGTCAACATCTGAGGCGCCGGTACGTCGGTCGCCGGTACGCCGGTCTCAAGTTTCGGGTTTCGGCCCGGCGTACAGTCGATTGGTGGGCGGCCGGTCCGGTCTCGCACTGCGGCCGGCCGGCCCACCGGCGAACCCGGAGGGATGCCCGATGAGCGCTCGACCGAACCGTCCGGCGGTGCGATGGCCCGCCGCCGAATGGTGGGCGCCGCTTCTCACCGACCTCGCGGCCGTCCAGCGCGGGAGCGCGGCGCTCGGCCTGGTCGTACGCCGGGTGTCGCTGACGGGGGCGACGCCGTGCGTGGAGGTGGGGTGGCCGGACGGGGCCTCCGCCACGCTGCGGCCCGAGTCGGAGGCGGGAGCGCCGGCTCTCCTGGAAGCCCTGAGTGCGGCCGGCCCTGCGGCTCCCCCTCCCGACGGTCACGAACACACCCACTGGGCTCCCGGCGTCGACGCGCCGCCACTGCTGAAGTACGCGTGGCTGCTGGACGAGCTGGGCGGTGCGAGCGATGCGTGGTACGCGTACGTTCCCGTGCGCGTCGAACTTCTCGAAGTCCGTACGGATGGGGTGGGGGCGGTGGACATCGGCGTCGGGCGCCCGGAGCGTGGGGATGCGGTGCGGGTGCGGGTCGCCTTGGCCGAGTACGGCGAACCCGCGGGCCTTGGGTATGCCGTGGTGGAGCGTGCGGTGGGGGTCGAAGCGCCCGGTGCTCTGTCTGAGGAGGAGCCGATCGGCGGGCTTGCGACCTGCCTGGTGCCGCTCGTCCCTTGAGTCCGGCTGTCGGGCTAGAGGAGGTGGTCGGCCTTGCCCGCCTTGATGTCCTGGATGAGGGTGCGGAGGGCTTCGCGGGTGTCGGTGAGGTAGGTGTCTTCGCGGCCGGCGATGGCTATGTAGGCGTTGCCGGTGGGGTCGGTGCCTATGCGGAAGCAGTTGTTTCCTTCGCCGCAGAAGGGGGCTTCCCAGGTGATGTCGGGCATGGTGATCCTCTCGGGGTCAGAGCTGGCGGGCGATGGAGTGGATGAGGTCGCGTGAGTCCTGCGGGCCCAGCGTGTGGGCCTGCCACCACTCCATGTGCGTCCGGTACTTGGCGAGTTGCGCCTCGGAGTGAGTGAACTCGCCACCGTGCGCGGAGTCCAGTTGCACGGTGTCGAGTTGAGGCACAGCACCGTCGGCGTAGAGGACGGCGTGCCCGGCGCCGGGGAAGGCGCCGGCCTCGACGGGGAGGACCCGTACCTCGACCTTGTCGCGCTCCGAGGACTCGCACAGGTGCAGGAGCTGCTCGCGCATGGCCCGACGCCCGCCGAACTGCATACGCAGGGCCCATTCGTGGATGTACGCGATGTAGTCCGGGGGCGGCTCGGGCTGCTCGCGGTCGAGTACCTGTTGCCGCCGAAGGCGCTGTACGACGCGGAGTTCGACCTCTGACTTGGGCAGGGACGGGAGCACGGCGGCGAAGATGGAGCGGGCGTACTCGCCGAGCTGGAGCAGTCCCGGGATGTGCACGGTCTGATAGCTCCGCAGCCGCGTGGCGAACCACTCCAACTCGGCGACGTCCAGCAGGCCCTGGGGCAGGGAGCCCCTGTACTGCTGCCACCACCCCCGCTTGCGTACGTCGGCCATGGCGACCAGCGCATCGATGTATGCCTTGTCGGCACAGTCGTAGTTGCTGGCCAGTATCCGGATCCGTTCGGGCGAGATGGCCCGAACTCCCCCCTCCATGTTGGACACCTTCGTCCGGTCCAGACCGAGCAGTCCGGCGGCGTACTCCGTCGTCTGCCCGGTGGCCAGCCGCATCCTGCGCAGCTCGGCACCGAGGCGCTTCTGACGTTCCGTCGGCGCGGGCCTTGTCGGCATCGGTGCCCCTTCGTGTGGTGGTCGGGAGTCAGTTTGCACTGGATGCGGGGTGCTGGTCCAACTCGATGGAGGCAATGTTCTTGATGATGTGGCACATGTTCCCCTTCATGTCCTACAGTCGGTGACCAGTCGCTCACAGTTGGCAGCAAGGGAGTTACACATGTCCGCACAGCTCGCCGTCCTGAAATGCCCCGTCTTCGCAGACGTCCCGGAGGTCGTACCGCCGCCGCATCCCGACGACCTGGCGTACCGCTTCACCATGCCCGTCGGACCGTTGAGCCCGAGGATCGCGCGGGCGTCCACTCGTGTGGTGCTTGAGGCGTACGGGATGCGGGACATGGTGGACGCGGCGGTGCAGGTGGTCGGTGAACTCGTCGCGTGCGCCTGGCAGTTCACGCCGGATGAGGAGGCGTACGTGTCGCTGCGGTACCGGGAGGGGGAGTTGGAGATCGTCCTCTACGACGGGCATCGGCGGCACGGGCACCCGAAGCTGGTGGCGGCTTGTGATGCGCGGAGGCGGGGCGCGTTGCGGGTGTTGGGGTGTGTGGTGCGGGCGTGTCGGGGGGAGTGGGGGTTCGGGGAGGCTCGGGAGCCTGGGGGTGGGACTCGGATGTGGGTGGTTCTGCCTCGGTGGTCGGCGAGGGGGTATTCGGGGGTGGGGTAAGGAAGGGGGCTATTCGAGGGTTTCGGCGCGCGTGCGGGCTTGGGCGGCTCGGTCCGGTGTGTTGGCGCGTGTGTAGGCGTCGGCTGCCTGGAGCCAGTGGGCGCGGGCTTTGGTGGGGCGATGGGCGTGCTCGTGGTCGAGGGCCAGGTTGTGGAGGGCCTGGGCTGTCTCGTACCAGTCCTTGAACTTCCGCAAGATCTCCAGGGCCCTGCCGTGCACTTCGATCGCCTCCTGCACGCGGCCCGCCTCCCGCAGGGCGTTGCCGAGATTGATCCTCGCGGTGGCCTCGCGGTGGAGGTTCTCGGTGGCCTGGTGCAGGTCGCGGGCGCGGGTGAGGGCGTGGATCGCCTCCTCCACGCGGCCCGCCACCCGCAGGGCGACGCCGAGGTTGTTCCATGCGATGCCCTCGCCGTGGCGGTCTTCTGCATGGTGCGCGGCCTCCCGCGCGACACGGGAAACGGTGATCAAGTCGTCGAAGTATCGCCGTCAGGCCAGATACTCCGCCAGGCACTCGGCCAGCCGCACCGCCGTAACCGCGAACCGCTCCTCCCGCGCCCACAACACCGCCGCCACCAACCCCGACCGCTCCCCGTCAAACCACGCCAACGCCTCCCCCCGATCCGCGAACCGCTCCGGCTCCGCCTCCCCCGGCAACCACCGCAACCGATCATCAGCCGCATCCGCCCACCGGAAGTAGAACCCCAGCACTCGCTTCCGCGCTGCCTCCCCCTCCTTCCGCAACCTCACATCCCCCGCCACCACACCCACCCCGAACGCCCGCACCAGGTCATGCAACCGCCAGCGCAGCACAGAAGTCGGTCCTTCGCCCTCCT
>NZ_JAEMUX010000240.1 GCF_016598475.1 Streptomyces adelaidensis
TGAGGGGCCTCGCGTTCTCCGGACAGGCTTCTGACCGTTTATTTCACGCGGCGACTCGCAACTTCTCGTACTCGGCGTGGACTTCGCGCGGAGGACGGTAACCCACCGCCGAGTGGAGGCGTTTGCGATTGTACCAGAATTCGATGTAGCGAGTGATGTCTTGGCGGGCGGCCTCGCGGGTCAGGTAAGTCACCCTTGATACACGCTCGTTCTTCAGGGCTCCGAAGAATGATTCGGCCATGGCGTTGTCAAAACAGATCCCGGTGCGGCCGGAAGATCTGCGGAGCCCGAACCGGTCGAGTGTATTCCCGAACTCTGCTGACATGTAGTTGCTTCCGCGGTCGGAGTGAAATATCGCGCCGGCCGAGAGGTTCCTGTTCCGTGCAGCGTTGCGGATTGCCCTGGATATCAGCGGGGTCTGGTAGTGGTCGTCCATCGCGTAACCGATGACTTCCTTCGTGCAGCAGTCGATGACCGTTGCGAGGTACAACCAACCTTCCCCGGTCGCGATATAGGTAATGTCACCGACGAACTTTTTGCCAGGCGCATCCGCGGTGAAGTCGCGGCCGACGAGGTCTGGCACCTGGCCGGCCGCAGCTTGAGTGAGGTTGAACCTCTTCGGCCGTGGCAGGCAGGTCAGCAGGCCCAGTTCGCGCATGAGGCGGCGGACCAGCTCCACGCCCGCAGCGACGCCCCAGCGGTGCAGCTGGGCGTGGATGCGCCGGTGCCCGTAGGTGCTGTCGGACATGTCGAAGGCTTTCTCGATGAGCAATTTCAGTTCTTCGCGCCGCTGGGCTGTCGCGGATTCCGGGCGGGAGCGCCAGTCGTAGTAGCCGGATCGGGATACGTCGAGCCGACCGCACATGAACTCGACGCTGTATGCGTACTCCTCGGTGTCGAGCCGCATCTCGTCGATGAACTCGTACTTGCTTGCTACCGGGGATCCTTCGCGAAGTACGCTGCGGCTTTTTTTAGGAAAGAATTTTCCATCTCCAGCTCGCGGTTGCGTCGTTCGAGTTCCTTCAGGCGCGCCCGCTCGTTCACCGTCAGTTCCGCATCGGGGGCCGGTTCCCGATGCTTCTGGTACTTTTTCACCCAGCCGCGTAGCGTCTCCGAGTTCAGCTCAAGCTCCCGGGCGACTTCAGAGATCGTCTTGCTTGACCTCAACGCGATCTGGACGGCTTCCTCGCGGAACTCCGGCGAGTACTTACTGGGTGGCGCCACTTCTTCCTC
>NZ_JAEMUX010000241.1 GCF_016598475.1 Streptomyces adelaidensis
CTCGGCGCTTTCGGCGTTGTCGCGGAGCTGGGTGAGGAAGCCTTCGAGGTCGTCGGCGAGCTTGAGGTAGGCGTCCCGGTCGGCGATCTGGGCGTCCAGAGCGGCGAGCTGGCCGCGCAGGTTGCTCTCGCGGGCGCGCAGATCGGGCATCCGGGAGCGGAGTTCGTCGAGGGTGACCAGCTGCTCCTGGAACGCTTCGATCATGCGGGTGATCGCTGTGGTGGCCTTGGCCAGGGCCAGTTCGAGCCGGCCGCGCTGACGCGTGGCGGGGTCGGACGTGCGGGCGCGTTCCAGGCGCTTGTCGATCTCGGTCCGGATCAGATGCGGGTCGGTGATCATGCCGATGATGTGGTCCCAGACGACGGTGTCGAGGTAGTCGGCGCGGACGGGCTTGTTGGCGCAGACCCGGCCACCCTCGTAGCGGTAGTCGTCCGAGCCCAGGCACCGGTAGTAGTAGATCTTCTTGCCGGACGACGTGGTGGTCGAGGTGCGGTAGTAGCCATATCCGCAGCTCACACAGGCCGACAGGCCCTGAAGGAGAGAAGGGATCTTGCTGTTGCGCGAGGCGAACCGCTTGTTGTTCTCCAGTCGCTCCGCGGCGCGTTCGAAGGTCGCTGGGGTGATGAGCGCGGGAACGGGAATGATGATCCACTCCTCGCGGGGACGGTCGGCGGCCTTGACCGCTCGCGGGGTGCTGCGGCCCTCCAAGCGGGCCCGGCGGTTCAGGCCCGCCGTCTCGTGGAGGATCTGGGTCTTGCCGAAGGCCGCCTGACCTGCGTAGGCGGGGTTGCGGAGCATGCCCCAGACCACACTGCGGTCCCAGCGCGTCTTGCCGGTGCGGGTGGGAGTGCCGCTGGAGGTGAGCCAGCGGGTCAGGTCCGCGATCGAGGCCCCGTCGTCGGTGTAGCGCCGGAACAGCTCCACCACCAGCGCCGCCTCGGACTCGACGATCTCGTAAGTGGCCCCGCACTCAGGAGATTTGCGCAGGTAGCGGTAGCCGAACGGGGCACCGCCCAGCACGTTGACCGACCCCGAGCGGGCCCGGTAGGTCTTCCCACGCCGGTAGCGCTCCATCAGCTGGGCTTTCTCGTACTCGGCGAACATGCCCTGGAACTGGACCATCAGCTGGTCCTCGGGGCTGTCACCACGCGGGCCGCGTACGAACTCCACCCGGGTGCCGGCCCGGGCGAACTCCTCGATCAGCAGGGCCTGGTAGGCAAA
>NZ_JAEMUX010000242.1 GCF_016598475.1 Streptomyces adelaidensis
GCGTGTCGGTCTCGTCGGCTCGTGATGTTGCATACATGACGTATGCGGCAAGGTCGCTGGGGTCGATCAGGCGGGCGGGGATCGGGTCGGGGTGGTGGCCGTGCTCCTCGAGGAGGGGGCGGACGTCCTTGATCAGCGTTCTGGCCTGGTTCTCGCCGATGCGGAAGAGGTAGGCGATCAGCGAGCGGGACAGTCCTCGCTGGTCGAGGATGCCGGCCCAGATGATGTTCTCGGTGGTCAGCTTGCGGTGTCGGGGCCGTTCCTTCGGGGGCCGGGTGTCGAGGCGGTCGCGGATGGCGGCGGTGAGGCGGTCGAGGTCGTCTCGCTCGAGGCCGGTCAGCAGCGGGTGGGTGGCCAGGGTCGTGCCGAAGGTGTGCGCGTGGCGGGGGTGGGAGCGGGGGCCGGGTGGGTGGAGCGGGACGTCGGGGATTCCGGGCTGGGGCGGGATGGTGTAGTTCCACTCGCCGTGGAAGGGCTCGGGGTGGATGGTCAGGGAGTCCGCGTGCTGCCGGCTGATTTCGATTCCGGTGGGGTAACTGCCGGTGTCCAGGCGGGCGGTGACGGTCAGCCCGGTGCGCGTGGTGGTGGCCGAGATCAGGTTGAGGACGGTTTCGTAGCTGGTCAGCGGGTGGGCGCGCCAGTTCATCGAGATGAAGGAGAACAGGCGGTGCTCGACCCGGTTCCACTTCGATGTGCCCGGCGGCAGGTGGCACACGCTGATCTCCAAGCCGGTCTCGGTGGCCAGGAGGGCGAGGTTGGCCTTCCACGCCTTGGCGCGGGAGCTGTTGGAGCCGCCGCCGTCCGCGGTGATCAGCAGCCGGGTGGCGTGCGGGTAGGCGTGTCGCCCTTCCTCCTTCCACCAGCGGCGCAGGCAGGAGACGGCGAAGGCCGCGGTGTCGTGGTCGGTGCCGACCACGACGTAGCCGGTGTTGCGGGCGACGTCGTAGATCCCGTACGGGATGGCGGTGCCGGACGCGTGGGTGGGGAAGTCGTGGTCGAGGACCTTGACCGGCTCGCCGGGCGGCCGCCACTCCCGCCCGGCCTGGCCGAAGAGGCCGACCTGCTCCTTCTTCTTCGTGTCTACGCTGATCACCGGGTCACCCGCGTCCAGGAACGCCTTCACGGTGGTGTTGAGGTGCCGGAACTGAGCGTCCCTGTCCGGGTGGTGACTGCCGGCCAGGACCCGGGCATTGCCGCGCAGGCTGAAC
>NZ_JAEMUX010000243.1 GCF_016598475.1 Streptomyces adelaidensis
TCTTAAACGAACTCTTGGGCGAACTCTTGAAAAGCTAGAGAAACCCTCTGAACTTTCACGCACTGTCGACAGATTTCATTGAGTTCACACAGGAATCCGTCGCCTGATGGCGACAGTGTCGACACTACTAGGTCACCGTGAACACGGGCCGGGCAGGGAGACGCAACATGGCGGATCAGGACACGCATCTCGTGCAGCAGGTTGTGAGTCCCGTTCCATTGCTGGTGATGATCATGTGGTGGTCATGCGGCCTGCGAGTCTGTCCGACGACCCCTGTCTGAACGGGTGATTGCGCACTTCCTCACCGTCAGTCGGCGATGAGCACCGGGCGGGGCCCCGCTTCGGCCGTCCACGCTTCGCTGATCTGGGAGAGCGGGTAGGCCTGGGCGTTCACCTCGACCTTGCCGTCGGTGATGAGCTGCACGTAGGAAGCGACCTCGTTGAAGTACCGGCGCATCTCGAAGGAGCCGATACCGCTGCCGCTGAGGCGGAAGGGGCGACTGCGCAGCAGCGAAGCGGGTACGGCGGCCTGTTCGCCGGCGGTGGAGCCGATCTGCACGTAATGGGTGGCGCTGTTGCCGGGCACGTTCGCCAGTGCCTGGAAGGCGGACTCGGCCGCGCCGCCCCACAGGAAGTCCAGAACGAGGTCGGGCGACTTGCCGTCGAGGGCCGCACCGATGGCCGCCGCGTCCGCGCCCCTGTCGCCGCCGATTTCGACGGTCTCGGCGCCGAGTCCGGCTACGCGCTTGAGGTCGTCGGTGCCGCGGCCCACGCCGATCACGCGTCGCACGCCGAGCGCCTGTGCGTTCTGGACGGCGAGGCCGCCGGCCGCACCGGTGACCCCGATGATCATCGCGGTGTCCGGGGTGCCGTGCTCGTCGACGTGGGCGGTCAGCGGCATCCAGGACGACATGCCCGGGTTGATGCCCGCCGCCACGGCGACGGGGTCGGCGCCGTCCGGAAGCGGGAGGGCCATGGCGACCGCCATCCGCTCGGCGTACGTGCCCCAGGGGGCCTCGATCTCGCCGGTGTACACCAGCGTGCCGTCGGCGGTGCGGGCGACCGCGTCCACACCCGGTACGAGCGGGTACTGCCCGGTGCTGCTGTAGTGCTTACCCGAGGCCTTGTGGCGCACGATGGGGTGGATCGCCGCGGCGACCAGATCGACGATCTGCTCGCCCTGGCCGGCCAGGGGT
>NZ_JAEMUX010000244.1 GCF_016598475.1 Streptomyces adelaidensis
TCTCGTAGAAGTTCTTGGAGAACTCCACCGACTTGCTGTTGTCCTTCAGCAGCTCGTTGAGCTGCTGAAGTTCGGAGTGTGTGAGGTCCCGGCCCTTGCCCGCCAGAGCGGCGGCGCGGGCGGCCTCCTCCTGGTCCAGCTTCGTGTACGTCGGTGCGCTGAAGTCCTTGCGGTCGGTGACATTGGCCTCAAGGGTGTTCTTGAAGGCGAGGTCGGTGTCGTTGCAGTTGTCGACGATCAGGTCGATCCTCTTCTGCCACGACTCGATGTTCCGCTGCTCCTGCTGCAGGGGCTCTTTGTAGTCGGGGTCCTGCCGCGCCCCGGGGATCTCGGACAACGGGTTCTTCGCCGTGACCTTGCCCTTGCCGTCCACCCGGATGCCGGCCGCGGGCCCCTCGTGGTCCCGGATGGCGACCAGGTCGTCCTTGGCCTTCTTGATGGCCGCGTGACCCTCTTCCAGGATCAGCTTCACACCCTTGGCCTCGGCCGCGGCGTCCGCGAACTCCTTGGCCGTCTTACCGATGAACGCCTTGGTGACCCCTGCGTTGACGCCCTCCCAGGCCGCCCTGTCCGCCTTTTTCTTCATCCCGTCGGCGGCGTCGGTGGCAAGCTTGTCCAGCTTCCCCGCCATCTCCGACCAGTCGTCGACGGCGGCCTTCAGCTTCGCCACCGGGGCGTCGATGATGTCCTCGTACTTCAGCATGTTGCGCGCTCCCCCGAGCCCTATTTCATGTATTGCGTGAGCACCGAAACCCGCGTCAGATCTCCCTCGATCTTCACCTCGTCCTTCGCATGCTGGGCCTTGCTGTAATCGAGGTGATTCGAAATCTGCGCGCAGGCGTCCAGCAGCGTCCTCAGGTGGGTCTGCCAGAAGTCGTGCACCTTCAGCACGGCCGAACCGCTCACGAAGTTCCCGTTGGTCAGCGCTATCGCCGCGTCGAACGTGGAGGGACGGGCGATGTCGCCGTCCTTCCCCAGCCGGCCCAGCAGGTCATACGCGTCATTGCCGATAGCGCCGAGATCGTCCCGATTGACCACCAGGTCTTTTCCGCCGCCTCCGCCGCCCGCGGCCGGAGCACTGTTGATCCGCATGGCAGTCCGCTCGGCCGCCGCCGCGCGCAGTTCGGCCCATTCTTGCTCGAACGTCATGAATTCCCCCAAGT
>NZ_JAEMUX010000245.1 GCF_016598475.1 Streptomyces adelaidensis
CATCCAGCGGGCAGCCCACCTGATGCGGGCCCACGCGATCCGGCACAGGACACATGCACCCGTCGGCGGCGATCGCGGCCTCCAGCTCGTCGGCTCGGGCCCGCTGCTCCCGGCACAGCCGGTCCAGCGTGTCCGCCCGGCTCAACTGCGCGGCCACACAAGCGTGCAGGTGCCGGATCTGCTCGACTGGCGTCAGTAGCCGGACCTTCGCGTCGCCGTAAGCGGCCGCCTCCAGCTCGACAAGCCGAGCCTGCAGCCCCGTAACCGCAGCACCCAGCAACGGCACCGCCTGAGCCAGACTCACCTCCGCCGACAGCGGGTCACCCGCCGCGACGATCGTGGACGCCATCGCGTCCAGCTCCTCCACCGACGGCGCGATGTCCAGCCCAGCGGCACGGGCCTCCGACTGCGAGCAGATCGGACCGGACAACGGAAGCGCCTGCGGTACGGGCGTGCCCGACATCGGCAACGCACCCCGAGCAGCGACAGTCGCCGCCAGCCGGCGAGCCTTCATCCGCGCCAGAATCTGCTCCTGCGACGGCCGCTCCCACGCGTGCCAGCCGACCGCGTCCGCGTACTGACGGCCATGGCCACGCTGGGCGATACCGCACCACGTACACGCCGACGGCTCCACAATCAGGCCGTTCACGCCGCCACCTCGTTCGCGTCCGCAGCCGCCTCCAGCACCGCCACAACCGACTCGACCGACCGGCCCTCCACGTCACCCCAGTGCGCGACGTGCCCCTCCAAGTGGTGCGGCTCGTCGTTCCACGCCGGCTCCCCGTCCACCTCCAGACGAGCAGCCAGCACCTTCACCGCCGCCTCGGACAGCTCCGAGATCCGGTGCGGGTTGTCGCCGTTGGGTGAGGTCACACAGCGGATCGCCGCCACGATCGACAGCGGGCGCTCGGAGTGCGGCGTCTTCAAGCGGCGATCGAACGCGTCCGGGCAGTAGTCGCCCTGGAAGTGGCCGTTCACCGCGATCAGCCGGGCCGCCTTACGGAACACCGCCGACAACGGGTTACGGCGCGGCAACGGCGCCAGGTGCAGCGGGACAGGGGTCTGGAATGATGTGGTCACGGGGACCTCTCTTTCTCTGATGGGTTGGGGTCGCCGAGTCGAGGGCCGTCATCCGGGCAAGGGGGCGGCCCATCGGCGT
>NZ_JAEMUX010000246.1 GCF_016598475.1 Streptomyces adelaidensis
CTGGCGGGGGCGTTGACGCCGGAGGTGGACGAGATCCTGAGCCGCCATCCGCTGCGGGAGCTGGTCACCTCCTGCGAGCCGCTGCCCCTGCTGGTGGAGCGGGAACGGGCCCTGTACGGAGCCTGGTACGAGTTCTTCCCCCGCTCCGAAGGCACCCCCGAACAGCCCCACGGCACCTTCCGCACCGCCGCCCGACGCCTCCCCGCCATCGCCGCGATGGGCTTCGACGTCATCTACCTCCCCCCCATCCACCCCATCGGCACCACCTTCCGCAAAGGCCGCAACAACACCCTCTCCCCCACCCCCGACGACGTCGGCGTCCCCTGGGCCATCGGCTCCCCCGAAGGCGGCCACGACGCCGTCCACCCCGACCTCGGCACCCTCGACGACTTCGACCACTTCATCGCCGAAACACACGCCCTGGGCATGGAAGTGGCCCTCGACTTCGCCCTCCAGTGCTCCCCCGACCACCCCTGGGTCGCCAAACACCCCGAGTGGTTCCACCACCGCCCCGACGGCACCATCGCCCACGCCGAGAACCCCCCGAAGAAGTACCAGGACATCTACCCCATCGCCTTCGACGCCGACCTGCCCGGCCTCATCACCGAGACCACCCGCGTCCTGCGGCACTGGATGGACCACGGCGTCCGCATCTTCCGCGTCGACAACCCCCACACCAAACCCGTCCTCTTCTGGGAACAGGTCATCGCGGACATCAACCGCACCGACCCCGACATCATCTTCCTCGCCGAGGCCTTCACCCGCCCCGCGATGATGCACACCCTGGCCGCCACCGGCTTCCAGCAGTCCTACACCTACTTCACCTGGCGCACCACAAAGCAGGAACTCACCGACTACGCCACCGAACTCGCCGGCGACGCCGCCAGCTACATGCGCCCCAACTTCTTCGTCAACACCCCCGACATCCTCCACGCCTTCCTCCAGGACGGCGGCCGCCCCGCCTTCGAACTCCGCGCCGTACTCGCCGCCACCCTCTCCCCCACCTGGGGCGTCTACTCCGGCTACGAACTCTGCGAGAACACCCCCCTCAAACCCGGCAGCGAGGAATACCTCGACTCCGAGAAGTACCAACTCCGCCCCCGCGACTGGGACACAGCCGAACAAGACGGACGTACGATC
>NZ_JAEMUX010000247.1 GCF_016598475.1 Streptomyces adelaidensis
GTATCGCCTGCCACCACATAATACGTGTGCAGGCCGGGCCGCTACTACCTGCAAGTTCACTGGTCAGCGGGCGATTTGACAGTCGCTGGATGTTCGTGCAAATGCGCTGGCGTCTGCTGGTGTTGCCGTCACTACTGCCGTCAGCGGCCTACTCCTATTGATATGCACCGGAACGACCCACCGAAGCCCCGCCAGGACGCACCTGCCGGGGCTTCTGATTCGCTATCGCGGACCACCACGACATTGCAGCCCAGGAGCGTTCACCTTGGCCTCCATTCAGCCAGCATCACTCACACCAGCAGACGCCCAATCGACTAGATCCCGAAATAGAGTCTTCAATTCACCATCTAGCATGCCCGGCAAATATCTCTCTTCAGGAAAGAGATTCACATCGTAGTCAATTGACGACACCTGAACCTCTCCAGAGTCCCACGCCGTCAAAAAAAATCCTCTCGACCCGTTCTCCGCGTAGACCCCAAAAGATTTTTTGCCCTCGCGGTCGAGCGCATCGAAAACTTCAATGACGAATCCATGCTCCTCGCAATGAGGCGACATCCCCTCGATGAACCTCTTGAATAGAATGGGAAGCAGTTCGTTCATTTCCTATCCACGATCGTGAGATTTCCGAAAGAAGGCATCTCTGGTGCGGGTAGCCCACGTCGGGCATTCAGTCGTGTATAGATGGGATGTTTCGGCCCAGGAATTTGTGCCCACCCAGGCTCACCAGCAGGCTTCAAACAGGAGCACGGGACATCGAACTCTGCATAGACGGACCCCGGTTTAGCCTGCTTCCGGAAGGCGTCAGCATCTGCCGGATGGGCCACGTAGGTCGAAGTCTCACCTTGACCAGCCTGAACCTTACCCGTGTCAACCATCGCTTGATGCTCTTCCTCTGACATCCATCGCCCAACTCGCGTATTGCAGTTGTGAACAAGGATTGGCGTGGTCCCCGCCAGCACATAGTACGTATGGATCTCAGTGATCGTGAGGTCGTGCGTGCGCTGTCGGCGCTCGAAGTAGCGGACGTCCTCAACCGTGGCCGTGGTGCCGGATGCCGTGCGCAGGGTCATGCCCGGGGTGAGTTCGCCGGCCTGG
>NZ_JAEMUX010000248.1 GCF_016598475.1 Streptomyces adelaidensis
AGGCTCGGCCGGGTGGGGCGGGGACCCTGCGCCGCTTCCCGGGCACAGGGCGTCTGGTGGTGGGGCCGCTTTTGGTGCGGTCCCGGGTCTGGTGCTGGACCTGGCTTGCCCGGTCCAGGGCCTCGACCACCGTGCGGATGACGAAGGTTCCGGCGGTGCGGTCGAGGCGGGTGGTGTGCTGGTGGGTCAGGCCGCGGGCGCCGATGCGCTGCCAGGCGGCGTTGTCCCGGCCGGTGCTGTACTTGCAGGCCTCGTTCGGGCAGGTGGCCCATGCCCAGCCCGCCGCCCGATGGTTGGGGGCTTTGTGGTGGCGGAAGGCGGTCAGGCAGCGGGGGCAGTACTTCGACGTCCCGCGCGGTGGCACGATGACCACCGCGATGCCGTGGGCGGCGGCGGTGTGCCGGACGTGGGTGACGATCGCCCCACGCACCGTCTGCGAGAGGCGCGTGTTGAGGGTGCGGCCCTTCCCCTTCGCTTCCATGTCGCGGAGGTCTTCGAGGTAGATGACGCTCGCCCCGGCCGCGACCGCGTGGTCGGTCATGAAGCGGGCGGCGGCTTTGGCGAGGGCCGCGTTCAGGCGGGTGCGGCGCCGGGCCACGTGTTCCCGTTCCGCTTCCAGGGCCGCGAGCTTGGCCACCTGCCAGGGGCTGGGGCGCATCCCGCGCTCCTGCCGGGAGGCGATCAGGATGCGGAGTCGGTCGATGCGCGCGCCGATGTGCTCGCCGATCAGGCGCAGCCGGTCGGCCTTGGCCAGCACCCCTGCCGCGCGGAAGGACAGCGGCTGCCCGTCGGTGAGCACGCGGGGCTGGGTCTCGTCGGTGAGGCGGAGGGTGCCGCCGGTGAGCAGGGTGTTCAGCCCCCAGTCGAAGGCCACCGCCCGGGAGTGTCCGGCCTGTTCCGGCTTGGGGACCGCGAGCGCGTAGGGCACATCCAGAAGCAGCCGCTCTTCCCGTACGCGCAGGGTGGGCGCGCACAGCACCGCATGCGCGGGCACATGGGGCGGCAGGCGGAAACGGATCCGCACCGGATGCCAGTCCGTCCT
>NZ_JAEMUX010000249.1 GCF_016598475.1 Streptomyces adelaidensis
GCGCTCGGCCGGGTGGGGCGGGGACCCTGCGCCGCTTCCCGGGCGCGGGGCGTCTGGTGGTGGGACGGCTTTTGGTGCGGTCCCGGGTCTGGTGCTGGACCTGGCTTGCCCGGTCCAGGGCCTCGACCACCGCGCGGATGACGAAGGTTCCGGCGGTGCGGTCGAGGCGGGTGGTGTGCTGGTGGGTCAGGCCGCGGGCGCCGATCCTCTGCCAGGCGGCGTTGTCCCGGCCGGTGCTGTACCCGCACGCCTCGTTGGGGCAGGTCGCCCACGCCCAGCCCGCCGCCCGGTCGTCGGGGGCCTTGTGGTGGCGGAACTTGTTCAGGCAGCGGGGGCAGTACTTCGATGTCCCGCGCGGTGGCACGATCACCACGGCGATGCCGTGGGCGGCGGCGGTGTGCCGGACGTGGGTGACGATCGCGCCGCGCACCGTCTGGGAGAGACGGGTGTTGAGGGTGCGGCCCTTGCCGCGGGCTTCCATGTCGCGGAGGTCTTCGAGGTAGATGACCGAGGCTCCGGCCGCGCGGGCATGGTCGGTCATGAAGCGGGCGGCGGCTTTGGCGAGGGCCGCGTTCAGCCGGGTGCGGCGCTTCGCGACCCGTTCCCGCTCGGTCTGAAGGACGGCGAGTTTCGCCACCAGCAGCGGGTCCGGGCGAACGCCGCGCTCCTGTCGTGAGGTGATCAGGGTACGCAGCTGGTCGATGCGGGCGGTGATCCGCTCGTCGTGGATGCGCAGCCGGTCGGCCTTGGCCAGGACTCCGGCGGCGCGGAAGGACAGCGGGTGTGCGTCGGTGAGCACCCGGGGCTGGGTCTCGTCGGTGAGGTGGAGGGTGCCGCCGGTGAGCAGGGTGTTCAGTCCCCAGTCGAAGGCCACCGCGATGCGGTGTCCGGCCCGCTCCGGCTTCGGGACGGCGAGCGCGTAGGGCACGTCGAGCAGCAGCCGCTCTTCCCGTACGCGCAGGGTGGGCGCGCACAGCACCGCGTGCGCGGGGACGTGGGGTGGCAGGCGGAAGCGGATCCGCACCGGATGCCAGTCCGTCCG
>NZ_JAEMUX010000025.1 GCF_016598475.1 Streptomyces adelaidensis
CACCCCCGTCGACGCCCTCGCAGATTCGTTCCCTCAACTCGGCGCCCAGCCCCCACACCTGACGCATGGACAAACCTTCCGGCACACACGGAAGCCCAGTCGATCAGTTGTACCAAAATTGCGATCGCGATCCCATGCACTTCTGGCCAAAGCTTGCCCCTCAGGGACACCCAGCCCCCACACACGACCCTTACGTCCACATCAGGCACTCAACGTGCTGTTCTTCGAGCGCAAGCCGGCCCGGCCCAACCAGCAGTGGACCGAGAAGCTCTGGGTCTACGACTTCCGTACGGCCCAGCACTTCACCCTCAAGCAGAACCCGCTCACCCGGGCCCAGTTTGAGGACCGCTCCAAGCGTGTCGAGACCGAGTGGTTCAAGGCGTACTCGTACGAGGAACTGGTCGCCCGCGGCAAGGCGGACGTCGACATCACCTGGCTGCGCGACCCCAGCCTCGACGACGCGGACAACCTGCCCGCGCCCGAGGTGCTGGCCGCCGAGATCGTCGAGGATCTTCAGGCCGCGCTGGGGGAGTTCGCGGAGACGTTGCAGCAGGCGAGGGGCATGGACAGCATGGTGGGCGGGGGGCCCGGCCGAAGAGCGGTGAGCAGGGCCCGCCGGGCCGACAGCGGCGCCACACGCGACAGTGATGCCCCGCTACTCCTCGCGGAGTGGCGGGGCATCACGTGGTCGGGTCAGACTCACACGGGGAACTCGTCATGCTGGACGGCAGCGACGACCGACGGCCGGGCGCCGGGCTCGAAGGCGAGCGCCGGGCCGAGCGGTCAGACAGAGCCGAACTCCCCGGCCTTGACGCCCGCCACGAAGGACGAGAACGCGTCGGCGGGGACGTCCAGAACCGGACCGTTCGGGTTCTTGGAGTCACGGACGGGGACCAGGCCGCGCGAGGCGACGAGGTTTCCGGCGGCCTCCAGGCAGGCGCCGCCGTTCTCGCTGTACGAGGACTTGAACCAACGGGGGGATTCGGTGGTCACGGGGTGCCCTTTCGCAACTGGTTGATCACGGCCACGGATTCTGCCTGTGAGCAGGCTTCAGCCTGTAGTTGATGGTAGGCCGCCAGCAAGGGCAGGACGAACCTGCCGTCCCGTTCGAGATGGCCCCGGTGCGCGGACTCGGCGTACGACATGAGGGAGCGGTCCGCCATCGTCAGGATGTAGAGCGGCAGGCTGAGCGGTCGGCGCTCGCCCATGCTGAATGGGGCGATCTGGAGCACGGTGTTCGGCAGTTCAGCGAACTCGACCAGCCGTGCCAACTGAGCGTTCATGACGCCGGGTTCGCCGATGGGTCGACGCAGACAGCTTTCGTCCAGGACCGCGAAGATCAGCGGTGCGGGCGTCCGGACGAGCGCGGTCTGCCGTTCCGCGACGAGCGTGACCCGCTCCTTTGCCTGCTCGGCGGTGATTGCCCCCCGCTTGACGGCGCTGTCGGCCACGATCGTTGCGTACTCCGGCGTCTGAAGCAGGCCAGGAATGACCCCCACCTCGTACAGCCGGATCTCCGCCGCACGCCTCTCGTGGTCGACGAACTGCGGGAAGCCCTCCAACAGGCTGCCGTGGCGGATCTCGCGCCACTGGCGCTCGAACGTTCGCTCCGTATCTGCGATGCCGAAGGCGAGGTCCACACTGCGTGAGAAGCGCAAGGTCGGCATCTTGCGAGCAGTTTCCACGGCCGAGATATGCGAACTGGCATACCCCACCCGCTCCGCCAGGTCCTCCTGCTTCCAGCCGCGCGCCTCCCGCTCGCTGCGCAAACGCGCACCGAAGGCGGCCTGAGGAGAGCTTTCCGGGTCCAACTCCTTGCGGTTCAAAGAGCTTTCACCAATCTTCCGTTCCTGTCTGACACGTTGATTGCTTCCCCGCAGTGGGCCACGCTGAACCCGCTTGGTAGTGGAGTCGCTACGGAGAGGAATGGTCGTGTCCGATCAGGAGACAGCCCGCGCGGCACCGGCTGACGGCGTGGAGGAACTGGAAGCACTCGCACATGCCGGTGGCTTCTGGCGACTCGCCCCGATGTGGGTTCCACGCACCGGATACGCGTCACCAACCCCTGAGCTGCTGCGGGTAGTTGAGGCAGGGCTCCAGAGGAGGCCGTGGGGATGACCAGCGAGACGACGGCGACGACTCCGGCCCTTCGCGCACCGGCACTCCGCGCACCGGCCCTTGAGCCCGTTCCCGTGGACGGCTGCCCCGTCTGCACTGCCGCCGTGACGAAGAGGGAAGCGGCTCGACGGCTGGGCGGTGTCGTAAGCCTCCGGAGCACCAACGACGTAATCAGTCAGCATCCGCACCGCCGGGCGACGGACGCGAAGGAGGTGGCGGCGTGAACGCCTTCGAGGCGAACGCGGAGCCCGCGTACGTGCCCGGCCTGGGGGACTGGACCACCGATGCCCGTACGGGCCGCGTGGGTTCCGTCGTGAGTTGGGACGGCTCGACACTGACCCTGAGAGCGTCCGACGGTGAGGAGTGGGACACGGCGGAGTTCCGCCGGCCGACCACCCGTGAGCTTCTGGTGCCTCGGGTGGCTGAGACCAACCGCCGTACCCGCCGAGGGCTGTGAGGTGGCGACGGCACCGGAGGGGACAGTCGAACGGTTCGCGGGCACCCCGTACGAGGGCAGCCCTACAGGGTGGTGGACGGAGTACGGAGGGGTGTTGGACGTGGCCTCCGGCGTCGTCCACCTCCCCGGGCCGGACTGTTCGGCGTGCCGATTCCCGGAGTGCGAGCGATGCCGAGGAAGGACGGAGCGATGAGAACAGCCGTAGGAGTACGGCAGCGACCGGTCCGAAGAGCGCGAGCGGAGGCGGACGGACTCAGGGTCGGTCAGATCGTCTACGACCGGCACTACGACATGCCCGCGAGGATCACGGGCATTCAGGGCACGGTGGTCTTCCTTGCCCGTCCCACCGGCCTTGAGTGGCGTTCACACACGGTCGCGGTTCGAGCGGCCACGGCGTGGGAACAGCGACAACTGGCGGCCCTTGCCAAGCTTCACACGCAGCGCCAACGGGGTCTCGGCGTTCCCGCCTGAACTCACGCCCCTGCCCTCGACGGCCGGCGCTCAGCTGCGAAGGCCAGTTGCCACAGCCAGCTCGCGGACGCCGCTCACGCGTGGGTGCCGTGTGGACAGGTCGCGGACGATGTGCCGGATGGCTGGGCGGTCTCGGACTTCTCCGGGGGAGACGCGCAGGGCGGAAAGCAGCTCGTGGGCCGTCTGCTCCGGCTTGCCCCACTGCCACCACGCACGGCCGAGATCGGTATGCATCCGTCCCTTGCGCTCGGCGGTGGGGAACAGGTCCGGATGCAACCCCCGCCCGGCCTGGATGGCGGCCCCGGCGTCACCCAGAGCCCAGTGAACGCCGACCTCGTAGAGGTCGACGGCTGCCGGGGTGATGGGGAACAGGCGTCCCGCCGGGGCTTGCCGCGGGAGACTGCGCGCGGCCTGGGACGCTTCACGGATCATGGCCAGAGCCTGCTCCCGGTCACCAGCGCGCGCAGCCGTGTACGCCGTGGTGCACAGCATCTGTGCGTAGGCCGCCGACTGCGCGGGAGTCCTCAGCCCCGTGGCCTCGACCTGGGCGGCAGCGCTCAGGATCAGGCGCTGAGCGGCTCCGGGCTGGTCCTGGTGGCGCAGGACGATACTCAGTTCCCGGGCGGCAGCGGCGGCGGCCAGTGGGGAGCCGGAGAGTTCCGCATAGACGGTGGCGCGGTCCGTGGTGAGGCGGGCCCGGTCGTAGCGGCCGATCTTGACGAGGAGCTGGGCGGCAAGGCTGTAGCACGATGAGAGCCGGGCGTGTGCGAGGTCCGTCCGGGACCGGGCGGCCTCGTGGGCGTCGGCGAGGAGCCCGGGTAGCACTTCGAGAAGGTCAGTGTGCCTGCCCGCGTCGAAGAGAGACCGTGCCTGCGTAAGGCGGGTATCGAGGGGTACGGCCGAGCCGGTCGGGGCAGGCGTGATCGCCAAGGCGTCGTCCACGCCGACGAGGAGCTGGGCGGGGGCCGTCAGCCCGGCGGCCGCGAGCAGTGTCCGGCGGCGCATGGGGTCCTCCTTGACGCAACGTGGACCATCGGCCGCCACTCTAGTGGCATGGAGCATGCCCAATCCGAGTGCCGCTCCTAAGACCTGAGGTGGCACGCCGACCTCTTGGGCTGCCCGGCGCAGGAGGTGTAGGTCAGCTGTTCGGCTGCCCCGTTGTTCCATTCGGGAGACGGTAGAGGCGGAGCAGCCAAGACGCGCCCCAAGGTCGGCTTGCCGCCATCCCCGCCCGACCCGGCCCATGCGGATGAGTCCTCCGGGGTCTTGGTGGTCCACGAGCGTACGGGCCTGAGCGGAACTCCACAGCGGGTCCACGGTGCGCATCGCGCCTCCCACTGGCCAGGGGCCGGGCCCATCCACGGTAGCCAGTCGGGGAGGGCGCGTCGACGGCGTGTGCAGCATCTGCAAACGGTGTGCGCGGCAGGGCAGTTGACCACTGCACGCTGTCGGCTGGTGGTGTCGTTCCACTACGGCCCGCTCGGAGCGGCGGGCTCCGACGAAGCCACGGAGGGCAATATGACGGCAGCAGTGGACACCAAGGTTCGAGACCCTCGGGATTACGTGAAGCGGGAGGTGTGGGCCCGGGAGATCCAGCTCCTGATGCGTGACCACCCGGTGGACGAGGTGATGGCCGACCGGCTGTTCGGGGCGGCAGTCTCGTACCTGATCACGGCCATGGAGAAGTGGGGCCAGGGCCTGGAGATGTGCTGTGGCCGCCTGGTCGACATGGCGGTGCACGTCTTCATCCTCGACACCAAGAACTACCGCGAGTTCTGCGAGGAGCACTTCGACGGCAGGTTCCTGGAGCACATTCCCGAGATCGAGTTCAAGTACGACGGCTCCGTGGAGCGCACGGCGCAGATCATCGCCGACGCGGGCTTCGGCGTGGACTGGAAGCTCTGGGAGCGCGACTACGGCGCATGCGGTCCATGCAGTCCGGGGGCGGACTGCCACTGACCTGAACCGGTCGGGCCCGGGGGCGTCTTGAGCGCTCCCGCGCCCTTCAGGTGCGCATCCGGGCGAGGTGGCGTCATTTCCCTGCGTGTGGGAGGACGGCTGGATACGGTGTCCAGCTCAAGGGACACCGGTCACTCCATCCTCCCGAGGAGTTCCATGCCTCACGCGCCCACGACACCGGCCGAATACTGGGACAAGTACAAGCCTCACAAGGGCGAGGGGCCCCAGTCGGCTCCGTCGGCCGAGCGCTTCGACTGGACGCAGTACCCCGGCCACGGCCCCGGCGCCGAAGTCCTCGGCACTCCCCGCCGCGCGCTGGAGCTCGGGCCGGCTGAGGGCAAGGAGGCTGCCCACCTGGCCCGTCAGGGTGTCGAAGTGACCGGCGTCGACTTCTCCCCCGTCCAGGTGGCACGTGCCCGTTCCTGGTGGAAGGACACCCCTGGACTGTCGTTCGTCCACGATGAGGTGTGCAGGTACCTGTCGTCCACGCCCACGGAGTACGACGCGGTCTATTCGGTGTGGGGGGCCGTCTGGTTCACAGACCCCGAGGACCTGTTCCCGTGTGTCTTCGAACGGCTGTCCCCCGGCGGGGTCTTCGCCTTCTCGCAGGCCGCACCGGTCGTCGGTTCCCACGGACCTCAGCCGATGCGGGGGAAGTGGCTCGAAGGGCGGCACCGGGAGCTGACGGTACTTCGCTGGCAGTACGCCCCGCAGACGTGGGCGGACATCCTCAAGCGGCACGGCTTCACCGACATTGACGCCCATCTCCTCAGTGCTCCGGAACCGGGGAGCCCGGGCACACTCATGGTGCGCGGCCAGGCTCCTGCGTAGCGCGCCCGCACGCATTTCCGAGGAGGGGCGCTCGCTGGAACCGTTCGGTGGCCGCCGGGCACTTTGTTGTCGTACGGGGCGCCGCCCGAAGCCGGGCTGGTCGGCTGAGGGGATGGTCCCGCGCGCACCGGAGCCCGGAAACACGGGACCCGGTGGGGCGTGCGTCGGGGGTGCGGGCGGTAAAGAAGTAAGAACTCTTGGGAGAGAAACCCTCCAAACCAAACCAAACCCCGTGTTCGTCACTCGGGGGAGTGAACTGTCCCAAGTCGGCTGGCGTGGGGGTGGGTTGGGCGGGCAGGCTCGGGGCTCGGACAACCGTCAACCGCAGACATGCGACGGCCCTCGCCGGGAGTGCAATCCCAGTGCGAGGGCCTGACCACCGAGGAGAAGTAGGGCTTCCCTCATGGCTGAGACCAAGCCTAGTGGCGCCGTGCGCCCGCAGTCCCGTATCCGGCAAAGTGCCACCCGTTCCGGTGTCACTCACGTCAAGGAGTACCAGCCCGACCGGTACACGATCATCGGCAATCACCTCGCCCAGCATCGTGAGCTGTCGCTGACCGCCATCGGGCTCGGTACCTACATTCTGTCGCTGCCCCAGGGGGCCTCCGCCGACATCCGCACCCTTGCCGAGCGGTTCACCGAGGGAAGGGACCGGATCGCCTTCGCCCTGCGGGAGTTGGAGGCGCACGGTTACGTCGAGCGGGTGCGGGAGCGGGTCGACGGTGGGCGCGTGGTCACGCGGACGTACGCGTACAACGCTCCGGCGCTCACGCGTGCCCGTGGGGTGATGGGGGAGAGGGCGGGGGCGGTCGCTGTCGCCGCTCCGGTGGACGCCGTGCCCGTACGGCCGGTGGTCGAGGAGGTGCCCGTCGAGGTCGTGGTGGCCGACGGGGAGCCTGTTGAAGGCGGTCCCGGCGCCGTTGATTCCGTCGTACCGCCTGCCGCGGAGGACGTCGACCCCGAGTCGTCGGAACGCGGTGAGCACCACGACAAGGCTGTCGCCCTGCTCGTGGGGCTGCGTCGGACCGATGACCGGTTCACGCTCTCGCAGAAGGATGTGCGCCGTCTCGCCCCGGTCGTCGTCGCCTGGTTCGACAACGGGGCCAGTCAGGCGGCCGTGCATCACGCCATGACGGCCGATCTTCCCGTGCCTCTCAAGAATCCGGCACGGTTCCTCGCCTACCGGCTGAGTGAACTGCTGCCACCGCCGTTGCCGGTCCTGCCGGAAGTCTCCGAGGGGCGGGCCGCAGAGGGCGAACCGGCCCCGTGGTACCGGATGGTGGACTGCGCGGGCGGCTGCAATCGGGCCTTCCGCAGGCCCGAGGGGACCTGGTGCCGAGATTGCCGCGCCGAACGCGAGCGACGTACTGCGGGGGTCGCGGGGGCTGTGGGGGCTGTGGGGCAGCAGGGCCCGAATTCGTCCGTACCGTCCGTACCGTCCGTCCCGTCTGAGCCGTCCGTACCGTCTGAGTCGTCTGAGTCGGATTCGGGGCGGATTGATCCACCCGGCCTCCCGAGGAGCGCAGCATGACCGACCACACGATCCACGCCACCTATGTGCAGGTGTACAACGCCCTGCGCGATGCGTCGGCCACCCTGGAGTACCTGAAGCAGGAAGGGGTGGAGGAAGGTGTGGAACCTCATGCCGGGGCCGCGATGTGGGGTGTCCGGTTCGCCGCCGCCGTCCTCTACCCGCTGCTGCCCTGTCAGCCGGGGCCGCCCGTCGACTACGACCCGCAGAAGTTGTTGGACCTGGCCGCGCACTGGCGGGACGCCGCGTTCGATCTCGGTGAGTTCGCGCCGGAGCCCGTGCTGCGGGTCGTCCGGGAAGAAGAAGGGGGCGCCCGCGTTCCAGGGAGTGGAGTTCAGGGGGCGTAGGACGGGTGCGGGGCTGCCGACGGGCCGTCGGCAAAGGGGGTCCCGGGGCGGGCGTAGCGTAGGTGCATGTCGAAGTACGGTTCCTTCCCCGGTACGCGGCCGCGGCGGCTGCGTACGACGCCCGCTCTGCGCCGGATGGTGGCCGAGACGCGGCTGCATCCCGCCGACTTCATCCTCCCCGCGTTCGTGCGGGAGGGTGTGAGTGAGCCGGTGCCGATCACGGCGATGCCGGGGGTCGTGCAGCACACCCGGGACAGCCTGAAGAAGGCCGCTGCGGAGGCTGTCGAGGCCGGGGTCTCCGGGATCATGCTGTTCGGTGTGCCGGAGGACTCCAAGAAGGACGCGATCGGTACGCCGGGGACCGACCCGGACGGGATTCTGCAGGTCGCGATCCGTGATGTGCGGGCCGAGGTCGGCGACGAGCTGCTCGTGATGTCCGATCTGTGCCTCGACGAGACCACCGATCACGGGCACTGCGGGGTGCTCGACGCGGAAGGACGCGTCGACAACGACGCCACCCTTGAGCGGTACGCCGAGATGGCTCAGGTGCAGGCCGACGCCGGTGCGCACGTGGTCGGGCCCAGCGGGATGATGGACGGGCAGATCGGGGTCGTCCGGGACGCCCTCGACCAGATCGGGCGCGAGGACGTCGTCATCCTGGCCTACACCGCCAAGTACGCCTCCGCCTTCTACGGGCCCTTCCGCGAGGCCGTCGGTTCCTCGCTGAAGGGGGACCGGAAGACGTATCAGCAGGACCCCGCCAATGTGCGGGAGTCGCTGCGGGAGCTCGCCCTCGACCTGGAGGAGGGCGCCGACATGGTGATGGTCAAGCCTGCCGGGCCCTACCTCGACATCCTCGCGCGCGTCGCGGACTCCGTGGACGTGCCGGTCGTCGCCTACCAGATCTCCGGTGAGTACTCGATGGTCGAGGCCGCCGCCGAGAAGGGGTGGATCGACCGGGACCGGGCCATCCTGGAGACGCTGACCGGGATCAAGCGGGCGGGTGCGCGGAACGTTCTCACGTACTGGGCGACCGAGGCCGCTCGGATGCTGCGCTGAGCGCCCCCAGTACCTTCGGTCCGTTCAGTACTTGAGGGCGTCGTCCACGGTGGACTGCCAGTAGGTGACGGCCAGGGTGCTGTCGTAGTAGACGCCTCCGGCCGGCAGGCGCGGGGTCGCGGCGGCGCCGCCGTCGCTGTCGTACTCCTTGCCGTGGAAGGAGACGACGTCCTTCTTGGCGGTGGTGCCGTTCTCGCCGCTGCCGTCGGCGGAGGCGAGGAGGACGCCTGGATGTTCACGCTGGTCTGCGCGCTCATCTGGCTCGGCGTGTTCGTCCTCGGCCTCTCCATGGATTCGGAGGCGCCCGAACTCCTCTTCTTCGCCGCGATCTTCCTGCCCTCCCTGGCCGTCAGCATTCGGCGACTGCACGACACCGGGCGCAGCGGCTGGTGGGTCCTCATCGGGTTCGTCCCCTGCGTGGGCAGCATCGTCACGATCATCTTCATGACCACCGAGGGCGAGCGGGGCCAGAACCGGTACGGCGCCGATCCCAAGGAGCTTCCGACCTACCAGTGACGCCGACGGACGGGCGGCTGGGCGGCTGGTCGGCGGGGCGATCGGGCGGCCGGGCATCCGCATCCGGTCACGGTCAACTTCCCTCGGGGGTTAGGTTGTTGGTCATTCAATGACCCGACCCTCCAGGGAGAGACTTCATGGCCGGTGACGCGCTCAGTCAGGACCCCGCCGAGCTGCGGAAGAGGATCGACACCACCAAGGCGCACCCGGCGCGGGTCTACGACGTCTTCCTCGGCGGCAAGGACAACTACCCCGTGGACCGGGAGGCCGCCGGCGCGGCGCTGACGGCCAATCCGCGCGGGTACCTCGACGTCCGGCACAACCGTGACTTCATGCGCCGCGCGGTGACCACGCTCGCCCAGGAGGAGGGCATCCGGCAGTTCCTCGACATCGGCACCGGGCTGCCGACCGCCGAGAACGTCCACCAGATCGCCCAGGCGATCGCCCCCGACTCCCGCGTCGTCTACGTCGACAACGACCCGGTGGTGCTCGCCCACGCGCGCGCGTTGCTCACGAGCGCGCCCGAGGGCGCCACGGACTACATCGACGCCGACCTCAAGACGCCGGCGCAGATCCTCCAAGAGGCCGCCAAGACGCTGGACTTCGACCAGCCGATCGCGCTGTGCCTGGTGGCGATCCTGCACTTCGTCGAGGACGACGAGGCCTACCCGGTCGTACGGGAGCTGGTCGACGCGCTGCCCGCCGGGAGCCGGCTTGTGCTCAGCCATCTCACCGAGGACCTCAATCCGGCGAAGATCCGTGCGGTGCAGGAGACGTACACCAAGCGGGGCTTCACCTTCGTGCTGCGGTCCAGGGGCGAGGTCGCCCGCTTCTTCGAGCAGAGCGGGCTGGTGGTGGACGAGCCCGGTGTCGTGCCCGCCCACCACTGGCGGTTCGCCGACGGTGCGCCGGTGCCTCCGGCGGTCGAGCCGCTCACGTTGGCCGGGCTGGACGACATCGAGAAGGTTCGGTACCGGGACATCAACGATGTGACCGACGCGGACATCAATGTGTATGTGGCGACGGGGCGTAAGGCGTAGCGGGCGACGGAGCGTAGGGCGTAGCGGGCGGATCGTCGGGTGCGGGTCCGGTGGGGGCTTGTCGCGCAGTTCCCCGCGCCCCTGAAAAGCAGGGGCTGCGCCCCGTGCTTTTCGCCTTTGGGGGCGCGGGTCCGTGGTCAGCCTCCTGCGCCGAACCATGTCTCCGCCAGGGAGTCCAAGTCCTGGCGGGGTGGGGGCGGGAGGCTGCGCAGGTACCAGTTCAGGTCGCTGTAGACGTGGAGGAGGGTGTAGGCCATCAGTTCGCGGTGGTCGAACGGGGGGTGGCCGTATGCCTCGTAGAAGAGTTTCAGGAGGCGGGGGTCGGCCCGGGTCAGGAAGAGGGCGACGCTGACGAAGTCGTAGGCCGGGTCGCCGACCATGGCGGGTTCGAAGTCGAAGAGGCCGGTCAGGCGCCAGCCGTCGTGCGGGTCGACAGTAAGGTGCTCGCGCATGAACTCGGTGTGCAGGAGGACCGGGCGGCGGTGGGTCGGCAGCGGTACCGCGCGGAGGAAGTCCGGGATCTGTTCCAACCAGGGGGCCGCGAGGCCGCCGCTCAGCTGTTGTTCGACCGCGCCCGCGCGCTGCCCGGCCATGAACCTGCCCCAGTCCGGCGGGCCGGTGATGGGGACCACCGGTGCGGCGTCCAGGGCGTGCAGGGCGGCGAGGCCCTCGGCGGCCTCGACGATGATCCGCTCCTGGTCGGCCCTCGGGATCCGCGGCCAGACCTCGTTGAGATCCTCGCCGGGCAGCCGGGACATCAGCACATAGCGCCAGCCGTTCTTGTACTGGTCGGCCGCGTGCAACCGGGGTGTGGGGATGGGCAGTTTGCCCCACAGGACGGACAGCATGCGGGCCTCTCTGACGGCTTCCGCCGCTTCGAAGCCCGGATAGAGCTTGAGGACGAGGGCGTCGCCGACGGCGTACACCGGCAGCGAGCCCTCGGGGAAACGTACGATTCGCGCACCTGCGAGACCGAGTTGACCGCAGAGATCCTGGGCAGCCGGTCGCAGCAGCGCCTCGTCACCGACGACTTCTTCCAACTCGTCGTTCGTGTCCACGCTGGGCAGCATGCGGGCAGCCTAGGGGGTGCGGAGGAGGGCCCGCATCGCGAAATTGGTGGATGTAAGGGGCACTCATCTGGCTAGGGTGCGGGCAGTGGGGCGGGGTCGCGCCGTCCTGGAGCGTCGAAGGAGCCGTGGGATGAGTGCCGTGGATGCTGTGCGCGCCGCGAGTGACGTGCGCTTTGTGAGAACCGAGGGGGTCGCGGCCGGTTCCGGCGGCGAGGGGCCGACGGGTCCCGGGGTGCCCGTGCCCGCCTTCGCCGGCCGGGTCGCGGCCGTCGGGGGTTCCCCCGTACGGGACATCCTCGCCGTCACCTCACGGCCCGAAGTCGTCAACTTCGCGGGTGGATTGCCCGCCCCGGAGCTGTTCGACACGGAGGGCATCGCGGCGGCCTACCGCGACGTGCTCGCCGAGTCGGCCGGGCGCGCACTGCAGTACGCGACGACCGAGGGCGAGCCCGTGCTGCGGGCGGCGCTCGCCGCGCGGTACACGGCACGGGGCCTGCCGACGGACGCGGACGGGATGCTCGTCACCACCGGCTCGCAGCAGGCGCTGTCGCTGCTCGCCACCGCGCTCCTCGAACCGGGGGACGTCGTGCTGGTCGAGGACCCGTGCTATCTGGCGGCGCTCCAGGTGTTCCGGTTCGCGGGCGCCCGGGTCGTGGCCGTGCCCGGTGACGAGCACGGGGTGGACCCGCAGGCGCTGGCGGAGCTGGTGGCGCGGACTCGGCCCAAGCTCTTCTACACCGTGCCCACCTTCCAGAACCCGACCGGGCGCACCCTGCCGGCCGAGCGGCGGGCGGCCGTCGCCTCCGTCGCCGCCCGGCTCGGGCTGTGGATCGTCGAGGACGACCCGTACGGCGAACTCCGCTTCGAGGGCGAGCGGGTGCCGTGGATCGCGGCCCATCCGGGCGCCGAGGACCGTACAGCGCTGCTGGGCTCCTTCTCCAAGGTGATGGCACCCGGCATGCGGCTGGGCTGGCTGCGCGCGCCCGCCGGGCTGCGCCGGGCCTGCGCGGTCGCCAAGCAGGCGGCCGACCTGCACACCCCGACCGTCAACCAGCTCGCCGCCGCCCGCTATCTCGCCGACCGCGACCTGGACGCCCATGTCGTCCGGGTCGCCGCCGCCTACCGGGAGCGCCGCGACGTCATGCTCGACGGCCTCGCTACGGCCCTCCCCGAGGGCTCCACCTGGCACCGCCCCGAGGGCGGCATGTTCCTCTGGGCCCGCCTCCCCTCCTCCTACGACACCACCGCCCTCCTCCCGCGCGTGGTCGGGCACGACGTGGCGTACGTGCCGGGCGCGCCCTTCTACGCCGGTGAGCCGGACCGGTCGACCCTGCGGCTGTGCTTCGTGACGCAGGCGCCGGGGGAGATACGGGAGGGGCTGCGGAGGTTGGGGGCGGGGTTGTCAGCTGCTCGCCGGGGAGCGTGCACGAGGGAGGTTTAACTCGATCGTGTGATGGTCGGCTTCCGGGCTTGCAGCGTCCTGGGCCGTTCGGGCTACGGTGATTGTGCGATCTGGGACGCCGGGTACGGCGCCAGTGTGCGGGGCCCCTGCTCCACCGGAGTGATGGTTCAGGGCCTCCCCGTCGCCTCTGGCCGTACCCATATGGCCAGGTCGAGCAGGGAACTGGCCTCCCGAGATCGGACCACGCACAGGATGGGTGTCGCTGCCCCGGGGTCGAGTACGCCGGGGACCAGTACGCCCAAGACCGTTCGGGGCGTGCGGCTGAGCGGGCTCACTCCTGCTCAGTCCACAGGAACGGTTGCGGGACGACGGCTGAGGGGGACGCCGGTGGGAGGCGCCGTGTCCCGGTGCCGGTCTCAGTTCCGGTCTCGGTCCCGGTCTCAGTCCCACCAGAAGGACCAGGCCCGCTCGCCGGGGAGGGTGCGGGCGTAGGAGTGACGGGTGCCGTCCGCCGTGCCCTGCCGGATGTTGTCCGGGCAGAAGGCGAAGTGCTCGTCGGCCACCGCCTCGGCCTCGGCCTCGGTGGTGGGCGGGGCGGCGACGGAGAGGACGAGCCGGTCGAAGGTGAGGGCGACGACACGTATGCCGAAGCGGTCCTCCCAGGAACGGAGGACGGCGCAGAGCCGGGCCACGTCGTTCTCGTGGTTCATCGGGCCGCCCCAGCCGATCGCCGCCGGGATGTCGGCGCTGCGGCGGGCCGGGACCAGGGCGAGGCGGGGCTCCTTCAGCCAGGAGGGGGCTTGCGCGAGGGTGTCGGCGAGCTCGGCGGCGAGGGCGTCCGGGTCCGGGGCGGCGGCGGTCGGGGTGGCGGAGGTTGGGGCGTCGGCGGTTGGGGTGGCCGAGGTTGGGGCGTAGGAGGTTGGGATGGCGGAGGTCGGGGCCGTGGCGAGTGCGGGTGCTTCGGCGGGCATGGGGGCTTCGGCAAGGCCCGGCCAGTCGTCGTCCTCGTCGGTCGTGTGCTCGTCCCAGAACTCGGCCAGGACCTCGTCGGCGTCGTGGTCGCCGGGGTAGGACATCTCGCCGGGCATCAACTCCCACTCCTCCGGCCCGCCCCGGCCGTCGCCGACGTCCAGCAGCACCGGGAGGAGACCGGCCGTACGGCGGGCGGGCTGGACGCCGGCCCACAGGCCCGGGGTGGCCGCCTCGTCCGCGCACCAGAGCAGCGGCTCGTGCCACGGGCCCTCGTCCGTCGTGTCGATCAGTCTTCCCTGCGGAAGCGGGAGTTCAAGCCCGAGCGCGCGCCCGCTCGGGTCGGCCGCCAGCTTGGGCAGCGGGTTGGGAAGTGTCGCCATGCCGGTGACTGTAGGGGCAGGCACTGACAGTGCCCCGAGGGACCCGGATCAGTCCCACCGGAACGCCCACAGGTGCTGCCCCGACAGCTCCTTCTCGGCGTACGCCCGCAGGTCGTCGCCGTAGCCCCGGCGGATGGTGTGGGGACAGAAGGCGAGGTGCTCGGCGGCGACCGCCCCGGCCTCGGGCGGGGTGGTGGGCAGGGCGGCGACGGAGAGGACGAGCTGGTCGAAGGTGAGGGCGACGATCCGTATGCCGAAACGGTCCTCCCAGGAGCGCAGGATCGCGCAGAGCCGGGCCACGTCGTCCTCGTGGTCGGCCGGGCCGGTCCAGCCGATCGCCGCCGGGATGTCCGCGCTGCGGGTCACCGGGACGGGGCAGACACCGGCGCCCGCCGTGCGGCCCCGGACTTCCCCCGCGCCCCGCGCGGTGCCCGAAAGGGCAATGCCCGAAGAGACGATTTCTGCCAACTCCGAAGAAAAATAGGCTGGTTGTGCGCACCTTGAGTCCCGGGTGGCGCAAGTGACGATCCCCTTCACCGCACGGAAGGCACCCTCGACATGCGCACACTCGCCACCGTCACCCGTACCGGAGTCCTCGCCGCGGGCGTCGGCGCCCTGCTGTTCACCGGTGTCGCCGGGGGCACGGCCGTGGCCGCCCCGCAGGCCCAGCCGGCCAAGCTCACGGTCAAGGAGTACCGCTCCTGGCTGATGAACAACGACGACCTCGCGGCCTCCCAGAAGGTCCTCAAGGCCTTCGACAAGCTGCCCGCGGCGAAGCAGCGGAAGTTCGTCGACTACCTCCAGAACCGCGCCGTCACCAAGGCCTTCGCGCTGAGCTTCGCGGGCGGTGTGACGCGGGGGAACTCCAAGGAGGTCAAGTACAACAACGACGTCCGCTTCTCCGGTGTCGTCAAGGGCTCCAACAAGGTCGGCACGGGCGGCCGGAACGTCTCGCTGACCTTCACGGCCACCGAGCGCGTCTACAACATCCCGGTCCTCACCCAGCAGGTCGCCTTCACCTACACGATCAAGAACGGGATCAAGTCGCCGAAGGTCAAGCGCTCGGTCGTCAACCTGAACCGCGCCTTCGTCGTCAAGCCGGTGAAGAACTCCGTCTCCGGCAAGAACACGGTCACCGCCACCGTCACCTGGAACCTGGCCCCGCAGTACAAGTCCGCCGGCCAGACCTCCCTCGTGAAGAAGCAAGCCATCACCAGCTTCAACGCCCAGAAGTTGGGCGCCCGCCTCTCCAACGCCTGACTCGACGTCTGATTCCAGGACCGGCTCCTGATCACCGGCCTGTTGGTGCGCCACGGGGGGCGCCCCAACAGGCCGGCTCGACGCGTGTCAGAGTTTGTCGGGTGTCCTGATGCCGAGCAGCGCCATGCCCTGGTGCAGGGTCCGGGCCGTCAGGTCGACCAGGAACAGACGGTTCTCCACCTGCTCCGGGGTCTCCGCCTTCAGGACCAGGCACTGGTCGTAGAACGTCGTCAGCAGCGTCGCCAGCTTGAAGAGGTACGCGGCCAGCTTGTGCGGCTCGTACGACTCGGCCACCTCGGCCAGGGTCTCGCCGAACTGGTCCAGGTGCAGACCCAACGCCCGCTCCGCCGCCGCCAGTTCGAGCTCCGGGTGGGCGGCCGGGGTGGCCTCGCCCGCCTTGCGGAGGATCGACTGGATACGGGCGTACGCGTACTGGAGGTACACCGAGGTGTCGCCGTTCAGCGACACCATCTGGTCCAGGTCGAACTTGTAGTCCCGTACGGCCGAGGTCGACAGGTCGGCGTACTTCACCGCGCCGACGCCGACGTACCGGCCGTTCTCGACGATCTCCTGCTCGGTCAGGCCCACCTTCTCGGCCTTCTCCCGGACGACCGCCGTGGCCCGGTCGATCGCCTCGTCGAGCAGGTCGACCAGCCGGATCGTCTCGCCCTCACGGGTCTTGAACGGCTTGCCGTCCTTGCCCAGCACCGTGCCGAACGCGAGCTGCCGCAGCTTGACGCCGTCGTTCAGCCAGCCCGCGCGGCGGGCCGTCTCGAAGACCATCTTGAAGTGCAGGGACTGCCGGGCGTCCACGACGTAGATCAAGGTGTCGGACTTCAGGTTGAGGACACGGTCCCTGATCGCGGAGAGGTCCGTCGCCGCGTAGCCGTAGCCGCCGTCCGACTTCTGCACGATCAGCGGGACCGGGTTGCCGTCCGGGCCCTTCACGTCGTCGAAGAAGACACAGAGGGCGCCCTCGGAGCGGACCGCGACGCCCGACTCCTCCAGGAGGCGGCAGGTCTCCGCGAGCATGTCGTTGTAGCCGGACTCGCCGACGATGTCCGCGTCCCGGATCTCCATGTCCAGCTTCTCGAAGACCGAGAAGAAGTAGAGCTTCGACTCGTCCACGAACTTCTGCCACGCGGCGAGCGTCGCCGGGTCACCGGCCTGGAGGTCCACCACCCGGCGCCGCGCCCGCGTCTTGAACTCCTCGTCCGCGTCGAACAGCTTCCGGGCCGTCTTGTACAGCCGGTCCAGGTTCGACATCGCGGCCTCGCCGGACGCCTGGAGGTCGTCGCCGGCCTCCTTGTGGTCCAGCTCGTGCGGGTGCTCGTCCAGATACTGGATCAGCATGCCGAACTGGGTGCCCCAGTCGCCGATGTGGTGCCTGCGGACCACGTTCTCGCCGGTGAACTCCAGGATCTGGACCACCGCGTCACCGATCACCGCGGAGCGCAGGTGACCGACGTGCATCTCCTTCGCCACGTTCGGCTGGGCGTAGTCGATGACCGTCGTGCCCGGGTGCTCCGCGAACGGGACACCGAGGCGGCTCTCCGCGTCCGCGTACCGCGCCGCGAGGTTCTCGGTGATCGCCCGGTCGGTGAGGGTGATGTTCAGGAAGCCGGGGCCCGAGACCTCGATCTCCTTGATCACCTCGCCGGACTCCACCCGGGCGACGACCTGGGTGGCCAGCTCGCGGGGGTTGGCCTTCGCCTTCTTGGCCAGCGCGAGGATCCCGTTCGCCTGGAAGTCCGCCCGGTCGCTGCGTCGCAGCAGCGGGTCGACTCCGTCGGCTTCCGGGAGGGCGGAGGCGAGGGCGTCGGCGAGGCGCTGGTGGACGGAGGCGGTGAGGGACGTGACCGGGGCCATGAGGGGGGAGCCGTTCTCCTCGGGGTACGGGTGGATGCCGCCAGTATCCCACGGGGGGTAAAAGGGTTTTCGTTCGGCGAGTGGGGGGTGCCTAATGGGTTGGGGGGACGGGGTTCGTCGGCGGGTGCGGGTGAGTTGTGGCTGATCGCGCAGTTCCCCGCCCCTGAAAAGCATGGGGCCGCGCCCCGTGCTTTTCCCCCACCCGCCCGCTCCCCGCCCGGATACCTCGGCCACCCGAGCTCTCTGGGACAATGGCCCGGTCGCCGGGGACCGTACCGGCGGCCATGGATCACCTTCAGAAAAAGAGGACGTGCCGATCGTGGCTCAGAGCACCGAGACCACCGACTGGGTCTCCCGTTTCGCGGATGAGGTCATCGAGGAGTCGGAGCGTCGGGCCCCGGGCAAAGCGACATCACTCGCTACCGCTCCGGTGGTCGTCGTCGCGTCCGGGCTCTCGCCGTCCGGTCCGATCCACCTCGGCAACCTCCGCGAGGTCATGACCCCGCATCTCGTCGCCGACGAGATCCGCCGCCGCGGGCACCAGGTCCGGCACCTCATCTCGTGGGACGACTACGACCGCTACCGCAAGGTCCCCAACGGCGTCGACGGCGTCGACGCGAGCTGGGCCGAGCACATCGGCAAGCCGCTCACCTCGGTGCCCGCCCCGCAGGGCTCCGCCCACCCCAACTGGGCCGAGCACTTCAAGGCGGCGATGACCGACGCGCTCGCCGAGCTGGGCGTCGAGTTCGACGGGATCAGCCAGACCGCGCAGTACACCGCCGGCGTGTACCGCGAGCAGATCCTGCACGCCATGAAGCACCGCGGCGACATCGACGCCATCCTCGACCAGTACCGGACCAAGAAGGCCCCGGCCAAGAAGCAGCAGCAGAAGCCCGTGGACGAGGCGGAGCTGGAGGCGGCGGAGGGCTCCGGCGCCGCCGCCGAGGACGACGGCAGCAGCGGCTCCGCCGGGTACTTCCCGTACAAGCCCTACTGCGGGCGGTGCGAGAAGGACCTCACCACCGTCACCGCCTACGACGACGACACCACCGAGCTGGCCTACACCTGCACCGCCTGCGGCTTCGCCGAGACCGTCGCGCTGAACGAGTTCAACCGCGGCAAGCTCGTCTGGAAGGTCGACTGGCCGATGCGGTGGGCGTACGAGGGCGTCGTCTTCGAGCCGAGCGGGGTCGACCACTCGTCGCCCGGCTCGTCCTTCCAGGTCGGCGGGCAGATCGTCGGGATCTTCGGCGGCGAGCGGCCCATCGGGCCCATGTACGCCTTCGTCGGCATCTCCGGCATGGCGAAGATGTCGTCGTCCAAGGGCGGCGTGCCGACCCCCGCCGACGCGCTGAAGATCATGGAACCGCAGCTCCTGCGCTGGCTCTACGCCCGCCGCCGCCCCAACCAGTCCTTCAAGATCGCCTTCGACCAGGAGATCCAGCGGCTCTACGACGAGTGGGACAAGCTCGATGCCAAGGTCGCCGAAGGGTCGGCCCTCCCGGCCGACATCGCCGCGCACTCCCGCGCGGTGCGTACGGCCACCGGTGAGCTGCCCCGCACGCCCCGCCCGATGCCGTACCGGACCCTCGCGTCCGTCGCAGACATCACCGCGGGCGCCGAGGACCAGACCCTGCGCATCCTCAGCGAACTCGACCCCGCCGACCCGATCTCCTCCCTCGACGAGGTACGGCCCCGGCTCGGCAAGGCCGAGGCCTGGATCAACACGCAGGTCCCCGCGGACCAGCGGACCGTCGTGCGCACCGAGCCCGACCTCGACCTGCTGAAGTCGCTCGACGAGCAGGCCCAGGGCTCGCTGCGGCTGCTGCTCGACGGCCTCGCCGAGCACTGGTCACTCGACGGGCTCACCCACCTCGTCTACGGCGTTCCCAAGGTCCAGGCCGGGTTCGCGGCCGACGCCACGCCCAAGGAACTCCCGCCGGAGATCAAGACCGCCCAGCGGACGTTCTTCGCGCTCCTCTACCACCTGCTCGTCGGCCGCGACACCGGTCCGCGCCTGCCCACGCTGCTCCTCGCGGTGGGGCAGGAGCGGGTGCGGGTGCTGCTCGGGGAGTAGGCCGACCACGCGTGCGTAGTCCGCGTGTACGACGATGGGGGGCGCCCGATGATCACCGGGCGCCCCCCATCGTCGTACGGTCGTACGTGCGCGGGTCACGCGATGTGCTCGTCCTCCAGCTCCGCGGTGTGGCGGTTCTGGAAGCGCAGCACCAGGCGCTTGGCCTCGGCGTCCAGGACGGAGACGCCGTAGGTCATCTCGATGTTGTCGCTGAACTCACGGGGCGTCGGGTAGCCGCTGCCAGGGGCTATCGACTGCTTGAAGACCTGGTAGTACGACTCCTCGTCCGGGGCGGCGGGTTCGGGGGTGCCGCCGCCCTCGCCCAGCTCGCGGGTGCGGCCGGGGCCGGCCGGGATGGGGAAGCTGCCGGTCTCCTCCGAAGAGGACTCCCGCGGCAGGCCCTCAGGCTCCTGGAACTGCTGCGGCTGGTACTGCTCCGCCTGGTACTGCTCCGGGTCCTGCTCCTCGTACCACTGCCCGTACTCCTCCTCGGGGACGTACGAGGGGTCGTAGCCGCCCTGGTAGGGGACCTGCTGGGGGTGGCGGGCGTGGAGCCAGGGGTTCGTCTCGGCAGGGGGTTCCTGCTCGGCGAAGTCCTGCTCCGGGAAGTCGGCGTACTCGGGCCGCTGCTGGGCGGGGGCGCTCTCCAGCTGGGGGCGCTGCTCGGCGGGAGGCGCCGCCTGGCGCGGGACGGGGGCCGCCGCGGCGGCGCGGCTGTCCGCGACCGGGGCGATCTCCGTGGGCGCCGGCGGCAGCAGCGCCGGTTCGATGCCGGCCGCCGCCAGGCCCGCCGGGGCCGTTTCCGCCAGCGGGACGCCGTAACGCGCCAGCCTCAGCGGCATCAGGGACTCCACCGGGGCCTTGCGGCGCCAGGAACGGCCGAAGCGGGAGCGGAGGCGGGCCTGATAGACGAGACGTTCCTGCTCCAGCTTGATGACCTGGTCGTAGGAGCGCAGCTCCCAGAGCTTCATCCGGCGCCAGAGGAGGAACGTGGGGAGGGGGGAGAGGAGCCAGCGGGTGAGGCGGACGCCTTCCATGTGCTTGTCGGCCGTGATGTCGGCGATGCGGCCGGTGGCGTGGCGGGCCGCTTCGACCGAGACCACGAACAGGACCGGGATCACCGCGTGCATACCGACGCCCAGCGGGTCCGGCCAGGCCGCCGCGCCGTTGAACGCGATCGTCGCGACCGTCAGCAGCCACGCCGTCTGACGCAGCAGCGGGAAGGGGATCCTGATCCAGGTCAGCAGCAGGTCCATGGCCAGCAGCACACAGATACCCGCGTCGATCCCGATCGGGAAGACGTACGAGAAGTTCCCGAAGCCCTTCTGCAGGGCCAGCTCCCGCACTGCCGCGTAGGAACCCGCGAAGCCGATCCCGGCGATGATGACGGCGCCGAACACGACCACGCCGATGAGAACGCGGTGCATTCGAGTCAGCTGCATTGGCGCGGCCACCCGTACTCCCCTCCCCTTGCGTGTTGTTGCGCGCAACAGGGTGGCACATGTGTACGGCGAACGGGTTGCCGACAGGTGCGGAGCCCGGCCCCCACGGGGACCGGGCTCCGACAAAAGACCAGGTGGGACCAGGGCTCAGCGGCCCCGCTAGCTCTTCTTCTCACGGGTGGAGTCCGAACTCACATCCGCGCCCGAACCGCCCGACGACGACGCCTTCGTCGCATCCGCCGACGGCGTCTTCGAGGCGCTCTTGGAGGCGCTCTTCGACGGGGACGCCGACGCCGACGCGTCCGAACCGTCGTTCGCGTCCTCCACCGACTCCACGGCCTCCTTGGCAGCGGCCGTCGCCGACTTCAGCAGCACGGCCGCGTCCGGCGTCTTCTCACCGGCCAGGCCCGCCCCGTTGTACTCCAGCGTGATGACGACGTTCTCCGTACGCACCACGATGGTCTGCTGCTTGAAGGTGTCCCCGTCCTTCTTCAGGTCGTAGCGGACCACCGTCGCCTCGTCGCCGGTACCCTTCACCGGCTCCGTCTTGACGTTCTTCGCCCCGTCCACCGACTTCGCCGAGGTCACCTTCGACCGGTACGCCTTGTACGCGCGGTCCTCGCCCGGGCCGTTCGCCGCGTTCGACTCCAGCAGGTGCAGGGACACGCTCAGCCAGCGGTACTGGGAACCGTCCACACCGTTGTTGTCGAGGCTGATCCAGCGGCAGTCGCCGGTCACGTTCTCCTCGGCGGCGTTGATCGCCTTGCCGGACTTCGCGCCCTCCGGTACCACCGACTTCAGCGTCTTCTGCGCGAACACCTCGCACGCGTCCGGCAGCACCGCGTACGCCGCCTCGACCACCTCGGGCGTGGCACTCTCCGTCGCCGTCTCCTTCAGCCCCGCCGGCGTCTCGTCACCGGAGGCACTGTCGGAGTCGGAGTCAGAGGAGCAGCCGACCGCCAGCAGAAGCACCGGCACGACCGCCGCGCCCACGAGGACCCGGGCCCGGCCCGTGCGCCCGCGGCGCGCGACGCGCGCGGAGCGCACGATTCGCGGCGACTGATGCTGATCTGACTCTGCGGCTCGTTGCATGGTTCCTTCACTCATGACGTCCATCACGTCCATCACGTTCATCACGCTCGCGGTTCCCGCGATCTCCTTGCGGGGTTCCTGCGTGCTTCCTGTGGCTTTCCTGCGGTCGGATCGGGTACGAGGGGCCACCGTACGTGGTGATGAAGAAGTGCGGTCCTGGTTCGGACGGTTCGCGCGCGGGCCCGAACCGCCCCCGACGCAGGCTCAGTCGTCGAACGCGGCGGCCAGCCGTTCCGCCAGTTTCCGGGCCTTGTCCTGCATTTCCTCGCTGTCCGGCACGGTCGTCGTGGTCGCCGGCTGCTCCTCGTACTCCACCGTCACGATCACATTCGACGTGCGGAACACCACAGTCACCGTCCGCTGCCGGCTCGTGCCGAGCGCGTCGTCCAGGAACGCCTCGTCGCCGAGATCGTCGAGCGTGCGGGGCAGGAGGGAGGCGGGTGTTCCGGAGACGGACGGGGACGGGGACGGGGAGGCGGTCGAGGAGGAATCGGAGCCGGAGGGGCCGGAGGGGTCGGGGGAGGGGCTGCCCGATGCGTCGGTGGTGGTCGGGTCGGCCTGATCGCCGTCCTCGGTCTGCGGAGAAGCGCTCTCGTCGGAAGGGCTCTCCTCGGACGCGCTCTCGCTCGGCGACGGCTCCGGAAGATCCGCCGCCTCCACCTTGGCGCCGTAGACCTCCTGCGCCTTGCTGTCGTCGCTGACCGTGTTGCCGTACGACGTCACGCGCTCGAAATCGACGAACAGATAGTCGGTGGCGTTGGTGGACTCCACCTTCCAACGGCAGCCGGCCTTCCGGTCCGTGTCGTACGTCTGCGTCGCCTCGCCCTCGTAGGCCTGCTCCCGCTGCTCGGTGTCGGGGAGCTGCTCGATGCCGGGGAGGAGGGAGTCGAGGGAGTCGTGGTCGGCCGAGCCGCAGGGTTCCGGGAGCGTGTCGTAGCGGCCGGGCTGGGCGGTGGTGGCCGTCGTCGCGGTCTCACCCGGGCGGGCGTCGTCCTTCGAACCGCCGTCGTCCGACCCCGTGCACGCGGTCAGCAGTGCCGCGAGGAGCACGGCGACGCCGGGTACGTACGCCTTCCGCTGCACGGTGGGGCTCCTCTCGACGGGTCCCTCGGGACGCCTTCGCTGTCCTGTCCTGTGGTTATTCACTTGCCGCCCGGGGGTGACCCCCGGGCACCATGTGTATCGCACGCACTGCCGTGGACGCCGGTCCGGTATCCCTTTCGTGGACCCTTGGCGCCGGTTTTGCGTTCTGAGACTTTTGATGGAATTCCGGGGGAATGAGGGCGATATGTCGTACGTCGAGATACCGGGCGCGAAGATACCCATCCGTATGTGGACCGACCCCGCGTCGGTCGACGAGGGGGCTCTGCAGCAGCTCCGCAACGTCGCGACCCTCCCCTGGATCAAGGGCCTCGCCGTGATGCCGGATGTGCATTACGGGAAGGGCGCGACGGTCGGGTCCGTCATCGCGATGCGAGGCGCTGTCTGTCCCGCCGCGGTGGGCGTGGACATCGGCTGCGGGATGTCCGCGGTGAAGACGTCCCTGACGGCCAACGACCTGCCGGGCGACCTGTCCCGGCTGCGGTCGAAGGTCGAGCAGGCGATTCCGGTGGGGCGGGGGATGCATGACGATCCCGTTGATCCGGGGCAGCTGCACGGGTTCCGGACCGCGGGGTGGGACGACTTCTGGGGGCGGTTTGAGGGGGTTGCTGAGGCGGTGCGGTTCCGGCGGGAGCGGGCCGGGAAACAGATGGGTACGCTCGGCGGGGGCAATCACTTTGCAGAAGTGAATATTTGCGATTCTGGGTTCGTGTGGTTGATGCTGCACTCCGGTTCACGCAACATTGGCAAGGAGCTGGCCGAGTATCACATCGGCATGGCCCAGAAGCTCCCTCACAACCAGGGCCTGGTCGACCGCGATCTCGCCGTTTTCGTGGCGGACACCCCGCAGATGGCGGCGTACCGGAACGACCTGTTCTGGGCGCAGGAGTATGCCAAGTACAACCGTGCGATCATGATGGCGCTCCTGAAGGACGTGATCCGCAAGGAGTTCAAGAAAGCGAAGCCGACCTTCGAGCCGGAGATCTCCTGCCACCACAACTACGTGGCGGAGGAACGGTACGAGGGCATGGAACTGCTGGTGACTCGCAAGGGTGCGATCCGCGCGGGTTCCGGGGAGTACGGCATCATCCCGGGCTCCATGGGCACGGGTTCGTACATCGTGAAGGGTCTCGGCAACGAGAAGGCGTTCAACTCGGCCTCCCACGGCGCGGGCCGGCGCATGAGCCGCACCGCGGCGAAGCGTCGCTTCTCGACGAAGGACCTGGAGGAGCAGACGCGGGGCGTGGAATGCCGTAAGGACTCCGGCGTCGTCGACGAGATCCCGGGCGCCTACAAGCCGATCGAGCAGGTCATCGACCAGCAGCGGGACCTCGTGCAGGTGGTGGCGAAGCTGAAGCAGGTCGTCTGCGTGAAGGGTTGAAATGGGTAAGGCCCCGGTCGAAACCGGGGCCTCATCTTCCTGGTTACTGATCGCTGGGCATGGACGCTTGGCCGGTGCGAAGTCGCCACATTCGTAGGGTGCAGCTCTGGGCGGTCCTGCCGAGTTCTTCGGCGGCTGCCGATGGGCTGTTCAACTCCAGCAGGATGCGATCTTCTTGCGGGGTCCAACTGCGCCTTGTGTACGCGGCTCGCATGTCGGCAGGACGTGCCCAGGCGGCGATGGAGTCGGCAGTGGTGTGCTTGCGCTCCAGGGACAGGCGACCGGGGTGGTACAGGTTGGCTGCCAGGCGCTGGGCCGCTTCCATCGTGTAGTAGAGGTTGTAGATGTCGTCCCGGGCATTGCGCTTGATGACGCGCTCGGTTCCGGTCACATCCGTGGCGTAGTCGCGCAGGTGAGAGGCGATGGCGGTGCTGGCCGTCGTGAGGGAGACGAACGGCCTCCCCTTGCGTGTGAAGCCGACTGAGCCGTCGGCGTCGATTACGCCTCGCAGGTAGTCGCTATGTGAGAATTCGCCGTTTGGCGGAGAGACCGTCTTCGACTTGCGTCCGTAGGGCAGTCCGAGGTCATTGAGTGTGGTTCTGGCTTCCAGGGAACACAGGCTCCAGACGGCCGATGTGTGAGTCTCGGCGAAGTTCGTGGAGCGGGTACGTTCGGTGATGCTGCTGTAATACGGCGTCAGCTTCTGGAACTTGCGCAGGATGTCGATGTCCCGGGCGCTGATTTCGACGGTCAAACTGCCCTTCTGGCCGACTCCTTGTCGTAGATGCCCGTCCATCTGCAAGAAGCCGAACATGTACGCGTACTCGGGGACCATGAGGTCCATGAACTGGTGAGCGTTAGGCTCGCATTCAGCCACAGGGAAGCCTCTACTTCCGTGTCGGTCAGGCCCTCGGTCCGGGATGCCGCCCGGCCGAGGGCCGTCGTGTTGATGTTGTGGCGCGAGCCTAGGTCGGGAGTTCGGGCGGCGGGTGGGTGATCGAGATGGTTCACCCTTGTGAGTTATGGCCGTGCGAAGCTGCTGGCATGGTGATCGCCCGCTCCGTTGCCCTGTTCGTGCTGGCCGCGCTGTTCGAGATCGGTGGGGCGTGGCTGGTGTGGCAGGGGGTGCGGGAGGAGCGGGGGTGGGGGTGGGTCGGGGCGGGGGTCGTCGCGTTGGGGGCGTACGGGTTCGTGGCGACGTTCCAGCCGGACGCGCACTTCGGGCGGATCCTCGCCGCGTACGGGGGGATCTTCGTGGCCGGGTCGATCGCCTGGGGGATGGTCGCGGACGGCTACCGGCCCGACCGGTGGGACGTGGCGGGCGCGTTGATCTGTCTCGCGGGCATGGCGGTGATCATGTATGCGCCGCGCGGGAACTGAGTGACGTCAGGAGGGCTCGTCCGGGAGCAGGCCCAGCTGGCCCAGGAACTCCATCTCGTCGAAGTAGAGCCGGTATTCGGTGATCCGGCCGTCCTTCACGGTGGCGAAGTCCACTCCGCGGATCTTGACCTCCTTGTTGGTCGCGGGAAGGGTCTCGCCGGTGGGCAGCTGGATCGGCCCGGTGTTCGTGCCGCTGAAGAACCCTTCGTCGATGGCCGTGTCGCCGACCTCGTACGCGTGCAGCGTCTCGAACTTCCCGTCGGGTACGGCGTCCGTCATCTGCCGCCAGTACTCGATGATGCCGTCGCGTCCGCGGATCTCGCCGCCGTCGGGGGTGACGGCGACCGCGTCCTCGGCGTACAGAGCGCTGAGGGCCTTCAGGTCCGGGTGCGTGGTCACCGCGTCCGTGAGCCGGTCCATGACCTCACGTGCCTGTCCCATGAGCCACCTCCTGTGCAGGGGATCACCCGTCTCATTGTCCCACCGCACGCCTATCCTGGCCGGGCAGGACGTCCTTCGACCCGTACACGCGTTCATACGTTCAGGAGCAGCTCATGGCCACCGCCGCACCGTCCGCCGCCTCCCGCGTCGCCGTCGTCACCGGTGCGAGCAGCGGGATCGGCGCCGCCACGGCCCGGCAGCTCGCCGCGGCGGGGTACCGCGTCGTGCTGACCGCGCGCCGCCGGGACCGGATCGACGCGCTGGCGGAGGAGATCGAGAAGGCGGGCGGCCAGGCCACCGCGTACGTCCTGGATGTCACGGACCGGGCGGCGGTGGACGAGTTCGCGACCGCGTTCCGGACGATCGGCGTGCTGGTCAACAACGCGGGTGGCGCGCTCGGCGCCGACCCGGTGGCGACCGGCGACCCCGCCGACTGGCGGCAGATGTATGAGACGAACGTCATCGGCACCCTCAACCTCACCCAGGCCCTGCTGCCCGCGCTGACCGCGAGCGGTGACGGCACGGTGGTCGTGGTGTCGTCGACGGCCGGGCACGGGACGTACGAGGGCGGCGGGGGCTATGTCGCCGCCAAGCACGGCGCGCATGTCCTCGCCGAGACGCTGCGGCTGGAGATCGTCGGTACGCCGGTCCGGGTCATCGAGATCGCGCCCGGCATGGTCCGGACGGACGAGTTCGCCCTGACCCGCTTCGGCGGCGACGCGGCGAAGGCGGCGAGCGTCTACGACGGCGTCGCCGAGCCGCTGACCGCCGACGACGTCGCCGACACGATCACCTGGGCGGTCACCCGGCCCAGCCATGTCAACGTCGACCTCCTCGTCCTGCGCCCCCGCGCCCAGGCCTCCAACACCAAGGTCCATCGGGAGCTGTGATGCCGCCGTCCGACGACGATGCCCTCACCCCCGAGCAGCGCCGGCTCGCCGAGGAGACGAAGAACGAGCGGATCGTGTGGTGGTACCTCGGCTACTTCCTCTTCGGCATCCACCTCGTCGCGTTCGTGATGATCTACGCGGTCATGCACGCGGACCGGTAGCCGGGGGAGGAGCGCGGGCTCAGCCGGCCGGGGACACCGCCTCCGCGTACGCCGTCGGGGGCACCCCGACCGTCGATGTGAAGTCGCGTACGAGGTGGGCCTGGTCGGCGTAGCCGAGGTCGGCGGCGAGGGCCGCCCAGTCGACCGCCCGTTCGGTCTCGGCGCGCTCCAGGGCCTCGTGGATGCGGAAGCGCAGGATCACCCTCCCCCACTCTCGGCTTCGCTCGAGCGGGGGGACCCCCATGGGGCCGACGCCGACATACGCGGAGAACAGGCGCTGCAGGAGCCGTACGGACATGCCCTCGGCGCGGGCGAAGTCGGTGACGCGGCGGATCGTGCGGTCGGTGCGGACGCGGTCGACGAGGCCCATGGCGAGGTCGGCCTGGGGGTCGGGGCGCGGGTCGAGGCCGAGCAGGAACGCGTCGAGGGCCGTCACGCGGGCGTCCTCGTCGTCCGGGGCGAGGACCGTGTCCGGGACCGTGTCCGCGTACACCTCGGGCTGCCGGACCCGCCGGCCCGTCCACTGCGACACCGCCCGCTGCGGCGCGAAGGCACGGAAGCCGCCCGGCCGGAACTTGATGCCGCACACCCGGCCCCGCCCCTCCAGCTTCTGCGCGAAGAGGCCGTGCTGGACGCCCGCGACCTCGACGAAGGGCTCCTGGCCCGGGAAGCGCTGGAAGACGATGTTGACGGCCGGGTGCGGGACCACGTACGAGACGTACGGCTCGCTGAGGTCCCAGTCGATCAGCCAGTACTGCTCTACGTACCGGCGCAGCGGCTCGGCGGGCTCGACGCGGCGGAAGTCCACGCGCGCGAAGAGGTCCGCGGCGTCGACGATGCCTCGGGTGTCACGGCGTACGGGGGCCATGAGGGGGATCGTAGGAGGTGGCACTGACATCGGTGGCGGTGGCGGTGGCGGTGGCGATGCCGATGCTCAGGGGTGGAATAGGCGGGGCGGCCGCTGTCGAGCTATAGTTGAATGGTCAACAACTTGGAGGTTGAGCGACCATGCAGGACGCGGTGCGCGAGTTCCGCCCGTACTTCGACGTCGCGCCGGTGTACGGCAACGGGCCCTCCCTGGAGGACTTCACCGACCAGACACCGCTGACCGTCGGCTCGCCGCAGCAGGTCATCGAAAAGACGCTGGCGTTCCGGGAGTACGCCGGTGACTACCAGCGGCAGCTGTTCCTGATCGACCACGCGGGGCTGCCGCTGAAGACCGTCCTCGAACAGCTCGACATGCTCGGCGAGGAGGTCGTGCCGGTGCTGCGGGAGGAGTTCGCGAAGGGGCGGCCGGCGGAGGTGCCGGACGCGCCGACGCACGGGGCGCTGGTGGCCGCCGCGGCGAAGGAGACCGTGGCGTAAAGGGGTGCGGGTGGTCTGTGGTTGCTCGCGCGGTTCCCCGCGCCCCTTGTGGGGTCGGTGTCAGGCCACGGGTTGTTTGTGATTGCTCGCGCCGGTCCTCGCGGGGCGCGCGTTCCGCAGTGTGCGGGTCCTTCTGTTCAGCCAGGTCCTCGCGCGGACGGACTCGCGTTGCCAGGTGCGTTGGAGGCGGGTCGTGCGTAGGTCGGTGAAGAGGGACTCGTACTTGGTGACGATGGGGGCCGGGTCGTAGCGGTGGGCGCTGCGCAGGGCGGCGCGGCCCATGGCGCGGCGGAGGTCGGCGTCGGTGACGAGGTCGAGGATGGCGTCGGCGAGGGCGTGGGGGGCGTCCATGGGGACGAGGCGGCCGTCGGTGCCGTCGGTGATGATCTCGGCGGGGCCCAGGGGGCAGTCGGTGCTGACGACGGGGACGCCGCAGCGCATGGCCTCGACGAGGGTCATGCCGAAGGACTCGGCCGCGGAGGCGCTGACGACGATCGAGGCGCGCGCGAACTCGGCCTCGATGGGGGTCTGCGGGCCCATCAGATACGCGCGGCCGGTGAGGCGGAGGTCGTGGACGAGGGTCTCCAGACGGTCCCGCTGCTTGCCGCTGCCGTAGATGCGCAGCTCCCAGTCCGGTTCCTTCGCGGCGACCTTCGCGAACGCCTCCAGGAGGAGGTCGAAGCGTTTGCCGCGGGCGAGGCGGCCGGCGGCGGCGATGACGGGGGTCGTGCCGTCGGACGGGGCGACCCCGGCCGCCGGGACGATGTTGGGGACCGACATCACCCGTACGCCCGGCAGGTTCATCCGTGCGCGGTACACCTCCGCGTCGGCTTCCGTGGTCGTGACGACCGCGTCCAGGGTGCGGTAGTGCCGGGCGAGGACCTTGCGGAGCTGCTTGGTGTGGGCGTCGTGGCGCAGGTGCTCCTGGCCGATGCGCAGGGCGCGGCGGGGCGCGAAACGGGAGACGTAGACGTTGATGCCGGGGCGGGTGCCGATGACGACGTCCGCGTCGCAGCCGGCCAGATGGGCGCGGACCCGGAGGTCGGTGAGACGGCTGTACTGGTGGTGGCGCTTGTCGGCGGCCGGGAAGTCCGTGGCGGGCCGCGCGTGGTCGGGATCGCGCAGGTCGGGGCTGCTCGGCCGGACGTCCACCAGGGGGACGAGGGTGACCCTCGGGTCGACGGCGAAGCGCGGTTCGTCCAGGTGGCGGGCCATCGAGGCGATCTCCACGTCGTGATGGTCCGCCAGCGCCGCCGCCAGGTTCAGCGTCGTACGGACGGTGCCGCCGATGGCGTACGCGTTGTGCAGCAGGAACACGATCTTCATGCGGCGGCGGCTCATGCACACCTTCCCGACGGTGTAGCGGTGCATTTGCATTTCTTCTCATTGATGTGGTTCTAGCCGGTGTTTCGGCCTTTGTACTCCATGTGCTCCCTCTGTCCGGGTTCCCGTGCGGGGCGGTGTCACACGGGCGTCGCGCTTCCACGGTGCTCCGGCGCGGTAAGCCGACCGTTCGGTGGGGGTGAGAGGCCGGTAAGAAGGGTGGTCCGGGGGTTCCGGCGTGGTGGTGTGTGCTCGTGGCCTTGGCAGACTGGTGGGGTGCCCCAGAACGTGCTGCTCGCCGAGGACGACCGTGCCATCCGCCATGCCCTGGAACGCGCGCTGACGCTGGAGGGGTACGCGGTCACGGCGGTCGCCGACGGCGTCGAGGCGCTCGCCCAGGCGCACCGGAACCGGCCCGACGTGCTCGTGCTCGATGTGATGATGCCCGGCATAGACGGCCTCCAGGTCTGCCGCGTGCTCCGCGCGGAGGGTGACCGGACGCCGATCCTGATGCTCACCGCGCTCGTCGAGACCGCCGACCGGATCGCCGGCCTCGACGCCGGCGCCGACGACTACGTCGTCAAGCCGTTCGACGTGGAGGAGGTGTTCGCGCGGCTGCGGGCCTTGCTGCGGCGGACGGGCGGCGCGGACGCGTTCACGAGGCCGGCCCAGTCGCCGCCGGAGCCCGCTCCCGCCTCCGTCTCCGCTTCCGCTTCGTCCGCGCCGCACGACGGCGGTGGGCTGGTCACGGCCGCCGGGCTGCGGATGGACGTACAGGCGCGGCGGGCCTGGCGCGGGGCGCGGGAGCTGGAGCTGACGCGGACCGAGTTCGACCTCCTCGAACTGCTCGTCCGCAACGCCGGCATCGTCCTCGACCACGCCACCATCTACGACCGCATCTGGGGCTACGACTTCGGCCCCGGCTCCAAGAACCTCGCCGTCTACGTCGGTTATCTGCGCCGCAAGCTCGACGAGCCCGGGGCGCCCGCGCTGATCCACACCGTGCGTGGTGTGGGGTACGCGCTGCGGGAAGACTGAGGGCGGCGTGCCGTCACGTCCCGTGCGGGTGCTGTCCCGTCTCCTCTCCCGGCTGCGCCCGGTGCCCTCGCTGCGGGCGACCTTCACCGTGTCGTTCGTGGCGGTGGCGTGCCTCGTCACCGTGCTCGTCGGCATCCTGAGCTACAGCGCGGCGGCGCGGCTGGTGCGGGTCGACGAGCAGACGGTGTTCGCGGAGGTCGTACGGGATCTGCGGGAGCTGGTCGAGCAGGAGCCGCTGACCCCGGAGGACTTCGCGCCGAGCGACAGCGGCGGCCCGCGCGACGACCTGATCCGCTCCGGCCGTACGGACGTCCAGGTCCTCGGCCCCGACGGGGAGATCCTCGACAAGGGCGCCCCCGGCCTGCCCGTACGCGACGCCGACCGCAGTACGGCCGACGCGGCGCTCCCCGGTGTGATGGTCGAGCACGGCGAGGTCGAGGTCGGCGACGACCGCTACCGGGTGGTGACCGTCGCGCTCGGCGGCGGCCGGGGCGCCGTCCAGGTCGCCCAGGAGTTCAGCGACACGGAGGACCTGCTGCGGGAGTTGCAGCAGCGAACCCTGCTGTTCGTCTCGGGGGTCGTCATCTCGGCGGGTCTGTTCGGCTGGTGGCTGGCCTGGCGGCAGACCCGGCGGCTGGTGCAGCTGGCGGGGGCGGCGGAGGACGTGGCCCGGACCGGGCGGCTGGGCATCCAGGTGCCGGTGGCCGGGCGGGACGAGGTGGGCCGGCTGGGGCGGTCCTTCGACCGGATGCTCGTACGGCTCGCGCAGTCCGAGGAGGACCAGCGGCGGCTCGTCCAGGATGCCGGGCACGAACTGCGGACCCCGCTGACGTCCCTGCGGACCAACATCTCGCTGCTCCGCCGCATCGACGAGCTGCCGCCCGGGGTGCGCGAGGAGCTCGTCGACGACCTCGCCCAGGAGGCCCGCGAACTCACCGACCTCGTCAACGAGTTGGTCGACCTCGCGGCCGGGCAGTCCAGCACCGAGCCCGTGCAGCGGCTCGAACTGGCCGACCTCGCGGAGGACGTCGCGGCGACCGCCCGCCGGCGCACCGGGCGCGAGGTCGTCGTACGGGTGGCCGGCGACACGACCGTCGAGGGGCGCCCCGGCGCGCTCCAGCGGGCCGTGTCCAACCTGGTGGAGAACGCGGCGAAGTTCGACCGTGGGGGATCGGGGGTGATCGAGGTGGTGGTCGCGCGGGGGGCGGCGGGAAGCCCGGGAGAGCTGGGAGAGCTGGGCGATCTCGACGAACTCGGCGGGCTGGGCGGTGTGTTGGGTGCGGGGCCGGACGTCGTCCGTGTGGAGGTGCTGGACCGCGGCCCCGGCGTCCCCGACTGCGACCTGGAACGGATCTTCGACCGCTTCTACCGGGCGCCGGACGCCCGCAGCCTGCCCGGGTCCGGGCTGGGACTGTCCATCGTCCGGGCGGTGGCGGCGGCACACGGCGGGGCGCCGTTCGCGTTCCGGCGGGCGGGCGGGGGGCTGGTCACCGGGTTCACGGTGCGGGGGGTCGAGGGGGACGGGTAGGCGCGGGTGGCCGCGGTGGCGCCGCCGGCCCCCCGCCGGGCGGCTCGGCGGGGCTCATGGCGTGGGCCTGGTCGCCCCCGCGCTCCAGCGGCCGAGTACCGGCTCGGTGAGGGTGCGGGCCGTCCAGCAGAGGGTCTGGCCGTGGCGTTCGAACAGGTCGTCGCGGTGGTCGAAGTGGCCGAGGTCGGCGACGACCTGAGCGGAGAGGTCGCAGGCGGTGGCGTGCGGGGCGCCGCAGGTGTCCCACTGGACGCCGGTGCGCGCGACCGCGTCGAACAGGGTCTCCCCGCCCTTGTTGGCGAAGCCGTCACGGGGGTCACCGGGGTCGGCGGTGTCACCGGGGTCGGCGGGGCCGTCGGGGCCGTCGGGGCCGGCGAACAGTTCGCCGATCGGCACCCACGCGCCGCTGATCCTGAACTCCGGCCAGGCCAGCAGGATCTGGTCCGGCACGAAGGGCTTCAGGCGCGGGAAACGCGGATACCAGAAGCTCCCGTCGACGAGCAGTCCGCGTACCCGCGTCCGTATGCGGACGGCCCGCGCGACCGCCTCCAGCACCGCCATCCGCTGACTGCACGAGCCGCGGCCGAGCCGCAGGGTGCGTGAGACGCGCCGGCGGTCCTCGACCGAGTACACCGGCCGTACGCCCCGCGCGATGATCCGGTGCGCGCTCCGCAACGCGTCCCGTGGCGTCGCCTCGCTCAGCACCCGGCGCGCGACCGCCCCGACCAGCGGGTCGTCGTGGTCCAGGATCGCGGTGGCCCGCGTGGACCCGACCACCTCCGCCGGGTCCCTGGGCCGTGCCCCGGCCCGCTCCGCCTGCGTGTTGTACGACATGAGCAACCGACTGGTCATGGCGGTCCGCGTCCCCGTCTTCGTTCTCGGTCCCCGGGCTCCGACACCCGCTACCGGTCCCCGTGTGAGCGGTGCCCGTCCCCTACGGGCGCTCACGGGCCATCATCACACGGGCGGTCCGGCCGAGGGGCACTCGGAGGGCCGGGCCCGAGCGAGGCCCGCGAACTTCCCCGGGCTGCCGGCTGCCGGCAGCCGGCTGGCCTGTTCCCGTGGCCGATCGCTTTCGTAGTACTTCCACCGACCCCATTGCGGCGGCGCGAAGCCGCCGACTACGGTCATTGTTGCGCTCACGGAGAGTGCTCAGTTGATTACTCACACATATCTTGCCTGCACGTTGACTGCGCGCCCCGGGCCGGCGACACCCGAGGAGGAGCCACCGACGCGGTAGGGACCGGACAATCCCTTCTCGTCGCAATGGAGTTGCCAGCCATGCCCGACTCTGCCCGACACCTCCCCGCCCCAACCCCCGTCCCGGCCCCCACCCCTTGGCTCTCGCCCACGGCGGCGACGTACACGCTCTTCTGTCCGCCACTCGAAACCTCCCCGCACATCGCCCGCGACTTCGTCGCCACCGTCCTGCGCGCCCTCGGCCTCGACGCCCTCGTCGACGCGGCCGCCCTGTGCACATCCGAGCTGGTCACGAACGCCTGTGTGCACGCCAAAGGAGGAGGATCGGTTCTCTGGCTGGCGGTGGAGGCGTGGCGGGTCAGAGTGATCGTGTACGACGGCGACGAGAACCCGCCGGTCATAAGGGAGTTGACCCCGGACGGCTGGGAGGAGGGCGGCCGCGGCCTCTATCTCGTGGACGCCCTCACCGAGGGCCACTGGGGCACCACCGCCGCCCTCCCGTACGGCGCCGGCCCGGTCCACCCCGACGGCAAGGCGGTGTGGTTCGACCTGGCGGCACCGAGCTAGGGCCCTTCTGCTGGATCTCCGTCACCCCTGGGCGGGGATTCGGGCTTTTCTTCCGGCGCCTCCCGCGTATTTGATGCCGTGGGGCGATTGCCCGAGGAGCGGGACGCCGACCGGAAGGTGACTACATGCGGAGCAGAGCCGAATTCATCGCGGACACGTATGCCCTCGACGCGGGCGCACAGGGTACGGGCGTCGGCGCCGGGGCGTGGGACATGGTGCCCGTCGCCCGGGGCGCGCTGGGGCAGATCTGGAAGCTGTCGGGCGGGGACGGCACCGGGGACGGTACCGGGGGCGGCGCAGGCGGCTCGTGGGCGGTGAAGGAGCTTCTGTTCGGGTGTGACGAGGAGCAGGTCGGCCGGGAGGCGGTGTTGCGGAACGCCGCCGAGGGGCTGGGGATCTCCGCGCCCCGGTTCTTCGCGGACCGCACCGGGGCGTATGTCTCGCGGCTGCCCGACTCGTTCGGCGGGTCGTACGTGAAGCTGTACGACTGGGTCGACGGGGGCGACGCCGATCCGTCCGATCCGGAGACCCTGGCGTGGTGCGGCCGGACTCTGGCGCTGCTGCACAGGGCGGGCGAGGGGGGCGGCGGCACGCCGGGCGACTGGTACGAGCGGGCGCCCCGGGAGGGCGACTGGGCGGAGCTGTGCGCCGGGGTGCGCCGGGCCGGGCTGCCGTGGGCGGACGCGCTGGAGCGGTTCGTCGCCACCACGGCGGTGGAACTGGCGCGGCATGTCACGCCGTCCGGGCCCGGTGACGTGGTGACGTCCCACCTCGACATGCGGCCGCAGAACGTCCTGGTCGGTCCGGCCGGCCCCGCTCTCCTCGACTGGGACAACGCCGGTCCCGTCTCGGCGGAGCGTGAACTCGCCCGTGCCGTCTACGTCTGGGCGGGCGGCAACGACTTCCACGCCGACTCCGCCCGGCGCCTCGTACGCGCCTACGCCGACGCCGGGGGCCGCGCGGTCGTCAAGAGCCTGGACTCCTTCTCCATGCTCTTCGCCACGGACCTGAACTACGTCTACGTACAGGCCGAGTGTGCGATCGATCCGGCCGTCACCGACGCGCAGCGCGCGTTCGGGGGCGAACAGGTCGTCGCCATGCTGGGGCGCCTGCCCGATCCGGCGGCCGTCGGCCGGCTGACGGAGGCGCTGGCCGCCGAGTGGTGACCGGGGCGCCACCCCGGTCGGGCTGTCTCACGCCGGGTACGCGTGGGTCTGCGCCGCCTTCACCGTCGCCCACACCGGCGTTCCCGTGTGGAGCCCGAGTTCGGCGGCGGCCACGGTCGTGAGGTCGGCGGTGAGCGGGAGTTCGCCCGTGAGGTCGGCGCGGATCTGGTCGCCGTGCACCTCCAGGCCGGCCACCTCGCACCGCCAGAGGTTGCGGGCGCTGGAACCGGTGGGCCGGTCGCGGTGGAGGGTCACGGCGCTCGGGGGGAAGGCGACGAAGACGGGTCCGGTGAGGTCCTCGGTGGTCGTGATCAGCGCATCCGTCCGCTCGGCGTCCAGTCGTACGACGTGGCCCTCGGCCCGCCCCCGGTACAGGTTCAGGCCGACCAGGTGGGCGATGTAGTCCGTGCGCGGGTGGCGGGCGATGTCGCGTGGTGTGCCCTCCTGCACCACCCGGCCGTCTTCGACGACGACGAGCCGGTCGGCCAGGACCATGGCGTCCAGCGGGTCGTGCGTGACCAGTACGGCGACGGCCTCGAACTCGGCGAGGTGGCGCCGGAGTTGGGCGCGGACGTCGAGGCGGGTGCGGGCGTCCAGGGCGGCGAGGGGCTCGTCGAGGAGCAGCAGCCGGGGGCGGGTGGCGAGGGCGCGGGCGAGGGCGACCCGCTGGGCCTGGCCGCCGGAGAGCCGGCGCGGCTTGGTTCCGGCGTACTCGGCGAGGCCCATCCGCTCCAGCCACTCGGCGGCCCGGGCCCGTGCCGCCGCCTTGCCCGCGCCCTGGCAGCGGGGGCCGAAGGCGATGTTGTCGAGGGCGGTGAGGTGCGGGAAGAGGAGATAGTCCTGGAAGACCACGCCGACCGGACGGGACTCGGGCGCCGTACGCTCCAACGCAACGCCGTCCAGCCGTAGATGACCGCCCGTCAGTGGGGTCAGACCGGCGAGCGCGCGCAACGCGGTGGTCTTTCCGGCACCGTTGGGCCCGAGCAGGGCGACCACGTCACCGGGGGCGGCGGTCAGGGCTACGTCGAGGCGGAAGTCGCCTCGCTGGACGACGAGATGGGCATCCAGTCCGTCCGGTCCGTCCAGTCCGTCCAGTCCGTCCAGTCCGTCCAGTCCGTCCGGTCCGTCCGGCCGGTCCAGCTCGTCCGGCTCGTCCGGCCGGTCTGGTCCGTCCGGTCCGTCTGGCCGGTTCGGCTCGTCCGGCCGGTTCGGTCCGTCTGGCCGGTCCGGTCCGTCTGGCTGGTTCGGCTCGTCTGGCTGGTTCGGTCCGTCTGGCTGGTTCGGTCCGTCCGGCCGGTCCGGTCCGTCTGGCTGGTTCGGCTCGTCTGGCCGGTCCGGTCCGTGCGGCCGGTCCAGCTCGTCCCGCCGGTTCGGCTCGTCCGGCTCGTCCGGCCGGTTCGGCCCGCCCCGCCCCTCCCGCCCCTCCAGTCCGTCGGCGCTCATGACGCCGTCATCCAGCGGTCCCGTAGCCCCGCCAGTACCGCCACCGAGACCGCCAGGAGCACCAGGCTCAGGGAGATCGCGGCGGCCGGGTCGCTCTGGAGGGCCAGGTAGACGGCGAGGGGCATGGTCTGGGTACGGCCGGGGAAGTTGCCCGCGAAGGTGATCGTCGCGCCGAACTCGCCCAGCGCCCGCGCCCAGGCGAGCACCGCGCCGGCGGCGACCCCGGGGGCGATCAGCGGCAGGGTCACCCGGCGGAACGCGGTGAAGCGAGAGGCGCCGAGGGTCGTGGCGGCCTCCTCGTAGCGCGGGTCGGCGGCCCGGAGCGTGCCCTCGACGCTGATGACGAGGAACGGCATGGCGACGAACGCCTCCGCGATCACGACCCCGGCGGTGGTGAACGGCAGGGTGACCCCGAACCAGTCGTCCAGCCACTGCCCGACGACACCGTTGCGGCCGAGCGCCATCAGCAGGGCCACACCGCCGACCACCGGGGGCAGGACGAGGGGGAGGGTGACGAGGGCCCGGACGAGACCACGGCCCGGGAACTCGACCCGGGCCAGCAGCCAGGCCAGCGGCACCCCGATCACCAGGCTCACGGCGGTGGCCAGCGTCGCGCACAGCAGCGACAGCCGCAGCGCCTCCCACACGGCCGCGCTGGTCAGCTGCTCCGGCAGACTCGACCACGGCGTCCGTACGAGCAGCGCGACCAGCGGCAGCACGAGGAAGGCGAGTCCTAGCAACGCGGGCAGCAGCAGGGGGACGGGCACGGAGCCGCGCAGCGGTCGTACGCGTCCTGGCTGTCCTGACTTCCGTACCCGGCGCGCCCCCCTCGTCAGGGTGTCGTGGCCCGGGTCGCCGCCGGAGGGCTCGCTCACGGCTGGAGGAACCCGGCTTCGGTCAGGACCTGCTGGCCCTCGGCGGACCGCACCAGCTCGATGAACGCCTTCGCCGCGGTCGGGTGGGGCGCCTCCTTGAGGAGGGCGATCGGGTAGTCGTTGACGGCGTCGGCCGACTCGGGGAAGTCCACGCCCTCCACCTTGTCACCCGCGGCCTTCACATCGGTCTTGTAGACGACCGCCGCGTCGGCCTCCTTCAGCTCCACCTTCGTCAGGGCGCTCTTGACGTCCTGCTCGTACGACACAGGGGTGAGTTCGAGGTCACTGGCGTCCAGGGCCTTCTGCGCGGCGGAGCCGCACGGCACCTCCTTGTCGCACAGCACGACCTTGAGGCCCGGCCCGGTGAGGTCCTTCAGGGAGGAGATCCTGTCCGGGTTGCCGGGCAGGGTGGCGATCTCCAGCTGGTTGCGGACGAAGGTGGCGGGCGCGCCGGAGGCGTCGCCCGCGTCCGTCACGATCGCCATCGTCTTGGGGCTGGCGGAGGCGAACACGTCCGCCGGGGCGCCGCCGGTGATGCTCGCGGCGAGCGAGTCGCTGCCGCCGAAGCTGAACGTCACCTTCGTACCGGGGTGGGCCTTCTCGAACCGCTTCCCCAGCGTCGTGAAGCTCTTCTTCAGCGAGGCGGCGGCGAACACGGTCACCTCGCCGGACACCTTGTCCGAGGCGGAGGCGTCGGACTTCGCCGACGAGGAGTCGTCCGAGGAGGAGCAGGCACTCAGGGTCAGCAGCGCGGCGGCGCTCGCGCCGACGGCCCGCAGCGCGGAACGGTTCATCACGGTCAACTACTCCCTGTAGGCGCGACGCGGATGCCGCCTATTCTGGCGCATCTGCAAGGGATAAGTCTCCTGTGGCATCGCATGAGCCATGACGATGTGGTGTGTGGGCTGGCATGTGCGTTCGCATGAAGGTGCTGGGCCTCACGTCCGGTCGATGTGCACGTTCGTGGACTTCACCCGGGCGGTGGCCTCCACGCCGACCTCCAGGCCCAGTTCCTCGACGGCCTCCCGGGTGAGCAGCGAGACCAGCCGGTGCGGTCCCGCCTGGATCTCGACCTGGGCGGCGACGTCACCGAGCTTGATGGCGGTGACGATGCCGGGGAAGGCGTTGCGGGCCGAGGTGTACGGCGCCTCGGCCTCCTCGGCGGTGTCCGCGGCCAGCTCCACGGAGAAGGCCGCGAGATCCTTTCCGTCGATGAGCCGGCGCCCGCTCTCGTCGCGGCGGGTCGCCACCCGGCCCGCGTCCGCCCATCGCCGCGCGGTGTCGGGGCTGACCCCGAGCAGCCGCGCGGCCTGACCGATCGTGTAGGACTGCATGGGCGCCAAGATATGTGTCAGCGGGCCATGGTGCCGCCCGCCGCAGGTGCCGCGCGGCGGCGACCCGCCCGGCGGCGACCCGCCAGGCCGATCAGTACGGCCCCCACGGCCATCAGCAGCCCGACCGCCGCCGCGCCGCCGCCGATCCCCACCAGCTCCGTCTCCAGCTCGGGATGCTTGGTCTTCGAGGTGCCGTCCGGGGTGCCGAGGTGTTCCTCGCCCTCGTACGCGACCGGTTCGGTCCGGTCCGCCGGCGGCTTCGCGGCGGCCTCGATCGCGGCCGGCGCGTCGATGATGCCGTAGCCGTCCAGCGGGCTGTGGCCCTGGGCGGCGTGCCCCGCGGTCGTCGTGAGGATCGTCCGCACCTGCGCCGGGGTCAGCTTGTCGTTGTGGGAGAGCATCAGGGCGACTACGCCGGAGGCGAGCGCCGTCGCGGGCGAGGTGCCGTTGATCGTCGCGTAGCCGCCGGTGTTGCTCGCGCTCATGATGTCGACGCCGGGCGCCGCGACCGCGTTGTACGTCCGTACGGTGGAGAAGGCGGCCCGCGTGCCGTTCTGCTGGAGCGCGGCGACCGCTATCACGCCCGGGTAGCCCGCCGGGTACTGGGCGTCGTTGAACAGGTCGCCGTTGTTGCCCGCAGAGGCGAGGACCGGGATCCCCGCCAGGGCCGCGCGGCCCAGGGCGTCGGTCTCGTCCTCGTCGTAGCTGTTGCCGAGCATCTGGTCGCCGATCGACATGGAGATCACGTCGGCGCCGTGCTCGATCGCGTAGTCGATGCCCCGTGCGATGGGGTTGCCGCCCTTGACGGACGTCGGCTCCTCGCTTCCGTCGGTCACCCGGAGCGAGAGGATCTTCGCCTTCGGGGCGACCTTGAGGACGTCCGAGGCCATCGCCGTACCGTGCTGGCCCTCGTTGTCCGCCCGCTCGGAGTCCGAGCCCTCCCCGAAGTAGTCCGGGCCCGTGGTCACCTTGCCCTTGAGCGCCGGGTGGTCGGCCTCCACGCCGGTGTCGAGGACCGCGACGGTGATGCCGTCGCCCTGCGCGAGTCGCTGCGCCGCGTCCAGCTTCAGCGCCTGGTACTCCCAGGACCGCGGGGTCGTCTCGGCCGCGTTCGCCGTGCCCGCGGCCGCGGTGGCGAGCAGCAGCGCCGCCGTGGACGTGATGACACCGGTCCGCCGTATGGTCGTGCCGCTCATGAGGTCTCCAGCAACAGGTCACCGAGGTGGTAGCCGACGTCTTCGCACAGGGCCTTCGCCGAGCCCCGCCACGGGGCGCGGTCGTCGCCCGCGTCCCAGTTGTGGCTGCCGTACTCACCCGGCAGCTGGCCCGCCTCGCGGCCGTCGACCGCGCCGGTGGAGGCCACGATGACGTACGGCAACGACGATTCCGGTACGGCGATCCCCGCCCCGCCGTTGCTCCGCGCGTCGCTCCACTTCGCCGCGATCGTGTCGGGCACGGCGAACGCCTTCACCCCGACCTCGGGGTCGAGCTTGTCCTCGTCCTTCTCGAAGAACGCGGTCATCTCCGTCTTCGCGGACTCCCCGGCGGGCAGCACGATCAGCGCGACCGTGCCGATGGTGTTCCCCGTCGGGTCCACGTACGTGGCGCGCAGCACCGCCTCGCAGTCGAGCTTCGCCACGGCGGCCGAGGTGACCTTGTTCAGCCCCTTCGCGCATTCGGTGTCCTCGGATATGCCGACGCGGTGCCAGGTCGCCCGCGCGGCGTCCGGCTTGGTGTTCGTCACGCTCAGCCGGGGGGCCAGGGCGTCGGGGAAGAGCTTGTCCGCGGGCTCGTTGCGCCACAAGGTCGGGCCGTAGCCGTCACGGTTGGGAATGTCCTGGCTCGCGTTCGAGTACGCGTGACCGACCAGCAGACCGCCGCCCAGCATGCCGAGGATGCCGAAGAAACCGAGGGTGGCGGAGAGACAACTGCGGGCCGCGCCGCCGCCCTTGGCGGCCGGGGGACGGGGTGGGACCGGGGCGGGGGCCGGGGCGGGGGCGGGGTGCGGTGCCTGGCCCGGGTACGGGGTTTGGCCGCCGTACGCGGCGTACGGTGCTTGGCCCGGGTACGGCGCCTGTGCCGGGTACTGCTGCGGTTGGCTCGGGGGTTGGCCCGGGGGTTGGCCCTGCGGCCAGGCGCCCGGCTGGGGCGGCTGTCCGTAGGGATTGGGCGGTTGTCCGTAGCCTCCGGCACTGCCGGGTTGCTGGGGCGGTGTCGGGTAGGACATGGCCCCTCTCCTCGTCGTCGGGTGTCACTGAAAGGGCGCGCGACGCACGGAGGAGTGAGCGAAAACGGCAACGCGGAACGAAAACGACAGAGTTGCACCCGCACATGCCCCCGTACATGCGAACGCCGATCATATAGAGCCACTTTGACGAGTGGTCGACCCGCTACCAAGACGTGATCAGCCGCGGCCCCGGACGCCTTCCGAGGCCTCCCCACGTCGGCCGGCCTCAGTCGATACGGGCGAAGCGGCGCCCCGCGAGGACCAGCAGGAGCAGCGACGGGATCACGACGAGGGCGAGTTCGAGGAGGACGGGCGGGGTCCAGCCCCACCACTGGGGACCGGCGTGGAACCAGGCGGGGGTGGGGACACCCGTGTCCGGCTCGGGCATGGTGCGGCGCAGGGCGTCGACGCCGTAGCTGAGCGGGTTGGCCAGGACGGCGGCGCCGAGCCACGAGGGCAGGCCGCCGACCGGGAAGAGTGCGCCCGACAGGAGCATGGCGGGGGCCATCGCCAGGCCGGACACGATCTGGAACGTCTCCGGGCGCCGGATGCACACGGCCGCCGCGACCCCGAGGGCGGTGAGCGCGAACGCCAGCAGGACGACCTCGGCCAGGACGAGCAGCAGCCTGGGGTGGTACGGCAGCCCCATGGGGCCGGCGAGGGCGAGGACGGGCAGCGCGTACAGGGCGCCGGTCGTGGCGCCGCCGAGGCAGATGCCCGCCAGGACCGCGCCGCGCCGCACCGGTGCCACCAGCATCTGCCGCAGGAACCCGGACTGCCGGTCCCACATGACCACCGTGCCGACGGCGACGGCCGGGCCCTGGACGACCATCAGCAGCATGCCGGGGAACAGGAACGCCTGGTAGTGCCCCAGACCGACGCTCGCGGAGCCGATCCCGTTGCCCAGCACGAACAGGAACAGCAGCGGCGCCGCAAGGCCCATCACCAGCCGGGCCCGGTTGCGCAGGAACCGCACGGTCTCCCGCCGCCACAGGATCCGCACGGTACGGAGGTCGGTGGCGAGGGGCCCGGCGCGGCGGCCGGACCCGCCGCCGACGGTCGTGGAACCGGGCGTGGTCGCGGAACCGGGAGTGGACGTGGTTGCCGATGACAAAGGCGGGCCTCCTCAGCGGGCGGGCCTAACGGATCGTCCGGCCCGTGTGGTGCAGGAACACGTCGTCGAGCGTCGGGGAGTCGACGGTCACGGACCGGACGGGGACGGTGAGTTCGGCGCAGAGCCGGGGGACGAGCGCGGCGCCGTCGGGCGCGCGGAGGCGTACGCCGTCGGGGCCGGTCTCCGTGGACAGGCCGAACGACCGGCGTACGGTCTCGGCGACCCGCTCGTCGTCATCGGTGCGCAGGGTGACGAGGTCGGCGCCGATGACCGACTTCAGCTCCCGGGGCGAACCCTCCGTGACCAGTTCCCCGTGGTCGATGATGGCGATCCGGTCGCAGTGCTCGGCCTCCTCCAGATGGTGTGTGGTCAGGAAGACGGTGAGGCCGTGCTCCCGGCACAGCAGCCGAAGGTGCTCCCACACGGCGGCCCGGGTCTGCGGGTCGAGACCGGCGGTCGGCTCGTCGAGGAAGAGGACCCGGGGGCCGTGCACCAGCGCCCGGGCGATCTCCAGGCGGCGCCGGGTGCCACCGGAGAGGGTGCGGACTACGCCGTCGGACCGGTCGTCGAGACCCATCAGGCCGAGCAGCGCCGTACCGGCCGCGCGGGCCGCCGGACGCGACAGCCCGTACAGCTCGGCCTGCAGCCGCATGCTCTCCAAGGCCGTCAGATCCTGGTCGAGGGTCTGCTCCTGGAAGACGACGCCGATCCGGCGCCGTACCAGCGCGGCCTCCCGGACCACGTGCGCCCCGGCCACCCACGCGTCGCCCAGGGTGGGGCGCAGCAGCGTGCAGAGCATGCCGATGGTGGTGGTCTTGCCCGCCCCGTTGGGGCCGAGGAAGCCGAAGATCCGGCCCGCCGGGACGGTGAGGCCGAGCCCGACCACGGCCTCGCGCGTCCCGTAGAGCTTGCTCAGATCCTCGGTGCGTACGGCGATGTCGTCGCCCGGCACGACGGCCTCCCGCCCCGTTACGAGCGCGCCCGCGGCGCGATGGTGATGAGCGGCGGGATGCCCGGGGTGAGCGGCAGATCGTCCACCGGACGGCCCTCCGCCTCCACCCACGCGTGGGCGACCATCGGGACCGTACGCATGCCCGTGCGCCAGGTGGGCCAGGTGCCGCGGGCACGGCAGAGCAGCGCGGTGGCGATGGAGCGCGGCAGGCAGCCCTGTCCGGCGCAGCGCACGCTCACCGCGACCACCTCGGCGCGCGCCCTGGCGGCCTCGGCGTAGGTGGCGGGCCGGCCGCCGCGCGAACAGGCGGTCAGGAGCTGCCGGATGCGCAGCGGGGAGAGCCGGCCGACGAGGTGTGCGGCGCCCACCGCGAGCAGCGGCAGCGGACGCCGGTGCGGGGGCAGCCGGCGCCGGGTCTGGAAGACGGAGGGGACGCTCACGCGACCACCAGCCCGTTGCCCGCCAACTCGGCGGCCAGCGCCTCGACATCGGCCGCCGCCCGCTCCTCGGAGACCTCGTACCGCTCCACGAGGACCCGGGCGGCGTCGGCCGGCGAGGAGCCGTCGAGCAGGGCCCGCAGGATCAGGGCGCCGCTCGCGTTCAGCTTGAAGTACCGGCCCTTGCGTTCGTCGAGCAGGACCATGCCGTCCTGGACGTCGGAGACGGAGACGTGCCGCCGCAGTGTCATGCTCCGTGCACCCGTGCCCATGCCCATGCCCATGTGCTTGTTTCTCCTTCCGGTTGTGGTCATGCCGCCGCCTCGCTTCCGTTGACGGCCGTGGACGCGGTCGGTCCGGCGTGAGCGCGCAGCCAGGTCTCCACGGCCAGGGTCGCCTCCAGGGTCACGGGGGAGAGCCGGGGCGGGAACATGCTCAGGCAGGCCCGGCGCAGGGCGTCGGCGTCGACGAGGCCGAGGGTGGCGAGGAGCGGCCGGTCGAGCAGTTCCGCGAGGTCCGCCCGGCGGGTGCGCAGCCCGTGCTGCATCTCGGCGCTGTACTCGCCCTTGGTCCTGCGGGCGAGCAGCTCGGCGGGCACCACCTGCCGCATCCCCATCGCCCGCACCAGCAGCGGCTTGTACACGAAGGGGGTGGTGCGCTCGTCCAGCCGTACGGACAGGGCCGCCTCGACCACACTGTCGTCGTAGAAGGGGTAGTGCGTCGGCAGACCGGCCTCGCTGGTGACGCGGGTGAGCTGGCGGGCGAGCCGGGCGCCGTTGCGTACGGACCACAGGGCCTCGTGCTGTCCACGGGTCGGCGCGAGGGGCTCGGCTTCGAGGGCGCTCTGCCAGAGCAGTTCGCGTACGGCCGCCGCCGCGTCCGGGCCGGCCCAGGGCGGCAGTTGGGGCCGCAGCGGCTGCCAGCCCAGGGCGGGTGTGCCGTCCAGGGCCAGTACGGGTGACAGGTCCCGGGCGGAGTCCGCGAGCCAGCGCCCGTACGAGCGGCGGTCGGCCAGCGCGCGCAGCGTCGGGAGCAGCCGCCAGCGCTGGGTGGAGACGGTGGCGCGCAGATGCGTGAGGGCGGTGCGCGGGCGGGCGCGGAGTGTGGTGTGCAGATACGGCGTGCGCGCGGACAGGATCTGGTCCGCGCCCTCGCCGGACAGGTGCAGCCGTGAGCCCAGGGCGGCCATGCGGCGCGCGGTCTCGGCGAAGGGGGCGCGGACCCGGCCGCCGGTGAACGGCTCGTCGACGCCCTCGCCGGCATGGAGCACGCCGGTGTAGTGGGGTGGGAGGTCGGCCGTCGGCAGCACGTGGTGCTCGGTGTTCGGGTCGGGGAGGTGGGCTGCGGCGCGGTGGGCCCAGGCGAGGTCGTCGTTGGCGGGGTCCGCGCCGGTGAGGGTGAGGGCGAGCAGCCGGGCGGGGCCGCGCGCGGCGAGGAAGCACAGGGAGGTGGAGTCCAGCCCGCCGGACAGGTCCGAGCTGATCACCCCGCCGCTGCCTCCGGCCCTGCCTCCGCCGCTGCCTCCGCTTCCGCCCCCGGCCGTGCGCAGCGCCACCGCGTCGGTGAGCGCCCCGGCCAGCAGCTCGGCGCCCTCGCCGAGGGAGAGTTCCGGCTCGGGGGGCTGCCACCAGCGCCGGGTACGGGTGTTGCCTGCGGCGTCCGTCAGCAGGGCCGTACCGGCCGGGACCGCGGAGACGCCCCGCCACAGGGGGCGTTCGGCGAGGGGGTGCGGGATGAGGGGGTCCATGAGCCGGAGCGCCACCAGGCGTTCGTCGATCCCGGCGTCGACGGCCGTGGCCAGCACGTCCGCGCGGTCGCAGGCGACCACGACACCGGCCAACCGGGCGGAGAACAGCCGCCGCAGCCCCGAGGCCGTGCCCTGGGAGCGCAGCCGCCCCGACTGCGACGCCAGCAGATGGCAACTGCCGGTCGGCCCGGCGTTCGGCCCCGCGCCGATCCGGTCGAGCGAGCCGAGCGCGTCGTCGTGCCGGACGAGTGCGGTGAGGCGGGGTCCGGTCAGCGGGGAGAGCCCCACCACCGCCACCCGGCCGCCGCCGACCGTCGCGACCGTCACCTCGTCCTCGGCCCACTGCCCGACGAGCCACGGCCGCCCGGACGCGTGCTCCACGAGCCGCGTCGCCGTCGTACCCAGCACGGCGGCCGCCGCCCGCGCCGCGTCACAGTCGGGCAGCACCGCGAACCAGCCGCTGCCCGGCGTCGTACATTCCGGCATCACGCTCATTGCCCCCTGGGTTTTGCTTTGGTGTGCAGAAACATCCCGGCGATTGCTGAACCACTGAACCACTGAACCACTGAACCACTGAACCACTGAACCACTGGATTGCCGAATTGCCGAATTGCCGAATTTGCGAAGTTTCGAATTGTCGGACTGGCGAATTGCGGCCGCGGCCGGGAATCGCTGCATCCGGCCCGAAAGGGCGGCGGGCATCGATCCCGGCCGTGACCCGTCACATGTGACGTGAGGCGGTGACGATCGGGATCAACAGATGTTGTGCTGTGCGGGCATCTCGAAGAAGTTGAACCCGCAACCGGTGGTCAGTTCCGAGAATTCGGCGACCTCGGCCACGGCCGGCGGCTCGTACACCGGCTTCTCGTCCATCTGGGGCTGCTCCATCGCATGGCTCCTTCCGTGCGCGGCGGAAATTCCGGATACATGCTGCGATGTGGGAGGTACGCCCCACAAGGGGCGATTTTCGCCGCTACGGGAGAGCGGAGGGCGAGTGAATATTCGAGTTTAGGGGCCCGTCCTTGCCTGAATGCCTCAGGTGGAGCCGGATTCCGCTCGCGCGGGCGATGATGCGCCCTCGGGGCCCGCGCTGTCCAGCTTCCTCCGGGCAAACCCGCCACCCCGGTGATTCGGCCTCCCCGACGCGATCTTCGACCCCGGGAAAGGAATTCATCGCGCCATGGTCGTTTTCCGTTCTCCGCTAATCCGACAATGGCTGAAAGCGCCGGGCGACGGGCCGGGCGACGGGCCGTGCGACGGGCCTGGCGATATGGCGGACGCGCGGACATGAGGGCGAGGCCCAGGACGCGGGAGGTGGTCCTGGGCCTCGCGTGCGCGCCCGGTGGCTATGGGCGCGCGGGAGTGGATCGGCGGCGTACCGGTTGTGGGCCGGCGGTGGATCAGAGGCAGATCAGAGGCAGATCAGAGGCAGATCATCGAGGGATCAGCCGACGTTGCTGAGGGCGGCCCGGTGGCTGCTCTTGGCGCCGATGACGCTCTGCCCCTTGTAGGCGGCCTTGCCGAAGGACTTCACCTGCGGAATGGCGGCCCAGGAGGTCGTGGCGCCGAAGCCCTTCACATTGACCCGGCCGTGCTTGATCTCGACGGCCGCGTTGACGTTGGTGACCTTGGCGGTGGCCTTGGCCCGCTTCGGGCCCTTGCCGGCGGTCGGGTAGCTGATGGTGAGGGTCTCGCTGGTGACCGGGATGCGGAAGATCTCCTGGGTCACCGTGAAGCTGACGGTGGTCGTGCGGTTCTTGTCCTTGGAGACGGTGGAGGACGCCTTGGTGACGAAGCGCACTTCCTTGTTGTACGGGTCGGTGATGGCGACCGGCTTCCCCACCGGCCCCGCGACCTTGCCGAGCAGCGCCCGGTAGATCCTGCGGTCCTGGAGGTCCTTCACGAAGACGGCCTGCTGACCCTTGCTGAGCCCCTGGAACTTCTTCAGGGTCACCTTCGCCGCGGGCGACTCCTGGGCCTTGAGGTACTTGGTGTAACCGGCGACGGTCAGCTTGACCGCCGGCGCCGCCTGCTCCACGGCCTGGGCCGTGGGCGCGAGTACGGCGAGACCGGCGACCGTCGCGACGGCCGCGGTCGTCAGTCGACCGGTGGTGGAAGTGAACATGTGAGGCTCCCCGTGGACGTGGTGCGTTCAGCTGCACCAACGACCCTACGAACCCGGCCACTTCGCGGAAATTGTCTCTCCAGCCAGCACCCGAAAGGGCGCTGCCCGAAAGGGCGCTGCCCGAAAGGGCGCTGCCCGAAGGGGCAGTGGCCGTTCGGGCAGTGGCCGTTCGGGCGGTACCGGGTGACCCTGGCCCGACGGCTGCTCGGGACCGGCCCTGAGTCACCCGTGGCCCCACGACCGCACACGGTCTCCGTCAGGTGAGTGCCGCCGCCACCAGCCCGGCGGCCCTGGCCACCAGCGGGTTGTCCGTGGGTCCGGCGGGGTCGTGCTTGGTGGACAACACGGCCAGTACGAGGGGGGGACGCCCGGGCGGCCAGACGACGCCCACGTCGTTGGCGACGCCGTACGCCGCGCCGCCCCCGGTCTTGTCCGCGAGGGTCCAGCCGGGTGGCAGACCGGCGCGGAAACGCTGGACGTTGGTCGTGTTGGCGATCAGCCACGCGGTCAGCCGTTCCCGGTCCGCGTCCGCCAGCGCCCGCCCGAGAACGAGCCGTGCGTACGTCTTCGCGACCGCCCGTGGGCTGGTGGTGTCCGTCTTGCGCCACGGCTCCGCCGAGTTCAACTCGGGCTCCCAGCGGTCGAGCCGGGTCGTCCGGTCCCCGAGCGAGCGGGAGAACCGGGTGACCGAGGTCGGCCCGCCCAACTCGCGCAGCAGCAGGTTCGCCGCCCCGTTGTCACTGTGGGAGACGGTCGCGGCGCACAACTCCTCGACGGTCATACCGCCCGCGACGTTCTCGTCCCGGCCCGTGACCGGGGCGTACCCCGACGCCGTGACGTACTCCCTGGTGTAGTGGATCCGCTTCGCGAGGTACTCACCGTCGCGGTCGAGGTCCCGTAAGACCGACCCCACGGCGAGCGTCTTGAACACCGAACACATCGGGAACAGCTCGTCGGCCCGATGCACCACACTCCGCCCCGTGGCCGTGTCGTAAGCGAAGACCCCCAGCCGCGCGGCGTACTCCTCCTCCAACTCCCGCAACCGCCCCGAAACCCCTCCGGCGCCACCGCCACCCGACGCACGCGCCACCCCGCCCGGCCCACCGACCGCGAACACCGCCCCGGCACCGAGGGCGAGCGCGGCGCGGCGAGGGGGCCGAGACGAGTTGTCCATCCCACTCACGCGATTCATCCCATCCATGTCATTCACTCCGCTGGTCGTGATCTCTCTTATACGAGCGGCCCCGCGTCAGTTCCGGGTCTCTCCCAGCGCTGAGCGCAGCCAGTCCAGAGACCCGGTCGCCAGGACCGCGTCGGCGAGTTCGTTGGCCGACTTGGTGGTGTGCCGACGGCGGCTGTTGCCGATCCAGCGCTGTGCGTTCTCGTAGCCCTGGGCCTTGTACTCGATGCCCTGGATCATGCATTCGAGTTTGTCGGCGTCCCGGGCGCAGATCGCCTCGGCGGATTCCTTCGCCTCGTATTCGGCGACGAGTTCCCGCACGGCTGAGGCCAGGATCTCGGGCATACCGGCGACCTGGTCGGCGGTGACCGCCTGAGGGTCCGCCTCGGTGGCGTACTTCTTCCCGAGGTGGTTCACGTCACCGGTCCTCGTCTCCTGGGAGTCGTGCCACACCGCGAGGTACGCGGCCCGCGCGGGGTCGGCGCCTTCGAGATTCGCGGTGATCGTCGCGAGGAGAGCGGTGCGCCAGGAGTGCTCCGCCACCGACTCGGGGTCGCGTACGCCGGCCATCCACCAGCCGGTGCGCTTGGTCTGCTTCAGCGTCCCCGCCTCGTACAGGAAGCGCGCGAGGGGGGTGCCCAGCGGCCCGATCCCCCATGTGACTCGACTGCTCGAAGCCCATGGCGCCGTCGTCCTAGAACTACCGGCTATGTCCAAACGAGTGGACGCCTTCTCGCACTGGTACGGGAGCAGGCCGTTGGTCTTCCGGAACCCTGCCAAGAACGACAAGGCTCGGTCGCGATTCGATGCGGCTCACGAGGCTGGGCACTTGGTCATGCACCTTGACGCTGAGCCCGGCAGCCGCATTATCGAGAACCAGGCGCACGACTTCGCCGCCGAGTTTTTGATGCCCAGAGCCGAGATCCTTGCGGAGCTGCCGCAGAGGCTTGACTGGGAGGCGCTCTACGGGCTGAAGCGACGTTGGGGGACTTCCCTCAAGGCTCTCATCTACCGTGCCCATGCTCTCGGTGCCTTCCGGGACACGACGTACAAGCGCGCCATGATGATGCTCTCTCAGCACGGCGATCCGGAGCCTTGCGACCTCGGACCTCGTGAAGCGCCCCTGCTGCTGGAAAAGGCGGTCCGCCTCTGTGAGGAGACGGGCGTTTCATTCGATGATCTTGTCTCCCGCTCGGGCCTGCCGTTCGAGCTCGCGAACGAGGTCTACGCGACCGCGACCATGACGAGACCACGCCTCGCCCTAGATGCATCCGAGGAGGGTGAGGCGTCGCCGGACGCCTCTGAAGTGCTGACGCTGAGATGTGAATCCGGCGTCCCACGGGCATCTTTGAGTGCGGCCTCGCTGCGAGGCCGCACTCCTGTCGAGCGCGGTTCAGGCGGGTCCGGTTCCTGCAGGTTCTATGGTGACGTCGAAACCGAGTGCTTCGAGCTGGGCGGTCAGCCGCCTGGCGCGTTGCTCGGGGCTGAATCGCCTCGCTGCCCAGTCGGGGCCCAACTCCCGGTAGGGCACCTGGTCGTGGACGATGTGCCAGTAGGCAACGACGATGTCGTGACGGGTCGCACCGAGAGCCTTGAAGCCGCCCGCCCGGCCTTTGATCTGCATGTGATGCGCGTGCAGATAGGTGCCCTTGGCCTTTACCGCGCCCCAGGCCGCTTCGGTCAGCGCGGCCTTCAGCCACTTCGGACCGGGCCGGCTGCGTCCGCCCCTGCGCTTGCCGCCCGAAGCATGATTACCCGGACACACCCCCGCCCAGGAGGCGAGATGAGCCGAGGACGGGAACGCCGACATGTCCAGACCGATCTCGGCGATCAGCACCTGGGCGACCTTCGCCCCGACCCCGGGGATGGTCTGGATCAGCTCCAGGACCTCCTGGTGCGGGGCAAGCCGGATCGCGATCTCCGCATCGTAGGCGTCGAGCCGCTGCTCCAGCCCGTCGATATGCGCCAGCAGACCACGCACGATGACGCCGTGGTGCTCAATACGGAAGCGGTGCTCGAGAGCCTCCTCCAGGGCCTCCCGCTTCGAGCGGAGGCGTCCCTTGGCCAGCGCGGCCAGCTCCACCGGCGAGGTCACCCCGTCCAGCAGCGCCTCCAGCACGGCCCGCGCCGTCTTCGACCACACCTGCGAGGCCACCGAGGTCAGCTTGATACCGGCGTCCTGCAGCACCTTCTCCAGCCGCTGGACCACCCGCACCCGCTCCTGGGACACCGCCGTACGCGCCCGCGTCAGATCCCGCAGCTCACGAAACTCCTGCACCGGCACGAACGACGGCCGCACCAGACCGCACTCCAGGATCCGGGCGATCCACACCGAATCAGCGACATCGGTCTTGCGGCCGGGCACGTTCCTCAGATGCGCCGCGTTCACCAGCCAACAGGTGAACCGCCCCTCCAACGAGGCGAAGACGGGCTTCCAGTACACCCCCGTCGCTTCCATGCCGACCAGCTCCACGCTTTCGCAGGCCAGCCAGTCACCCAGGTCGGCCAGCGCGCGCACGGTGGTCTTGAAGGTCCGGGTCTCCGTCGCCCGTGAACCTCTGCGCTGCCCCGGTGCGCGGACCGTCGCCACCGCCGTGTCCCGGTGCACGTCCAGTCCGGCACACCGCTCGAAGATCACCTGCATGCCCGGCCTCCTCCGTGACAGCACCCATCAACGTGCCGTCCGGAAGGGGCCTACTGATCCAAAGAGTCTGAGATTCGCGCTCGCAGCAGCAGTCAACAATCCCTCAAGCCCCAGCGTCATACTTTTCCCCGGACTCGTGGATACCAAGCGTCACCGACGTCTGCCCGGACCGCACCCCACCAGCATGCGAACGGCGCCACAGAGCACTCAACCCGCGTGAGGAAGCGAACTAGCCACCGACCGGGAGCTGTCGCGCGCCCCGGATTCTCATCCCGCCACGGTGCCGGCGCACAGCGCCGTCATGGGTACTTTTCCCAGGTTGATGTCCGCTGCTGTCTGGCGCTCGTCTACGCGTCATGGGATCAGCCGAAGGTGAACCGCCCCACGTCGAATGGAGCCATGGGCGCGGGTCAGTGGCTGGCGCGGATCATTACGGTGAGGACCGGCGAGGCCGGTGAGGGCTGGCTCTGCCCAATGCCCTCGTACCCCCACGACTCGTAGAGCGCGTGAACCTTCCCTTCCCCAGCGGCCGGGTTGACCATAAGCGTGACGTACGGTTCCTCACAGGTGGCGAGGAGGGCGTCGTGGATGCGGCGGGCGGTGCCGGTCTTCCGCCAAGTCGGCCGGACGCCGATCTCCTTCAAGGCCACGGCCGGATGCTCGGTGTACTTGTCCGCCGGCGTCGGGCTGGTGCGCTGCCAATACCGATCGCCGTGTTCGATGGTGTTGCCGTAGGCGTAGCCGACCGGATGGCCGTTCGCGTATGCGAGGACGGCCGTGAATCCGGGCTCGGTGCTATGCCGGTCGATGCGTTCGCCGAACGCGGTGACCGCATAGTTCGGCAGGTGGAGCAGTGGGGCGCGCACGTCGGCGTACACGTCGAGGAGGTCGCCGCGGGCGGTGTCGAGGGTGGTGAACGTGCGCAGTTCGATGGCAGGTGCCGTGGTCATGCGGCCATCCTCCAGGCGGCGGTGTGCTCGGTCCAGGTCTGCACGCTGGAACCGCCCGGCGCGATGGCGCGCAGCGCAGCCCCGAACTCCTGCAGCATGCGCGTCACCCGGGCGTGCTGGGTAGCGGCCTCGGCGGGGACCTTCATCGCGGTGGCCGTGGCGGCGTCGGGTGCGCCCTGGGCGAGTTGGGCGTGGGCGAGCCGGGTCGTAGTGATGGCCCGGGACCGGATCATGTGGGGCCGGAGGGCGGACAGGCAGCGGTGGGCGTGGTACTCGGCGGTGGAGTAGTCGCCGAGCGCCAAGTGCGCTGACAGGGCCAGGGAGTCCAGCTCGGCCTGGTCGTAGAAGGCGAGCATCCACACCGGTCGGTAGTCGGCGGGGTCGGCGCGCAGCATGGCGTCCTGGGCCTGCTCGAAGGCACGACGGGTGCCGGCGCGGTCCTGTGCCGACCCGTGAATGGCCCCCTGGCGAGCCAGGCCGAGAGACGCGAACAGGGGGTCTCGGCGTGTGAGGTGCAGGTTGCGGGCGACGTCGTTGGCGGCGAACGCGTCGGCAGGTCGGCCCATGTGGCGGTACATGGTGCCCGCGTGGCTCCAGATGCGGAACTTGATCTCCTGGTCGCCGGACATCTCAGCGAGGGCCTGCGCCTCACGCATGTGCGCCTTCGCAACATCGTAACGGCGGCCGTCGATGGCCGCCCACATCGCCGAGGAGCGGAACGCGGCTGCGGAGGCGTAGAGGTTGCTGCGTACACGCTGGCTGGCTGCCGGCGTTCTGGAGGTTCAGGGCCTCGTCGGCCAGCGCGGCGGCCCGCTGCTCGATGCCGAGTTGGCCGCCGTGGCGGTGGTCGCTGGCGATGATCTCGGCGAAGCGCTTCTGTAGACGGTCGACGTCGCTCATGCCGATGCGGCGCGATGCGGTGCCGGGCGAGGCTGCTGCGGCGGCAGCCGCTGCGATGCCGCCGACGAGGGAACGGCGCTTCATGTCTCTCGTTGAGATCGCCGACCCGGCGGGTCTGGTCAATCTGACCGACGACGGCTGCGGCTCCACCTGCGGAGCCTGCACCACCAACGTCGCCTGACCGGACATCAGGTCAATCCGGGCTGGTGCCGCCGCGCCCCGGCGTGGCGGCACCAGCCGCCCGTCCCCACACCTCCACGGAGGTAGTCGGTGATTGCTCCGCCCGCAGCGTTCCGAACCGGCACAACAACTCTCGTGCGCGCCGTAGCCCGGCCGTCGCTGCCGGTTCCTCCGTGCCCTGACCTCGATGACCGCTCGCCCAGCAGCTTGGCGGCCTGTCTCACGTGGCTGCGGGCGGTCTGGGCGAACCAGGATGTCGCCGAGGCACTGCAACACTCCAGCCCGGTCCTGGCCGCGCAGCTACAGGCCCTCTGCAAGGCCGAGCGGCCTCCTGTGCGGGACGTACGGCGCGCGGCGCAGTCCGAAGCCCGCTATCTGCTGCGGGCCGAGCACCGTGCTACGCCTTTCGGCCTGTTCGCCGGCGTGACCACCGCAGTGTTCGGTCCGCAGCCGCGTTCGGGCTGGGGCGTGGAGCATGTGGCCGTCGGCCGCGCGGGGGCAGAGTGGCTGGCCGCCGTGGTCGACCGGCTGGAGTCGTGCCCGGACCTCCTCGAACGGCTGCCCGTCGTCGTCAACAACACTGTGACCAGCCGGGGAGACCGGCTCATCGTGCCGTTCCAGCCCGACGTCCAGGACGACCGGACACGCGCGGTCGAAACGTCCCTGGCCCTGACCGCACCGGTGCGCGCGATCCTCGCCGTGGCCCTGGCGCCGATCCAGGTCGGAATGCTCATGGACAAGCTTCGGGCAGAGTTCCCCGAAGCAGGGGCAGCAAGGGCGCGTGATCTGCTGGCAGAGCTGATCCGGCGGCGGGTGCTGATCACGAGCTTGCACGCGCCGAGCACCGAGACCGACGCCCTCGGCTATCTACTCGACCAGCTCGACGCGATCGATGCCGGAACCCTCGCTCCGGTCACAGAGACAGTGCGCGAGCTTCGCGCGGTCCGGGCGGGACTGGAAGAGTGCGCCACACGCGGTGGCCGAGACAGCGTCGCAGCACGGATGCGGGCCCTCGTGCCCAGCCTGCGCCGCCACCCCGTCGCGCTCGACCTGCGCCTGGACGCGCAGATCGTTCTGCCGGACGATGCAGCCCGGGAGATCGAGCGTGCGGCCCTCATCCTGACCCGGGTGAGCACCCGCCCGTACGGGACCGCGGCGTGGGGCGAGTACCACCAGCGGTTCTACGAGCGGTATGGCATCGGCACCATGGTGCCGCTCCGAGAGGTCGTGGCGGACAGCGGCACCGGATATCCCGATGGCTACCCGGGCAGTCCGGCCGGCGCGCGTCGGCCTCGCGTCTCCGCCCGGGATGACGCCCTCGTACGGCTGGCGCAGACCGCCGTACTCGACGGCCGCGACGAGGCGCTACTCACCGACGACCTGGTTGCGGCCCTGGACGTGGGGCCGGATGAGCCTCGGGTGCCACCGCACTTGGAGGTCGGTGTGAGGGTGTATGCGGCCGGCCTGGAGGAGTTGCAGCGCGGGCGGTTCCGGCTGGAGGTCGTGAGCGTGTCCCGAGGCGTCGGCGTCTCCACGGGCCGGTTCCTCAGCGTGCTGGCCCCCTCCGACCGCGAGGCTCTGGCCACAGAACTCGCCGACCTCCCGACGGCGGACAGCAACACCGTGCCCGCGCAGCTCTCTTTCCCGCCCCTGCTCCCCGAGAGCGCCCACGTCACCCGCGCCCCGCAGGTCCTGCCCACCGTGATCAGCCTCCAGGAACACCGCGCCCGGCAGGACGCTGTCCTCACCCCGGCGGACTTGGCGGTGGGGTGTGACGGCCGCCGCATGTATCTCGCCGCCCCTGACCGCGGCCACCGTGTCGAGGCCGTCGGGGTGCACGCGTTGAACCTGCGCACCCACACTCCGCCGCTGGCGCGGTTCCTCACAGAACTGTCCCGCGCCCAGTGCGCGCCGGTCACCGTGTTCGACTGGGGCGCCGCCGCGGCGATGCCGTTCCTTCCACGCCTGCGGTACGGGCGCACCGTGCTGGCCCCGGCACGCTGGCGGCTGGAGGCGTTCGAGCTGCCCGGCCGCGCCCGTCCTCGGGCCGAGTGGGACGCCGCGCTCACCGGCTGGCGGGATCGGCGGCGGCTGCCTCGCCGCGTCCACCTCGTGGAGGACGACCGACGCCTCTTCCTCGACCTCGACGAGGCCGGCCACCGGACGCTCCTGCGCCAACACCTCGACCGTACGCACCTGGCCGTACTCGTCGAGGCCCCGAAACCGGAGGCGTACGGCTGGTGCGACGGGCGAGCACACGAGGTCGTAGTGCCCCTCAAGTCGACCCGGCCGTCGACGTGGCCGCCCCTGCCCGCGCCCACGCAGGCCCGTCTCCTCTGCCCGGCCCAGATCCAGACCCCTGCTTCCTCCCCCGTACTTCTGGCCGCTCTGTACGGAGATGCCCGCCTCCAAGACACCCTGCTTTCCCAGCACTTGCCCGTCCTACTCAAACAACTCGGCAACCCACCATGGTGGTTCATCCGCTTCCGTGACCCGGACCAACACCTTCGCGTACGTATCGCACTCCCTGCCCCGGAAGCATTCGCCGAGACGGCCCATGTGGTGAGCGCCTGGGCCGACGAGCTGCGCGACGCCGGCCTGCTGACCGATCTGCGGTACTCAACCTCGTACCGCGAGATGGGCCGCTGGGGCTCCGGCGCCGCATGGGAGGCGGCCGAGGCGGTGTTCCGGGCGGACTCACGCGCCGTCCTGACCCAGCTCGCGCAGCCGCAGCGCCCCGGCGCGCGCACGCTGGTGGCCGCCCATACCGTCGCCGTCGCCTCCGCGTTCCTCGGCAGCACCGGAGCCGGGATGCGGTGGCTGATCGACCACATCCCGGCGACAGCCCCCCCGCCGGTTCCGCGCCCGCAGTTCACCGAGGCTGTACGGCTCGCCAATCCGTGCGACGACTGGGCGGCGCTGCGCCGTGTCCCAGGCGGAGACGCCATCGTGTCGGGATGGGCAGACCGGGATACGGCACTCGCCGCGTACCGACCGCACCTGCCGGGCCCGGACACCCAGGGCATCGCCGTCGACGACGTCCTGACCTCCCTGCTGCACGTCCACTTCGTGCGGCACATCGCCGTGAACTTCCCGGAAGAAGAGGTGTGCCTCTACCTGGCGCGCGCCGCCGCCCTGGCCTGGACCGCCCGTACCACCGGGAGGACCTCATGACCGCCCACCCCGCGCTCGACCTGGTCGACGCCGTCGCGTCCCAGCTCGCCGACCCCGAAACTGCGTACCTCGGGGCCCGGGCGACCTCCTCGGACTGGCAGCACCTCGCGTACGGCCCTCCGGGCATCGCGCTCCTGCACATCGAGCGGGCCTCGAAGGGCCTGGGCCCGTGGCAGCGGGTCCACGACTGGCTCGCCGCCGCCTCGCGGGAGCCGTTCACCAGTGGCCCCGACAGTCATCCCTTCTACGGGGCGTCCGCCTTCGCCCACGCCCTGGCCTGCGCCGCCGACCAACTCCCCAATTCCTACCAGCGCGCCCTGAACACGATGGACCGGCAGATCGAGATCGACGCCGTACGCCGCCTCGACGCCGCACATCGCCGCATCGATGCCGGACGCCTGCCTGAGCTCGCCGAGTTCGACGCTATCCGTGGCCTCACCGGATACGGGGCCTATCTCCTGCGCCGTGACCCCGGCAGCTCCACGATGCGCGCCATCCTCGACTACTGCGTGCGCCTCACCGAACCGATCACTCAGGGACGACCAGAGCGCCCTGTCCAACATCGCACGAGAGGTAATCATGGGAACAAATGACGAGACCGCGTTGCCCAACGAGGCACCGACCGCCGCCGATAGCGTCAGCGCGGTGAACACCGACACGATCGTCACCCCCACGTCGGACGCCGAGCGCCTCCGCAACGCCCTGGTCGACCAGCTCCGCGCGGACGGGCACGCCCACACGACCGCCGTCGAGACCGCGTTGCGCACTGTGCCCCGCCACGTGTTCGTGCCCGACGCGTCACTCGAAGACGCCTACGCCAACGCACCGGTGCACATCAAGTACGACACCGACGGCACGTCCATCTCGTGCGCCTCCCAGCCGGGCGTCGTCGCTCTCATGCTGGACCAGCTCGACGCTCGGCCCGGTGAGCGCGTTCTCGAACTCGGCGCCGGCACCGGCTACAACGCCGCTCTGTTGGCCCACCTGGTCGGCGAGAGCGGGCACGTGACCACTCTGGACGTCGATGTCGACCTCGTGGAGGGTGCTCGCGCGCACCTCGTCGCCGCCGGGATCACCAACGTCGAGGCCGTGACCCGCGACGGGGCCCTCGGATACGCCGAGGGAGCGCCGTACGGCCGGATCATCGCCACCGTGGGCGCGCACGGCGTGCCGCACCCCTGGCTGCAGCAGCTCGCCCCCGGTGGACGGCTCCTCGTCCCCCAGCGACTCAAGGGCAGCGTCTCCCGCTCCATCGCCTATGAGCAGCGCGACGGCCGATGGGTGTCCCTCGGCAGCGAGATGAACACCTTCATGCCGCTCCGGCGCGGCATCGCCGACGACGACCGCCGAGTCATCCCGCTCAGCGCCGACGGCACCGTCCGGCTCCAGGCGCCCGCCGGGCAGAACATCGACGCCGACGACCTCGCCGGTGTCCTGGGCCAGCCGCGCACCGAGGAATGGACCGGCATGACGGTCCGCGCCATGGAGTCACCGGAATGGATGGAACTGTTCCTCACCTGTTCCCTTCCCTCCGGCCTGATCCGGATGCTGTTCCCCCAGAGCGCCAAGGGCGGTCTGCTCACCGAGGACCCCTACCCCTCCTCAACCGCAGCCGTCGAAAAGGGCGCCGTCACCTACCTGGCGCGACGCCTGTCGCAGGAAAAGACCCCCGAGGGCGGCAAACTCTGGGAGTTCGGGGTCATCGGCCACGGCCCCGGCAGCGACGAACAGGCCGCGAGGGTCGCCGACGCCATCCGCACCTGGGACCGCGAATACCGCGACCGCGAAGCCACGTTCGAAATCCAGCCCCTCGACGCGCCTGCCATCGAGCAGCGCCCCGGCCTCTTTGCTCTCGACACCCCACTGAACCGCATCGTCGTCGACTGGCGGTGACGCCCCAGGCGTAGCGGACGGTGCCCATCGGCGTACGGCCGACGGGCACCGTCGCCCAGCAGTTCTCACTCACGCCCCGGGGGATCCATGGACCCGCACGGACCCGTAGCCCAGCGCTACCCGCTCGTCGCCCGATTCCGGCCCGCCTGCCTGCCCCTGCCCGAGCGCGTGCGCGCGCTCGTCGACCTGGCCGACACCGCGCTGAAGACGACCGACCAGGGGCGCGCATCGGCCGTCTACAACCAGGCCGCGCTCATCGCCTCCGATCTCGACCTTCCCGACCTCGCACGCGAGCTGTGCCACCAGCACGCCGACGCCTACCTTCATGCCTGCCCCCTGCCCGGCATGAGCGCGATCCGAGGACTGGAACCGGTCGTCAACCTCGCCCGCCTCCGGATTCGTGCCGGCCGCGCCGATGAGGGACGTCAGCGACTGCTCGACCTGTATGAGGCCGTCGAGGCGGGCGCGGCTGCTCGGTTCGACGGTGTCGCGGTACCGGCGGACCTCACCGCGACCGACGAAGACCGCCACGAGGTCCGCGCGTGGCTGTGGCGTGTGCTCCTCGCCGACGGCACGCGCACTCTCACCACCAGGGGACGGTGGGCCGAGGCCAAAGCACACATCGAAGCTCACCGCGGCGTAGGCAAACGGATGCTCGACGGGCGCCAAGTCGCCGTACTCGCCGCCCTCGTTGTGGGTGACACGGCATCGGCCGCTGCCCTCCTCGCCGACACGATGCCTGGCGATCCATGGGAGCAAGCCGTCACGGCCTGCCTGACCGTCCTGTGCCGCCGCGCCGCCGGGCAGCCGATCGACGGCCACCTGGCGGACCTGGTGACGACCTACTCCGAGCGGAAGGCCGAACCTGGGATGACCGTCTTCGACATCCGGCTCGGACTTACCGTCCTTGACGCGATCGGATCCGCCGAGGCGCCCGGCGCGCGCCACATCGTCGAGGAACTGCACCGCAGGACGACGGACACCGAAGACGGCTACGCGGCCCGCGAGAACCTGGCGCACCCACTGTTCATCGCGCTCGCCACGGATCGGCAAGCACAGGAGTGCCGCGCTCTGGTGCGTTCCTGCGCCCTCGGGGCAGGGATGGTCCCCGATGATTTGCTAGGACAACTGACGGCTGCTCTACGCGCCGGAGACACCGTGATCCGGGAGAGTCTCGCGCGCCCCTTCGATCCCGAACGTAAACCCCAATGAATTCGCAAGAGGATCTTGTTGTGGCCCTGGTCGGGCGCGACCGATGTGCCCTCAATGCGCCCTGGCCGCCCGACGCCGCCTCTCCGGCACCCGGCACTAAAAAGGGCGAGGCCCGAAGACCTCGCCCGCCACCAGCAAAACCTCGGATCAGGGCCATACCAAGCAATAAGGCTGATGCCCAGCCTCATGCAGCCGATGGCTGAAGTCCTGCCACTCGTGCAGCAGTTGGTACACGTTGAACGCGTCGCGGGGCCCGCCGCGGTCCGGGACCGTCGACCAGATGAAGGCGGCGGCGCCGACGGCTTCCTCGCCGATGCCGCGGAGGGGGTCGACGACGGTCATGGGGAGCTTGACGACGGCGTAGTCGGGGTGGAGGACGACGAGTTCGAGCGGGGGGACCTTGTGGAGGGGGACGCCTTCGATGCCGGTCAGCACCATCGCGGCCATCGTCTCCGGCTTGATCTTGGTGAACATGCCGTTCATGCCGAGCTCGTCGCCGCCGAGTTCCTCGGGGCGCATCGAGATCGGGACGCGGGCCGCGGTCGCGCCGTCGGGCGCGCCGAAGTATTTGTATGTCACCCCCACCCGACCACCATTCCTGCTCCCCGCCCGGAGCCGGTTGACCACGTGGTCGAGGCCGTCCGCATGGTCCGCTCCGGGCACGCGGTCCGCACTCTCGACGCGGTCCGGGTGTTCGGTACGGTCCTTGCGGTCCGCGCGGCTCCTGCGCTCCGCGCGACTCCTGCGATCCACGAGGTCAGGCCGGTCCATCCGGTCCGTCTGATCCATTCCGTCCACACGATTGACACGATCCACATGATCGGCACGATCCATACGGTCCATACCGTCCATACGGCTGCGCCGCCCGATCCGCTCAGGGCCGCCGCTCTGGATCCGGTCGGGACCGCTTTCCGCGCGGTCGGAACCGCTCTGGATCCGGTCGGTCCCGGTCCCCGTTCCCGTCTCGGTCCCCGTCTCGGACCCGGTACGGTCGGCGTCGCCCTGCGCGCCGCGTCGGCGACGTGAGCGGGGCGAACCGTCCTCCTGCGGAGAGGTCTGCGGGGTCTGCTGATCGTGCGAAGCGTGTGTGCCGTGTGCACCCTGCGGACCGTACACGCCCGGCCGTCCCTGCGGAGCGTGCGGGGGCTGTGATGTAGGCGGTACCGGTGGGGGCGGGGGAGGAGGTGCCGGTGGTCCCGGCGGCGGTGCCGGCAGCGAACCCTGCGGGCCCGGCCCCGCCGGCCCGCTCACCTCACCCGGCATCGGCCCTGGCCCGGACTTCGATCCCGGCCCACTCCGGTCGCGGTCGCGGTCGCGATCCCGCTCCTGCCGTGTCTCCGCCGCTTCCTCCGCTTCGCGCCGGTGCCTGCCCCGCCGGGCACGACGAGGACCGAGGTCACCGGTCCCTTCGCCCAGTCCGCCACCGCGATGCATATCTCCACCCGAACGCATTTCTGGGACGCGCGACCCCCGCCACGCAACCCGATCATCGTGTCAGTGACCTCCCCCGCGGCCGCCCGCCGAAACGTGCGTTGAAACACCAGTCCGCAGGATCTTCGGAGCCTCTGACACCATGGCCTGTGTGAGCTATCCGTACGAAGCCCCAGTCTCTCAGACCGTTGAAGGACGAGGCGCGGGCATCGTGGCGGCGGTCGATCCGCCGGAGGCTCTGTGGCTCAGATCTGTCGCGCGATGGCCTGAGAGTGCTGGCCTACGCTGAAGGCGTCACGAGCGACGGAGTCGGAGAAGTTGGAGAAAGCGCAGGTCATGCCCCAACGACCCTATTCATATGAAGCCCCAGTTTCGCAGACTCTTTTCGAGCGCGCGGCGGCCGTCACGCCCGGCGGCGTGAACTCTCCCGTGCGCGCCTTCCGTGCCGTGGGCGGTACGCCCCGGTTCATGGTGTCCGGTACCGGTCCATATCTGACGGACGCGGACGGGCGCGAATACGTCGACCTCGTCTGTTCCTGGGGGCCCATGATCCTCGGGCACTCCCGTCCCGAGGTCATCGCCGCCGTCCAGGAGGCCGTCTCGCGCGGCACCTCCTTCGGTACGCCCGGTGAGGGCGAGGTCGCGCTCGCCGAGGAGATGGTCGCGCGGGTCGGGCCGCTGGAGCAGGTGCGGCTCGTGTCCAGTGGGACCGAGGCGACCATGTCGGCGATCAGGCTCGCCCGCGGGTTCACCGGCCGCGCCAAGGTGGTCAAGTTCGCCGGGTGTTATCACGGGCATGTCGACTCGCTGCTCGCCGCCGCCGGTTCGGGCCTGGCCACCTTCGCGCTGCCCGACACCCCGGGCGTCACCGGCGCCCAGGCCGGCGACACCATCGTGCTGCCCTACAACGACCTCGACGCCGTACGCACCGCCTTCGCCGCCCACCCCGGCGAGATCGCCTGCGTCATCACCGAGGCCTCGCCGGGCAACATGGGCGTCGTACCGCCGCTGCCCGGTTTCAACCAGGGGCTCAAGGACATCACCGCCGAGCACGGCGCGCTGTTCGTCTCCGACGAGGTCATGACCGGGTTCCGTACCAGCCGGGCCGGCTGGTACGGGATCGACGGCGTCGTCCCGGACCTCATGACCTTCGGCAAGGTCATGGGCGGCGGCTTCCCCGCCGCCGCCTTCGGGGGACGTGCCGACGTGATGGCGTACCTCGCGCCCGCCGGGCCCGTCTACCAGGCCGGCACGCTCTCCGGGAACCCGGTCGCGACCGCCGCCGGGCTCGCGCAGCTGCGGCTGCTGGACGACGCGGCGTACGAGACGGTCGACGCCGTCTCCGCTCGGATCCAGGGGCTCGTCACGGACGCGCTCACCAAGGAAGGCGTCGCGCACACCGTGCAGAACGCCTCCAACATGTTCTCCGTGTTCTTCACGGACACCCCCGTGCGGAACTACGAGGACGCCAAGGCGCAGGAGTCGTACCGCTTCAACGCCTTCTTCCACTCGATGCTGGCGCAGGGCGTCTATCTGCCGCCGTCGTCGTTCGAGTCGTGGTTCGTGTCGACCGCACACGACGATCAGGCGGTACAGCGGATCGCCGACGCCCTTCCGGCGGCGGCGCGGGCAGCGGCGGAGGCTACAGCGGCATGAGTGACATCACGGTCGTCCATCTGATGCGGCACGGCGAGGTCGCCAACCCGGACGGGATTCTGTACGGGCGTCTCGCCGGCTATCACCTCTCCGACCTCGGGCGGCGCATGGCCGACCGGGTCGCCGAGCATCTCGCCCCCCGCGACATCACGCACGTCGTCGCCTCCCCGCTGGAGCGGGCGCAGGAGACGGCGACGCCGATCGCCAAGGCGCACGGGCTGGACCTCGCCACCGACGCGCGGCTCCTGGAGGCCGGCAACGTCTTCCAGGGCAAGACCTTCGGCGTCGGCGACGGCGCGCTGAAGCGGCCGGAGAACTGGAAGCACCTGGTCAACCCCTTCAAGCCGTCCTGGGGCGAGCCGTACGTCGACCAGGTCGTCCGGATGATGGGCGCCCTCGACGCGGCCAAGGACGCGGCCCGGGGACACGAGGCGGTGCTCGTCAGCCATCAGCTGCCGATCTGGATCGTCCGGTCGTACGTCGAGCGGCGCCGGCTCTGGCACGATCCGCGACGGCGGCAGTGCACCCTCGCCTCCCTGACGACGTTCACGTACCAGGGCGACAAGATCGTCTCGGTCGGCTACAGCGAGCCGGCCCGGGACCTCGTGCCGGCCCATCTCCTCGCGGGCGCCAGGCCGGTCAAGGGCCAGGACAAGGCTTTCGGCGCCTGAACCCCTGATCGAGCCAGATCAACCAGATCAACCAGATCGACCAGATCGACCAGATCGACCAGATCGACCAGATCGACCAGATCGACCAGATCGACCAGATCGACCAGATCAAGCGGAACCCCAAGGGCCGTACGTCTCTCTCACAGACGTACGGCCCTTTCCTCTGCCCTCGCGTGCTCTCTCGCTACGCGTGCCCCGCCCGCGTGCGCCCCGTCACAAAGCGTATGAGTCACCTCATGCGAGCGTATTCAGTCAAAGAGTCTTAAACATATGCTAGTTCGGCGGAACCCCCACGTTTCCCAGCGCCTCTAAAACGGTGTGCTTCACGTGAACCGATGCGTGAAATGACCAAAGGGGACGCAATGAGCGAGATATCGCGAAGGGGAATGCTCGGGCTCGGTGTGGGTGCTGCCGCCGGCCTGGGACTGACCGGCTGCGGTACGGGGCTCGGGGGCGAGCCCGGCGAGGCCGGTGGGAACGGTGGCTCCGGGGGCGGCGGCAAGGGCCCGGGGAAGTCCGGGAAGCCGGGGAAGACGGCGAAGCCGCTGGGTGACGGGTCCACCTCGGACACGGGCAAGCAGCCGAAACAGCCGGACAAGCCGCGCCCGTTGGCGGCGGGCGAGACGCCGCCGCAGTTCGTGGTGTTCTCCTGGGACGGCGCCGGGGATGTCGGGAACGGCCTTTTCGAGCGGTTCCTGAAGGCCGGGCGGGACCACGGCGCCCATATGACGTTCTTCCTCTCCGGGATCTATCTCCTCCCCGAGTCGAAAAAGCGCGTGTACCTGCCGCCCAACAACGCGCCGGGCGCGTCCGACATCGGTTATCTGACGGACGAGCACATCAAGTCGACACTGGGACATCTGCGGACGGCCTGGCTCGACGGCCACGAGATAGGCACCCACTTCAACGGCCACTTCTGCGGCGACAGCTACGGCTCGGTCGGCAAGTGGACGCCGAAGCAGTGGCGCAGCGAGATCGACCAGGCGAAGGCGTTCGTCAAGGAGTGGAAGACCAACAGCGGCTGGACCGACGTCGAAGCGCTGCCCTTCGACTACGACAAGGAACTCATCGGCGGCCGGACGCCCTGTCTGCTGGGCCAGGAGAACCTGCTGCCCACCGCGCGCGAACTCGGCTGGCGCTACGACTCCTCCTCGCCCGGCGGCCTCCAGGTCTGGCCCGCCAAGAAGGAGGGCGTATGGGATCTGCCGTTGCAGTCCGTGCCCTTCCCGGGCCACAGCTACGAGGTCCTCTCGATGGACTACAACATCATGTTCAACCAGTCCCAGAACTCCACCCAGGCGCCGCCCGCCAACTACCCGGCCTACCGCACCCAGGCGACAGGCGCGTACGTCGCCGGGTTCCAGCGCGCCTACGAGACGAACCGGGCGCCGCTCTTCATAGGCAACCACTTCGAGGAGTGGAACGGCGGGGTCTACATGGACGCCGTCGAGGAGGCCCTCAAGCACATCGCCCGAGCGAAGGAGAAGGCCAAGGACGGGGACGTCCGGATCGTCTCCTTCCGGCAGTTCGTGGACTGGATGGACGCGCAGAAGCCGGATGTCCTCGCCAAGCTCCGGAGCCTCGGGGTCGGGCAGCAGCCGACGGGCGGCTGGAAGGAGTTCCTGGGGGCCGGATCGACCACCTGACCAGCCTGTATGAGGGCATTCGACCCCGCCGTAGGGCCGCGAAACGGGCATGCGAAACTTTTCACATGAGTGTCCGTACGAGCCGTAGTCGTGCCGTTTTGCTCTCCGCCGGAGGCGTTGCCCTGGCGCTGGTGCTGTCCGCCTGTGCGGGCGGGGGCATCGAGGGCGGGGGCGGCGGGACCGGGTTCATCGCCGGCTCCGACGGGATCGCGACGGTGAAGAAGGCGGATCGGGGCGACGCGCCCGACCTCTCGGGGAAGACCATCGACGGCGACCAGCTCGATGTCTCGTCCGCCTACAAGGGCAAGATCATCGTCCTCAATGTGTGGGGCTCCTGGTGCGCTCCCTGTCGCGCGGAGGCGCCCAACCTGGCGAAGGTGGCCACGGACCTCGCCGACCAGGACGTGCAGTTCGTCGGCATCAACACGCGTGACACCAGTACGCGGCCCGCGATCGCCTTCGAGAAGCAGTACAAGGTCGACTACCCGAGCCTGTACGACCCCACGGGCAAGCTGCTGCTGCGCTTCGAGAAGGGCTCGCTCAACCCGCAGTTGATCCCCTCCACGCTCGTCATCGACCGGGACGGGAAGCTCGCGGCGCGCACCCAGCAGGCGCTCAGCGAGGCCAAGCTGCGCAAGATGCTCAAGCCGATCCTCGCGGAGAAGTGACGTGACAGGGACGTCCGTGCCGACCATGGCCACCGCGCTGACCACGACCGCCGCCGCGAACGAGACCGTTTTCAACGGGGCGCTGCTGCTCGCCCTGCCGATCGCCGTCCTCGGCGGGCTCGTCTCCTTCTTCTCCCCGTGCGTACTGCCGCTCGTGCCCGGCTATCTGTCGTACGTCACCGGAGTCGGCGGCACCGACCTGATCGAGGCCCGCAAAGGGCGGATGGTGGCCGGGGCCGGGCTGTTCGTGCTCGGGTTCACCTTCGTGTTCGTCTCCGGCGGTGCGCTCTTCGGGTACTTCGGGCGGACCCTGCTGGAGCACCAGGACGTGCTGAACAAGGTGCTCGGCGGGCTCATGATCGCCATGGGCCTGTTCTTCATGGGCCTGATGCCCTGGTTCACCCAGCGGGAGTTCCGCTTCCACACCAGGCCGGCGACCGGGCTCGTGGGCGCTCCGGTCCTCGGCGCGCTCTTCGGCATCGGCTGGGTGCCCTGCATCGGACCGACGCTCACCTCGGTCAACGCCCTCGCTCTCGAACAGGCCAGCGCCGGTCGCGGGGCCCTTTTGATGGTGGCGTACTGTCTGGGGCTGGGCCTGCCCTTCGTGCTCGCCGCGGTGGCCTTCCGCAAGGCGCTCGGCGCCTTCGCCTGGGTCAAGCGGCACTACGCGTGGGTGCTGCGGATCGGCGGCGGCATGATGATCACGATCGGACTGCTGATGCTGACCGGCGCCTGGGACCGCATCGTGCAGGAGATGCAGGTCTGGTCCACCGGCTTCACTCCTGGGATCTGAGCCATGACGACGACCGACTCCGACCGCGAGGCCTCCGGCGAGCGAGAGAACGCCGCCGAGCGCACCGGCAGTGGCAAGGGCCGCCCGGCTGACGGGGCCCGGGCCGCGGGCAAGGGCCGGGCGACCGGCAAAAGCGGAACCTCCGATCCCGACCGCGACTCCGGTCCAGACTCCGGTCCCCACCGCGCCTCCGCCGCCGACAGCGCCTCCACCTCCGCCGCCACCGACGACAACGACCTCGGTGCCGCCGGCTCGCAGCTGTCCACCGCCCCCCAGGAGGACGCCCCCAATCTGCCCTCCCTGGGCGTGATCGGCTGGGTCCGCTGGTTCTGGCGGCAGCTGACCTCGATGCGGGTCGCGCTGCTGCTCCTCTTCATGCTGTCGCTCGCGGCCATCCCCGGCTCGCTGATCCCGCAGTCGGGGCAGGACGAGTCGCAGGTCGTCGACTTCATGGAGCGGCACGAGTTCTGGGGGCCGGTCTTCGAGAAGGTCGGGCTGTTCCACGTCTACAGCTCGCCGTGGTTCTCGGCGATCTACATCCTTCTCTTCGTCTCGCTCATCGGCTGCATCGTGCCCCGCACCTGGCAGTTCGTGGGGCAGCTGCGCAGCCGTCCGCCGGGCGCGCCGAAGCGGCTGACCCGGCTGCCCGCGTACGCGACCTGGCGGACGGAGGCCGAGCCGGAGCTGGTGCGCGAGGTCGCGCTGAAGGCGCTGAAGCGGCGCCGCTTCCGGGCGCATGTCGCCGGGGACGCGGTCGCGGCGGAGAAGGGCTATCTGCGGGAGGCGGGCAACCTCGCCTTCCACATCGCGCTGATCGTGATGCTCGTCGCCTTCGCCTGGGGCCAGCTCTTCCGGTCCGAGGGCAACAAGCTGATCGTCGAGGGCGACGGCTTCGCCAACACCCTCACGCAGTACGACGACTTCAAGTCCGGCAATCTCTTCACCGCCGACGACCTCAACCCGTTCAGCTTCGACCTCAAGAACTTCCGGGGCACCTACGAGACCAGCGGCCCCAACAAGGGCACCCCGCGCGTCTACGAGGCCTCCGTCGACTACGCGGTCGGCGCGGACGGCAGGGAGCGGTCGGCCAAGATCGAGGTCAACAAGCCGCTGGAGATCGACGACTCCAAGGTCTACCTGGTCAGCCACGGTTACGCTCCCGTCATCACGATCAAGGACGGCAGGGGCAACGTCGTCTTCGACGACGCCGTCCCGCTGCTGCCGCTCGACTCCAATGTCACCTCCACCGGCGCGATCAAGGTCATGGACGGCTACCTCGACGGCCGGGGCAAGTGGGACCAGCTCGGTATCCAGGCCTTCTTCCTTCCGACGTACGGCGGTGAGGGCACCGCCGTGGTCTCGCAGTTCCCCGCGCTGTCGAACCCCCGGCTGAACCTGACGCCGTACCACGGTGATCTGCGGGTCAACGGGGGCATCCCGCAGAGCGTGTACCAGCTCGACAAGTCGAAGCTGAAGGGGTTCAAGGACTCCGAGGGCGAGCAGGTGCGGGAGAACCTGGAGATCGGCGAGACCATGAAGCTGCCGAACGGCGCCGGCTCGATCACCTTCGACGGCGTCAAGGAGTGGGCCGGCTTCCAGATCACCCAGCAGCCCGGCAGCGGCTGGGCCCTCGGCGGGGCCATGACCGCGATCGCCGGACTCGCCGGTTCCCTGTTCATCCAGCGCCGCCGCGTCTGGGTCCGCGCCACCACCGGCCCCGACGGCGTCACCGTCGTCGAGATGGCGGGCCTGGGACGGAGCGAGTCGGCGAAGGTGCCGCAGGAGCTCGGCGACCTGGCCGCCCTGATCCACACCGAGGCCCCGACCGCCGCCGAGCCGGAGCCCAAGAACCCCGACCCCACCCCCGAACCCCCAGCCGTACCTGCCGAAGGGGCTAAGAAGTGACTCTGGCCGCCGCGACCAACGAGAACCTCGCGAATCTCAGTAACACGCTGATCTACTCCGCGATGGCCGTCTACACCCTGGCCTTCTTCGCGTACATCGCCGAATGGCTCTTCGGCAGCCGCAGCAAGGTCGGCCGGACGGCCGCCGCGCTGACCGCCGACACGAAGGGCGCGGCCAAGAAGGCGGACGCGCCCGCCGTGACCGTGACGAAGGCCGGCGGGACGAGTGTGCTGGAGCGGCCGCAGGTGGTCGTGCGGGCCGCCGCCGGTGCGCGGGACGTGCCGGACGGGCCCGGTGCCCATGGCGGGGACGAGCAGGGCGACCTCTACGGCCGTATCGCCGTGTCCCTCACCGTGCTCGCCTTCCTCGTCGCATTCGGCGGGGTGCTCACGCGGGCGCTCTCGGTGCAGCGGGCGCCGTGGGGCAACATGTACGAGTTCAACATCACCTTCTCCACCGTGGCCGTCGGTGTGTATCTCACGCTGCTGGCGCTGCGGAAGAACGTGCGCTGGCTCGGGCTGTTCCTGATCACGACGGTCCTCCTCGATCTCGGCATCGCCATCACTGTCTTGTACACCGCCAGCGACCAGTTGGTTCCCGCTCTCCACTCGTACTGGCTGTACATCCACGTCTCCACCGCGATCCTCTGCGGCGCCGTCTTCTACGTGGGCGCGGTCGGCACGATCCTGTACCTCTTCAAGGACTCCTACGAGAGCAAGCTCGTGAGCGGCGGCACGCCCGGCCGGTTCGCGACCTCCGTCATGGAGCGGCTGCCCGCCTCGGCGTCCCTCGACAAGTTCTCGTACCGCGTCAACGCCGCCGTCTTCCCGCTGTGGACGTTCACGATCATCGCGGGCGCGATCTGGGCGGGCGACGCGTGGGGCCGTTACTGGGGCTGGGACCCGAAGGAGACCTGGGCGTTCATCACCTGGGTCGCCTACGCCTGCTACCTGCACGCCCGCGCCACCGCCGGGTGGAAGGGCCGCAAGGCCGCGTACATCGCGCTCGTCGCCTTCGGCTGCTGGCTGTTCAACTACTACGGCGTCAACATCTTCGTGAGCGGCAAGCACTCGTACGCGGACGTGGGCCTGGCGGCGCTCCGGTCCGTGGGAGCCTGACCACCCGAAGAACGCGGGGGTTGTCTCACGCGGGGTTTGTCTATCCGTCGCCGGAGCGCTGTGCCCCCGTGTGAGCGGGTTCGGCCCCACCGGTCGAGTCCTGCTGAGCCGCCCCTCCGCCGGTAGCCGTGCCCTCCGCGGGCTGTGCGCGGCCGTCCTCCGGTGCGGCTGTGGTCGGGCCGGGCCTCGCAGGGGGGGTGGCGGCCGGGGCGACGGGGCGCGGGCTGTGTCCGGCGTCCGGCCCGGACAGGGTGGTGGCCACGGCGACCGTGCAGGCCACGACCGCGAGCGTGCTCGCCGCGGCGAGCACCACGCGACGGCGCCGGATGCGGCGGCCACCGGTCACGGCCGCGTCGACGACGCTGGGCAGGGGCGGTTCCGGCCGCGAGCCGAGGAGTTCCTGGAAGGCGGCGTGCAGGGCGTCGTCGTCGCGCTCGTCCATTTCCGGCCTCACCTGGTCGTCCCTTCACTGTTCATGTTCTCGACGATGGCACGCAGGCGGGTGAGCCCCCGGGCGCTCTGGCTCTTCACCGTCCCCGGAGTCACCCGTAACGCGTGTGCCGTCTGTTCGACGGTCCAGTCCTCCCAGAATCGCAGGACCAGCACGGCCCGATAGCGGGGCGACAACTCCATGAGTGCCTCTCGCATCATCATGTGCAACTCCGGTGCGGCCGGCACGGTAGTGGACTGGTGGGGCGGCTCGCTCATCGGCTCCTCGCGCCAGCCTCCCTTGCGCTGCTGGTCGATGAAGGTGCGGGTGAGGATGGTGCGTGAGTAGGCGTCCACGTTGCCGTCCCGGCGGACCCGTCCCCAGGCCGCGTAGAGCTTCATCAGGACGGTCTGGGTCAGGTCCTGCGCCTGGTACCAGTCCCCGCACAGCAGGTACGCGCTGCGCCGGAGTTGCGCCTGCCGCGCCTCGGCGAATTCCCGGAACTCCCGTTCCCGGACTGCTTCCCTCACTCTTGCTGACCTCCGCTTGCGCGTCATCCTGCCGGTCGTACATACGGGGATCCGGCCTGCGGGGTTGCATGGCGCGGCAAGAAAATTTCCTTCGCAGCCGCATGCAACCCGTTTCTGCCCACCCCCGTACTTCTGTCACACGAGGGCTTCCGCGTTGCCATGCGGCGGCCCGCGGTCCGAGACAACTGACACCCGAACAGAGGAAGTTCGTTGAAGCACCGCAAGATCTCGCAGAATCGCCGTCGGCTGTACAGCATCGCCGCCGGAACCGTCCTGGCCGCCGCGGGCACGGCCGGCATCGCCTCGGCCTCGGCCCACGACACCGTCGCCGTGACCCAGGATTCCCACTCCGCCACCCCAGCCGGTAGCGGCGCGGAGGAGGCCAACGGCGCGGAGGAGGCGTACGGCGCGGAGGAGGCGTACGGCGCGGAGGAGGCCGGTGGCGCTGAGGAGGCCGGTGGCGCTGAGGAGGCTGGCGGCGCGGAGGAGGCCAACGGCGCTGAGGAGGCCGGTGGCGCGGCGGAACCGGCTACGCCCAACGCCAGGGACAGCCGCCCCTACTCGGAGTTGACCCCGGAGGAGCGGGCGAGCGCGGTGGGCTGATCCGCCGAGGATCACCCACACCTCCCGGGGCCGGGCACGTGAGCGGCCCCCGGAGGCCGGTCGGCGTACGGGCGTGGGCGTCGTGGCTCACGCCGTGCGCCTCCTGAACAGCAGCCCCGAAGCCCCCGCCGAGACCGCCAGGATTCCCGCACACCAAGCCAGCGCCACCCACGGAGTGGTCCCCACCGGCTGCCCGAGCAGCAGCCCCCGAAGGGTCTCGATCACCTTGGTCACCGGCTGATGGGCCGCGAAGCCCTGGAGCCAGCCGGGCATCGTGTCGGTCGGGACGAAGGCGCTGCTGGGGTAGGGGAGGAAGCTGACGAAGAAGGTGAAGCCGCCCGCCGCTTCGGAGGACTTGACGAAGAGGCCGATCGCGGCCGACAGCCAGGACAGGGCGAGGATGTAGACGAGGAGGACGGCCGTCGCCGCCAGCCAGCCCGCGAGGGTGGCCGAGGGGCGGAAGCCGATGGCGAAGGCCAGGCAGAGAACCAGGGCGGTGGCCAGTGAGTTGCGGGCCGCCGATGCCAGGACGTGGCCGGTGAGGATCGGGATGCCGCCGATGTCCAGGGAGCGGAAGCGGTCGATGATGCCGCTCTTGAGGTCCTCCGTCACCGCCATCGCCGTGTTGGCCGAGCCGAAGCCCGCGCAGAGGAGGAGGACACCGGGGACGACGTAGGTGACGTACCGCGTGCCGGTGTCGATCGCGCCGCCGAAGAAGTAGACGAAGATCAGCAGCATCATCACCGGCAGGGCCATCGAGGTGATGAGGGCGTCGATGTTGCGGCGGCTCAGGCGCAGTGAGCGGCCGGTCATGATCAGGGCGTCAGACATGGGCCGGCTCCGCGGCGGGGGATCGGGTGAGTGCGAGGAAGACGTCGTCGAGGGTCGCCGTGTGGACGGAGAAGCGCGAGACGGTGGTGCGGGTGGGGTCCAACTCGTCCAGCAGGGCGCGGATGTGGGCGGCCGAGCCGTCGGTGGGGAGGCCCAGGGTGCGGGTGTCGGGGTCGGTGTGGGTGGCGCGCGAGGCCAGGCGCAGATAGCTCGCCGAGTCGGCGAGGACCAGGTCGAGGCGGTGGCCCGCGACGCGTCGCTTCAGCTCGGCCGAGGTGCCCTCGGCGGCCAGGACGCCCTTGTCGAGTACCGCGATGCGGTCCGCCAACTGGTCGGCTTCTTCCAGGTACTGGGTGGTCAGGAAGACCGTGGTGCCCTGGGCGGACAGTTCGCGTACGACGTCCCAGAGGGCGGCGCGGCCGTGTGGGTCCAGGCCCGTGGTCGGCTCGTCGAGGAAGATCACCTCGGGGTCGCCGACCAGGGACGCGGCCAGGTCCAGGCGGCGGCGCATGCCTCCGGAGTACGTCTTCACGAGGCGGTCGGCCGCGCCGGTGAGGTCGAAGCGGTCGAGGAGTTCCGCCGCCCTGGCGCGCGCGGCCGGACGGCCGCGGCCCGCCAGGCGGGTCATCATGCGCAGGTTCTCGGTACCCGTCTGCATCTCGTCGACCGCCGCGAACTGACCGGTCAGGCTGATCGCCCGGCGGACCTGGGAGCGTGCGGTGCGGATGTCGTGGCCGGCCACCCGGGCCGTGCCCGCGTCGGCGGTCGAGAGCGTGGCCAGGATGCGTACGGCGGTGGTCTTGCCCGCCCCGTTGGGGCCGAGCAGGGCGTGTACGGCGCCACGCGGGACGGTGAAGTCCACGCCGCGCAGGACCTGGAGGTCACCGTAGGACTTGGTCAGGCCGGTGGCCTCGATGGCCGGGCGCGCATATGCGTCGGACGGGTGCGGGTCGGACGGGTGCTCTGGCATCGCCCCTCATCTCTGTGTCTCTGTCGGCTTCTGTGTCTCTGTCGCCATTCAACTGCGTAACCCTTACGCGTTACTGTGTAAGGGTTACGCAGAAATAGGATGTGCGTCAAGCCGGGGGCGGGGACCGGTTGGCGATCGGGGCGACGAGGGAGGCGTACGTGGCGGACACGGAGAGCGGGACGGGGTTGCCCGTGAGCCTCGAAGTGGCCTGGGGCCTGCGCGAACGCCCCGCGAAGGGGCCGCGGCCCGGGCTGAGCCTCGACCGGATCGTGGACACGGCCGTGTGGATCGCGGCCGCCGAGGGGCTCGGCGCGGTGTCCATGGGGCGGATCGCCAAGGAACTCGGCGTCTCGCCCATGTCGCTCTACCGCTATGTCGGCGCCAAGGACGAGCTCTATGTGCTGATGCTGGAGGCGGCCGTGGGTGTGCCGCCCGAGGGGCCGCCGTCCGGGTCGGGGTGGCGTGAGTGCCTCGCGTGGTGGGCGCGGGCGCAGCGGGCGGTCTTCCGCCGGAACCTGTGGGTGCTGCGCATCCCGACGTCGGGACCGCCCATCGGCCCCAACTCCCTGGCCTGGATGGAGGCGGCGCTCGCGGGGCTGGACGGCACCGGCCTGCGCGAGGAGGAGAAGCTCTCCGTGCTGATGCTGGTGGGCGGCTACGTACGGAACGAATCCGTGCTGACGTCCGACCTGGAGGCCGGGATGCGGGCGAGCGGGGTCGGGCCCGACGGGTCGCTACGGCGCTACGCGGCGGCGCTCGGGGCGCTCACCGACGCCGAGCGGCACCCCGCCATCGCGCGGCTCCTCGGCTCGGGCGTGTTCGAGCACGGGGACGAGGGCGACACCGACTTCGACTTCGACTTCGGGCTCGACCGGGTGCTCGACGGCATCGAGGTCCTGGTCGAGTCGCGACGCTGATGCCGCTCTCCCCACCGTCCTCGGCGGGCGAGGGCCACGGCGTCTACCCGAACGGCAACGCCTGCTCGGACGGCACGGTCACCGACTACCTGTTCACCGGCAAACTTCCGGCGAAGGACGTGACCTGCGAGGCGACGGCCGACTCGAACGCGGAAGCACGGAAGAACCAGAAGCGGGACGCGCTCCCCGGTTCTCCGCTCCCGGAGCGTGCCCCGGACCGTTTCTGAGCCCGGTGGCATGACCCGTTGACCCGCATGGCCCATTGACCCGCACGACCCGTTGACCCGCATGACCCATGGAAGATGGGGCGGAACCTCCTGGCGAGGTCCGCCCCATCGCGCGTCGCCGTCGCCGTCGCAGGAGTCGAGACCTCCGGTCATCCCACGCGCAGTGGGCGGCCCCCGACCGCGTCGTCCGGCCAGTCCTTCGACGCCCGCCACAGGAGTATGTCGTCGGCCGGGCGGGTGGCGGAGAGCTGTTCCAGCTCCCGGCGCATGCCTTCGGCGACTTCCGGGTCCGGTAGGACGAGGGGATCCGTCAGCTGCCACACCGCGTGCAGCAGACGGCGTACGCGCGGGTGAAGGGCCGGGTCCGGGCGGCCGAGTGCCACCGCGCCCCGGTCGTCCGGGCCGTCCGGACCGTCCGTGTACGGGGCCGACGCGATGAAGACCAGGGACGTCAGCCAGGTGCGGGGGTCCGCCTCGTGGAATGTGGCGCTGAGGTGAGCCACCGCGAAGTCCGCGTCGCCCAGGGCGAGTTCGTGGTGGGCGCGGTGGAGGGGGAGGGCGCTGCCGTAGTGGGTGGCGAGCGCGCGGTGGGCGTCCCGCCAAGCCGTGCGGTCCGGGCGGTCGCCGTTCCCGTGGCGGAGTCGCAGCGACAGCAGGGTCCGGAGGAACGGGTCGCCCACAAAGTGGTCGGGGGCGGGGGCGTGGCCTTCCGCCGCCAGGCGGTCTTCCAGGGCCAGTATGCCCGACGCGCCGAAGCCGACCGGGAGCTGGGACTCGGCGAGGGTGACGGCCGAGTCGTGGTCGTGGGCGATGGCGAGGACGGTCAGCTCGTCGAGGTGGGCCTCGTCCGGGAGGAGTCGGTCCAGCATCATCTCGTAGGCGGGGCGTCCGGCGTGGTCGGCGAGCAGCAGGTCGGCCGGCCCGGTGAGCCCTCGGGGGAAATTCTGGCGCGCCGATTCGGCCATGAGCGACGTGCCGAGGGGGTTGCCTCCGGTCAACCGGTGTGCGGAGGAGGGGAGTCGGGGTGGGATCGGCTGTCCGGGGCCGCAGGCCGCAGCCATGACCTGCCGCGTCTCGTCGGGGGAGAGTGGCGGCAACGACACCAGCAGGGCGTGCGACGACGGCGTCCCGCCCGGCGCCCAGCCGCTGGTCCGTGTCACCTCCGGCAGGGTGCGGCGGGCCGCGTTCCGCAGCGCCGGGTGGCCCTGCCCCCGCAGCCCGGCGAAGAACGTCACCTGGTCGGCCCTGCCGTCGGCCCGGCCCCGCAACACCGATTCCAGCAGCCGCCGCCCCGCCGCCTCCTGCACGTTGTCCAGCAGGATCACCGGCCGTCCGGTTCGCTGCGTACGCGGTACGACCCCCGCGTACGCGTCGTCCAGGTCCGCGAGCAGCGCCCGTACGAGATGATGCTCGGCGTGGGTCCGGGCGTCGCCGCCCGCCCTGAAGTGCCGGGAGAGGAGGACCAGGCCGCGCTTCGGGTTCCCGGCCGCGTTCGGGTGGTCGCGGTACCAGACGGCGCCCCGGCGCAGCCGCCGGTGCGAGGACGACATCCCCTCGCTGAACGCCTCCAGCGCCGTCTCGATGATCGCCTCGACCACCGGGCCCTGGTCCGACATCGACGACACCAGCCGGGCCACGGTCTTGCCCACCCACCGCCCGGCCAGCCAGCCGCCTGTGTCGCTCAGCAGCAGGACCCGCTCGGCCTCCGCACAGATCCTCGACAGTCCGCGATCACCCCAGCCCCCGGCCGCGACGGCGAGCAGCCCGCACGCCAGCCGGGGGAACGTGATCCGCCCGGCCCCGGCCACGGGCTCGCCGAGCTGCTCCGCGATCGCCGACAGCGCCTCGTACGCGGGCGACCAGGACGCCGGGGGCCGGCCCGGCGGGGGTTGGTCGAACGGTGACTTCTCCGCGTCGATCAACGCGACGGGCATACGACCCCGGTACGCCTCCCGCAGCTCCCGCAGCGCCGTGCTCTTGCCGAGGCCCCGGGCTCCCGCCAGCACGATGAAGGGGAGTTCCTCGGAGTGCCCGTACGCCGTGGGTATGTCGAAGAGGGCGTGGGTCTGCGTCGTCGCCGTTGCCGTTGTCATAGCTGCTGTGGTTATCAACAGCTGTGGAGGGAGGGGCGGTTGTTTCGGAGTGCGGCGAAGTCCGCCCGTTCGCTTACGACTCCGACCGCACGGCGCCTATGAAGGAGAGCCAGGCGGAGCGGTTGATGACCAGTACGGGGCCGTCAGGGTTCTTGCTGTCGCGGACGGGGACGAGGCCGGGGAAACCGGGGGCTACTTCGATGCAGTCGCCGCCGTTGGTTCCGCTGTGGCTGCTCTTGACCCAGACCGCCGCGCTCAGGTCCAGACTGCTCACGGTGCTCACACCTTTCCATCAAGTCGCTGATCAGAACGGCTGATTCGCGAGCCGACAGCGCGTCCGCCCTGAGCACATCATAGGTTTGGCGGTGCCGAGAGAGGACGGCCGGATCGTCGTTGAAGTGGCCGAGGTCCAGAGATTCGGAGTACACCCACTCGCGTCCGTCGGGCAGCCTGATCAGCGTCATCGGGGCGTTGGGGCGGTCGGTCTCGGTGGCGTCGAAGGGAACGACCTGGATGCGGATGTTGGGGCGCTGATTTGCCTCCAGCAGGTGGGCGAACTGGTCCCGCATGATCCGGGGGCCTCCCACCACGCGGCGCAGGCAGCTCTCGTCCAAGACGGCGACGTAGAGCGGGCCCTCCGAGGTCAGGAAGCGCTGTTGTCGGCTGAGTCGCGCCCTGACGCGTTCCTCCACTGACTTGGAGTCCCCGATGTGACGAGAGAGCAACTCATGCATGTACTCCTCGGTTTGCATCAGGCCCGGCACGACGTTGTTCAGGTACTGCATGACAGCGGTGGCCTCGGCGTCCATTTGCACTCGGCGCTCGAACCAGTCCGGGTGCACAACCTGCGGATACCAATCCACCTTGGCCCAGATCCGGGCCAACACCCCACCCGTCCCCAACACCTCATCGCACCGCTTCGCGAACTGCTCGCTCGGGACCCGCGTCCCCGCCTCGATCTTCGCCACCTGTGACCGGTCGCAGGGGATCTCCCTCGCCAGTGCGTCCTGCGTCAGCAGTGCCGCCTCGCGGTAGTGCCGCAGGACCTCGCCGAAGAGGACCGAACTGCCGGCGCCACCGGCCCCCTCCGCGTTCCGCCTCGTCACAACGTCCCCCTCGTGCTCCTCCGTGGCAAAGGCCCAGTGCCACACGTTTCGCGTTGATAGGGACCGTTCCCGTGGGCGACGCTGGGCACACCCAGAGTTACGGACAGGGCTGTGGAGTGCACGTGGAACCAGAGGGACAACTTGTCTACGACCCGCGGACGCGGCGCGTGGGCGAGTACCGGGACAAGGTCGGGCCGTACGCGATGCTGCGCCCGGTGGGTGGCGGCCGGGAGTGGGAGGCGGACCCGGCGACGTTGCGGCCGGCGACGGCGGCGGAGCGGATCGGGGCGCGCGTGAAGGCGGCGAACCACCGTACGAAGAGGAGGACATGATGGTGCGCCGGCGAGACGAGGGTGAGCTCGGCCGACCGCCCGTTCCGGTGCCCGGCTGCGCGACGTGCGCGGAGTTGGCCGTACGGCGGGACGAGGCGCGGGCCCGTTACGACGGGAGCGCGGAGACGGACGCGAACGTGCTGCTCCGGCACCACCAGCGGCGCGACCACGCGGCGGCCCGTACGCGCCGCGTCTTGCGGTACGTGCCGTACGTCATCGCGCAGGACGCGACGGCGGAGCCGGAGTACGAGGCGCGGTGCGTGTCCGGTGACGAGGTGGAGTGCGGGGCGGAGTCGGGCGTACGGAGTGATCCGGCGGCCGTGGAGGAGTGGCAGCGCAGGCACACGCAGGAGACGCGGCACTCCCGGTACCGCCGCGGCTTCGCGGACTACGCGGTGATGGAACCGGCCGTGCCGTGATCCTCGGAATCCTCGGACGGCCGCGCACCGGCTCCGTGCCCTTCGGAGGGTCCTGGACGGGCGAGACGGTCCCGGAGCCGGGCGTGGCGGAACTGGTAGTACGCGCCGGACTGGCGCAGTACGCCTCGGTCGTGGGCGTCGCGCAGGAAGGCGCTGGGCCGCCAGGGCAGGCGTCCGGTCAGCGGCAGCCAGACACGGCACAGGACGATCCAGTGCCCCCAGGCGGTCAGCCCGAGACCGTAGGCGAGCCCGGCTCCCAGGCCGCCCACCACCGCGTACAGGAGCCAGTCGACGGTCCGGAACCACCCGAGCCCGTACAGGACGCCGCCCGCGGTGCCGCAGACGAGCAGGCACCCCAGCAACTGGAAGAGCACGTTCGCGCGGTTGATGCTCAGCAGGGCATGGGGGCTGACCGCGGTCTCGATGTCGACGAGGGCCTCGAACCAGGTCATGAGCGTGAACACCAGCCCGGCCGAGACGCCGTACAGGATCCCGGCGTTGAGGCCCCACCGCAGTCCGTACTCCAGATAGAACATGAAGCCGAGCGTGAACTCCTCATCGGCCCCGAGCAGAAGAGTGGACACGAGCCATGACAGGAGACCGAAGACGAACCCGCCCACCAGGCCCGTCAACGGCTTGTCGGCGAGCGTCCGCCAGGGCCTTTTCGCTCGGCCGTCCCTCGTGCGACGGGGGATTCGTATGCTCTGGCGTGACGGCTCACACGCGTGGTTCCCGTGTCTGATCCGGTACGCGAGCCCGAAGACCAGCCCGGACGCGGACCCGAAGGCCGTTCCGTTCAGCAGCCCGATCCAGAGTGCCTCCAGGGCGCCGTGCCCTGTGCGCCAGATCGTGAGGATGGTGATCCACATGGCCAGGGCGTCCGTGAGCCCGACGACCAGTCCGGCCACGAGTCCGATCACCCACGCGCGGGTCGAGCGGCCGACGGAACCGCTCAGCTTCCACCAGGCGAGGTCGTCGGTGCCGAGCCGGGCGAGGTGGCCGAGCCAGTGCCGGACACGTTCCCGGCGGACGGCGGACACATCCTGGTAGACCGTGGGGACGAACTCGTCCAGGAGGTGGTCCTCGATCGCCTGGGGCGTGCTGAGCGATGTGGCTTTCAGCAGCTCCTGCGGATCGCGGTTCGTCTCCTTGCCGTAGACGGTGCGGGCGAGCATGACCATCAACGGCGTCGTCAGTACGGCGGTGAGCCGGGCGGCGGCCGGGTCGCCGGGGTGGTTGTGCAGGGTCCGCAGGACGGGGGTCCAGGGAGTGGGGGCGATCGTGCCCAGGGGGTCGCCGTCGGGCTCGTCCTCGGGGGGTGTGGGTGTCTTGCGGGCGGTGAGCGGCAGGTATTTTTCAAGATCCTCCAGGGAGAGGCTGGTCAGCCGGATGCCCGCGGCGGAGGTCAGGGCGCCGACCTTCGTCACGGCCGCGCCGTATTCGTCCGGACGGCTGGTCAGCAGCAGGGGCCTGAGATCGTCGCTGAGTGCCTTCAGTGCCTGACCGTGCAGGTGGTCGGCGATCTCGTCGAACCCGTCAACGACGGGCAGGACGCGCCGGTCGTCGACCAGCGCCGCTGCGAGGGTCGGCCCGTCCGGGGCGGGTGCCCGCAGGCCGGAGTGGTCGCGCTCCAGTGTGCCGACGAGCCAGTCGCGCAGGGGCGTCGCGGGGTCCCATGAGCCGAGGCCGAAGATGACCGGAACGACGCCGACGGAGGTGCCGGGCGGTCCCAGCATGTCCAGCGCGAACCGCATGGCCAGGACCGACTTTCCCGAACCCGAAGGACCCAGCACCACCAGCCGCTCGGACGGTATCCCCCGGTGGACGGCGACGATCTGGCTCAGCTCACCGGTCAGCGGCAGCGGGTTGGGGACGGCTCCTGCCGCCGAGCCCCAGATGTTCTGCGAGTGATCCGTGAGGCCGTCGGGGGCCGGCTCCCAGCGGGTCGTCAACGGCCTCGGGTTCGGCACCTTCCGCCGGTACTCCTCGTGCTGCCACTGCTTGCGCAGCGCGGTCGCGAGTTTGTCGGCCGCCTCGTCCAGGGGGGTTCGGGGAGACGAGGGCCGGGTGGTCTCGATGCGCACGGTCTGCGCGTTGTTGAACTGGACCAGCGAACCGCCCACGCTGTTCCCGTCGGCCCTGTTGGACACCTGTCCCTCGTGCGGGTTCATCGCCCCGTGACCGGCCGCTTCGAGATCAGCTTCACGAAGTCGTCCATGTCCGCCTGCAGGCAGGGATCCTGGTTGTGCTTGCCGTTGCAGCCCTCGCCCCACCCGGTGCCGTCGCCGTAGTCGGCGAAGCGGTACGGGATGCCCGCCGCCCGCAGGTGGGCCGCGGCCGTCACGGCCGACTGCCGGTCGATCTTCTCCGCCACGGCCAGGACCGGGTCGACCGTCAGGTCGCCGCCGTCGCCGGCGTACATCGCGACGCCCATGCCGCGCAACGGTGCGACGTTCTGCGCGGCGCTCGCCGCGTCCCAGCCGCCGTCGAAGGGCCACACGGGTGGGCCGAAGACCGCGTCGGGCCCGTTGAGCGGCGTACCGTACGCCTCGATCACGCCGCTGCCGACGACGGCGGCGCGCAGGGCCGAGTCGTGCCAGTCGAGGGTGCCGGAGAAGCTGCCGACGTGACTGAACAGCTCCGGCCGGGTCTCGGCGTAGTGGAACGCGCCGAAGCCGCCCATCGAGTGGCCGGCGATCGACCGGCCCTCCCTGGTCGCCACGGTCCTCAGGTTGGTGTCGACGAACGGGATCAGTTCGTCGAGGTGGAACGACCGCCAGTTCTGGGGGCCGAGTTCGCCGGGGTTCAGCCAGTTCGTGTACCAGCCCTTGCCGCCGCCGTTCGGCGTCACCGTGATCAGCGGAACGCCCTCGGTCGCCCGCTCGGGGATGACCTTGTTCCGCAGGATGTCCGGCCGGTCCCCGGCGCCGTGCAGGTTGTAGAGCACCGGGTAGCGGGTGGCGTCGTCGCCGTAACCGGTCGGCAGGGTGACCAGGACCACGTGCTCGTCCGAGGTCTGGCCCTCCATCGCGGCGTAGACCGGGACCTGCCGGGACTTCACGCTGAAGAAGAACGTGCGCTCGTCGTCGTCCGCCCACTGCGGCTGGCGTACCACGGTGAGACCGAAGCCGTCCGCGAGGCGCGGTGGCGCGCTCGCGGCGTACGCGGCGGGAGCGGCCGGTCCCAACAGCCCCCAGAGGGCGACGAGACTGACGAGTGCGGCGGTGACGGCGCGTAGCCCGCCTCTGGACCTTCCTCCGTACCCGCCTCCGGCGTCGTTCCTGGACCGATTCTTCAACTGACCTCTCCATCATCGGCGTTGTGCGCCCTGGAGACACCGGCTGGGGTGTGCGGTGCTCTGCGGTGTCGACGGCACTGCGGTGGCTTGGTGTAAGCCGGGACTCAGATGGTGAGGTGGGTGAATATCGGTGTCAACGTCCCTGCGTGGCAAGGGCGTTGAGGTTTGGTGAGGGTGTGGTGCGCAGGGGAGGGGCGGGGTGGGGGGCGGGCGCTCAGGAGGGGCGGTCCGGGCCCAGGGCGTCGCGTACGGCGGTCAGGATGGCGTCCGTGTCGGCGCCGAGCGCGCGGGCGGCGGAGGTGAAGTCGCGGGTGAGGGTGGAGAGTTGGGCGGCGTACGGGCGGGTGGGGCCGGTCGGGGGCGCCGCCACCCGGGTGCCCGCGCCGCGCCGGGTGCGGATCAGCTCGGCCGCCTCCAGCTCGCGGTAGGCGCGGGCGACCGTACCCGGCGCCAGGCCGAGGTCCGTGGCCAGCTGGCGCACGGTCGGCAGCCGCTCGCCCTCGGTCAGCCGGCCGGTGACGATCAGCGCGGCGAGCTGCGCGCGGATCTGCTCGTACGGCGGTACCTGGCTGGCGGTGTCGACACGGACGGCTGGATCACTCATCGTCGTCGTCCGCCTCGTTCTCGACCGCGCGGGGGGCCACCACGGTGACCAGGGACCAGACGACGGTGAACAGGTTCAGCAGGGCCAGCGGGTAGAACACCCAGAAGGTGAGCACGCCCAGCACACCGGCGCAGCCCGTCTCCGTCAGCGCGAAAGAGACCATCAGTACGGCGTACAGCTGCTGGCTCGACACCAGCAGGCCCCAGGCCCCGGTGACCGCCCACGCGCGGTCCCGGCGCTGCTGTTCCGCGCCAGGTCCGTGGGCGATGCGGCGCAGGGCCCAGATGCAGGTGGGGGTGGCTATGGCGAGCGCGCCGAACATCGGGAGGGTGTAGTACAGGCCGGGCCAGGGGCCGGCGGTCGCGCGCATCCCGTTGCAGGTGAGGGTGAGTGCCTTGCCCGTACCGAAGATTCGGTCGGGGTCGACGGAGGCCGTGGTGGCCGTGATCACCAGCAGGACGACGAGGAAGACGCCCTGGAGGGCGATCAGGGGGCCCATGCGCGGTGGCACATGGTCTCTGACCAGGCGCGGGGCGAGACTCGCGGTGCGTACCGCCTCCTGGGGGCGCAGGGTCAGGGCGTCGGCGAGCAGCACACCGGCCACCGCGCACAGGCCGAAGGCCGTGATGCAGAACACGACGCGCTGCTCGAACTCGACGTCCCCCAGTGTGGACAGCGCCTGTGCGGCGATGAGGCCGATGGCCAGGCCGGACCAGCGGGCGTAGTGGTCGGCGTGGTCGAGGAGCCGGGACGCCGGCGAGGCGGTGTCGAGCATGTGGAGATCCCCCGGGACTTGTATCAAGCGGTGAGTACAAAATGCCCTGAGGCGGGATCTTGTGTCAATCGCTCGATACAAGCCGGTGCTGTGCTGTGAGGGGCGGACTCAGTCGACGGTGATCGAGTCCAGCTGCGCCCGCAGATGCACGTGCGAGTCCACCGGCGGGTACGCGACCCTTCCGATCGGCGTCGGCAGGGACTCGACGATCGTGCCCGGGGTGCACTCGCCGAAGTAGACGAGGGACATCAGCTCCTCGGTCGGCTCGTCGGCCGGCGGAGGCAGCACGCGGTGGCGGCCCGAGCGCCAGCGGTCGCCGGTCCAACGGGCCATCAGGTCACCGATGTTGATGGTGAACGCGGCCGGGTCGTACGGGGCGTCCTCCCAGCCGCCCTCGTCCGTGTACACCTGGAGCCCGCCCTTGCCGGCCTGCCGGTCGAGGATCGTGACGGTGCCGAAGTCGGTGTGCGGGCCGATGCGGAACTGGCCGGGCTCGGGGTCGCCGATCACCTCCGTACCCGGATACCAGTTGATGTTGAAGCCGTAGGTGGGGTGGCTCATGTGGCGGGCGAAGAAGTCCGGCTCCAGGCCGAGCGCGTCACCGAGCAGGGTCAGCAGGTCGTTCTCCAGCTCGCCCATCCGCGCCAGGTACTCCTCGCAGAGCGCCCGCAGCTCGGGTACCTCCGCCGGCCAGACGTTCGGCGCGTACCACTCCGCGTTCACGACCGGGTCGTCGAAGGGCTCGTGCGTGGCGAAGGACAGGGACTCCTTGAGGTCCGGCGGGGTCCGCGTACCCTCCGAGTACCCGTTCGCCTCGGCCCCCGGGCCCAGCCAGCCCCGCCCGCCGACCTTCACCTCGTACGCCTGCTTGGCCTCGGCGGGGAGTGCGAAGAACCCGCGCGCGGCCTCCCGGATACGGGCCCGCAGCGCCGGGTCCACGCCGTGGCCGGTGACCAGCAGGAATCCGGCGCTCTGGAGGGCCTCGTCGACCGTACGGGCGATGCGGGCGCGGGTCTCGGGGTCGCCGTCGTGCCAGGGGCGCAGGTCGATGGTGGGGATGCGGGGGCTGCTGGGGTTACCGGGGCTACCGGTGGGCTGGGGGGTACGGGGGTTCCGGGGGGTACGGGGCTCACTCACCGATGTCCTCGTTCCATAGGGCCGGGTTCTGCTTGATGAAGTCGCGCATCAGGGACACGCACTCCGGGTCGTCCAGCAGCACGATCTCCACACCGTGCTCGGCGAGCCAGTCGTGCCCGCCGTGGAACGTGGTCGCCTCCCCGACGACCACCCGGGAGATGCCGAACTGCCGTACCAGCCCGGAGCAGTACCAGCACGGCGACAGCGTCGTCACCATCGTCGTACCGCGATACGTCCGCTGCCGGCCCGCCGCGCGGAACGCGGCCGTCTCCGCGTGCGTGGAGGGATCGCCGTCCTGGACCCGGCGATTGTGGCCACGCCCGAGGACGGTGCCGTCGGGGCCGTAGAGCGCGGCACCGATGGGGATGCCACCCTCGGCGAGCCCGGCACGGGCCTCTTCGAGGGCGGTGGCGAGCCAGGTGCGTGCTTGTGACAGTGACTGTGACTGTGACTGTGACTGTGACTGTGACTGTGACTGTGACTGTGACTGTGACTGTGACTGTGACTGTGGTGACGGTGACGGGGGCGGGGGCGGTGTCCGTGACGGTCGGTTCATGGCCTCACTCTGCCCGCCCGGCCTTGAAAGCAAGGGGGTTCACGGTGGGAGCAGGGTCCCCAGGGGGCCGAGGTCGAGGTTGAGGTCGTCCAGGGTCAGGCCGTAGCGGTCGCAGAGTTCGGTCATGCGGTCGTGGAGGACCATCAGGGTCATGCCGAGCCGTTCCTCCTGCTCCTCGGTGAGATTGCCCTGGTCGACCCGGTGCAGGGCCTGCCGTTCCATCAGCTGGCGCAGCAGTTCGACGATGGTGAGGACCAGCCGGACGAGATCCCGCTCCACCGTGTCCGGGTCGGTGCGCAGCCGGCGCGCGACGCCTCCGTCCCGGCCGGTGGGCGGCGGGGCGAGGTCGTCCGGGCGTGCGGGCAGCAGCGAGAACGCGCGCGTCGCCGCGTCGGCCACCTCGCGGAGCCGGTCGGAATGCGGGCCGTCAGGCAGGGGCGTCGCCATGGCCGCCGCCCCCTTCCGGGTATGGCTCCGGGTACGGCTTCGGGCCCTGCTCCGGCTCCGGACCCGGCCGTTCGGGGAGAGCGAGCGCCCATTCCTCGTCCAGTTGCTCGCGTACGGCGACGATCACCGCGCGCAGCGAGACCCTCACCAGGTCGATGTCGGCGATGCTCAGCACGAGATCTCCGGTGAGTACGACGCCACCGCTGAGCAGCCGGTCGAGCAGGTCGATCAGCGCCACCTGGCGCCCGCTGATCGGGCGGTCGTAGTCGTCGTCGCCGTGGCCGCCGTAAGCACCGGAGCCGCCGTACGCGCTCATTCCTCGTCGTCCCCGGGCTCCGCGACCTTGCGCCGCTTGCGTCGTGGCTCCTCCGTACGGCCCTCCGTACGGCCCTCCGTACGGCCCTCCGTACGGCCCTCCGTACGGCCCTCCGCGCGGGGCTTCCGTTCGGGGTCGCGAGGGCGGCGGCGTTCGGGCGATGCGCTCGCGGACAGCTCCGGCGGGGAATCCTCGACGCGTTCGCGCAGCTCTTTCACCTCGGCGCGCAGGCGCTCGTTCTCTTCGGCGAGGGAGCGTCGGCCGTCGGGGCGGGACGCGTGGGACGAGAGGGCGGGGTCGTGCTCCCACCAGTCGATGCCGATCTCCTTGGCCTTGTCGACCGAGGCGACCAGGAGGCGCAGCTTGATCGTGAGCAGCTCGATGTCCAGCAGGTTGATCTTGATGTCGCCGACGATGACGATGCCCTTGTCGAGCACGCGCTCAAGGATGTCGGCGAGGTTGGCGCCGGAGCCCTGGTCGTACGAGTAGAGGCCTCGCGACGAGGACTGCGAGGGAACGGGGGAGGAGTGGGAGTCGGGCTGGGTCACGGCTCACTCGACCTCGTTTCCTTCCGCCCTTCCCGCCCTTCGTCCTCGTCCTCGTCCTCGTCCTCGTCCTCGTCCTCGTCCTCGTCGGCGTCCTCCGCGTCCTCCTCCCATTCGCCTTCCTCATCGTCCTCGTCATCGTCCTCGGCATCCGCCGCGGCCTCCGGGGCCTCGTCCTCGTCTTCGTCCTCCTCCTCGTCGTACTGATCCTTCGCGCCCTCGTCGCCCTCGTCGCCCTGGTCGCCCTCGTCGTCCTGGTCGTCCTGCTCGTCCTCGTGCCGGCCCTCGGGCTCGTCCTCGTCCGCTTCGTCCTCGTCCTCCCCCTCCTGCACCTCTCCGCCGTGGACCTCCCCGCGCCAGCCGCCGGTGGCCTCGCCGCGCATCATCACGAACGTGCGGTAGAGCTTCAGATCGAGGCGGGTACGGCGGCCCTGGGCCCGTAGCAGGCCGCCGACCTTCTCGACGACTCCCTTGGGGAAGTACTCAAGGACGAGCAGCACCTTGGTGAGGTTCTCCGCGAGCGGGTGGAACGTGACGACGCCCCTGGTGGTGGCCTTGTCGCCCTCGGACGTCCAGACGATGCGCTCATCGGGCACCTGTTCGATTATGGTGCCGCGCCAGTGACGGCTCGCCTTGGCGATCTTGACGTGCCACCGGGTGGTGACCTCGTCCTCCTGCTCGACGTCGACGACCCCCTTGGCGAACCGTTCGAAGTCCTGGAACTGCGTCCACTGGTCGTACGCCTCGCGCACCGGGACACCCACGTCGATGTCCTCGATGATGGTGAGCCCGCGTCCGCTGCCGCCCTCGGGGTCCTTGCCGTGCCCCGCCTTGCCGGTGGCGTCCTTGGCCTTCTCGGTGACGACGTCCTTCGCCTTCTCCGTCGCGCCCTTCGCCTTGTCCACCAGGGCGTCCTTGGCATGGGACGCGGTCGATGTCAGCGCCCCCGCGTGCATGTCGCCCAGCCGGCGCGCACCCTCGCCCAGTCCATGGCCCACGCCCTGGAGCATCAGTGCGAGGCGGGCCTCGATGTAGTTCTCCAGCTCTTCCTTCAGCCGGGTCGTGCCGGGGTTCTGGCCGACTTCCTCGCGTGCCTTGCTGAGGGTGCCGGCACCCGCCGAGCCGCCTTTCGCCGTCCTGCCCTCAGCCATCGTCCTGCCTCCTCGACCGTGCGGTGCCGCTGCCGCTGCCGCTCTTGGAACGGCTCGCGGCGGCGGTCTTCTTCTTCGAAGTCCTCGAAGTCCTCGAAGTCCTCGAAGTCCTCGTGGTCCTCGCGCGAGGCGCGCTCTTCCGACCCGAACCCTTCTCGTCCTCGGCCCGGCCTTCGTCCTCGTCGGGTTCCTCCTGCTCGCGGTCGCGGTCGCGGTCGCGGTCGCGGTCACTGGCGCTGGCGCTGGCGTCGTCGCCGTTCCCCTCGGCCCGCTCCCGCAGTCCGGCGGTGCGCTCGTGCAGGGCCCCGGCCAGGCTGTCGGCCTTCGCCGTCAGTACGGAGGTCGCCGCCGCCTTGCTCGCGTCCGTCAGCTCGGTGCGCACCTGCCGGGTGACATCGCTGAGGAACGGGGAGTCGAGCGCCTTGCCGAGCTGTCCGGGCCGGACCCGGGATCCGGCCAGTGCCGCGCCGAGGCCGATGGCGAGCTTGGCCTTCTTCGTCCGTCCCAGCAGATAACCGCCCAGGACGGCCGCGCCGATCGTGGCGTTGTTCATGATCCTGTCTCTTTCCGTGTCCACGTTTCCGGGCCCACGGGCGTCACGGTTTCCGTGCCCACGAGCGTCAAGGGCCGGGCCGCGCGCCCTGCTGGAGCCGGTAGGCGCTGATCTCCTCCAGCCGGTGCAGCAACTCCTCCTCGCGCCGCGCGAACTCCTCCTCGTCGACGCGTCCCTCGGTCCGCGCCCGCTCCAGGTTCACCAACTCCTCCTGGACGGGGCCCGGGTCGTAGTACTGGTCCTCCGCGGCCTGCCGCACCTTGTCGACCACCCACCCGACGCCCCGCACGGGAGCGATCGGCAACGTCAGAATGGTCCCGACCAGTCCCATCCCGCACCGCCTCCTCACACCTCACGCCTCACGCCTCACGCCTCACAACGCCTCACACAGTCGTACGGTCATACGAAGCTGTACGGCGGCAGCGGGCCGCGCAGCCGCAGCTCCACCCCGTCTCCCAGTGCCTCGGCCAGCTCCCCGCCGACGCTGGTGAACTCCTCGGTCCGCTCGCCGTCCACCAGGAAGGAGGCGTTCACGAAGTACTGCTGGGACGGCGCGGAGACCTGCTCGGCCAGCGCGTACGGCCGCAGCGCGGCGAGGACCTCCTCGCCCAGCACCGCCTGCCGGCTCTGCACCTCCTGGGCCACCAGCTCACCGAGGGCGAGCCGGTCCTCGTACGTCCCGCCGCCCTCGCGGATCGCCTCGTTGAGGTCGCGGGCCTGCGGGGAGTCCGTCAGGATGGCGCGCAGGAGCGTCTCCTCGTCCTGTACGCCCTTGACGTTGAACTCCGCGCGCCCCGTCAGCTCGTCGAGCCGCGCGGCGAACGCGGCGGCCCGCTCCTGGAGCAGGGCTTCCACGGCGGCCTCGTCCTGGGCGACGAACCCGAAGCTCAGCGGCAGGATGGCACCGTCGGCCCACAGATGTTCCTGGACCTCGTGGTGCGCCTCCACGTCCCGGCGGCTGACCGACAGGTCCTCGGGGCTCTCGCTGACGACGGCGCTCAGGTCGCCGCTGCTGACCGCGTGCAGTTCGGCGGGCTCCTCCCCGACGCCCTTGACGTCGTCGAGGCCCAGCGGATGCGCCGCCTTGGTGATCGCGTAGACGTACACCGACATCGGCTCGCTCACTCCTCACGGTCCCTGGCGGAACGGCGGCTCGCGCCCCGCTCGGAGTGCACGCGCTGCTTCTCGCGCCCGGACTCACGGTCGGCTTCGCGGTCGTCGTCGTCCCCGCGCCCCTTCCCCTTCTGAAGCGAGTCGGTGACGGCCTGGACCGCGCCCGTGAGCGCGCCCTTGCTCTTGCCCCGGGCGCCCGCCTCGGTGGTGTCCCCCACGATGTCCGTCAGCTGGGAGGGGGCCTTGCGCCCCGATTCCAGGTCCAGCCGGTTGCACGCCTCCGCGAAGCGCAGATACGTGTCGACGCTGGCCACGACCACCCGGGCATCGATCTTCAAGATCTCGATGCCGACCAGGGAGACCCGCACGAACGCGTCGATGACCAGGCCCCGGTCGAGGACGAGTTCCAGCACGTCGTAGAGGTTCCCCGAGCCGCCGCCACGGGCGGCTACGGCGCCGCCCTCGCCCTGCGGCACCACAGTCACGATCTCTTCCCTCCGGTGGGGAAGCCGTATGTCAGGGGCCTATCGAATGTTGCCCCGGTCGACCTGCGCGCGCGTGTACCGGCGACCGCGCTCGTACGCCAGCAGCTTGCCCGCGGGATCCAGAACGACCCGGTAGGCGGCCATCACACTGGTCGTCTGCGGGACGCGCTCCAGCTCCAGGACCTCGACCTGGGCCTCCCAGCCCTCATCGGTCGGCTTCAGCGCGGAAACGGACTCGGGAGCGCGTCCCAGCAACTCGGTGAGCTGCGCGATCGCGCTCCGCATGGCCTCGGGCGCGGAGACCCGCTCCTCGGCGGCCGACTGCCGCGACGAGGAACGGCGCTTCTCGGACTCGCGGCCGTCAGTCATCATCACCCTCTCACTACGCTTCCATCATCGACGTCCCCCACCACACGTGCCACTCGTGGCTGTGCTCCACCCGCTTTCCCTCAGCGCGCGGCCCGGCGGCCGTACGCCCGCGCCGGCGCTTTCCCCATACTTTCCGTATGGACACACAGGCCATGGAGGAAGCGCGGCGATGGCTCGCCGAGCGGGGTGTTGTCGAGGCCGGGGGCGGGTGGGCCGACGCGGGAGCGCCGGAGGGGGTGCTCACCGCCAATGAGATCGCGCACTCCTGGGCGGGGGAGGTGTTCACCGACGAGGACCTGGGCCCGGCCGAGCGGGTGCGGCTGGCCTTCGGGCTGCTGGACCTCCTCGACGAGTACTGGGTGACGTCCGAGCTCGGCCTCGCGGACCGGGGTTCTCAGGGGCCGCTGCCCGCCGACGAGCTGTGGGACGGCTATCGCCGGCGACTGGAGGCGGAACGGGACGCCGAGCCCGTCACCTACTCGCTCTGGGTCGACTGGTTCGAGGACCCGGCCACGGCCGCGACGGCCTTCGCCGCAGTGCTCGGCGACGACATCGACCACATCGTGGCCGCAGGATCGCCCGCCCAGGTCCGCCGGGCCGGCCGGGTGCTGGCATGCTCGGGCCCCGTCCCCTGGTCCGTGAAGCACCGGGCGTACGACACCGCCGCCCGCCTCCCCGCCCTGCACGAGCCGCTCCTCAAGGGCCTGCTGGCCGGCTACCACGACGTCTACGGCGACCTGGACCCGGCGGCCGCGCTCCCTCTCCTCGCGCGCCTGCGGCTCCCGGCGGACGCGGACCCCCGGCCTCTCGCGGCACTCCGGTCCCTATTCGACGCGGGCCACACCAACCACTACCGCACTCCCCTCGCCTGGGACGAAGCGCTGCGGGCTTGACCGGCCCTCAGCTTCCCGTGGAACCGGCCGCCAGGTAGGTGTGCAAGTGACCCGCCCCCTCCAGCATCGCCGTCGTAAGGGTGGTCAGGGCGGCGTGGCGGGTCCCGATGGCCGAGCGGAGCGCGCTCGTGCCGCCTTCGAGGCGGAGGTCGTCGAGGACCGGGCGGATCTGGTCGAGGAGGTAGTGGTTGCGGCGCAGGGAGAGGATGAAGCGGGCGTCGCGTACCTCGTCGGGGGCGTAGTGGCGGTAGCCGGTGCCGCGCTCGCGGCGGGGGGAGAGCAGCCCGGCGGCCTCCCAGACACGCAGCGTGGACGTGCGCACGCCGAGCAGCGCCGCGACCTCGCCGATCAGCAGGTCGGTGCCGGGTACGTCGTCCTCGGGCCGCTCCCCGGCCAGCGTCTCCAGCGCCTCGCTCGCCGCCCGCAGCGAGACCCGTTCCGCGTGCAGCGCCGCGTGCGCCTCGTCCACGAGAGCCAGCGCGCCGGGCACGTCGCCGTCGTGCACGGTCCGCATGACCCGCGTCGCCACCACCGCCCCGTACCCCCGCGACAGCACCCGGTACGTCAGCAGCGCCCGCCGGTGCGCGTCCCCGAAGACCCGGTACCCGGAGGCGCTGCGCGGGACGGGCGGCAGGACACCGGCCTCCTCGTAGTTGCGGATCTGCTGGGTGGAGACCCCGGCGAGCCGGGCGAGGTCGACGGGGCGGAGGCGGAGGCGGAGGTCGGCGGAGGTTGGTTCGAGTCGGGGCATCGGGGTGAAGGGTAGGGCGGTTCGCGGGTGGTTCGGCGGGCGGGCGGGCGGTGCGGATGCCGGTCGGCCGACGTCTCCCGTCCGGCAGGGCCGGACGACGGTCCACGGCTGCTCCCCGCCCGCGTCGGGGCGGCCCTCGTCCCGTCGGCCCCTCGTCTCGTCGGCCCCTCGTCCCCTCCGCCGTCGGCCCCCGGTCCGTCCCCGGCTGCCCGTCAGGCGCTTCCGATGTCCTTGCCGTCCCCGCTCCGCGCGGCGCGCCGCCGCTTGACGTACCGCCAGACGCCGACCGCCCCGGCGACGATCGCCGCGGCCGCGATTTCCGCCGGCAGCTCTGTGAGCAGGCCGTGTGCGAGGTGCGACAGTACGTGATTGAGTTGGTCCTTCAAGGGGGGACTCCAAGGTGTCGCCGGTACCGCCGTCGGGCGAGCCGGGGCGGAGGCGGGCGGTCTGTCGAGCTGACGAGATCAGCGTCGCGGCCGGACCGCTCTCGGCTCAATTTGTCCAGGAGATCCCGCGTACAAGTCCGGACAAGTACGGGGCTGTCAGCGCGTTGAACCGACAAACCAGTGACGAGGGAACGGGCGGTGGAGCGGGCAAGGGCCGCAAGACCCGCCCCTGGGCAGAGCTGCGGGGCCCTTCCGCCGAGGCCGACGAGCTCGCGGTACTGCTGCGAACATGGCTGGACGACGCCGGGCTGCGACTGGACGATTTGCGGGGCAAGTTGACGCCCGAGCACTTCAAGGGCAAGACCGTCCCGGCGCGGACCACGGTCGCCGACCGCCTGGCCGGGGTGAACCTGGGCTGGGACTTCGTCGAGGCGGTCGCCGACGTCTGCTCCAGGGACCGGGCCCACCGGGAGCGGCTCACGAAGGGGGCGCGTCCGCTGTTCGAGGCGGCCGACCGGGTCAAGCGGACCGGGACCGCGCCCCGGACCCGTACGAGAACCACGGCCTCCTCCCGGGCCGCCACCGACGCCGCGATGGCGGCCCAACTGATCGGTACCCAGCGGCAGTCACTGGAACTGTCCAACGAACTGCTCAGGGCGGTGCAGCGCAACGCCGAGTTGGAGAAGGCGCGCAACGACGCGAACCACATGGTGCTGATCCTCCTCACGCTCGTCGACAAACTGCAACGGGACATCAACACCCTGACCGCGCAACGGGCCCGAGAGGGGGCCGTCCGTACCCCTGGACGGGACGCCCTCGACGAGGCGCACAGGATGCTGCACGACAACCTGCGCGACAAACTGCGGCACAGCGAGGCGCAACGCACCCAGGCCGAGACCGAACTGGCGCGTGCCCGCGCCGAACGGGAGAAGACGGACCGGCTGGCGGAACAATCGGCCGAACAGGTGCACAGACTCACCGAGGAACTCGCGCTGCTGCGTCGCGTCCACGCGCATCCCGCCGCCGAGGACGACGCGCCGGAGACGGCCGTGGCCGAGGTGTCGACGGCCGCACCGGACATCGAGGCGGACGACATCGACCTCGCCCTGATGAAGGCCGCGCGATTCCTGGACAACCGCGCCGAGCGCCTGGAACAGCTCCAGGAGGAACTGCGGGACGAGCCGGACGGCTTGTCCGGGCCGGACAACCCGATGACCAGCGAGGCCGGTTCGGACGACTCGGCGGACAACTCGGCCGCCGAAGCGGACAACAGCCCGGACAACAGCCCGGACGAGTGTCTGGACGACGGCCCGGACAACAGCCCGGACGACGGCTCCGCATTCCTCCTTCCGGGCACCCCCTGGTACGACCCGGAGGCCGAGACGACCGACTTCCTCCAGGCGATCCACTCGCTGCGCCAAGCGGGAGATTCCGTCAGAGCCAGCCATCTTCTGTTCCGGGCCGGTGCGGACGGTTCCGAGGAGTTCATCGTCCGACTTCTGCGCCGCCTCTGGATGGACGACGTACACGTGGTCGTCGCGGGCATCGGGGCCGAGCGCTGGATCGAGCCCTTCCGCAGGCTGGTGGGGCGGCTGCGCGCGGCCGGTCTGTCGGCGATGGCCGCCATGGCGCTGATGGAGGCGGGCCGGCTGCGCGGCGTCGATCTGCTGCCGTCTCTGCTGGCGCCGCTGCCGACGGGCTCCGCGGACTCCGTCCTGATGCTCAGGGGCGTGGGCCTCAGGCCGAAGGAGCAGGTCGAAGCCGTCATGCAGGAGCTGGAGTGGACCGGACAGCAGCGGGAGGCGCACTTCCTGAGCGTCACCGTCGCCGGAATCCTCCGCGGCTCGGGACGCGCCTCCTGGTTCGGCAGCGCGCCGAGCCCACGGACCCCACCGCCGTACGAGCCCGAGCCCCCTCGTACGACTCCCGTACTCACCACCCGTGTTCGCATCAACATCCCGGGCTCCCGGCCCCAACCACCCATGGTGTTGCGCACGCCGCTGCCCCCCGCCGAGAACGACGGCCCGGCTCGGGGCGCGTGATTCCTACGCCTCGGCGTGCCGAATCCCGTCGCCGCCCACCCGCAGCAGCAGCTTGCCCACGCTCTTCCGGGTCCCCATCAGCCGGTGTGCCTCCGCCGCCTGGGCGAGGGGGAACTCCGCGGTCACCGGGAGCGACACCACGCCGTCGGCCACCGTGGCGAAGGCGCGCTCGGCGAGGGCCCGCAGCTCGGTGGGGGCCGACTGGGCGAGGGCGAGGATCGAGAAGCCGGAGACGGTGAGGCCGAGGGCGTACAGGTCGGGCCGGCCGACGGTCCACGGCCGCTCCCCGCCCGCGTTGCCGAAGGAGACGAGGCGGCCGAAGGGGGCGAGGGAGGCGAGGCCGGCGCGGAGGGTGTCGCCGCCGACGGGGTCGAGGACCAGGTCGGCGCCACGGCCGCCGGTCGCGGCGCGCACCTCGTCCGTGAAGAACCCGGTGGCGGAGCCGCCGACGAAGACCTCGTCGTAGCCGTGCTCCAGCGCGTGCTTCGCCTTGGCCGCGTCCGACACCACCCCGTACACCGCCGCCGCGCCCGCCGCCTTCGCCAGCTGCCCCACGACGTGCCGGTCGGCAAGGCCGCCCTCAGCCACCACTTCTCCGTCCTGCGGGGCGCCGGGCTCGTCGAGCAGCGCGACGAGGGCGCCAAGCGCGTCAACCGGCTGCGGCGCGAGGAGTTCGAGGCACGCTTCCCGGGGCTGCTCGCCCTTGTCCTGCGCGACGGCTGAGGCGGACGGAGCCCTCGGTCCTGCGTGACGGCTGAGGCGGACGAGTCCTCGTCCTCCTGTTACTCCTTGCCGTCCTTCTTCCCGTCCCCTTCGTTCTTCCTGTCCCCCTTATTGCCCATATTCCCCTTGTTCCCCTTCTCCTCCTCCTGCCGCTTCAGCTCCTCCTCGCGGCGGCGAAGGTCGGCCTCCCAGCTCTTGAGCAGGGACTCGTCCTTCTTGTTGTCCTCGTTGAGGGACTTCAGGAACTCGGGGTTGTCGTCCGGGGCGATGTACTCCGTGCGCTGGTTGCGGTGCCACTCGGAGGGGGTGCGGCCGCCCGTGGGGGCGTTGCGCACCTTGCCGGCGGCGAGCCAGGCGACCGGGCCGACGATCCAGAAGAGCAGGATGATGAAGACCCAGGCGATCTTCGGCAGGTGCTTCGCCTCGTCCTCGGGGGTGTTGAGGCAGTCGATGAACGCGTAGATCGTCAGCGCCAGCGGCACGAGGAACATCAACACCCTGAGCATGGAACAGCCCCCTGGAAGCGGTGGCGGGGCCGGGCGACCGGCCCCCGGAACGACGGCGGGGCCGTGCGCCGGGCCCCGTGACGGGGTCAGGGTAGCCCCTCGGGGATACTTGACCCCATGGCTTACGACGATCTTCGCTCCCTGCTCCGCGCACTGGAGCGCGAGGGCGATCTCAAGCGCATCAAGGCCGAAGTCGACCCGTATCTGGAGGTCGGGGAGATCGTCGACCGGGTCAACAAGGCCGGCGGCCCCGCCCTGCTCTTCGAGAACGTGAAGGGCACCGCGATGCCCCTCGCGATGAACGTCTTCGGCACCGACCGCCGCCTCCTCAAAGCCCTCGGCCTCAAGTCGTACGCCGAGATCAGCGAGAAGATCGGCGGCCTGCTCAAGCCCGAGCTGCCGCACGGCTTCGTGGGCGTGCGCGAGGCCTTCGGCAAGCTGGGCGCGATGGCGCACGTCCCGCCGAAGAAGGTGAAGGCGGACAACGCCCCCGTACAGGAGGTGGTCCTCCAGGGCGACGACGTGGACCTGGACCAGCTGCCGGCGTTGTTCACCTGGCCCAAGGACGGCGGCTCCTTCTTCAACCTCGGCCTGACCCACACCAGGCACCCCGAGACCGGCGTACGCAACCTCGGCCTCTACCGCCTCCAGCGCCACGACCAGCGCACCATCGGCATGCACTGGCAGATCCACAAGGACAGCCGCAACCACTACCAGGTGGCCGCCAAGCGCGGCGAGCGACTCCCGGTCGCCATCGCCTTCGGCTGCCCGCCCGCCGTGACCTACGCCTCCACCGCTCCGCTCCCCGGTGACATCGACGAGTACCTGTTCGCCGGGTTCGTCGCGGGCAAGCGGATCGAGATGGTCGACTGCAAGACGGTGCCGCTGCAGGTGCCGGCGAACGCCGAGGTCGTGATCGAGGGCTGGCTGGAGCCCGGCGAGATGCTCCCCGAGGGCCCCTTCGGCGACCACACCGGCTTCTACACCCCGCAGGAACCCTTCCCCGCGCTGAAGATCGACTGCGTGACGATGCGGAAGCGGCCGCTGCTCCAGTCGATCGTGGTGGGCAGGCCCCCGACGGAGGACGGCCCGCTCGGCCGAGCGACGGAACGCTTCTTCCTCCCGCTCCTCAAGATCATCGTCCCGGACATCGTGGACTACCACCTCCCCGAGGCGGGCGGCTTCCACAACTGCGCGATCATCTCGATCGAAAAGAAGTACCCGAAGCACGCGCAGAAGGTCATGCACGCGATCTGGGGCGCCCACATGATGTCCCTGACCAAGCTGATCGTCGTCGTCGACGCCGACTGCGACGTCCACGACCTCCACGAGGTCGCCTGGCGCGCCCTCGGCAACACGGACTACGCCCGCGACCTCTCGTTGGTCGAGGGCCCGGTCGACCACCTCGACCATGCCTCCTACCAGCAGTTCTGGGGCGGCAAGGCCGGCATCGACGCCACGAAGAAGTGGATCGAGGAGGGCTACACACGGGACGGGGGCTGGCCGGACATGGTCGAGTCGGACCCGGACACGGCGGCCCTGGTGGACAGCCGCTGGAAGGAGTACGGCCTGTGAGCAGCGCTTCCGCGGCCCTCCCTCAGCCGGGCCGCACGAAAGCCTTCCTCCGTCTGGTGATGATCGAGCACTCGGTCTTCGCGCTGCCCTTCGCGTACATCGCCGCGCTGACCGCCATGTTCCAGCTGGACGGGAACATCCACTGGGCCCGCCTCCTCCTGGTCACCATCTGCATGGTCGGCCTGCGCACCTTCGCGATGGCGGTCAACAGGATCATCGACCGCGAGATCGACGCCCGTAACCCGCGCACCGCGCAACGCGAGCTGGTGACGGGCGCGATGTCGGTGAAGCACGCCTGGACGGGCGCCCTGATCGCGCTCGTCGTCTTCCTGGGCGCGGCGGCCCTGCTGAACCCCCTCTGCCTGGCCCTGGCCCCCATCGCCGTGATCCCGATGGTCGTCTACCCCTACGGCAAACGCTTCACGAACTACCCCCAGTCCATCCTGGGCCTCGCCCAGGCCATGGGCCCGGTCGGCGGCTGGCTCGCGATCACGGGGGAGTGGTCCTGGGACGCGGTGATCCTCGGCCTCGCCGTCGGCATCTGGATCGGCGGCTTCGACCTCATCTACGCCTGCCAGGACGTCGACTCCGACCGCGAATCCGGCGTCCTCTCCGTCCCCGCCCGCTTCGGCATCCCGGCGGCGGTCCGGTCGGCGCGCGTCTGCCACTTCCTCACCACCGCGCTCTTCGTCTGGTACGCCCTGGCGACGGACGCGGGCGCCTTCCTCTGGCTGGGCCTGCTGATCGTCGCGGGCGCGTTCGTGTACGAACACACGATCGTCCGCCCGCACGACCTCTCCCGCCTGAACAGGGCGTTCTTCAGCGTCAACGGCTTCATCGGCATCGCGTTGTTCGTGTGCGCGCTGCTGGATCTGCTGGTGCGGGGGTTGAGCGTCTAGTACGTCCGGTTCGTTGCCGGGTGCGGGTTCGGTGGGGGATGGTCGCGCAGTTCCCCGCGCCCCTTGAGGGCGTGGGGCGTGCCCCGGGGTTTTTGAGGGGCGCGGGGAACTGCGCGAGCAGCCATGAACGGCCCGCGCTCGCCGACGTACCGACGTCCCCCGAACCGGCGGCGTCCGGGCGGAGGCTGACGAGTTTCGTTGCCGGGTGCGGGTTCGGTGGGGGATGGTCGCGCAGTTCCCCGCGCCCCTTGAGGGCGTGGGGCGTGCCCCGGGGTTTTTGAGGGGCGCGGGGAACTGCGCGAGCAACCATGAACGGCCCGCGCTCGCCGACGTACCGACGTCCCCCGAACCGGCGGCGTCAGACGTCGCGGCGTCGGAACAAGAAGGCCGCCACCACGCCCGTCACCAAGCCGATCAGGTGCCCCTGCCAGCTGATCCCCGTCTGGGTGGGGGCGAGGCCCCCGAGGATCGAGCCGCCCCACACCGCCGCGATCAGGACGCCCACCGCGACACCGGCGAGGCGGCGCTCCACGAAGCCGCTGACGACGAGGAAGCCGAAGAGGCCGAAGATCAGGCCGGAGGCGCCCGCCGTATTGCTGTTGTCCGGGGATATCAGCCACACCCCCAGCCCGTCCGCGACGATGATCAGCGCGCAGACGGCGGCGAAGCGGCGCAGCCCGCCGAGGGCGGAGAGGAAGCCGAGGACGAGCAACGGCACGCTGTTCGCGGCGACATGGGCGAAGCCGAAGTGCAGGAAGGCGGCGGGCACGATGTCGAGCAGCTCGGGAACCGAACGCGGCATGATGCCGAAGTCGTCCAGCGCGTGGCCGCTCGCCACGTCGATCACTTCGAGCAGCCACAGCAGGGCCACCCAGCCCACCATCAGCTTGGCGGCGGCCTTCGCGCGGTCCCCGCGCGACCACTCCCGCTGCGGACTCAGCGTCCCACGCACTCCACCTGGCATGTCGAACCCCCGACTCAACTCGTCCCCTCAAGGAAACGGCCGTGCCCCCTTGGCCGGTTCCCGTCCCGCGGCGCCGGATAGGCTCGGGGTCGTGAACCCAGTCAAGCCAGGAGAGACGCCGCGTACGCCTTGGATCGTAGGGGTGTCCGGCGCATCCGGCACCCCATACGCCGCGGCTGTGCTGCGCGCGCTCCTCGCCGCCGGCGAGAGCGTCGACCTCGTGGTGTCCCGGGCCGCACGGCTCACCCTGCTCGACGAGACGGGAATCTCCTTCCGGGACGCGCACTGGCGTGACGACCTGCGGGAATGGCTGTCCCGCGGCGCCGACGGCAAGCCGCACACCTTCCCGGTGGACATCGAGAGCGACCGCGTACGGCACTGGAGCGCCGGCGACCTGGCCGCCGGACCGTCCTCGGGCTCGTACCCCGTCAAGGGGATGCTGATCGTCCCCGCGTCGACGGCGTGCGTGGCCGGTGTCGCGCTCGGGCTGTCGAAGGACCTGCTCCAGCGGGCGGCGAGCGTGACCCTCAAGGAGCGGCGGCGCCTCGTCGTCGCCGTACGCGAGACGCCGTTGAACGGGCAGACCCTGCGCCATCTGGTGACCCTGGACGACGCGGGCGCGACCGTACTGCCCGCCTCCCCGGCCTTCTACGCGGGGGCCACGCACATCCAGGACCTGGTGGACTTCGTCGCCGGACGAGTGCTGGACGCGGCGGGCGTCCCGCACACCCTGTACCGGCGCTGGGAGGGTGACGTCGGCGGGGCGCGCTCCTCCCACCGGTGACTCCCACCACTCCGTACCACCTTCATCTCACCCACAACGCAACTCTTCAGCGGAAGGCAACCGATCGCATGGACGCGGTGGACAGGCAGCTCATCCAGGCCCTGAGGGAGAACGGCCGGGCCTCCTACGCGGAGCTGGGACGCCTCGTCGGCCTGTCGGGACCCAGTGTCACCGACCGCATCAACCGGCTGGAGGCGGCCGGAGTCATCATCGGCTATCGGGCCACCGTCGACGCGACCTCCCTCGGCCTCGGCGTGACCGCGCTCATCGGCATCTCCCTCTCCGACGCCGCCGACCATGACGACGTGGCGACCCGGCTGCGGGACCTGGGCGAGATCGAGGACTGCTGGTTCATCGCGGGCGACGACTCGTTCATGCTCAAGGTGCGCGCCCCCGACGTCGACGGTCTGGAGAAGACCATCCGCCGGCTCTCCGGCACGAAGGGCGTCTCCCGGACCCGTACGACCATCGTGCTCTCCACGAAGTGGGAGAACCGGGTGGGTGAGCTGCCGGAGGAGGAGTAGAGCGCTGGGCGTACGGTTGGGAAGGTCCACCGGGAGTCGGAGAAAAGGATGAGCAGCATGGATGTCGGGCTCAAGCGCGAGCTGGAGGAGAAGGTCAGGTCCGGTGAGCGGCTGACCCGGGAGGACGGCATCGCGCTGTACGAGTCGGACGACCTGGCCTGGCTGGGCGGGTTGGCGCACGAGGTGCGGACGCGGAAGAACGGCGACGTCGTCCACTTCAACGTCAACCGCCACCTCAACATGACCAACGTGTGCACGGCCTCCTGCGCGTACTGCTCCTTCCAGCGCAAGCCGGGGGAGAAGGACGCGTACACGATGCGCATCGAGGAGGCCGTCCGGCTCGCCAAGGCGATGGAGGGCGACAGCCTCACCGAGCTGCACATCGTCAACGGCCTGCACCCGAACCTGCCGTGGCGGTACTACCCGCGCTCCCTCAAGGAGTTGAAGGCCGCCCTTCCGGACGTGTCGTTGAAGGCCTTCACGGCCACGGAGATCCACCACTTCGAGACGATCAGCGGCCTGTCGGCGTCCGAGATCCTCGACGAGCTCATCGACGCGGGTCTGGAGTCGCTGACGGGCGGCGGGGCGGAGATCTTCGACTGGGAGGTCCGGCAGCACATCGTCGACCACCGCACCCACTGGGAGGACTGGTCGCGGATCCACCGTCTGGCGCACGAGAAGGGTCTCAAGACCCCCTGCACCATGCTCTACGGCCACATCGAGGAGCCCCGGCACCGCGTCGACCACGTCCTGCGCCTGCGTGAGCTCCAGGACGAGACGAACGGCTTCCAGGTCTTCATCCCCCTGCGCTACCAGCACGACTTCGTCGACGTGAAGGACGGCAAGGTCCGTAACCGGCTGCAGGCCCGCACCCAGATGGCGACCGGCGCCGAGGCGCTGAAGACCTTCGCGGTGTCGCGGCTGTTGTTCGACAACGTCCCCCACGTCAAGGTCTTCTGGGTCATGCACGGCGTCCAGACCGCGCAGCTGGCCCTCCAGCACGGCGCCGACGACATGGACGGCTCGGTGGTCGAGTACAAGATCACCCACGACGCGGACAACTACGGCACGCCGAACAAGCTGACCCGCGAGGACCTGCTCGACCTGATCCGCGACGCGGGCTTCCGCCCGGTGGAGCGGAACACGCGGTACGAGGTGATCCGGGAGTACGAGGGTCCGGACGCGGGGCGTCGGGAGTCGCCGCAGCCGATGCGAGTCTGACTCCGCGGCCGGGCGCCTGACAGCTCGGAGGGCGGGGGTGCGTCGGCGGGTGCGGGTGGTTCGTGGTTGCTCGCGCAGTTCCCCGCGCCCCTAAATACCCCCGGGCGCGCCCCATGCCCTTAAGGGGCGCGGGGAACTGCGCGACCAGCCCCCACCCACCCCCCCCCCCCCCCCCCCCCCCCCCCCCCCCCCCCCCCCCCCCCCCCCCCCCCCCCCCCGGGGG
>NZ_JAEMUX010000250.1 GCF_016598475.1 Streptomyces adelaidensis
GATGCGCGACGGGCAGCCGGTGTGCCCGCGCTGCGAGCTGCGTCGGGTGGAGAAGCTGCTGAACCATCGTGAGCGCCGCTGCACCGAACTCCGCGAGGAGTCGCTGCGGCGCGGCAAGATCAAGTTCGAGCAGGCTGAGAAGATCCGCGCGCTGGAGCGGGAAGTCGACGAGGTGCGTCGCCAACTGGGCGCGGAGATCCTGCGGGCCGGGCAGGCTGAGGACGAGCTGCGCCGTCTGGCTGCCGAGGCGCAGCCCGCCACCAAGCCCGACACTGCGACGCTCGCCGCTGCCCTCGACGGCCTCCACACCCTGATCGCCACCAGCAGCCGCGACTGGGGCACCTACCGCGTCGATGCCTGGCTGTGGGCCGTCCTCTGCGGCTGGGACTGCGAACAGACCGAGCACGACGAGACGTGCACGCACGGCGCCATGGAGGAGATGCAGCAGCAGCACGGCTGGAGCGACGAGACCGTGACCAAAGCGCGCCGCTACCGGGCCGCTGTACGGGCGCTCACCGCGCCCGCCGCCGGGGTGCCGCAGGACGGGGCGCAGCACGGCACCGAGACGGAGCCGCCCGCCAAGCCCGAATGCGCCCACTGTTGGCGCGAGATCGAGAACCGGGGCACACCGAACATGGGCGGCCCGCAGCGCGACCACTGGGTCCACGTGCCGGGCGGGTTCGCGCCCTGCTTCCCGCAGCGGGGCGCCGACAGCCCGCGCGCAGAGCCGAGGACCGTTGAGGCCCCGCAGTGATCGCCGAGGCCGCAGACGCAGCGCTGCTGCTGTGGCAAGCCCTGTGGCCGTGGATCGTCGTGGGCGCGGTGGCGGCCACGGCCGGGGTGCTTGTGGCGGTGGCGGTCGTGTGGGGCATCTGCCGGATGCTGCGCCGCGCATGGACCACAACAGGCCCGAGACGGCCCTCCATGGCCCCTCTCGCGGCCGAACAGCCCACAGCGGACCCGGAGTCGCCAGAAACGGCACAGCGGCCCTCAGTGGCCCACCCCCGCCCCTCATGGGTCCGAACCGACAAGGAC
>NZ_JAEMUX010000251.1 GCF_016598475.1 Streptomyces adelaidensis
GCGAAAGCACGCAACCCCCTAATCAAGCCGCTGGCGCTCCGGGTGTACTTCGCGGCCCTCGGCTGGGGAAACCAGGTCGGACACGCCGAGTTCGCGGAGGGTGCCCTAGCTTCCATCCTGGCCGGGGAGAACGGCCAGGCGCTCACCAGACAGGCTGTACAGAAGGGCATGGCTGCCGCTAAGGCCATGGCCTTGATCGCCCCTGAGTCGGGCGCACGGTGCCTCGTACTGCCTGGGCACCACTTCTAGAAGAACGGTCTCGGGTCGGCATCCTGCCGCGTGCACTCCCTTCGGACTGCCGCGTAACCCTGTCTCGGTTACCCCGTAACCCTCGGAGGGTTACGCGTTCTCCTCTGACCAGCGGAAACCTTCGCTCCCTCTCTATCTCTTTAAGTCATCCCCTGGCCGAGGAATGGAGGCCAGGCAGAGAGCACCACTAACGGCACCCCTCGAAGGGTGCCGCTTCTGTTTGGAGTAGCTATTGCCTTACATGATGTGCAGCCGCTGTAAGCGGCTCTATCCTCTCGGCTCACGCTGTGAGCCCTGCACCTCGGCCGGAGCGAAGCGACGGGAGCAGAAGAGAAAGCACACGCGCCCCTCCCCGTGGGCGCGTGGATATAACACTCAATATCTCAAATCCAGGGCCGCGATCCTCGCGGCTAACCCTGTCTGCTCTATCTGCTATTCCCGGCCAGCTACGACGGCCGACCACATTGTTCCGCTCAGCCGAGGCGGAACGAATGAAATAGAGAACCTTCGCCCGGCCTGCGGGCCGTGCAACTTCAGCCGAGGCAATAGAACGCCCTAGGGCAAACCTGTCGGCTTTCCTAGGCCAGGGAAGATTACTCAGTCTCAGCGGTGCCCACGGACTCATCTTCTGCATCGAGTAGCCCACCGAAGTGACCGAAGACCCAATCATCAACCATCACCGGATAGGCGTCTATCAGCAGCCTCGGAAGGCAATCGTTCGGCTCATCGATGTGAAAGCACCATTGCGATACGACGTTGTCACCCGAGGCTAGATCTG
>NZ_JAEMUX010000252.1 GCF_016598475.1 Streptomyces adelaidensis
GGGGCAGCAGATCGAAAGCGGCCAGGTCCTCCTCGACGAACCTGCGCCAGCCCTCCAGACGCGTCGTTGGGTCAGGCCGGTCCTCTCCGAGGTCCGCAATGTCTTCCTCACCCGGTTCCGTCGTGGTCACCACCGCCTCTCGGCCTCCTTGCGTGCGTCGAAGATCTCCAGCGGAACGACCTTGGCGAGCTCCTCTTCGCCGTCCTCCGTGGGAGCGGGCAGAGCAGGCGACTCGGGCTCGTCAGCGGGGCGGGGCCAGGCCGGTGGGGAAGTCGTGAGGGTGCGGGCAGCGACCTTGCGGTCCCGGCGGCCTCGGCGGGAGGAGACGGCAGATGGTTTCACGGGTGCCTGCTCCGGCCCGTCGGCGGCGCGGTCCAGCAACGCGACGGCGGTCTGGGCGATCTCCTCCTCTGTCACGGCATCCGTGCCCCGCTGGGCCAGGATGCGGCGAGCGTGGTCCCAGGCCAGCTCGCCCATGGGCATCGGGGCGGTGCGAAGGTGACGCCAGATCGCGGTGATCCAACCTCCCTGACGGTGGTTGCGTACCCAGACGCGGGAGATGTCGTAGGGGTCGTAGTGCACGTCCCAGCCCCGGCCGTCGTCTCCCGCACCGGAGCGCTGACGGCGGAAGGGGTTCAACTCCGCGCTGTCGTAGGTGCGGTGGTTGATGCGGACGCCGTAGGAGTTGATCGTCCGACGGTGCCGGGGCAGCAGCTCGATGTACTCCTCCGAGCTCAGCGCAACCGGGACGTGCCCGGCGGCCGCGACCAGGGCAGCGTACTTCTCGTTGGGGCTCAGTGCTTTGCCCGGCATCAGCGGGTCCCGCAGGCCATCGTGCGGCCGGTTCTGCCAGATGACGATCCATTGCTGGAGAAGTTCCTGAAGCTGATGGATCGACCAGACAGCCTCCGCCGCCGGATCGACGCCACGGTGTTCAGTGCTGCGTCCCTTGTGACCGGGGAGGTACTGGGTGAACATCGTGGCCACCGAACCCAGAGTCTTCTCGATATGCGGTTT
>NZ_JAEMUX010000253.1 GCF_016598475.1 Streptomyces adelaidensis
GAGCCTTTCCCAGTAACCGTCAGCCACTGTCCGTGAGTGCGAGGCGCGTCGCGCGGTGTGCGGTATCCCCAAGTCCGGGCAGGCGTGAGGCCCCTGGTAGGAACGATCTTGCGACAGATTGTTCTGACCGAGGGGCCTCACGTGCCGACCAGTGTCACATACACCGCCGTGCTCGATGTCAAGCGGTCCACCGCCGAGTACCTGGCCGGCCTCCTGCGCGACCACCGGATCGCGGCCGGGACCCGCAAGGGGCGACGTGCGCTGGGCTGTTTCAAGCAGGCGGTGTTCGTGCTGCGCTGGTTCCTCGACGGCACCCGGCTGGCCCAACTCGCTTGTGACAACGGCCTGTCGGCCTCCACCTCCTACCGCTACCTCCACGAAGGACTGGCCGTCCTGGCCGCCGGCGCACCGGACCTGTCCACCGCGCTAGAGCGTGCGAAGGCAGCCGGGCTGACGCATCTGAACCTCGACGGTACGGTCATCCGCACCGACCGCGTCGCCGCCCCGGGCCCCAACGGCGCAGACCTCTGGTGGTCCGGAAAACACAAGCACCATGGCGGGAACGTGCAGGTCATCTCCACCCCGGACGGCTGGCCGATCTGGGTCTCACCGGTCCGCCCGGGCCGCGAGCACGACACCACCTGCGCCCGCCACCACGGTCTGATCGACGCCCTCAACCGGATCGCCGCCGAGCTGGGCACGCCAACCCTCGTCGACCTCGGTTACGAGAACGCCGGCGACGGCTTCCGCCACCCCGTCAAGAAGCCCGCCGGAGGCGAGCTGACCGAGGCCCAGCAGACCTACAACAAGGTCATCCGCGGCATCCACGGCGTCTGTGAGCGCGCCAACTCCCTGCTCAAGACGACCTTCAAGGCCCTGCGCCGAGTCAGCCTTGACCCCAGCCGCATCACCAAGATCGCCGCCGCAGCCCTCGTCCTGCTCCAACTCGAGTACGACCGCACCATCTGAACGATCACACACCGTCGTGATCCATTACTGGGAAAGGCTCA
>NZ_JAEMUX010000254.1 GCF_016598475.1 Streptomyces adelaidensis
GCGAGAAGGAGTGGGCCACGGTCGCGTAGGCGTCCTTCAGAGCCTCTACGTTGTCCTCGGGCTCCGTGTGCGCGGCCCAGTGCTGCACGTCGATGACGATGTGGGCCGAACTCTTCGGGTTGTAGAGCTTAGGGCTCTGGCATGCGAAGAAGACGATCGCCTCGTCCGCCGCCGCCACGGCCAGCTCCCCCATCTTCAACTCGGTGAATTTCGAGGCCGAGGGGTCCGTCGGGGGGCCGTCTTCCAGGTTCCAGGTGATCCTTAGATCGAAACCCGGTGTGCCGATGGGCATGAAGACACGGCAGATGTCCTCGGTAGTGGTGGGGCCCGGGAATGCGTCGACAAGGTCTGTCGCGGCCTGCGCGACGGTGTACTCGTCCGCCGACGCCTCGAACTGCGACGACCCCGTGATCGCCTTCAGTGCCTTGGACGCGTCGGCGGACACGGCATCGCCACCGCAGAGTTGTGTCCCCGCAACTACCTTGTAGTCCTTCGGAAGTCCGTCATCGTCCCCGTCCCCGTCCCCTCCACAACCCGTGGCCCCGAGAAACAACGACCCGGCCATGGCCGCGGAGAGGAGTCCCCCGCGCACTGACCTACGACTGATCACTGTCCGCATCCTCACGTGTCCTTGACCGTCGACCGACCTCAGCCGGTCTCCGGACCGTTGCCCTGCTGCTGCGCCCGGTCGTTGCCGACCCCGTAGCCGGCCAGCATCGATTGCCTTAGGTCCACCCCGAAATCGCTGTTCTTGCCCACATCTTGGCGCTTCATGAAGTCTTCCATCGGGGCCTCGGCCATGCTCTCACCAGCGGAGTAGATTTCCTTCTTCTCCTCGTAGGTGAGCTCCTCCACCTTCTCCTTGTGCTCATCCACAGACTTGTCGGACATATCGCCGACCATCATGCCGATGACCTGTTCGGCAGCACCGCTGGCGGTGTCGGTCGCCAGCGGGATGAGCACCGCTGCCGTGCCCACGGCCGCGGTCGCGGGAAGGAAGGCGACGCCC
>NZ_JAEMUX010000255.1 GCF_016598475.1 Streptomyces adelaidensis
AGGAGAAGGAGTGGGCCACGGTCGCGTAGGCGTCCTTCAACGCCTTGGTGTCACCCTCGGGTTCATGAAATGGATCCCGGTGCTCCACGCCGATGACGATGTGGGCCACTGTCGTCGGGGTGGAGAGCCTGTCGCTCTGGCACGCGAAATAGATGTACGCCTGGTCCTCTGCTGCCAGCGCTTCCTCCCCCATCTTCAGCACGGTGAACTTCGGGGCCGCCGGCTCGTCCGTCGGGCCGCTGTCGTCCAACCTCCAGGTGATTCTGAGCTCAAAATCCGGCGTGCCGCTCGGCGTGTAGACACGGCAGGCATCATTGGTCCTGGTGGGGGCGAACGCCTCGACAAGGTCCGTCGCGGTCTGCGCGATGGTGTACCTCTCTGCCGACGCCTCGAACCGCGACGACCCCGTGATCACCTTCAGTGCTTTGGACGCGTCGGTGGATATGGCATCGCCACCGCAGAGTTTTGTTCCCGCGACGACCTTGTAGTCGTCCGGAACTCCGTCCTCGTCCCCGTCCCCTCCACAACCCGTGGCCCCGAGAATCAACGAGCCGGCCACAGCCGCGGAGAGGAATCCCCCGCGTACTGACCTACGCCTGATCACTGTCCGCATCCTTACATGTCCTCGCCCGTCCATTGGCCTCAGCCGGTCTCCGGGGCGTTGCCCTGCTGGTTCTCCCGGTCGTTGCCGGCCCCGTAACCGATCACCATCGATTCGTATAGGTCCTGCGCGAACACATCCTTGCCAGGGTCTATACCGTGATGCGCCAGGAAGTCCTCCATCGGGGCCTCGGCCATGCTCTCACCGGCGGAGTAGATCTTCTTCTTCTCGTCGCCAATAAGGTCCTCCACCTTCTCCTTGTGCTCATCCACAGACTTGTCGGACAGGTCACCGACCATCTGCCCGATGACCTGTTCGGCAGCACCACTGGCGGTATCCATCGCCAGCGGGATGAGTACCGCGGCCGTGCCCACGGCCGCGGTCGCGGGCAGGAAAGCGACGCCG
>NZ_JAEMUX010000256.1 GCF_016598475.1 Streptomyces adelaidensis
CGGTAGCTGGCGCCGTTGATGGCGAGGATCTCGCAGTGGTGGAGGAGGCGGTCGATGATGGCGGTGGCCAGGACGTCGTCGCCGAAGACCTGGCCCCACTCGCTGAAACTCTTGTTCGAGGTCAGCAAGGTGGAGCCCTTTTCGTAGCGCTTGGAGAGCATCTGGAAGACGAGGTTGGCCTCGTCGCGCTCCAGCGGGAGGTAGCCGACCTCGTCGACCACGAGGACGCCTGGCCGCAGGTAGGTGCGGAGTTTGCTGGCCAGGCGGCCGATGGAGTCGGCGGCTTTGAGCTGGCGGACCATGTCGTCCAGGGTGGTGAAGTAGATCGTGTAGCCGGCCCGGCAGGCCGCGACTGCCAGGGCGACCGCGAGGTGCGTTTTTCCTACTCCCGGCGGGCCCAGTAGAGCAACGTTGGCCCTGGCCTCGACGAACGCGAGAGTGGCCAGGTCCTTGACCTTCCTGGGGTCGAGTTCGGGCTGGTAGGAGAAGTCGTACTCCTCGATCGTCTTGTAGTGCGGCAGCCGGGACAGCCGCAGGGCATGGCGGAAGCGGCGCTCTTCACGGACGGCGAGTTCTTCCTCCAGCACGAGGTCGAGGAAGTCGAGGTAGGCCATCTGGCCGGCGTCGGCCCGGCCGACGTGCTCGGCCAGCGACTGGGTGAGATGGGGCAGCCCGAGCTTGGTGGCGGTGGCGCGGATCCGGGCGGTGACCAGCTCGCTCAACGCATGTCCTTGGGGTCGATGGGGGCGGGGGTGAAGGGGCGGGTGCCGGTGATCTGGTCGTAGAGCGCCAGTGGCCGGGTGCCGACGTGGACGTGCGCGGCTCTGGCCCGGGTCAGCAGGGAGACGAGCCCGCCGGGCTCGGTGCCGGTGCGGGCCGGCCTGGCCGCGGGGGTGCCGGGATCGGTGGTAGTGGCGCGGGTGTGTCCGTCGGGCAGGCCCTGCCAGTGGGCCTCGTCCACGATGCGGGCGCCGCGTCCGACCGCGCGGG
>NZ_JAEMUX010000257.1 GCF_016598475.1 Streptomyces adelaidensis
CCGGTCGCCGCGGCCGCTCCTCCCGCCCCACCCGTGAAAATGGTCGTCAGGACGTTGAACGTGACCGCTCCCGCCGCCCGCGACGGGTTCTTCCCCCACTCGTCGTACGCGATCAGCGCCTTCCCGGTCTCCACCACGGCCGTACGGGAGTCGCGCAGCCAGGAGGGGAGCTTGTCGGCCGGGGTCAGCCAGTACGCGGCACCGAGCGGCGTTCCCGTGATGAGGATGCCGGTCGCGAGCTTGCCGAGGCCGACCCAGGCCTGGCCGGCCGCGTCCCAGCCGCTGAAGCCCACCAGCGTGCCGAGCCCCTTGATCGTGCCCCACACACCATCGACCACGAAGCCGACGGTGAAGTCCCAGGCGTGCTCGTGGAAGTAGTACCAGGGGTTGGACTCCTCGACGGCGTCCCCCCACGGCAGCCCGGAGGCCGCGTTGAGGTCCTCGGCGCGGTAGCCGTACATGTTCTCTTTTTCGGAGCCGTCGTTGACGACGAGCGGCTCACCGCCGACCAGCGCGACGATCTTGTTGTGGCAGGCCAGCTCGGCGGCCTGGAAGGCGGACCAGGCCGCGTTCACCGCGTTGCGGCGGTTCGTGTTCTCCTCGATGAGGTCGCCGTCCGCGACCCACTCGTCGTCGTCCGTCACGCGCCGCTCGAAGGCCGCCGCCTCCTCGCGCAGGGAGTTGAGCCGGTCGACCAGCGGCCGGACCTCGGTCGCGTAGTCGAGCAGCGCCCTGGAGACCGTACCCAGCTCGGTCCGCAGACCGTCGCCGGCCGCCGCGACCGGCGCGGTCGTCGCGAAGAGCTGGTCGGCCTCGGGAGCCTTGTAGAAGGGCTCCAGGAGGTTGAAGTCGGCGTCGATCAGCAGCCCGGCGGCCCCGACCGCCATCCCGTCGAACGCGATGTCCGCGGCGTCCGTCTCCAGCTGCTCCAGATTCCCGGTGAACTCCGGTATCTCGGCCGAGACAACAGGCCTTTCCTCACTCACGCC
>NZ_JAEMUX010000258.1 GCF_016598475.1 Streptomyces adelaidensis
TCGGCCCTGGTGCGGAAGTCGGGGTCGGTGATGAAGATCCAGGACTGGTGCTGCCAGGGCTTGAGCGCGTCGTCGGTCAGCCAGCGGCGCACGGTGGAGGCGGAGACCGAGCCGGCGATCGCCCGGGCGACGACCTCGCGGGCCAGCTCCGGGCACGACCAGCGCGACAGCGGCACCCCGGTCTCGGCCGGCAGCCGGCAGGCCAGGGCCTTGACCTGGGCTGTCTGCAGCGCGGTGAACGACGGTGGCCGCCCGGACCGCTCGCGGTCCCTCAGCCCGCCGAGACCGTGCTCGGCGAACCGGCCGCGCCAGCAGCGGACCGTGTCCAGGTGCAGGCCCGTTTCCCGGGCGATGCGGGCGTTGGAGTGTCCCCGTGCGGCGTGCAGCACCACCTGCGCGCGCGAGCGTAACCGGTACTCGGTCTTGTGGCCGTAGGCCATCTTCTTCAGTCGCTCGCGCTCGGCGGCGCGCAGGGCTATCGGGCGTGCGGTGGCAACGGGCAAGGCAGGCAGGCCGATCAGGAGAAGTGGATCACGACAGGACAGAGCCTGCCGTACCCGACGATCGCCCCTGTCGGGCAGGATGGACGCCATGCCCACGCCTTCGGAACACACCCGGCTCTCGCTGGAGGGGCGCCTCGGCGAGCATGCCCGCACCGCCTGGCCGCAGCTGGAGCAGCTGCACGTCCGCCACCGCGGAGCCTTCGCCTACGTGAAGGCCGAACTGGCCGACGGCGAACAGGTCAAGCTGATGCGACTGCGCTACACCGGCGCCGTCGGCACGTGGGGCTTCGCCCTCTACTACGCCGGCAGCGACCGCTACGAGGACTCCCTGCTGCCCACCGGCAGCCCCACAGGCACCCCCGCAGACGCACTCGACTGCGCCTGCCGACTCCACCTCGCCACCCCCGACATCTGACCAGACGCCGGCCACACCACCGCCTCCGCCGTCAACCCCCGAAGGACTTACGACGCAGACC
>NZ_JAEMUX010000259.1 GCF_016598475.1 Streptomyces adelaidensis
CTGAGCTTGAAATTTAACCTTTGCGAGCTTTGAGCTGGTTGCGTTCGGTGATGCTCTCGGGGCGTTTGGTGGTCTTGCCTACGTCGTAGCGGGTGGCGGGACGTCGATTCTTCGATCCAACTGGCCTGCCTGGCCCGGGGGTTGATGGTTTCGGTGCGCGAGCCGGATTGTGCAGGTGCGGGCGGATGTTCCTGAACCCGCGGCGGACGCGGGCCGGGGTGAGCCGGGCGGACTCGGTCGGTTTCTCCCAGGGGCGGCGCAGGTCTGCGGCGGCCCCGCGCGTGAGGCGGAGCTGGGTGTGAGCGGCGATCACGATCCAGGTCCACCGGTCGGCGGCCTGGGGAGTGCGGAGTTTGGGGCGGGTCCAGCCGAGCGTCTGCTTGGCGAAGCGGAAGGTGTGCTCCAGGTCGAAGCGGCGGAGGAATGCCTGCCAGCGCAGGTCGACGTCCTTGCTGGTCATGCCCGTGCGGGAGGACCAGAGCCAGACGGGCAGCGGGTCCTGGCCGCCGGGCAGGTGGTCGACCTGGAGGCGGATCACCGTGCCCTCGATGACGGGAAGCTCGTCGGTGTGGTCGATCCATGCGGAGCGGGTGGTCAGCTTCGGGTGGAGGCGGTCGAACGCCATGGTCTGCGCGGTGCCGTAGCGGTCGGTCACGGTCGTGGTCTCCACGTCCGGTTCGCCCCAGGTCTCCGGGCGGGCGAAGCGGAACTCCTCGCCGTGCTTCGGCGGGCGTCCGCCCTGGCGGGGCTGGGTCCAGGTGTCAGGCACGGGTCGGCGCATCACGCGGTCGGCACGCATCCGCCCCAGCACTTCCACGGGCAGGCCGGCCAGGAGGTAGGCCATGCGCGGGGCGTCGTAGCCGGCATCGAAGACCACCAGGACATCCGGATCGCCCGCCTCCCATTGCCCGCCCTCGACCAGGTCGGTGACGACCCGGCGGACCTGGGCGGCGGTGACCTCGGCCAGGTCGTCGTCG
>NZ_JAEMUX010000026.1 GCF_016598475.1 Streptomyces adelaidensis
AACTCTCAAGTAGATGTGTTCCAAGAAAAGCGTGGTGGACCACGCGTTCGGCGTCGTGGAGTCCCAGGCCCAGAGCGCGACCGGCCGTGAAGACGACGTGGACCGCCAGGATGCAGGCGTCCTGGAGGACGTACCCGTCGACCTGTTCGCGGATGCCGGCGGGCAGCAGCTCCCACCACTCGGACGTGTTCATGCCGCTGAAGGTACGGGCACGCGCGACGGCCCCCGGCGACCGAGGTCACCGGGGGCCGATCAGGCACGAACGCGGTCTACGGCACGCGCGGCCTACTTGAACTTGTTGCTGGTGGCCAAGTAGACCCCCTTGGCGTTCTTGCCGAGGCGCGGGCCGGTGATGAAGGTGGAACGGTCGCTGAGCGAGTTGTTCGACACCAGGTACGTACGGCCCTTGTAGCTCATGAACCAGGGGCCGCCGGAGGCGCCGCCGTTCATGGTGCAGCCGACCATGTACTGGGCCGGGTACTTGCTCGGGTAGCTGTAGCCGAGGACGAAGCGCTTGGTCGCGCCCTGGCAGTGGTACATCTTCGAGCCGTCGTACTGGGCCTCGGCCGGGTAGCCGCGGACCTTCATGTTCTTGACCTTGTTGGCGGCGGGGGCGTTGAACCACACCGGTAGAGCCGAACCGGTGCGCTCCTCGAGGGACTTGGCGCCCTTCTCCGGCTTCACGTGCAGGACGGCGTAGTCGTACGCGGCGGCCACGGTGCCCTGGCTGGCGGCGCCGCCCTTGATCCAGGTGCCGGAGGTGGTGGCCCAGTCGGCCCAGGCGATGCCGTACGGGGAGACGTTGCCGGCGCGGTAGTTCTTCGACGCCTGGCTGATGTTCAGCTTGCCGCCGTTGTTGAAGGACGGGACGAAGGCGATGTTGCGGTACCAGCCGCCGCCCTTGCCCGCGTGCACGCAGTGCCCGGCGGTCCACACGAGGTTGGACTTGCCCGGGTGCGCCGGGTCCTTCACGACCGCCGCCGAGCAGACGCTCGACCCCTGGGGCGTGGTGAAGAAGAGCTTGCCGACCGAGGCGGCGTACTTGTGGTAGGTCGCCTTGACCTTGGTGGCCTTCTGCTTCTTGACCTTGCCGTCGGGCAGCCAGACCTGGGTGGTCCTACTGGAACCCGAGGAGGTGTTGCCCGCCTCGGCGATCGTCGGCAGCTCCGCCATGTTCTCCTTGGCCTCGGCTATGCGCTCCGGCGTCCAGAAGTCCTCGATGTACGGGTTGGCGAAGTCCTCCGCCTTGGAGGCCCAGTCGCTGCTGAAGTCCTGCCAGCCACCGTCCTTCCACTTCTGCAGCGCGTCGCCGGTGAGGTCGGTGGGGACGCCCTCGGGGAGCTTGAAGCCGCCGATGGTCGTGTCACCGCCGCTCTCGTTCTCGCCGGTGTCGATGCTGTCGCCCGCGCCCGCCTGGGCGGTCGTCGACGCCGAGGCCTTCGCCCCGCTCTCGTCGGTCTTGGAGCAACCAGTGGTCGTGACCAGCACGGCGGCGATCACGGCGGCCGCGGCCGTGAGGCCGCGGCGACGTATGGATGGCATGGATGGCATGGAGCGCGTCTCCCCGTGACTGAAACTTGTCATGCCCCGGCTTGGCCGGGGCGGAGACAACTATGCACGCGGGCAGGCGCGCGAATGATCGCCGGGCCGGTCCTTACGGCGACTTCACACACAACAACTACGTGGCGGAGATCGATCCGTGATGTGACACGACACGACGCCACGCCTCATGTCCCTGCGCGCCTCACGTCCCTGCGCGCCTCACGTCCCTGCGCGCCTCACGTCCCTGCGCGCCTCACGTCCCCTGCGCGCCTCACGTCCCCTGCGCGCCTCACGTCCCTGCGCGCCTCACGGGTCCTCGCAACTCACAGCCCATCCACATTGATTGATTCTTCATCACTCCGACACCTCCCGACACTTGTGCACCACCCGCGAGTAAGGCGAACCTGACCTGCGCATGCCATCCCCGCTTCGGCACATCGGCATGCCCCCACCCGGCTCCCGGCCGTCACCCCCGCGCCGCGGTCCATCAGGAGGTCGCAGTGAAGACAAGCTCACGTTCACGCACTTCGCGTCGTCTGCGCAGATCCGCAGTCACCCTCGGCGCCACCGTCGCGCTGGTCGTCGGCATCGCCGGCAGCGCGTACGCGGCTCCGCCCGCCGCGCTCCCCGCCAACGCGGAGACCCTGGAGACGACCTGGCAGCCGGCGTACGACTACGACACGGACGGCTGTTACTCCACCCCGGCCATCGGCCCCACCGGCACGGTCAACGGCGGCCTCAACCCGACCGGTTCGCTCAGCGGCGACTGCCACGACCAGTCGGACCTCGACAACACCAACGGCTACTCGCGCTACAAGTGCAACAACGGCTGGTGCGCGATCATGTACGACCTCTACTTCGAGAAGGACCAGGCGCTCGCCAACAGCAGCATCGGCGGCCACCGGCACGACTGGGAGCACGTCGTCGTCTGGGTCCAGAACGGCACCGCCCAGTACGTCTCGACCTCCAACCACGGCGACTTCACCGTGCACGCCGCGTCCTCGGTCCTCTGGACCGGCACGCACCCGAAGATCGTCTACCACAAGGACGGCGTCAGCACCCACTGCTTCCGCGTCGCGGGCTCGGGCGACGAGCCGCCGGAGAACGCCGAGCACACCTGGCAGTACCCGCCGCTCGTCGGCTGGAACGGCTACCCGTCCGGCATCCGCGACATCCTGGTCTCGTACAACTTCGGCAGCGCCAACTTCGGCCTGAAGGACGGCAGTTTCGCCTCCAACCTGGCACTGGCCAAGCCGTCGGGGATCTCCTTCGACCCGAACGCCTGAGGGTCGCGACGCGATTGAGGCCACCCCGGGGACGGTTCACCGCCCCGGGGTCGGCTCACGGCTGTCGTGGGGTCCGGCCCCCGTTCGTACGGCCGCCCTCCCGGCTCGCGCCCGACCGGCTCGCGCCCGACCGGCTCGCGCCCGACCGGCTCGCGCCCGACCGGCTCGCGCCCTCCGGCCAGACGACGTCCACCGGGAGGCCCGCCCGGCGGGCGTCGGCCACGGCTGTGGCGGTGCCGCCCCGTGCGGTGGAGGGCTGGCCGTCCCACACCGCGATCAGGCGGTCCGCGCGGCCCAGCAGTACGCGGTTCGCGTCCTCGTACGCCCGCCCGCCCGCGCTCGCGTGATCGAGGACGACCACCTCGTCCGCCGCCTCGACCAGCCGGTCGAACGTTTCGGCATGCTCGGCGCTCACCTGGCGCTCCCGGTAGTCCCGCGACGGAATCACCGCGACCAGCCGCCCACCGAGCGCGAGCACCGCCTCGGCGAAGAGCGAGTCCGCGCCGGCGGCGAGGCAGGAGATCCCGGTGATCCCGGTGATCCCGGTGATCCCGGTGATCCCAACTGTCCCGTCTCGTCCGTACGACTCGAGGGCCTCCCGCAGGGCCCGCCGTACGAGGGGGACGCTCGCCTCGGTCAGGTCCACGTGCCCGGTCACAGCGATGGCGATCGCGATCAAGCCGGTCTCACCCGCCCCACCCACTCGGCTCGAAGAGGTTCGCGGATCTTATGCCGCCGCCTCCGCGACTACAACGCCGGCGCGAGGCCTCAGCGCAGCGCGCTGCGGCCGGCGCGGCCGACCCGGGTGTCGATCGCTGTGCGCCATCGCCGTACGGCGTCGGCGTCGACCGGGGTGGTCCAGCCGTCGGGGCGGGCGGCGCCGCCGATGTGGAAGGCGTCGACGCCGGCGGCGCGGAGGGTGGGTACGTGGTCGAGGCGGAGGCCGCCGCCGACCATGAGGCGCTGGGTGTAGCCCGGCTCGCCCCGGCGCGCGGCCTCGGCGAACAGGGCGGACATCCCGTCGTCGACGCCGTCCGCCGAGCCGGCCGTGAGGTAGGTGTCCAGGCCCGGCAGGTCGGCGAGCTGCTTGCGCAGGGCGTCGCGGTCGGCGGCGCGGTCGACGGCCCGGTGGAACGTCCACCGGCAGCCGTCCAGCTCCGCGATCACTCTCTCCAGGGCGCCCAGGTCGGGCGAGCCGCCCTCGTCCAGGAATCCGAGCACGAACTCCTCCGCCCCGGCCGCCCGCATGTCGCACGCCGCCCGTACGAGCGAGTCGGCGTCCCCCACGGCGAAGCCGTCGGCCAGCCGCAGCATGACCCGTGCGGGGATGTCCACGGCGCCGTGCACCTCGACGAACGTCCCCACCGACGGGGTCAGCCCGTCCGCCGCCATGTCGGCGACCAGCTCCAGCCGGTCCGCTCCTCCGGCCTGGGCGGCGACGGCGTCCTCGACACCGAGGGCGATCACCTCCAGGAGCACGCGCGTGGCCATGGGGCCCCTTTTCTCTGGTGTCTGCCGCCGTACGCCAACAGGTCTAAACCAATTTACAACAACCCCGTCCGTCTGACCCATGCCTCACGATTCGCATCCACGCGACCACTCTCCGCACCTACCCTCAAATCGGCGCGGTCCAACAAGCCCGGCTGTACGAGCGCCAGTTGCCCGATGCGGCTGGGGGCGGCGCTCCCGCTCCCGCCGGCCCCTCAGCCGTAGAGGCTGAGCTCGGTCTCCGTCGCCCCCGCCAGCTCGTACTTCGTTCCGGCGAGCGGGCGGGCCGCGTAGAGGCGTACGAGGGTCGTGGCGTCGCCCAGGTATCGGGCGGGTGGGCGTTCGCCCGTGGGGGCGCCGAGGAGCAGGGGCTCGTCGGTGTCGTCGAGGTCGGCGTGGACGGCGACGTGTCGGCGAGTGCGCGTCAGGTGGGCCAGCAGCTCCAGGGCGAGGCCGAGCCGGGCACCGCCGTAGGCGTCACTCTCGCCCCAGGCTTCCCGTACGTCTCCGGCGTGGACCCATTCCCCGAGGGCGAGGCCGTCCAGCGAGCCGCCCGCCTCGGCGATCACCGGTCCGGCCTCGGTCATCCCGCGCTCCAGCTCGTCGATGACCTTCCCGAGGGACCACGCGTCCCGTTCGGCGATGTCCCGGTCGTTCGACTCCGGGCTGAACACCCCCTCCTCGAACCGGCCCTCCACGGCCCGTGACAACGCGGCCCCGCAGTGCGCGAGCACATGCCGCACGGTCCAGCCGGGGCAACAGGTCCTGATCCCGAAGTCCGCCTCCGGCCGCTCCCGCAGCAGCGGCACCAGTTCGTCACGCTCGGCGGCCAACAGCCGGCCGGGCAGCTCGGGGTCCCGTACATCGTGCGTATCGGCAACTGTCATGAGGTCCACGCTAGGAGGAGAGGCCCTTTCCTGTCAGCCACGACACAATGACCCCATGGCCGACGCCCACGACGCCCACGACCTCCACGACCTCCACGACGCCCTGCGCGACCGCTGGCTGCCCGCCCTGCTCTCCGCCCGCGAGGGCGCCCCCGGCCCCGCGCCGGCCCCGTACGCCGAGAACCTGATCGCGCGCTGGTCGGAGCCGCAGCGGAAGTACCACACGCTCGACCACCTGACCGCCGTCCTGGACCGTGTCGACGTGCTGGCGGAGTACGCCGCCGACCCGGACCTCGTACGGCTCGCCGCCTGGTTCCATGACGCCGTGTACCACCCGGAGCGGTCGGAGAACGAGGAGCGGTCGGCGCGGCTGGCCGAGCGGGCGCTGGTCGAGGCCGGGCTGGGGCAGGAGAAGGTGGCGGAGGTCGCCCGCCTGGTCCGGCTGACCGTGACGCATGACCCGGCCGGTGGCGATCCGAACGGGCAGGTGCTGTGCGACGCGGATCTGGCCGTTCTGGCGTCACCGCCCGACGCGTACGCCGCCTATGCCGCCGCCGTGCGTACGGAGTACGGATTCGTGCCGGACGACGCCTTCCGGGCGGGCCGGGCGGCGGTACTGCGGCAGCTGCTGGAGCTGCCGCGGCTGTTCAGGACGCCGTACGGGGAGCGGGAGTGGGAGCGTCGGGCGAGGGAGAACCTCCGGGCGGAGCTGACGGAGCTGGCCGGCCTGGCCGACCCGACCAGCCCGACCAGCCCGACGGACCTGGCGGCGCGGTGAAGCGGCGTGGCCCGGCCGACGCGCGGGAATGCGGTCCTCAGACCGTCGGTTGCCCATGAACATGCCCTCACCCGCCCCCGCCGCCGCCGCCGCCCAGGAGCATGCCCGCTTCCGGATACCTCTCTCCGTCTACGTCCTCGGCCTCGCCGTCTTCGCGCTCGGGACGAGTGAGTTCATGCTCTCGGGGCTGCTGCCGCCCATCGCGGAGGACATGGACGTGTCGATTCCGCGGGCGGGGCTGCTGATCTCGGCGTTCGCCATCGGAATGGTCGTCGGGGCGCCGCTGCTGGCTGTCGCGACGCTGCGGCTGCCGCGCCGGACGACCCTCGTCACGCTGATCACGGTCTTCGGGTTCGGGCAGATCGCGGGGGCGCTCGCGCCGAGCTACGGCGTGCTCTTCGCGTCGCGGATCGTGAGCGCGCTGGCGTGCGCCGGGTTCTGGGCGGTCGGGGCGGCCGTGGCCGTCGCGATGGTGCCGGTGAACGCGCGGGCCAGGGCGCTGGCCATCATGATCGGCGGGCTGTCGATCGCCAATGTGCTGGGCGTGCCGGCGGGGGCGTTCCTCGGCGAGCACTTCGGGTGGCGGTCGGCGTTCTGGGCCGTGGCGGGCGCCTCGGCGGTCGCGCTGGCCGGGGTCGTCGCGCTGGTGCCCGCGATCCCGCTGCCCGAGCGGCGGCCCCGGCTCGGCGACGAGGCGCGGATCTACCGCGAGCCGCAGGTCTGGCTCACCATCACCGTCGTGGCACTGTCGGCCGGCGGGGTGTTCTGCGCGTTCAGTTATCTCGCGCCGCTGCTCACGGACGTGGCCGGGCTGGACGACGGCTGGGTGCCGCCCGTGCTCGCCCTGTTCGGGGTGGGGGCGCTGATCGGCACCGCGGTCGGCGGGCGGATCGCGGACGCGCACCTCTTCGGGGTGCTGCTCAGCGGGCTCGCCGCCTCGACCGTGCTGCTCGTGGCGCTCGCGCTCCTCGCCGAGTACGCCGTCGCCGCCGTGCTCCTCTCCTTCCTCCTCGGGGTGTCCTGCTTCTACACCGCCCCGGCCCTCAACGCCCGTCTGTTCAACGTCGCCGGCGCCGCCCCCACCCTCGCCGGCGCCACCACCACGGCCGCGTTCAACCTCGGCAACAGCGGCGGCCCCTGGATCGGCGGGACGGTCATCGACGCGGGCTTCGGCTTCACCTCCACGGCCTGGGCGGGCGGCGCCATCACCGCCGCCGCCATCGGCACCACCGCCGTATCGCTGCGCCTGCACCGGCGCACACGGGAAAACGGCGGTTCCCGGGTCGTCACCGGTGCCACCGCCGAGACCGGCACGACCGTCGAGAGCGGCCCCACCGTCGAGACCGGCGCCGCCGTCGATACGGCCGCCGACCCCTCCCCGGCCGTAAATCCAGTACGTAGGGACCTCTGACGCCACCTATCCTCGCCGCCATGCGACCAATGGGTGGGGACCAGGTACTGGCAGCCGTCGAGCACAGCGTCGCGGTGCTGCGGACCGTGGCGGACCGGGACTGGGAAGGCGTCAAGGCGGGGCGGCTGGAGTGGAGTTGCCGTAGGACGGCGGAGCACATCGCGTCGGATCTGATCGCGTACGCGGGGCAGTTGGCGGGGCGGCCGACGCGGCGGTACGTGCCGTTCGAGATCGACATGGCGGAGTGCGAGGACAACGCCGACGTGCTGGAGGTGATCGACGCGACGGGGGCGCTGCTCGCGGCCGCCGTCCGTACGACTCCGCCCGAGGTGCGCGCGTTCCATCCGTATCCGTTCCGCGCGGCCGACCGTGAGGGGTTCGCGGCGATGGGCGTCGCGGAGGTGCTGCTGCACACGTACGACATCGCGGAGGGACTGGGGACGACGACGGGGGCGGGGCCGGAGACGGGGCCGGAGGTGGGGACGGAGACGGGGCCGGGGCTCGCGGGGGCCACGGGTGCCGCGTACGCGCCGCCGCCCGTCGGGCTGTGCGAGTCCGTCCTCGCGCGCCTCTTCCCGCACGTCAGGCCCGGTGACGACCCCTGGGCGACGCTGCTGTGGGCCACCGGCCGGGGCGAGCTGCCGGGCCGGGCCCCGGTCACCGAGTGGCGGTGGAGCAACCCGCTGCACATCGACGGCGAGCGCCTCGTCCTCCAGGGCATCCACCCGGCGGCGGCCGCCGACCTCGCCGAGGGCGGCACCGGCGGCTTCGACTGGATCGTGGGCGGCCCGATCGAGGGCACCCGGATCGGGGCCGGGCTGGTCTTCCAGGCGTACGAGGCGGGGGTGCACCGGCCGGAGTGGGGCATGTTCGTCCTGGTCCGCAAGGAGGACGGGCTCGCCGTCGGCGCGCTCGGCTACCACGGCGCCCCGGACGAGGAGGGCCGCGTCGAGATCGGCTACGACCTCGTCGAGGGGGCGCGCGGCCGGGGTTACGCCACCGAGGCGCTGCGCACGCTGGCCGGCTGGGCTCGGCGACGGGCCGAGGAGCAGGGGGACGTACGGTCGCTGTTCGCGGTGGTCGACAAGGTCAACACCCCTTCGCAGGGCGTCGTTTCGCGGGCCGGATTCGACAAGGTGAGCGACGACTGGGGCGACGGGGAGCACGGCGAGCAGTTCGCGTACGAACTCCGTCTGCGCGACTGACGTACGCCGGGTCCGACCCGGCGTACGTCAGTCGCCCGCGCGTACGGTCACGCCGTCGGCCCCCGCCGCTTCGGCCTCCTCAGCCCCGCCTCCGTGAGCCTGCGCAGCAGTTCCTTCGGGCCCACCTCCACGGCCCCCGCCCGCACGACGTCCGCGTAGCGGTGGGACGGGATGTCGTAGTGGTCGCGCTCGAAGGCGCGCTCGGGCACGCCCAACCGGCCGGCGAAGGCGTGCAGTTCCTCGAAGGAGACGTCGCTCACGAGGTGGGACCAGAGCCGCCCGTGCCCCGGCCAGGTGGGCGGGTCGATGTAGACGGTCACGGGGACGGCGTCCCGCCCGTGGCGCCCGCGAGCGCCCCCACCGCCGCGACCCGCACGCCCGCCTTGTGGCACACCCACTGCGGATCGGGCCCGAGCTCCGGCTCGACATCGAGGGCGTGCGGGTCGCCGGCCTCGCAGACCGGACAGAGGGGCCAGCGGCCGTAGCGCTCCAGCAGGGCGTCCTGCACGTCCTGGGCGACGAGCCCCGCGACGTACGCCGCCCCGTCCGGCCACTGCTCGACCCACCAGCGGCGCTGTACGACAGACTCCTCGACCATCGACACGACGTCCGCCTCGGCGACCCTGCCCGCCACCAGATCGGCGAGGACGAGGGCGCGGGCCGCGTGCAGCGCCTGCTCAAGGGGGCTCACGGGGTCACTGCTGGGGCTCATGCCTCCATTGTGCGCACCCTTGACCTCACCACCGAACAGAAAATATCTTTCATGATGTGAGTGATGACGTGAAGGAAATTTTCGCACCGCCGGAGGGACGGCCGGTCGAGAGACGACCGATCGAGGGCCGGAACGCGAAGGACGCAAAGGACGCGAAGGACGCAAAGAACGCGAGGGCCGGGAAGGCCGCGAAACCGGCCCCACTCGCGCCCCCCGCCCCCGCCGCCCTCGCCGCGAAGGTGCGGACGCTGGCCCCGTCGATGACCCGCTCCATGCAGCGGGTCGCGGAGGCTGTCGCGGGCGACCCGGCGGGCTGCGCGGCGCTCACGGTCACCGGCCTCGCCGAGCTCACCGGCACCAGCGAGGCGACGGTGGTCCGTACCGCCCGCATCCTCGGCTACCCCGGCTACCGCGACCTGCGCCTCGCCCTGGCCGGCCTCGCCGCCCACCAGCAGTCGGGCCGCGCGCCCTCGGTGACGGCCGACATCGCGGTCGACGACCCGCTCCCGGACGTCGTCGCCAAGCTCGCCCACGACGAGCAGCAGACCCTCGCGGACACGGCGGCCGGACTGGACATGGCCCAGCTCGGCTCGGCGGTCGGCGCGCTCGCCGGGGCCCGCCGCATAGACGTCTACGGCGTCGGGGCGTCCGGCCTGGTCGCCCAGGACCTCACGCAGAAGCTGCTCCGCATAGGGCTGATAGCCCAGGCGCACAGCGACCCGCACCTCGCAGTCACCAACGCGGTGCAGCTCCGCGCGAAGGACGTGGCGATCGCGATCACCCACTCCGGTTCGACGGGCGACGTCATCGAGCCACTGCGGGTCGCCTTCGATCACGGTGCCACGACCATCGCGATCACCGGGCGCCCGGACGGGCCGGTGTCCCAGTACGCCGATCACGTCCTGACGACGTCCACGGCCCGGGAGAGCGAGCTGCGGCCGGCGGCGATGTCGTCCCGGACGAGTCAGCTGCTGGTGGTGGACTGCCTGTTCGTCGGGGTCGCGCAACGGACGTACGAGTCGGCGGCGCCGGCGCTGTCCGCGTCGTACGAGGCGTTGGCGCACCGGCACCGCAGCGGCGGGCCCTCGCGGTAGACAGGTCTGGGGACGAACCGCCGTGAACCGCCGTAGTCGTCCGCGGGTTCGTCGTGGCTTGTCGCGCGGTTCCCCGCGCCCCTGAAAGCCAAAGCAGGGCGCTGATCGCACCACCGCACGGAAATTGAACGGAAATGAGTCGCCCCATGCCCTCCCTCCCCTCCCTCCCCTCCTCCGCCAACCACCTCGCCGTACGGGCCGAGTTGGAGTCGCTGACCACGGAGGCGTTCCGTCCGGAGCTGGCGGACATCGATCAGTTGCCGACCCTCGACATCGCGAAGCTGATGAACACCGAGGACGCGGCGGTGCCCACGGCGGTCTCCGCGCAGCTGCCCCTCATCGCGGCGGCGATCGACGCGATCGCCGAGCGGATGGCCCGGGGCGGCCGGCTGATCTACGCGGGCGCGGGCACGGCGGGCCGGCTGGGCGTGCTCGACGCGTCGGAGTGCCCGCCGACCTTCAACACGGCCCCTTCCCAGGTCGTGGGCCTGATCGCGGGCGGCCGGGAGGCCATGGTCACGTCGATCGAGGGCGCGGAGGACTCGGCGGGGCTGGCCAGGACCGACCTCGACGCGCTCGCCCTGACGCCCGACGACACGGTGGTCGGCGTCTCCGCGTCCGGCCGCACCCCGTACGCGGTCGGCGCGGTGGAGCACGCGCGCGCGGCCGGCGCCCTGACGGTCGGCCTGTCCTGCAACGCGGCCAGCGCGCTCGCGACCGCGGCGGACCACGGCATCGAGATCGTCGTGGGCCCCGAGCTGGTCACCGGCTCGACCCGTCTCAAGGCCGGCACCGCCCAGAAACTCGTCCTCAACATGCTCTCGACGATCACCATGATCCGCCTCGGCAAGACCTACGGAAACCTCATGGTCGACGTCCGCGCCACCAACGACAAACTCCGCGCCCGCTCCCACCGCATCGTCGCCCTCGCCACGGGCGCGACGGACGAGGAGATCGAAACGGCCCTCACCGAATCCAACGGCCAGGTCAAGAACGCCATCCTGACCCTCCTGAGCGGCACGGACGCCCCCACGGCGACCCGCCTGCTGACGGAGAACGAGGGCCACCTGCGCGCCGCGCTGGCAGCGGCGGGGGCGGCGCCACGGGCATAGGGTCTCGGCATGTCCTTACGTGTTCGAATGCGGGTAGCCCTGCCGGAAGCGATGCGCGCCCGCGACAAGGCCGCGGTGAGCGCCCTGCGCACGACGCTCGCCGCGCTGGACAACGCCGAGGCGGTGCCCGTGGACGAGGCCGACTCGCGTGGCCCGGCCCTCGAACTGTCACCGGTCGGCGCCGGGGCCACCGAGGCGGCCCGACGTGAGCTGAGCGAGGGCGGGGTGGTGGACATCGTGCGCGCCGAGGCCGGCGAACGACTGGAAGCCGCAGCGCGGTTGACCGCGCCCGCGCACGCCGACCGAGCCGCGCGGCTCCGCGCGGAGGCCGCCGTGCTGCTCCGGTTCCTCGACGGTCACGGGACCCCGTAGGAAACGGCGGAGCCGTCTACCGGGCAGGGCTTCGGCGTAGTCGTGTGACGCCCTGGCCGCGCCGGAGCCCGATCAGCATCCTGGCCATCGCCGTTCTGGCCGTCACCCGCGCCCGCACCGCGACTGCCACCATGGCCGTCGGCCTCATCCCGATCAGCGCACGCGAGCCGCTGGCCATCCTGCGGGCAACCGCCCCGCCCCCGCTCCGCCACGACATCGGCCATGTCCCGCACCGGTCCGTCCGGCGACGCCGTCACCAAGCCATCGCGCAAGCCTGTCACCGGCGCTGGAACGACATCACCGCCACCGCGACCACCTGACACCACCATGACGATCAGGAACTACAGCTGCCGGGACAGAGGCGTCATCGCTTGCCGGGAAAACGTTCGTTACGTACCCCAGACCACAGCTTGACGGCCGCGAGCAATTGCCACATGATCAAATCGAGACTGGAATGCCCACGGTCGTTGCCCGTGACCTGAGTTGAACTCGGAAAAGGTCGCGTCAACGAGGAAGGGCGCCAGCACTTTCAAAGGTACTGAAGAGATCGCGTGAAGAAAGGAAGCACATGTTTCGCATGCGTTATAAGGCCGCGGGTGTAGCGCTCGCCGCAGCACTCATCGGCGGCATCGCCCTCGCTACCCCCGCCTCCGCCGCTGAGCTCGGAGAAGTGGGGGTCAGCGCGACAACAGAAGAAGCGAGCGCATCTTGGGGGGCCGGCTGGGACAAGTGCCGGGCCACGTACCCCTCAACAAAGTCGATCAGGCGGGGCCCGAGTAACGTAGGAGCGGACGAGAGCGGCGCAAACGTAAAGTGGCTTACCTATTGGACGTGCTACGACACCACGAATGCCACCTGATTCCGCGAGGCCGCCGACCCACTGTCGAGGTCTCTTGGTCACGTGACGTTGGAAGATCCAGCAGCGCTTCGGCGTAGTCGTGGCCTGAGTGGGTCTTCCCGATGTGTGTCGGCGGTGGCCGGACGCGGGACAGGCACGAGCTGCCGAGATCATGTGGGTGTCGGGTCCAGTGACCCCTACGGAAGCCCGTGCCTGTCGGCGTATCCTCTCCGATGCCGCCCGTCCGGAAGCGATGCGCGCCCGCGACAAGGCCGCGGTGAGCGCCCTGCGCACGACGCTCGCCGCGCTGGACAACGCCGAGGCGGTGCCCGTGGACGAGGCCGACTCGCGTGGCCCGGCCCTCGAACTGTCACCGGTCGGCGCCGGGGCCACCGAGGCGGCCCGACGTGAGCTGAGCGAGGGCGGGGTGGTGGACATCGTGCGCGCCGAGGCCGGCGAACGACTGGAAGCCGCAGCGCGGTTGACCGCGCCCGCGCACGCCGACCGAGCCGCGCGGCTCCGCGCGGAGGCCGCCGTGCTGCTCCGGTTCCTCGACGGTCACGGGACCCCGTAGGAAACGGCGGAGCCGTCTACCGGGCAGGGCTTCGGCGTAGTCGTGTGACGCCCTGGCCGCGCCGGAGCCCGATCAGCATCCTGGCCATCGCCGTTCTGGCCGTCACCCGCGCCCGCACCGCGACTGCCACCATGGCCGTCGGCCTCATCCCGATCAGCGCACGCGAGCCGCTGGCCATCCTGCGGGCAACCGCCCCGCCCCCGCTCCGCCACGACATCGGCCATGTCCCGCACCGGTCCGTCCGGCGACGCCGTCACCAAGCCATCGCGCAAGCCTGTCACCGGCGCTGGAACGACATCACCGCCACCGCGACCACCTGACACCACCATGACGATCAGGAACTACAGCTGCCGGGACAGAGGCGTCATCGCTTGCCGGGAAAACGTTCGTTACGTACCCCAGTCCACAGCTTGACGGCCGCGAGCAATTGCCACATGATCAAATCGAGACTGGAATGCCCACGGTCGTTGCCCGTGACCTGAGTTGAACTCGGAAAAGGTCGCGTCAACGAGGAAGGGCGCCAGCACTTTCAAAGGTACTGAAGAGATCGCGTGAAGAAAGGAAGCACATGTTTCGCATGCGTTATAAGGCCGCGGGTGTAGCGCTCGCCGCAGCACTCATCGGCGGCATCGCCCTCGCTACCCCCGCCTCCGCCGCTGAGCTCGGAGAGGTGAGGGTCAGCGCGACAACAGAAGAAGCGAGCGCATCTTGGGGGGCCGGCTGGGACAAGTGCCGGGCCACGTACCCCTCAACAAAGTCGATCAGGCGGGGCCCGAATTACGGAGTAGGGCAGACCGGCGCAGCCGCACAGTGGAATACCTATTGGACGTGCTACAACACCACGAACGCCACCTGATTCCGCGAGGCCGCCGACCCACTGTCGAGGTCTCTTGGTCACGTGACGTTGGAAGATCCAGCAGCGCTTCGGCGTAGTCGTGGCCTGAGTGGGTCTTCCCGATGTGTGTCGGCGGTGGCCCGGACGCGGGACAGGCACGAGCTGCCGAGATCATGTGGGTGTCGGGTCCAATGACCCCTACGGAAGCCCGTGCCTGTCGGCGTATCCTCTCCGATGCCGCCCGTCCTTGACCAACTCCGTGACCAGCCTGATGCCGCACCGCACCGGCCACGCGATCCCCCTCGGCCCTCTCACCGGTCACCACGGCTCAGCAACTCTCTGCCGTCGCCGGGCACGATCTCACGCCCCCACAACCCCACATCAAGATCGAGAAGTTGTTTCTCGACAGACCCCTGCTCTACCGGGCCCGGATCACCAGCGCCATATCCATCTCGGGCGGCGGCCCGCCCGCCCTTCCCAGACGCGGCAGGCGGCCTCCCACTCCTTGCGGGCCTTCGCCCGGTCCGGGATCAGGGACACGGCCAGCTGGTCGCGCTCACGTTCTTTCTCCGCCTTCCGCTCGGCCGTCTCCGCCTGGAGTTCGCGGAGCCGGACCTTGATGTCCGCTGCCCGCTGCTCGCGGTCCTTTCGGTATTCGGCATCGCGCAGCACCGCGGCGTTGATCTGCTTGACGAAACCCGTGACGTCTCTCTTGTCGGGCCGCGGATACTCGACGCTGTCCCTGCCTTTTGGCCAGGTCACAGTTATGGAACCGCGATCGCTGTTCAAAACGGCCTTGGCCTTGAGCCCTTGCAGGGGAAGTTCCCGGCGGACCCGCTCAGGCAGCGACTGCTTCCCCTCCGGCGGCCTGATCACGAGACGCAGGGCGTGCTCGTACAACACCAGGTCGCCGAGCCTGCAACGCTCGTCGCCCGGGACATCGCGGAGCAGCTTCTTTCGTTCCTCCTCCAGCGCCTCGGCCTCCTTCCGTCCTTCCCGTCCGACGGCCGTGACACCGTTGTTGGCCTGTCTGATCTTTCGACGGCGCTGCCCCTCCACCGCACGCCTGCGCAGCCGCGTCTTGTGCAACTCCCGCCGCGTGTCGGCGTGTTCCGGATCGAAGGCGTAGCGCCAGCGGCCCCACCGGAACGGGTAGAGCAGTACCTGCCTGCCCACCAGGGCGGCCACGACCGCGACCGGCAACAACGACAAGACAACGATCTCCACTGTCCGGCCTTCCCCCACGCGCCACTGGTGTGCCGCCAGCAGTGTCCCGCCGGGAGGCGGTTCACGGAACAGGGCGTCGGGTCACGGTTCGGCCGGAGACCCTCTCCGTACGGGACCCTGAATACCGCCCTGGCAAGCCGGAACACGGTCGATGCGGTATAGGCCGATCGGCCCGTTCGCCCCGGTGTTCTTGAGGGCGTCCACATCCGGCACCGCCGTTGTCAGTGGGGTGTGGCACCGTGGGGGCGGTCGATGTCCCAGTCGATGTCTCTCAGCCGCTGTCTCAGCCTTTGTGCCAGTCGTTGTGTCAGTCGTTGTGTCAGTCGTTGTGTCAGTCGAAGTCTTCGGGGAAGGACCGAGCCCGTGAATCACGCCCAGCTCACCGCACTCGGCCGCGCCCTGCGCGTGCTCGGGGAGCACGGTGACGCGCTGAGTGCCGATATGCCGGACGCCCGCCTGCACGAGGTGAAGGCGGACATCAAGCGGGCCCTGGAGCTGCTGGACGAGACGGTGACGACGGCCGCGCCGACGACACGGTGCGCGGAGCATCCGAACGGGCCGGTCGACAAGGAGGCACCGGACCTCTGTCTGCTCTGTGAGACCCGTCGCCGCGCGGCCCGCCGCACCCGGCTGAACGAGAGCTACGGCCCTCCCCGCCCCACCGGCCCCGCCACCCCCACCCCCTCGCGCTACGGCGTACGGGACGACCGCCCCCAGCCGCAGCAGCGCTGGCTCCCGGAGGCGTGGAACGGCCAGGTCTGGCAGCTCTGCGGCACCCCGCGCCGCGACCGCCGCGAGGCCGAGCTCTTCCTCGCCGCCCAGCGCCGCGGCCCCCGCCCCGCCATCGCCTACCGCCTGGTCTACGAGTTCACCGACTACGAGGTCCTGCGGATCTGGGGCGAGCCGCTCCGGGTCGACATCGAACCGCTGGGGAACCTGTAGGAGAGCCCGAATGCCGGGCCGACTACCTTGGGCGCATGGTGAGTCTCAAGCATCCGCGGCTGTCCGGGCTGGGGCGGAACCCGGCGGCTCCTGAGGACGTACTCGTGCGGCTGGCCGCGCACAAGGCCGGGCGGGACGGGCTCGCGATGCGGCAGGGGCAGCTGCCGGACGCCGTCGTCGAGGCGCTGCTGACCCACGGCGACGGCATCGACGCGACGGTGCGCCTTCGCACGGACCGGCTCTCCCCGGCCATGCGCCGCCGGATAGCCGAGCATCCCGACCCGGCCGTCCGCGACGCGCGCGCCGACTTCGTCCGCCACAGCGTGGACACTGGTGTGCCGGTCGGCGTCGACGCCCTGGAGGAGACCTACGGCCGGTTCCGGACCGCACTCGCCGAAGACCCGGACCCGAAGCTGCGCGCCGCGGTCGCCCGGGACTGGCACGACCGGCCCGCCTCGGTGCAGGCGGCACTGCTCGCCGACCCCGATCCGCTGGTCCGCGGCGCCGCCACCAACCACGAGCGACCGGGTGTCCCGCCAAAGTGGCGGGACCGCTGCCTCGCCGACCCGGCCACGCGGGCCAACGTCGCGAGCTACGTCCCGCTCACGGCCGACCAGTTCGAGCGGCTCGTACAACTCATGCGGGCCGATGACGAGGAGGCCGAGGACCTCCAGTACTGCGTCGCCAGGAACCCGCACCTGACGGCCGACATGGTCGCCCGGCTCCTCGACTTCGACGACCCGGCGGTCCGCGCCGCGGTGGCGCAGAGCCGCCACGTAGACGCCGAGACCCGCGACCGGCTCTACGCCCTCCTCGAAGCCGAGAGCGCCAACGGAAACACCGGCGCCAGGCTGGCCCTGACCTGGAACTTCACCGAACCGAGCTGGCTCCGCGAAGCCCCCCTCGACGAGCGGCTGACCTACCTGGACTGCCCGTACCCCGTCTTCCGGCGCGTACTGGCCACCTGCCGCGACCTCCCCGAGGAGGCATGGCAGCGGCTGGACGACGACCCGGATCTCCTGGTCCGCCGCGCCGCCGCCCGCCGGCCGGACACACCACCGCACGTCCTGGAACGGCTGATACGCGGCCACGGCGACGTCTTCCACGTCCGCCCGCTGCTCGTCGAACACCCCAACTTCCCCCGCCACACCCTGCGCACACTCGTCGACGAACCCGACCCGCACGTCCACTACGTCGCCCTCCAGGACCCCGAGCTACCCGTCCCGGCCCTTCAGCGCCTCGCCGCCGCCACGTCGGAACCCTTCGTACGCCGCGGCGTCGCCCGCCACCCCAACATCACGGACCCGCTCCTCGACCAGCTCCTGTCCGACCCGGACCCCAACGTCGCCGACGACGCCGCCGCGAACGCCGCGCTGCGGCCCGCCCGGATGTACGGCATCCTCAGCGACGCCGCCCTCTGACGCCTCGCGCAGCACGGCGGCGAGGCGCGCGGCGACGAGGAGGTTGCAGCGGCCCAGATCCACGAGGGGGTAGGGCAGTTCGCTGGCCCCGGTCAGCGGGTCGACCCGCAGCGACGGCAGGATGACGCCGACCGCGCGCAGCGCCGAGTCCAGTTGCTCCACGGCGTGCTCCGTCGACAGGCTTGCGTTTTTCACGGGCACGACCTCCACGCTGAGTTGGATGTTCAGCACACAGCGTGGCGGAGAGGCGTCTAGCCTGGCCAGACAGGACGCTTCACACCAGCGGATGTCAAACAGGGAGCAATGGCCATGCCAGGACCGAGGGACCTCGACCCGTCGTCGTCACCACGTGCGCTCCTGGGCGCCGAGTTGCGGCACGCCCGCGAGAAGGCCGGGCTGAGCCAGGACGAGTTGGGCCAGCAGTTGTTCGTCAGCCCCTCGTTCGTGAGCCAGTTGGAGGCGGGGATGAGGCGTATGCAACCGGACCACGCCCGGCTGCTCGACATGGCACTCGGTACCGAGGACTTCTTCTCGCGCAACTGCACGGCAGCGGCCAAGTCCCGCTATCCCGAACACTTCGCGGAGGCGGCGGAGGCCGAGGCGGAGGCCACGGAGATCAGGGAGTACGCGCCGCTTCTGATCCCAGGCCTGCTCCAGACAGCGGAGTACGCACGGGCCGTGTGCCGCGCGTACCAGCCGACGGCGCCGAGCAAGGTGATCGACGACCTCGTGGCAGCCCGTGTGGAACGGGCCGGCATCCTCGACGACCTGACAAACCTCTTGCTGTGGGTGGTGCTTGACGAGGCCGCCCTGCGTCGAACGACAGGCGGCCCGGCCGTGATGGCGGCGGCCCTGCGCCACATCGCCGGGTTGGTCCGCGGGAGCCGGGTGATCGCTCAGGTGCTGCCCTTCAGAGCGGGAGCGCACGCGGCGATGCAGGGCGCCATCAAGCTGATGGAGTTCGTGGAAGCGCCGCCGCTGGTCTACTACGAGGGTGTCGGCACCGGACGTCTGGAGGACGCCCCCGCCACCGTCCGACACCAGCGCCGCACCTACGAGTTCCTCGCCGCCGCCGCGCTCTCGCCTGAGAACTCCCTGGTCATGCTCGAATCAATGGCCCAGGATTACGAAGATGAGGAGCATCCCTGAGTACGACTTGAGCACGGCCGCATGGCAGAAGTCGAGCTATAGCGGCGGCGACGGCGGCAACTGCCTTGAAGTCGCCCGCTGGCGCAAGTCGACGTACAGCGAAGGCAGCGGCGGCAACTGCCTCGAAGTCGCCGAAGGCACCCCCTCCCTCGTCCCCGTCCGCGACTCAAAGAACCCGCTCGGCCCGAAGCTCGTGTTCCGGGCGGAGGCGTGGGCGGCGTTCGTCGAAGACCTGCGGCAAGCGGACAGGATCTGACCTAATTGACTCCTAGCGTGGTCTCGACCGACGGAACAGACATCCACGGAGGCCGAGACCATGAGCGACACCACTTACGACACCGTGACCGGCGAGCGTGCCGACCTGCTGGCGGCACTGGCCAAACAGCGGCACTTCCTGCGGTTCACCACCCGTGATCTCACCGACGAGGAGGCCGGGCGGCGGACCACCGCCAGCGAACTGTGCCTGGGCGGCCTGATCAAGCACGTCACGTCGGTGGAACGGCACTGGGTGGAGTTCATCCTGAACGGCCCCTCCGCGATGCCCGACTTCACCGCCATGACCGAGGCCGACTTCACCCGGCGGACCGACGAGTTCCGGATGCAGCCCGGCGAGACGCTGGCCGGTGCGCTGGCGGAGTACGCCGAGGTGGCCCGCCGGACCGACGAACTGGTCGCCACCCTGCCCGACCTGGACATCACACATCCGCTGCCCAAGGCCCCCTGGACCGAGCCGGGGGCGCGGTGGTCGGCCCGTAGCGTGCTGGTGCATATCGTCGCCGAGACCGCGCAGCACGCCGGCCACGCGGACATCATCCGCGAGTCCCTCGACGGCGCCAAGAGCATGGGCTGACCCACCGCCTCGTCACCCCCGAAGCTCAAGCCCCCAGCTCCGAGCCTTCTTTTCAAGGATTGGGTGGTGGGTCTCAACCCACCCTCCCACCCGGCGAGTTGACTTGACGCGTTCGGCTTGCCACGCACGGTGACGATGCTGATAACGTGCCCGCAGACGAAACAGCCCCCGCCAGGTGTTACCAGCACCTGCGGGGGCTTGACCCACAAGATCGAAAGCAGTCGATCCCATGGCTGATGCCAAGCTTAGTGGCGCTCCCCTGCGCGCGCACGTGCCCTCGCCCACCTCCCCGCCCCCGATGGCCAATCCGGGCTACGGCAAACGCAGCGCCCCGGGCCAACTCCCCCGCGCAGCTCACGACTTCGCCCATCTCCCGCCCCGCGAAGCCGCCATCGCCGCGTTCATCGACCGCCTCCCCGACGGCGCCGACATCAGCGTGAAGACGCTGGCCAAGACGACGCCGTACGGCCAGTGCGCGCTGCGTACGGCGCTGAACCGCCTCCAGCGGGAAGGGCATCTGCGGCGGGGGCGGGAGAGTGTGCCGGGGGAGTCGGGGAGTTCGCAGTGGATCACCCGAACGTGGTTCACCCGTACCGCGCGGGACGACGAGTGGTGGGCGGGGTTCATCCGGGGTGACGTGCCGCAGGGGCCGCCGAAGGCGCCGCCCACCCGCTCCCGCGCCCTCATCCTCCTCGCCGCCCTCGGCCGTACGGCGCCCGCGCTGTCGCTCTCCGAGGCGGACTGCGCGGCGCTGGCACCGCTGCTGACGCCGTGGTTCGAGCGGGGAGCCACCGACGAGTCCGTGCTCCAGGCCCTGACGACCGGCCTGCCCGTCCCCGTCCACAGCCCGGCCGCCCTGATCCGCACCCGCCTGCGCGACAAGCTCCCACCGGAACCCGCCCCCGCACCCCCTCCCCACCGCATGCTGGAGTGCTCGAACTGCCGCGTCGCGGGCCGCCCGGAAGCCCTACCGGGCGGCCTCTGCAGCGCCTGCCGAGGGGAACACGCCCCTGCCCGCCCCAACGCGCCCCTCTCCGCTTCCACGGTCCACACCCGCGCGGCCGAGATCCGTGCGGCGATGTCCCTACAGCAACAAGAAAGGGCACCCGTATGACCGCTCCTACGGTCCGACGACATCATCCCGGGGCACGATGGAGGGGAGGAGGCGACGCCATGACCCCCAGCACCGCTGAACGCCCGCAGATGCCCATCGAGGACTTCGAGGATCTGGTCGGCGCGGCCCCGGAGCACGTGCGGCTCGAAATGGTCGACGGGCGGGTCCGCACCCGGGGCCCGCTCAGCGTCGAGGACTTCGAGGAACTGGAGCGGCGGGCGCCGGAGACCGTCCGCCTTGAGTACATCAACGGAAAACTAGAGGTCAAGGCAGTGCCGGACGGCAACCACCGGGAGATCTTCGTCTGGCTGCAGGAACAGTGCATGACGCACCGCTCCGACCTGCGCGTCTACGGCGAGTCCGGCGTCAAGACCGAGGCGTATCGCAAGGGTCGGGCCCGCACCGATGGAGCCATCGCACGCAAGGGGCATTTCAAAGGCCACGGCGAGTGGTCCGCATCCAACGGCATCCTGTTGGTCGTCGAGATCACTTCGCGCGACCGTGACACCCATCAGCGAGACCGCGTCGACAAGCCACTCGGCTATGCGGCGGTCGACATCCCCATCTACCTGCTCATCGACCGCGACAACAGCACTGTCGTTGTGTACAGCGAACCCGATGAAGGCCGCTACCAGCAGATCGAGTCCTTCCCCTGGGGCTCCCCCGTCGCACTCCCCGACCCCCTCGGCTTCACGCTGGACACCGAGGAACTCAAGGACTACGCCGACTGATCCGACCCACGCCCGGCCCCGGCGTACCCCGTCACCAGACCGATCCACGTGACGAAGACACCGGGGTCCAGATCCGCACCGTGCCCCGCGTCCCAGTAGTACGCCGTGTCGACGTCGTCCCCCAGCTGCGCCAGCCGCGCGTGCAGGTTGCCCGCGACCGTGTGCGACGTGTCCGTGTCCTTCGTGCCGAGGCGGATCCACCAGTGCTTGGAGCGCTTGGCGTTGACCTGGTCGACGAGGTGGTGCATGGGGTTCATGAGGGCGAGCTTCGCGGGGATGTCCTCGTCGAGGCGGGCGCTGTCGCCGTACTGCTTACGCAGGCTCCAGAGGGTGAAGTGGCGGGTCCTCGTCGTCCCCGTACCGAAGAGGTTGTTCTCGGGGCTGGCCATGTCGAGGGTGTCGAAGGAGGGGACGTTCTTGCGCCGCGCGCCGACGTGGGTGAGGAAGCCGGCCCAGGTGAAGGCGGCCCGGCCGCCGGACCAGGTGATGAAGGGGTTGGCCGCCAGGTAGGCCGCGCGGGCCGAGTCCGACAGGCCCGCCAGGTGCTTGGTCGCCGACGGCTCGATGAAGGTCTTCAGCAGATAGTCGTCGAGGTTGCGGGCGGTGAGTCTGCCGTAGCCCTTGGCGCGCAGCCCGAGGGACGCCACGTGCTCGCCGTACGCCGTCCTCAGCTCGCCGGAGAGCGTCTGGTCGGCCTGCGCGCCGGAGGCGACCGCGGTCACCGCCGGTATCGCGGCGGCGGCTGCGGTGAGTCCCTTGACCACTAACCTGCGCTTCACTGCTGTCTCCTGATCGTGTGTCTTGATGGCTCTTCGGACGGGTCACCAGTTAACTGATTGCCTACAAAATTGTCAGCAATTTTGAGGGGAATCTCATTGAGCTAGTTTTGTCGGCCATGGACTTACCGGACGCGCAGGACACGGCCAAGAGACTGCGGGCGATCGGCGACGAGTTGTCGGACCGCTTCTACGAGCGGGCCGACGTCGTACGGACGCTGATCGTGACGCTGCCGGCAGGGCGGCACTCGCTCGTGCTCGGCCCGCCCGGAACCGCGAAGTCCGAGATGGCGCGGGAGCTCACGGGCAGGTTCGAGGGGCCGACGCCATCGAGGAGTACTCGCCCAGGCCGGCGCGCTGCGCGGGCTGCTGGAGCGTTCCCGGGCCGCCCGGGAACAGGCCGGGCAGGCGGGGCGGGCCCAGCGGGACGCCGAGGTCGCGGCGGCGGCGGTGGGTGAGGCGGTGCGAGGGGCCGTGGACGAGGCCGTGGACGAGGCCGACGGGGAGGCCGGAGCGGCGGGGGCCGTAGAGCGGGCTCCCCGCGTCGCCGAGGCCGGCTCGGTCCTGGAGGCCCTCTGCGACAACCTCCGCTCCATCGAAGACCTCACCGACGTCCACGCCGCCGCCGACCTCTTCCGCACCCTCTGACCCGGCCCCCGCTGACTACTCCCCGGGGGCCGAGCCCGCCGAGCGCAGCGGTAGCGCCGCGAACTGGTACCCCTCCCACATTCGCCGCGAAGCCTCGTCCGGATACGGCCTGACCTCCGGCTCCACGTCCAGCACCTGCGTCAGCCGGCCCCCGCCCGCCCCGTCGCCCTGCCCGTCGTACGCCGGCCACCCCGGCTCCCCGGTCCGCGCGAACGCCGTCCACGCCGTCTGGAAGTGGTCGGTCAGCACCTTCGCCTCCGGCGGCACCCCGCTGCCCGCGAACAGCAGATTGCCGAGGTCGGCCTCGTACGTGCCGAAGAGGAGCGGGATGTCCAGGCCGTGGCAGGCGCCGAGGACGCCGCCGTAGCCGGGCGCGGGCCAGGTCAGTTCGTAGAGGTGGGCCCGGCCGCCGCCCGCGACCTGGGCCTCGGCCAGGTGGAGGGTGGGCATGTTGAACAGCCAGTCCGTGTGGACGCGTTCGTACAGCTCGCCGGGCGTGGCGTCAGGGAAGGCCGCGCGGTAGGCCCGCTCGCCGTCCGGGCCGCCCGGCGCGAAGGTGCGCAGCGCCCGCGCCGCCTGCTCCTCGCCGAGCTGGCCGAGCTGACCGCCCAGGGCGAGGAACAGCCGGAACTCGTCGCGGTTGTGGCCGGTCAGCAGCTCCACGTCGCGGGCCGCGCCCGCCGCGAGCGCCTCCCAGGGCGTGCACGGCAGCACCTCGCCGTCGACGACCGGTGAGAAGGGCGTGACGGTGGGCGCCGCCTGGCCCCACCGGTCCTCGTACCGCCGCATCTTCGCGCCCAACGCCTCGCCCGCCGCAGTGAGTTCGCGGGGATCGACGGCGGACAGCGCGGCGGCCGTCGGGGGCAGACCCGCCTCCTTGGCTATCTCGGCCGCGATGTCCCGGGCGAGCGCGTCGGAGAAGAACGTGCCGGGCACGCTCTGCGCGATGGCCCGCCGGAAAAGGCCGCGCGCACTCGGCATGGCCAGCAGCGAGGCGACGCTCCCCGCACCCGCCGACTCCCCGAAGACGGTGACCTGCCCGGGGTCCCCGCCGAACGCCGTGATGTTGTCCCGTACCCACTCCAGCGCGGCGACCTGGTCCAGCAGCCCCCGGTTCGCGGGCGTTCCGTCGATGCTCGCGAAGCCCTCGATGCCGACGCGGTAGTTGAGGGTGACGACGACCAGATCACCGGCGCGTGCGAGGTGCCGCGCGTCGTAGCCGGGGCTGCCGGAGTGGCCGAGCTTGTAGGCACCGCCGTAGATCCACACCATCACCGGCCGGCGGGCCGCCGGGTCCGCCTCGGGCGTCCAGACGTTGACCGTCAGCCAGTCGTCCCCCGTGGGCGCGTCAAGAGTGCCCGTACGGCCCTGAATGCCCGACTCCTGCGGGGGCGGCGGGCCGAATTCGTACGCCTCCCGGGTCCCCTCCCAGGCACGCACGGGCCGCGGCGCCCCGAACCGCGCCTCTCCCACCGGCGGTTCGGCGAACGGGATGCCCCGGAAGACCGTGAGCCCGTCCTCCCCTCGCCCGTGCACGGCACCGGCCGCTGTGCGCACGACAAGACCATCGGCTGTTGTCATCGTCGACTCCTCAGGGATGGGGAACGGGGTCCGCCGGCTCACTCAAACCCGCGAGCTTGCCTAAGTCAACCAACTGAATCAGACGCCGCGGGGTTCCCCGTGAGGCCGCTCCTTCTCCACCAGCTCCCGTATCCGCTCCACGCCCAGCTCGTACACCGTCTCGTGGGCGCGCGGATCGCGGGCGTGGAACGTGTGGAACATGGGACTCGCCGGCTCGCCCAGCTCCACCAGCGAGGCCGACGCCCCACGCACCGCACGCTCCGTGCCGGGCGGGGTCGTGAGGTCGATACGGTTGACGACGCCGGGCGTGACCCATACTGGTACCGACTCCAGCAGCCCGAAGAGCTGGGCGTGGTAGTGGCCGGTGAGGACGACCCGTACGTCACTGCCCCGGATCGCCGCCGCCAGCTCGCCCGGGTCGCTCAGCCCGAAGGCCCGCTGGGTCGCCGAGATGCCGAGGGCGATCGGCGGGTGGTGAAAGGCGAGGACGGTGCCGTGTTCGGCGGGGGTGCCCAACACCTCACGCAACCAGTGCAGTTGAGCCACGCTCAGCCGCCCGTAGACGCGCCCCGGCACCAGGGAGTCCAGCGTCACGAACCGCCAACCGCCGACCGTGCTCACCGCCACCCGCTCCGACGCGGCGGTCTCCAGCACGGCCTCCGGCCGCGAGTGCCCGCTGCCCAGCACCTCGCCGAAGGCCTCGCGCTCGTCATGGTTGCCGGTGGTGTAGAAGACGGGGGCGCCCATCGAGCGCGCGAAGCCCCCGATGAGCTCCCGCACCCTCACGTAGGCCTCCACCGTCCCGTCGTCGGCGAGGTCACCGGTGACGACGACGGCGTCGACGTCCCGCTGGTGCGCGAGCTCGGCGAGCATGAGGCGCAGGCAGTCGGTGGCGTTGACGCCGTTCCGGTTCGGGGCATCGGCACGGTCCAGATGAGTGTCCGAGAGATGCAGTATCCGCATCTCCCGGATACTAGGCCGCGTCGTCCTGGGCCGCCGGGAGTTGAGGGTCAGCTCAGCGAGCCCAGCGCCGTCGGCTCGAACGCCTTCAGCTCGTCGACGCGGCCGCCGAGGACCTTCGCGGCCCACTCCGGGTCCTGGAGCAGCGCGCGGCCGATGGCGACCATGTCGAACTCCTCGGCCTCCAGGCTGTCGAGCAGGTCGTCGATGCCCTTGGTCGACGAACCCTCACCGGCGAACGCGGCGATGAACTCGCCGTCCAGACCGACCGAGCCGACGGTGATGGTGGGCTTGCCGGTGAGCTTCTTCGTCCAGCCCGCGAGGTTGAGGTCGGAGCCCTCGAACTCCGGCTGCCAGTAGCGGCGCGTGGAGGCGTGGAACGCGTCGACACCGGCCGCCACGAGCGGGCTCAGCAGCGCCTGAAGCTCCTCGGGCGTCTCGGCCAGCTTCCCGTCGTAGGCCTCCTGCTTCCACTGCGAGTACCGGAAGATGACCGGGAAGGTGGCGGACACGGAGTCCCGCACCGCCGCGACGATCTCCGCCGCGAACTTCGTACGGGCGACGAGGTCACCGCCGTAGGCGTCCGTACGGCGGTTGGTGCGCTCCCACAGGAACTGGTCGACGAGGTAGCCGTGGGCGCCGTGGATCTCGACGCCGTCCATGCCGATGCGCTCCGCGTCGGCGGCGGCCCTGGCGAAGGCCTCGATCACCTCGTCGATGTCGGTCTGCGTCATGGCCCGGCCGCCCGGCGCCTCCGTGCCGTCGACCCGCAGGCCGGACGGACCGAACACCGGGGCCTCGGGGAACAGCTTGCCCTGCTCGCGGACCGTGCCGATGTGCCACAGCTGCGGCACGATCGTGCCGCCGCCCGCGTGCACCGCCTCGACGACCTTCGCCCACCCCGCGAGCTGCTCCTCCCCGTGGAACCTCGGCACACCGTCCAGGTCCCCGGCCGTCTCATGCCCGACGTACGTCCCCTCGGTCACGATCAGACCCACACCCGCCGCCGCCCGCCGCCCGTAGTACGAGGCCACGTCCGCGCCGGGCACACCACCGGGCGAGAACACGCGCGTCATGGGCGCCATGGCGATCCGGTTGGGGACGGTCAGACCGTTGATCGTGACGGGGCGGGACAGCAGCTCGGCGGCGCGGGAGGTGGCGGTGGTGGTGGTGGCGGCGGTGGTGGTGGTGGTGGTGGCGGTGGTCACGTGGGGGCTCCTCGGAGAGATCGGAGGTCGTTCGGTGTCGTTCGGTGTCGTTCGGAGGTCGTTCGGAGGTCGTTCGGAGATCGCTCGTTCATCGAGTGGGCGATGCGATGCACTACATGCGCACGCATGTAGTGCGGCTCTCCGCTCAACGGCCCCTCGCGTCACGGCATTCCGCCGCGGCCTCCTCGCCGCTGTGACCCCGGACACGCCCGAGGGCGGCACCCCCTGTTTCCAGGGAGTGCCGCCCTCGGTACTGACGGACGGTGATCGACCAGGGTCGATCAGAAGTCCATGTCACCGCCGGGCATACCGCCACCGGCAGGCGCGGCGGACTTCTCCGGCTTGTCGGCGATGACGGCCTCGGTGGTGAGGAAGAGCGCGGCGATGGAGGCGGCGTTCTGCAGGGCGGAGCGCGTGACCTTCGCCGGGTCGATGATGCCTTCGGCGATCATGTCGACGTACTCACCGGTCGCGGCGTTCAGGCCGTGGCCGACGGGCAGGTTGCGCACCTTCTCGACGATGACGCCACCCTCGAGACCACCGTTGACGGCGATCTGCTTGAGCGGGGCCTCCAGGGCGAGCCGCACGGCGTTGGCGCCGGTCGCCTCGTCACCCTCGAGGTCCAGCTTCTCGAAGACGGAGGACGCCTGGATGAGCGCCACGCCACCACCGGCGACGATGCCCTCTTCGACGGCCGCCTTCGCGTTGCGGACGGCGTCCTCGATGCGGTGCTTGCGCTCCTTGAGCTCGACCTCGGTCGCGGCACCGGCCTTGATGACGGCCACGCCGCCCGCGAGCTTCGCCAGGCGCTCCTGGAGCTTCTCGCGGTCGTAGTCCGAGTCGCTGTTCTCGATCTCGGCGCGGATCTGGTTGACCCGACCCGCGACCTGGTCCGAGGAACCGGCACCGTCGACGACGGTGGTCTCGTCCTTGGTGATGACGACCTTGCGGGCACGGCCCAGGAGGTCCAGGGAGGTGTTCTCGAGCTTGAGACCGACCTCCTCGGAGATGACCTCGCCACCGGTGAGGATGGCGATGTCGTTCAGCATCGCCTTGCGGCGGTCGCCGAAGCCCGGGGCCTTGACCGCGACGGATTTGAAGGTCCCGCGGATCTTGTTGACGACCAGGGTCGACAGGGCCTCGCCCTCGACGTCCTCGGCGATGATCAGCAGCGGCTTGCCCGACTGCATGACCTTCTCCAGGAGCGGGAGCAGGTCCTTCACGTTCGCGATCTTGGAGTTCGCGATCAGGATGTACGGGTCGTCGAGGACGGCCTCCATACGCTCCATGTCGGTGGCGAAGTACGCCGAGATGTAGCCCTTGTCGAAGCGCATACCCTCGGTGAGCTCAAGCTCCAGACCGAAGGTCTGGGACTCCTCGACGGTGATGACGCCTTCCTTGCCGACCTTGTCCATCGCCTCGGCGATGAGCTCGCCGATCTGGGTGTCGGCGGCGGAGATGGAGGCCGTCGAAGCGATCTGCTCCTTGGTCTCGACATCCTTCGCCTGCTCCAGCAGGGCACCGGAGACGGCCTCGACGGCCTTCTCGATACCGCGCTTCAGAGCCATCGGGTTGGCGCCGGCGGCGACGTTGCGCAGGCCCTCGCGGACCAGCGCCTGGGCGAGGACAGTCGCGGTCGTCGTGCCGTCACCGGCTACGTCGTCCGTCTTCTTGGCGACTTCCTTGACCAGCTCGGCGCCGATCTTCTCGTACGGGTCCTCGAGCTCGATCTCCTTGGCGATGGAAACACCATCGTTGGTGATCGTGGGGGCGCCCCACTTCTTCTCGAGGACGACGTTGCGGCCCTTGGGGCCGAGCGTCACCTTGACGGCGTCCGCGAGCTGGTTCATGCCGCGCTCGAGGCCGCGCCGTGCCTCCTCGTCGAACGCGATGATCTTGGCCATGTGAAGTGGTCCTCCCGGACAGGGGGTGGATTTCTCCGGACCGTGCTGGCGCCCGCGACGGACGGCTCGCCGACCTCGTGGTTCCTTGCCCCACATGGCCTGCGGGCCTCACCGACCCGATCCTCGTTGTCACTCTCACCTTCAGAGTGCTAACGCCAATGATTAGCACTCGGCATGGTCGAGTGCAAGCGCCTCTCGATGATCCGCAGGTGAACGCGCCCCCGAGCGCCCCGTCGGCCCGCCCCGCCCGAGCCGTCCGCACACACCAGAGGGCTCGCACCCCTGTACGGGATGCGAGCCCTCCGATGAAGAACGAAGAACGTCGCTGCGATAAACCCGGCGCGTTACTTCAGACCGCCAAACGGACCATGTCCGCCTGCGGCCCCTTCTGACCCTGCGAGATCTCGAACTCGACCCGCTGGCCCTCTTCCAGGGTGCGGTAGCCGTCCATCTGAATCGCGCTGTAGTGGACGAATACATCCGCACCACCGTCGACCGCGATGAAGCCGTACCCCTTCTCCGCGTTGAACCACTTGACGGTGCCCTGAGCCATGCCTAACTCCCCTATTACTGGCCCTTGCACAGATCCACACTTCGCGGATCCGGGTCAGACCTCACCCCCCAACGGTTGGGGGTGTGCGCCGGAACGCGTCGACCGCGGCCGAATGTATCTGTCCAACTGCCCTCTGCAACAGGTCAATTGGACGAGAATTCTGGACACGACCGGTCGGGAATGTACGAACAATTCGTCTGAATTCAGGGCAAGTCGGGCCCCGCAAAAGGAATAAAAGACACAAATGCCCTGCGCACTTTGGCTACTTCGTATAGGGCGTGCGGCGCGATCAAATATGCGCCCGGCATGAAATCGCTACGGCGATCGGACCGGCTTCCCCAACTGTACCGTGCTCAACCATAGAGAATTGCCCCCTCCGCTTCTCTCACGGAGGGGGCAATTCGATGAACAGCGCGTAACCGAAGTTACCGACGGTTACTGCCGACCGGTACTGAACCCGGGTCAGCCACCGGCGACGGCCGGGATGATCGAGACGCCCGCGCCGTCCGGCGTCGCCGTCTCCAGCCCCTGCTCGAACCGGACATCGTCGTCATTCACATACACATTGACGAACCGACGGAGCTTTCCCTGATCATCCAGCACACGCGCCGCGATACCGGCGTGGTTCTTCTCCAGATCGGCGATGACCTCGGCGAGAGTCCCGCCTTCGGCCTCCACCTCGGCCTTGCCGCCGGTGTAGGTGCGAAGGATGGTGGGGATACGGACGCTGACGGACATGACGTGAAACCTCCGGGTAAGTGCGGCTTGCCCTAGGGGCGCGGGGCTGTATCGATGTGCGGCTCCGCCGCGTGGGCGCGACCAGCCCCCACCGGCCCCGCGGACGAACAACAGCTATACGAGGCCGGCCTCGCGGAACGACTCCAGGTTGGGACGAATGGTCGCGGTGAGCCCGGTCCCGGCCACCGCGTCCAACGTCTTCAGACCGTCCCCCGTGTTGAGGACGACAGTCGTCAGCGTCGGGTCCAGCAGACCGCCCTCGATCAGCTTCTTGGCGACCCCGACGGTCACCCCGCCCGCGGTCTCCGCGAAGATCCCCTCGGTCTGCGCCAGCAACTTGATCGCGTCGACGATCTGCTCGTCCGTCACGTCCTCGACGGCCCCACCGGTCCGCCGCGCGATGTCGAGCACGTACGGCCCGTCCGCCGGGTTCCCGATCGCCAGCGACTTCGCGATCGTGTTCGGCTTCTGCGGCCGTACGACGTCGTGGCCCGCCTTGTAGGCGACGGACACCGGCGAGCAGCCCTCGGCCTGCGCACCGAAGATCCTGTACGGCCTGTCCTCGACGAGCCCGAGCTTGATCAGCTCCTGGAGCCCCTTGTCGATCTTCGTGAGCTGCGACCCGGAGGCGATGGGCACGACGAGCTGGTCGGGCAGCCGCCAGCCGAGCTGCTCACAGATCTCGTACGCGAGGGTCTTGGAGCCCTCCGCGTAGTACGGCCGCAGGTTGACGTTGACGAAGCCCCAGCCCTCGCCGGCCGGGTCGCCGATCAGCTCGGAGCAGAAGCGGTTCACGTCGTCGTAGTTGCCCTCGATGCCGACGAGCTCGCCGCCGTAGACCGCGGCCATGACGACCTTGCCCTGCTCCAGGTCGTGCGGAATGAACACGCAGGACCGGAAGCCGGCGCGGGCGGCGGCGGCGCCCACGGCGCCGGCGAGGTTGCCGGTGGAGGAGCAGGAGAGGGTGGTGAAGCCGAAGGCACGGGCGGCTTCCAGCGCCTGGGCGACGACGCGGTCCTTGAAGGAGTGCGTCGGGTTGCCGGAGTCGTCCTTGATGAACAGCTTGCCCGCGTCGACACCCAGCTCACGGGCGAGGTTGTCGGCCTTGACGAGGTGGGTCCAGCCGGGGTTGATGTTCGGCTTGTCGGCCACGTCGGCCGGAACGGGCAGCAGGGGGGCGTAGCGCCAGATGTTCGCGGGCCCGGACTCGATCTTCTTCCGCAGCTCCTCCGTGTCGTACGCGGAGTAGTCGTAGGCGATCTCCAGCGGGCCGAAACACTCCTCGCAGGCGAAGACCGGGCCGAGGGGGACGCGGTGGCCGCATTCGCGGCAGCTGAGCGCCGCGGCGGGGCCGAGGTCTACGGTGGAGGTGGAGTCGGTGGTGCTTGCAACAGTCTGCGCAGCCATGGAGGCGAGGCCCTTTCTCCTCATCTTCCTCACGACGCACTTCGCCGTGAGACGGATTTGGCACCTTCCCGAGCCGGGAGCCTCGCCACATCAACGTGACAAGAACCAGCTGGAGGGTTGCCGGGGCTTCAACGGGCCGTATCCCTCTGCCCCTCTGGATGAGCGGTATTTGGTTGTATACGCGAACAACCCGCGACATGCGATGGTCATCAGCGTTGTTCAAGACTGTAACCGAAGGCCAGCACAGTTGAGGGAGCCGTCCGAACCGCGAGATGGATCAGACCACCTCTGATCCCGTCCCTCGCCGAGTGAACGCAGAGGAGCCGCGCACTGTGCTGAAGGAAGTCGAGCGCTGGCTGAGCACCCGCTCCTGGTCCCTGGCCGACCGCCCGCTCCACAAGATCATGGCCGCCAAACGCGCCTCGGGCCGGACGGTCAGCGTCGTCCTGCCCGCCCTCAACGAGGAGAAGACGGTGGGCGACATCGTCGCCGTCATCCGTCACGACCTCATGCGGCAGGTCCCGCTCGTCGACGAGATCGTCGTCGTCGACTCCGGCTCCACCGACCGTACGTCCGAGGTCGCCGCGGCGGCCGGGGCGAAGGTCGTCCACCGCGACGACATCCTGCCCCGCCTGCCGGCCGTCCCCGGCAAGGGCGAGGTCCTGTGGCGGTCGCTGCTGGTGACGACGGGTGACATCGTCTGCTTCATCGACGCGGACCTCAAGGAGTTCTCCTCCGACTTCGTCACCGGGATCGTGGGCCCGCTGCTCACCGACCCCGGCGTCGACCTCGTCAAGGCGATGTACGACCGCCCCCTCGGCTCCGCCGCCGGCCAGGGCGGCCGGGTGACGGAACTGATGGCCCGCCCCCTGCTCAACATGCACTGGCCCCAGCTGGCCGGTTTCGTCCAGCCGCTGGGCGGCGAGTACGCGGCCCGCCGCTCCCTCCTGGAACAGCTCCCCTTCCCGGTGGGCTACGGCGTGGAGCTGGGCATGCTCGTCGACTCCCTCCACCTCGTCGGCCTCGACGCCCTCGCCCAGGTCGACGTCGGCGTCCGCAAACACCGCCACCAGGACGGCCAGGCGCTCGGCCGCATGTCCGCGGCGATCTACCGCACGGCCCAGCTCCGCCTGGCCCGCGGCCACCTGATCCGTCCCGTCCTGACCCAGTTCGAACGAGGGTCGGACGGCTTCGAGCCGCGCACGTACTCGGTGGACCTGGAGGAGAGGCCGCCGATGGTGGAGATCGCGGAGTACGCGGAGCGAAAGGCCGCGTGAGGGGGTGGGGGATGCGGTTTCGTCGGCGGGTGCGGGTTGTGGTGGGTTGCTCGCGCAGTTCCCCGCGCCCCTTAAAAGCATGGGGGCACCCCGCGTTTTCAGGGGCGCGGGGAACTGCGCGACCAGCCCCCACTCACCCGCACCCGCCAACCCCACCCGCACCCCCCACCCCCTCAGGCGCCCCCGTATACGGCCCAACCGCACGTTTGACCGGTTCACCCCCGGGCTAGGTTGAGCCGTATGGCATCAACGCACGGTGCGGCCCGGATCCTCGTCGCCTCCAACCGCGGCCCGGTCACGTACACGCAGGACGAGACCGGCGACCTCAGGTCCAAGCGCGGCGGCGGCGGCCTCGTCTCGGGCCTGTCCTCGATCGACAAGGACGCGGGCGCCGTCTGGGTGTGCTCAGCCCTCGGCGACGGCGACCGCGAGGCCGTCCGCCGCGGCGTCGCCGAGCCCGGCGTACGCATGCTGGACATCCCCGCGGACGTGCACGCGGACGCGTACAACGGCGTGGCCAACTCCACGCTGTGGTTCGTGCACCACATGCTGTACCAGACTCCCCTGGAGCCCGTCTTCGACGCGGAGTTCCGGCGCCGGTGGGCGTCGTACGAGACGTACAACCGGGCCTTCGCCCAGGCGCTCGCGGACGAGGCGGCGGACGGCGCGGCGGTGCTCGTCCAGGACTACCACCTGGCGCTGGTGCCGCGGATGCTGCGCGAACTCCGCCCTGACCTGCGGATCGGGCACTTCTCGCACACCCCGTGGGCGCCGGTCGACTACTTCCGGCTGCTCCCCGACGACATCGCCGCGCAGGTCCTGGGCGGCATCCTCGGCGCCGACCGGGCCGCGTTCCTCACCCAGCGGTGGGCGGACGCGTTCACCGACTGCTGTCATGCCGTGCTGGGCCCCGGCATCCCGTCCGGCACCCGGATCGGTGTGCACGGACTGGGCGCCGACGCGGACTTCCTGCGGCGGCGCGCCCACGAGGCGGACGTCGACGAGCGCATGGCCGCGCTGCGGGAGCAGGTCGGGACCGCCCCCGACGGCACCCCGCGCCGCACGATCGTCCGCGTCGACCGCACGGAACTCTCCAAGAACATCGTGCGCGGCCTCCTCGCCTACCGGCAGCTCCTCGACGACCGGCCGTCCTGGCGCGAGCGCGTCGTGCACGTCGCCTTCGCCTACCCGTCCCGGCAGGACCTCGCCGTCTACCGGGACTACACGGCCGAGGTCCAGCGGGTCGCCGACGAGATCAACTCCGCGTACGGGACGCCGGGCTGGACCCCGGTCGTCCTGCACGTGAAGGACGACTTCGCACGATCCCTCGCCGCGTACCGGCTGGCCGACGTGGCCCTCGTGAACCCCATCCGCGACGGCATGAACCTCGTCGCCAAGGAGGTACCGGTCGTCTCCGACGAGGGGTGCGTGCTGGTGCTGTCGCGGGAGGCGGGGGCGTACGAGGAACTGGGCGAGGACGCGCTCGTGGTGAACCCGTACGACATCGGCGGCACCGCCGCCGCACTCCACCAGGCGCTGTCGCTGCCCGCGGACGAGCGGGCGGAGCGCACGAAGCGGCTGGCCGCCGCGGGGACCGCGCTGCCGCCGACGCAGTGGTTCCTGGATCAGTTGCACGCGTTGGACTGATCGGCCGACAGCGGCTTCACCGCCGTACGACGCGGGCCCGTCCCTGCGTTCTGAAGCGGAGGGCGTGCCGGTAGATCTCGGGCAGCCGGTAGCGGCCGTCCGCGTCCTTCGCCAGTGCGCCCGCTTCCTGCAGCACGGTGATGCCGTTGGCGTCGAGTCCGACGTCCTCGGCCTCGAAGGGCATGAGCACGTCGTGCGCGTACCGCCCGAGGTCATTCAGCAGATCACCGAGTTGTCTGTTCTCCTGGCTGATCTCCTTGACCTTCTCCGCACTGCACCGGGCCAGGGCGTTACGCATCGCCGACGGGACGAGCAACCGGTCGGTGCGTTCATCCCCCTCGGACAGTTCCGAGGCCTGTCGGAGGAAGCGCACGACGTCACGGGCCTGCACCTGGTCATTGAAGTCGGCCAGGGCCGCGGGAACCCAGCGGTCGGACCATGCCTCTCGCGAGCTGTCCGATCCGAGCTTCGCCCCCCAGACCGGATGCAGCGCGTGAGCGATCTCGTCGTACGGAAGTTCCGTGAGATCCCGCTCCGGCTCGGGAACGACCCCGGCGGTGACCGCTACCCAGAGGGCGAGCCGCAGCGCTTCCTGAGCGTCCCAGCGCAGGGCGTAGGGCTCGTAGCGGTCGAGGAACTGGCCGAGATTCTGCCGGATCGCCCATGCCGCCAGGTCACGGCGTACGAACACCACGAGACCGAGGGGGCGTCCGCGCACCGATCGCAGCCACTCGGGGACGTCCACGAGCAGGGCGCGCAGCGCCACCCGTTTGGCCTCGCCGTCGAGTTCCTGGAGAAAGTCCTCCAGCCCGTCGAAGACGAAGAGCAGCCGCTTTCGCCGGCCGAGTGCGAGCAACTCGGACTCGGCGTCACAATCATCGTTGCGGGCGACCTCGCTGCCCCCGGCGATCGCCATGCACCGCAGCCAGATGTATGACCAGAACTCCGGGTCCGTGCTGTTCTCACGAGACCTCAGGGACTCGTTGAGCAGCCGAAGGATCTCGGCGCGTGTCGCCCCCCGGCCGCCGGCGGCCCGGTCGCGGAGGTCCTGCGGGCCGGTGCCCCCTTCGGCTGCGGGGCTCTGGTCGAGATTGGCGGGATCGAGGACCGGTACGACGAGCGCGTCGGCCAGCACCTCCATACCCGCCTTCGCGGCGAAGGCCGGCCAACTCCCTGCGGCACACATCCGGGCGTAGGTGAAGGTCTTCCCGGCGCCCTTCGCCCCGACCACCACGGTCACGGGCAAGGAGCCGCGGTGGTCGCCGATCAGCCGACGCAGCGGCTCGGTGGACAGGAATCCCAGTGCCCCGTCCAGGCCGGTTCGCTCCGCGAAGACGAGTGCTGCCGCGCGCTCCCACAGTGCGGCTCTGCGCTCCTCGACGCCTGCGGGGCCGTTCGCTCCGACCGCGTCGATGAAGTCTCCCGGCGAGAGCTGCCGCGCCAGTTCGGCGACCCGTTCGCCCAGTCCGCAGCGGCGTACGACGTCGACGACGTCGTCCCAACTGCCCGGTAGTGCGAGCAACTCGTCACGGAACGGACTGACCAGTGTGGCTGTCATCGCCTGAGTGTCGACGACGACGTCCCGTTCCCCTTCCTCTCCCTCCCTGACGCTCAAGGCCCCGTCAAGTGCCTTGGACAGGGCCCGTCGAGCGGCCTCGGATTCGGCGTCGTGGACATCCAGGCGGTACTGCGTGACCACGGCGGTGGGGGCGGGATCCTGGCCGAGCAGCGCGGGTGCCTTGGCTCCCAGCTGCCGGATCATCCGTACCGTGCCGTCCAGGGACTGGCTGCTGAGCGTGGTGACGAACACGCGCTGCACCCGGGGGTCGAGAAGCACGGGTGCGGACAGCTCGGACGCGCCTGCCCTCAGGTCGATGATCACGGTGTCGAGTCCGGCGGCCGACGCCAGCTCTGCCAGGGACTCGGTGAGGAAGTAGCGCGATCGGTCATGCGTCAGCAGGTCGACGGGCTCGATCCGCGGCGGACCGAGCCGCGACCGGCGTGTGGCGGGAAGGATCGCCAGCCTTCCCGGGCCGGTGCCGACCACGAACTGGCCCACCAGGGAGCCGCGAACGATTTCGGCGACGGACGCCGTGTCCCCGTCGCTCGTGCCGTGCAGGAGGGCAAGCACATCTTCGTAGCTGATGTCGCTGGTACCGCCCTGCGCTTGGTGCATCCAGGTAATGCCAGGTGCCTCAAGGTCCGCGTCGATGAGCAGCACCCTGTGCCCCGACCGGGCGAGATCGTCGGCGAGCGCGACCGCGTGCACCGTGCGGCCCACGCCGCCCTTGAAGGAGTGGAAGGCGATGATCTGCACGTCCCCCGCGAGACGATCGGATTGCGGGCGGGGCAGCGTACGGGCGAGCTCGACCGTCGTCCTGCGCTCCGCGAGACGGGGCACGCGTCGGCCTGTCGACAGGTCATCGGTCTCTTCGAGCACGACGGGAATGCCCTCGGCTCCGAACCCTCTCGGCCGGTCCAGGCCGAGCACCAACTGCTCCGTGGAAGAAGTGATCGAGCCGAGGCCGAAGGCCCGGTCCAGCCACCGGCTTACGGACTCCTCGGTCGTGCCCGGGCTGACCGCGAGCACCAGTTGGTCCCACCAGGCATCGGCTTCCAGAAGCCACTCGGGCCACTGGCCGGCTGCGGCCAGCTGGGCGAGGCGCTCGTCGACGTCGACCCAGGTGAAAAGAGGGCCGGGTACGACACCGCCGCGTTCACCGCTGTCCACGTGTGCTCCCGTTTTCCCGCTCATGACATCACTCCCGGGATTCCGAGATCAGCGTCCGCAACGCTGCCAGCGACTGCTTCTCGTCCTCCGGTTCCAGGTCCGCACCGTACCTCCATGCCTCGTGCAGCGCCGGGGGCTCGACCTTCGGCAACGCACGGCCGTTGTTCCGAGGTCTCGCACAGCCTTTCAGCGCTCGCTGCGTCTGCGGCGACCAGTTCAGTTCCTTCGCCAGTACGCGCAAGTCGTGGGTACGGAATTCCTCGGGCAGCTGCGAAGTGTCACGCAGTCTCCTTCGCCGCATCACTTCCGCCTTCAGGCCGCACTCGGCGCTGTAGAAGAGCAGCAGCCCGGCAGTGGCCTCGTCCTCGCCGGCAGCCGACGCCTCCCCGCTTCGCTCCAGTCGATCCCTGCTGCGCTGCAGCTGCCTCACCCCTACATCGACCATGCGGGTGATGCTACTGCGACACATCAGCACTCTGCGTGACGGTTGAGGCCAGGATCAGGCAGGCATCCGGTCCGCCAAGCATTCCAGCAGCCGCATCAGCCCGTCCGGGCCGTCCACCACCAGGTCCGCCCGTTCCGAGAGTTCTGTGACCTCCGTGCTGCCGCTGCAGACCAGGAGGCCGGGGGTGCCTTCGGTGCGGAGTTTCTCCAGGGTGGCGAAGGCGGGGAGGTCGCCCAGGTCGTCACCGGCGTAGAGGACGGATTCGGCGTCGGTTTCGAGTAGGTAGTCGCGGAGGGCTACGCCCTTGTCCATGCCCGGGGGGCGGAGTTCCAGGACCAGGCGGCCGGGTTCGACGATGAGGCCGTGGCGGGTGGCCAGGTCGGTGAGGGGGGCGCGGAGGGCTTCGAAGGCGGTTTGGGGGTCGGCGGCCCGCCGGGTGTGGACGGCCACCGCGCGGCCCTTCTCCTCGATCCAGGTGCCCTGCCATGCTCCGATCCGGTCCAGGAAGCCGGGGAGTTCGGCGCGGGCGGCCGCGACGCCGGGGTGCGGGGCGGGGGCGTTGACCGTGCCGGTGACGGCGTCCCAGCGTTCGGCGCCGTAGTGGCCGAGGACGACGAGGCGTTCCAGGCCGGGGACCCCGGCGAAGCCGCCGTAGCGGACGGCGACACCGGCCGGGCGGCCGGTCACCACGGCCACGGAGGCGACCTTGGGGGCGAGGGCGGCGAGCGCGGCCACCGCGTCGGGGTGGGCGCGGGCCTGCTCGGGGTCGGGCACGATCGGGGCGAGGGTCCCGTCGAAGTCGAGCGCGATCACCGTACGGCCGGGGCGGGCGAGGATCGCGTCCAGCGCCTCCCGCCCGGCCTGGGTCACGGGTGTCGGCAAGGTGGCCCTGGGGTTCTCGGAATCCTGGTGGCTGCCCATACGCCGACCCTATCCACGACCGCCCGCGCGTGAAGCCCGGGCGCGTCATCTCTCCGAGCGGCGGTTCTCCCGCACCCTCCGCAGCCGGTTGACCGTGACCGGGTCGTGGGCCAGCGCGCGCTCGTCGTCCAGGAGGGCGTTGAGCAGCTGGTAGTAGCGCACCGGGGCCAGTCCGAGGCGCTCCCGTACGGCGCGCTCCTTGGCGCCGGGGCCCGGCCAGCCCTGGCGCTCCAGCGCGAGGATGGCCTGTTCGCGCGCATCGAGCTCATCCATGCGGAAACGGTAACGGACGGGTATGACAGCGAGGCGAAAGGCACGGGGCGCAGCCCGCCTACTCCGCGCGGTCCGCCACCATCGCCGTCTGCTGCAACTGCTCCAGCACAACCCGCGGCTTCGCGCCGGGGCGCACCGCGCGGCCGATCTGTTCCTTGACCGCGCTGACGTCCGCCCAGGACGTCTTGCCGACGGGGGGCAGCTCGGCGGTGGGAAGCTCGTCGAGGAACGGCGTGAGGTCGGTGTCGTCCTGGTCGGCGGTCATGGCGTCGGACGCGGAGGAGGTCACCGGCAGGAGGTCGTACTCGCGGGAGAAGGAGAGGACGTTCTCGTCGCTGTAGACGAAGTCGAGGAAGTCGCCGATCTCGTCGCGGTGGCCGTTCTGCTTGAAGGCCATCATCCAGTCGGCGACACCCATGGTGGCGTGGTCCCGGCCGTCGATGCCCGGCATGGCGGCCGTCCCGTACTCGACGCCCGGGTCGGCGGCCATGCGCATCAGGCTGGGGTGGCCGTTGAGCATGCCGACGTCGCCGCGCGCGAAGGCGGTGAAGGCGTCGGCGCGGTTGAGGTCGGCGGGGGCGGTGGGGCCGGTGAGGCCCTTGTCGACGAGTTCGTTCTTGAGCCAGGTGAAGGTCCTGACGTTGTCGTCGGAGTCGATCCGGTAGGTGCCGACGTCGTCCGCGTAGCCGGACCCGCCGCTGAGCAGCCACTGCATGGTCTCGGCCTGCGCCTCCTCGGGCCCGAGCGGCAGCGCGTACGGGGTCTCGACACCGGCCTTGTCCAGGGCCCCGGCGGCGTCGGCCAGCTCGTTCCAGGTGCGCGGCGCGCTGTCGACGCCCGCCTCGGCGAAGAGCTTCTTGTTGGAGAAGAGGACACGTGTGGACGCGGCGAACGGCATCCCGTACGCGGTCCGGCGGACCTTTCCGGCGCCGGCGAGCGGGGAGAGGAAGTTGGCCTGGACGGGTATGGAGAGCAGGTCGTCGACCTCGTAGAGCCTGTCGGCCGAGGCGTAGTCGGCGTACGTGCCGATCTGCGCCAGGTCGGGCGCCTCACCGGCGGCGACCATTTCCTTGACCTCGCGGTCGACGTCGTTCCAGGTCCTGACGCTGACGTCGACGTCGACGCCCGGGGTCTTCTTCTCGTACGCCTTGACGAGCGCGTCCCAGTTATTTCTTCGAGTGTTCTTCTTCGAGTCGCCGTAGTCCGCGGCGACCAGCTTGAGGGTGACGCCCGGCCCCTTTGTCTCCGAGGCGCCGCAACCCGCTAGCGTCGCCATCAGTCCCAGCACGGTCGCCACCGCGATCCGGTTGTTCCTGACGCCGGTCTTCGTCCGCTGCTGCCGCTGTCGCACTCGTACTGTCCCAAACCTGTCGCACGGGCCCCGCCCGCAACAGCCTGGTTCACCCGCTCGGCGTCAGGCCCGTCAATCTTGAACTTCTCGAATATCTCCATAAGGTCTACACCACCCGCCCCATAAGGTCTATACCACGTAAGTGGACTAGACCTCTCATGGGTCGACGGGTCACACTGTCACCCGTGAGACATGTCATCGCCCTCGATGTGGGCGGCACCGGGATGAAGGCCGCGCTGGTCGGGGCGGACGGCGCGCTGCTGCACCAGGCCCGCCTGGCCACCGGGCGCGACCGCGGGCCGGACGCCGTGGTCGCGTCCGTCCTCGACTTCGCCGCCGAGCTGCGCGCCCACGGCGAGCGGCACTTCGGCGAGCCCGCGGCCGCCGCCGGGGTCGCCGTGCCCGGCATCGTCGACTCCGACCGGGGTATCGCCGTCTACGCGGCCAACCTCGGCTGGCGCGACGTCCCGCTGCGCGCGCTGCTCGCCGAACGCCTCGGCGGTGTCCCGGTCGCCCTCGGCCACGATGTGCGCACCGGCGGGCTCGCCGAGGGGCGCGTAGGCGCGGGCCGGGGCACGGACCGCTACTTCTTCGTGGCGCTCGGCACCGGGATCGCCGGCGCGATCGGCGTCGAGGGCCGGGTGGAGGCGGGCGCCCATGGCTTCGCGGGCGAGATCGGCCACATCGTCGTACGACCCGGGGGCATCCCGTGCCCCTGCGGCCAGCACGGCTGTCTGGAGCGGTTCGCCTCCGCGGCGGCCGTCAGCCAGGCCTGGGCGGAGGCCTCCGGCGACCCCGGGGCCGACGCGGCGGACTGCGCCAAGGCCGTCGACTCGGGCGACCCGCGCGCGGCCGCCGTCTGGCAGCACGCCGTCGACGCCCTCGCCGACGGCCTCGTCACCGCCCTCACCCTGCTGGACCCCCGCACCCTCATCATCGGCGGCGGCCTCGCCGAAGCCGGCGCAACCCTGTTCACCCCCCTGCGCACCGCCGTCCAGCGCCGCGTCACCTTCCAGAAAGTGCCGGCCATCGTCCCCGCCACGCTCGGCGACACCGCCGGCTGCCGCGGCGCCGGCCTCATGGCCTGGGATCTCCTCACCCCCACGGACCCCCCGGAGGTAACCCCCTGATGCCCCCCACCCTCCCCAACACGGGGTCCAACACCACACCATCCGGAACCGCGCCTCCAGCCGCCGGTCCCGGCAGCGCCCCGTCAGGGGCCGCGCTACCTGCCGCCGGTCCCGACAGCACCCCGTCAGGCGCCACGCCCCCTACCACCGGCTCAACCAGCACCCCCTCAAAGGCCGCGCCTCCTACCACCGGTTCCGACAGCGCCCCGTCAGGGGCGCGGGGAACTGCGCGACCAGCCCCCACGCACCCGCAGTCGCCACGCAAAGCACCCCCCTACGTCCTCTCGGGCGCCAACGTCGTCCTCCCCACCGGCATCATCAAAAACGGCCGAGTGATCATCGACGGCACCCGAATCGCCGGAAGCGCCCCGGAGAACGCCCAGCTCATCGACGTACGCGGCCTCTGGGCGGTCCCCGGATTCGTAGACCTCCACAACCACGGCGGAGGCGGAGCCTCCTTCACCTCGGGCACCGTCGACGACGTACTGAAGGGCATCCACACCCACCGCCTCCACGGCACCACCACCCTCGTCGCCTCCACGGTCACCGGCGACATGGACGGCCTCGTCCACCGCGCCGGCCTCCTCTCCGAACTCGCCGAGCAGGGCGATATCGCCGGCATCCACTTCGAGGGCCCGTTCATCTCCCCCTGCCGCAAGGGCGCGCACTCCGAGGAACTCCTCCGCGACCCCGATCCGGCGGATGTCCGCAAACTGATCGACGCGGCGCGCGGCCGGGCCGCGATGGTCACCCTCGCCACCGAACTCCCCGGCGGCCTGGACTCCGTACGGCTCCTCGCCGAGCACGGCGTCATCGCGGCGATCGGCCACACGGACGCGACGTACGAGCAGACCGTGCGGGCCATCGACGCGGGCGCGACCGTGGCGACCCACCTGTTCAACGCGATGCCCCCGCTCGGCCACCGCGAGCCCGGCCCGATCGCGGCGCTCCTGGAGGACGAGCGGATCACGGTCGAGCTGATCAACGACGGCACGCATCTGCACCCGGCCTCCCTCCAACTGGCGTTCCGGCACGCGGGCGCCGACCGGGTCGCGTTCATCACCGACGCCATGGACGCGGCCGGCTTCGGCGACGGGCTCTACACGCTCGGCCCGCTGGCGGTCGAGGTCGTGGACGGTGTGGCCCGCCTGGTGGAGGGCGGCTCCATCGCGGGCTCGACCCTCACCCAGGACCGCGCCCTCAAGCGCGCCGTCACCCTCGACCGCATCCCGGTCGAGGACGCCGTCGCCGCCCTCTGCGCCAACCCGGCGAAACTCCTGGGCCTCTACGACCGGGTGGGCTCCCTCGAACCGGGCAAGGACGCCGACCTCGTACTCCTCGACGCGGAGTTCGCCCTCAAGGGCGTGCTGCGAAAGGGCGAGTGGGTGGTGGACCCCTTCCGCGACTGATCCCCAACTGGGTTACCCCGCCGCCCATTTGGCATGATCGAGCCTCCGCGACCGCGTCCACACCGAGGGGGCAGGCCCAGGTGATCCTCACGGTCACGCTGAACACCGCTCTCGACATCACCTATCGCGTACGGAACCTGCGGCCGCACGGCACGCACCGGGTGACCGAGGTGACCGAACGGCCCGGCGGGAAGGGCCTGAACGTGGCCCGGGTGCTCGCGGCGCTCGGCCACGAGGTGACGGCCACCGGCTTCGTCGGCGGCGCGACCGGCCGGGCGGTCCAGGACCAGCTGACGCGCACCCCGGGTGTCGTGGACGCGCTGCTGCCGGTGGAGGGTGCGACCCGCCGGACGATCGCCGTGGCCGACACCGCGTCAGGTGACACGACTCAGCTCAACGAACCCGGCCCGCTCATCGCCTCCGCCGAGTGGTCCGCCTTCCAGGAGGCGTACGCCGATCTGCTGCGCTCCGCCTCGGCGGTGGCCCTGTGCGGCAGCCTGCCGCCGGGGCTGCCGGTGGGCGCGTACGCGGGCCTGATCCGTACGGCCCGCACGCTGGGCGTGCCCGTGCTGCTGGACACCAGCGGTGAACCGTTGCGTCGCGGGGTGGCGGCCCGACCGGACCTGGTGAAGCCGAACGCCGACGAACTGGCCGAGCTGACCGGCTCCCACGAGCCGTCCCGGGCCTCCCGTGACGCCCGCCGCCGCGGCGCCCAGGCGGTCGTCGCCTCCCTCGGCCCCGACGGCCTCCTCGCCCACACCCCCGAAGGCCACTGGCGCGCCACCCCGCCCCGCCGCTTCCGCGGCAACCCGACCGGCGCCGGCGACTCGGCGGTCGCGGGCCTCATCTCGGGCCTCATCGACCGCCTCCCCTGGCCGGACCGCCTGGCCCGCGCCGTCGCCCTGTCGGCGGCGACCGTACTGACGCCGGTGGCGGGGGAGTTCGACCGCGAGGTCTACGAGGACTTGGTGGGGCGGGTGGTGGTGACGGGGGAGGTCACGGCGGCCTGAGGGCCCGCCTCAGCTCTTCCAGCCCTTTTCCAGGTACAGCTGGTCGAAGTTGACGTCGCAGGAATTGCCCTGCTCGCAGGAGATCTTGATCTCGTTGGTGCCCTTGTTCAGCTGGATGGACGCGTAGGTGTTCGTCCAGCCCTTCTCATAGTCGCCCTCAGGGGCCTTCGCGAAGTTGGAGAGGTTGAGGGCGCGGCCCTGGGCCGTGCCGTTGACCGTGAGAGTGGCGTTGGCGTTCTTGCCCGGGACGCCGTAGAGGACGAACAGCGTGTACTTGCCGCTCGCCGGGACGTCCTCCGCCTTCCAGGTGATGGAGGAGCCGGCCGAGTTGAAGTTGGTGACGTAGAACCCGCCGTCGGACTTCGCGCCGGAGATGTCGGTGGCGAGGGCGGCGGTGCCGCCGAGGAGGAGGGTCTTGGCCTCGGCCTTCGGCAGCTCGGCGCTCTCCGCGTCGGCGGACTTGCTGGCCGACGGGCTGGGCTCGGTGCTCTCCTGGTTGCTCGGGGCGGCGGAGGTACCGGTGTCGGCGCCGGCGGTGTCATCGGAGTCGTCGCCGCCGAGCATGGCGATGCCGATGCCGATCACGACGGCCGCCACGACGGCGATCGCGCCGATGAGCAGGCCCTTGGTGTTGGGTCCGCGCCCACGCCCGCCGCCCCCGCCGTGGCTCTGCTGGCGGGTCGTCTGGGGGCCGCCGGGAAAGGACTCCGGGGCCTGGTAGTGCGTGTTCGGCTGACCGGGGCCGGCCGGCTGCTGGCCGTACGACTGCTGCGGCGGGACCTGCCCGTACTGCGCGGTGGGCGCCTGCGGAGCCTGCTGGGTCTGCTGTCCGTACTGGCGTTCGCCGACCGGTCGCGTCCGGTTGACCGCGTTCGGGTAGCCGTAGCTCGCCGTGGGCGGCTGCGCTCCTCGGGCCTGACCGTCGGCGTAGAGATAGCCGAACACGTCGTCGTCCTCGGGCGTGCTCGCGCCGTTGTTGCCGGGCGTCATCCCTAGGTCTCCTCAGGTGCGGTACGTGCGGGTACGGGCAGCGGGTGTCGCATGGGGGTTTGGAAGAACGAGCCTACCCGCTCGTGCTGGTCCAAACGGGTGACTCAGGCCTCATCGATCCGCCGATGCACCGCTCACCAGGATCTTTCCAGCCCCTGTACAGCCCTGTCCTGCGCTATCGCGGTTGTGGCCCGGATCTCATCCGGCCCGGCGGTGCTGTCTGGGACGAGATCGTTTCTCGACGTACATCCGCTCGTCAGCTGATTTCAATACCTCGTCCGCCGTCATTCCGCAGTGCGCCCATCCGATGCCGAAACTGGCACCGACGCGCATCGCGCGACCGTCCAGCCGGATCGGCTGGATGATCTCGTTGCGCAGGCGAACGGCGAGGTCCTGGGCGTCCGCGCGGCCGAGCCCGTCGGCGAGGACGACGAACTCGTCACCGCCGAGCCGCGCGACGGTGTCGCCGTCGCGCACGGCCCCGCCGAGCCGCCGGGCCACCTCGATGAGGACGGCGTCCCCCGCGTTGTGCCCGAACCGGTCGTTGATCGACTTGAACCCGTCGAGGTCGCAGAAGAGCACCGCGAGCCCCTTGGTGCCGTCGTCCCGCTCGTCCTCGGGCGCGACGGCGTGCACATGGTGGTCGAAGGCGTCGTACGGTCCGCCGGCCGCGTGGAAGTCGAAGGCGTGGCCGCCGGCCTCGTACTCGTCGAAGGACGGATGCGGCGGCCCCTGGCGCTCCGGGAGCGCCGCGTGCTGGGCGGCGCCGAACTCCCTGAAGTCCCCCTGCTCCCCGAAGGCCGCGTTCATCGAGTCGGGGGCCGCGCCGGCCAGGAGGGCCTGGGGGCGCTGGCAGATGCGGGCGGAGAGGCGCGAGCGCAGCTCGGCGGAGTTCGGCAGGCCGGTGAGGGCGTCGTGCGAGGCGCGGTGCGCGAGCTGGAGCTCGCGGCGCTTGCGATCCTCGATGTCCTCGACGTGGGTGAGCAGGAAGCGGGGCCCGTCGGCGGCGTCGGCCACCACGGAGTTCCGCAGACTGACCCAGAGGTACGTCCCGTCGCGGCGCCCGAGCCGCAGCTCGGCGCGCCCGCCCTCGGCGGAGGTCCGCAGGAGGGTGCCTATGTCCTCGGGGTGGACGAGGTCGGAGAACGAGTAGCGCCGCATGGCGGAGGCGGGCCGTCCGAGCAGCCGGCACAGCGCGTCGTTGGTCCGCAGGATCCGGCCGTGCTGATCGCCGCCCATCTCGGCGATGGCCATGCCGGAGGGGGCGTACTCGAAGGCCTGGCGGAAGGATTCCTCGCTGGCCCGCAGCGCCTGCTGCTCTCTTTCGAGCCTGACCAGTGCACGCTGCATGTTGGCGCGCAGGCGTGCGTTACTGATCGCGATGGCGGCCTGAAAGGCGTACATCTGGAGCGCTTCGCGTCCCCATGCGCCCGGTCGGCGACCGTTTCTGGGCCGGTCCACGGAGACGACCCCGAGCAGCTCACCGCAGGCGGCGCCGGCCGCCCCCGGGGTGTACATCGGCGCGAACAGCCGGTCGGAGGGGTGCCACTCGTCCTCGAAGCGGGGCTCGGGACCGTCGGTGTACCACTGCGGTACGTCGTCCTCGTCGAGGACCCAGCCCTCGGTGTGCGGTATGAACCGCAGGTCACCCCAGGACTCGCCCATGCTCAGCCGGCGGTCCCAGGAGGCGCGCGAGCCGACGCGGCCGGTGATCAGGGCTTCGGCGGCGGAGTTCCCGGCGAGGGCGGCGACGACCAGGTCGCCGTCGGGGCGGACGAGGTTGACGCAGGCCAGCTCGTACCCGAGGCCGTTGACCACACCGTCGGCGACGGTCTGCAGTGTGTCGGCCAGGCTGCGCGCGGTGTTCATGTCCGCCATCACCTGGTGCAGCTGCCGCAGCGTCGTCAGACGGACGTAAGGCTCCGACTCGGTTTCCATTCGCCCTCCCCCCGAGATCTCGTGGCAGCTCCAGGCTCCAGGTCGTCGGTAAGCTGCTTAACTCGCGGGCTTACTCCGCTTACAGTTCCCGCTTACAGCTTGCAGCGTCCCCGCCACTGAATCACAGCGTGAAGCCCACTCGGTACGCAGGGTCAACAAAATGTGGCTCCTGTGACTCAAGTCACAGCGGAAGATGAGCAATTGAGTGGAGTTTATGCGTTTCCCTCGTGCGCTTATTGAACGGAATTCAGAACTCTGTGTAGGCACTGTGAGCGGGGCTCCGGACGGTGTCCTAGGTCGCAGGTCGGGGTAGGGGTCCGGCCCCCGGACCGATGTGGCCGGCGGCCCCCGGGGACTAGCGTTCGACCGTGCCCAGGACTCCTCCCGCCCCTCTGGCCGTGGTCCCTCCGTCCGTGGTCCCGCTCGCAAATTCGTCGGCGTCGATACCTGCCGTCCCCGGAGCGTCCGACGGCAGGCATGCTGAGGGGGTGAGTGAAGACGAGTTCCGGGCCGCGATGTCCCGGCTGACGGCTGGTGTGGTTCTGGTCACCGCGCACGAGGCGGCGCTGGATCCCGACGGGCCGCGCGGCGAGGACGTGGGCATGACGGCGACCTCGTTCATGTCCGTGTCGCTGGACCCGCCCCTGGTGATGGTCGGCCTCCGCGAGGGCTCCCGGATGGACGACCTCCTCGCCGAACAGCCCCTGTGGGCCGTCTCCCTCCTCTCCGAACACCAGCGGATCATCGCCGGCCGCTTCGCCATGAAGGGCCGCGTCAGCGACCGGCTCCTGTTCGAGGACATCCGCTACGACCGCGGCGAGGTCACCGGCGCACCACTCATCGGCGGCGCCCTGGCCACCCTCGAATGCCGCACCGAGCAACGCGTGACCGCCGGGGACCACACCCTCGTCATCGGCCGCGTCCTGAACGCGACGGCGCCGGGCGTGGACGGCGGCCCGCTGGCCTACTTCCGGGGCCGGTACCGGCAGTTGGGCTGAGAAAGGTTCGTACGGGCGGCGCGGGCGGGCTGCTCAGGGGCCGGACCTCAGGGGCTGGAGCTCAAGGGCTGGAGCTCAGCCCCAGTCGCGCCCCGTCCGCCCCCGCTTGGTGTCGGACCGCTGCTTCTTCTCCCGCAGCCGCCGTTCGTTGATGCCCCTCGGGATACGGGTCGCCCGGCGCGGCTTGGGCGGCGGCGCGGTGGCCTCCGCGAGGAGCGCGGCGAGGCGTACGGCGGCGGTCTCGCGGTTGCGCCACTGGGAACGGTGCTCGGAGGACCGGACGCTGATGACGCCGTCGACGAGCCGTCCGGCGAGCCGCTCCAGCGCCCGCGCCTTCCATACCTCGGGCAGGGCCTCGGTCTTCGCGAGGTCGAACTTCAGCTCGACCTGCGAGTCACTGGTGTTGACGTGCTGTCCGCCGGGGCCGGAGGAACGCGAGAAACGCCAGATGAGCTCGGCCTCGGGAAGCGACACGGAGCCACGGATGACGTGAGGACCGGACATGCCCCCATGGTCGCGCGAATGTCCGGTCCACGTCACGTCCTTTTCACCGCGCCGGACCACGATCGGGGTCCGGCGGGTAAAGAAAGTAAAAACCGCTGGAACCTCTGGTGCCCCTCTCTACGTTCATAGGGGTGCAGGTAGCTTCGTCCCCGTCACGAAGCACGCAGGACACGCAGGACACGCAGGACAGACAGCACAACACAGGGCACGTACATAACGAGGGAAGGACTCCCAACCATGGCTGTAAGCCTGTCCAAGGGTGGCAACGTCTCGCTCACCAAGGAGGCTCCGGGCCTGACCGCCGTCACCGTGGGCCTCGGCTGGGACGTCCGCACCACCACGGGCACCGACTTCGACCTGGACGCCTCGGCCATCGCGGTCAACCCCCAGGGCAAGGTCTACTCGGACGGACACTTCGTCTTCTTCAACAACAAGGAGACCCCCGACAAGACCATCGTCCACACGGGCGACAACCGCACGGGTGAAGGCGCGGGCGACGACGAGGCCATCAAGGTCAACCTCGCGGCCCTCCCGGCCGACATCGACAAGATCGTCTTCCCGGTCTCGATCTACGACGCGGAGAACCGCTCGCAGAACTTCGGCCAGGTCCGCAACGCCTACATCCGCATCCTCAACGAGGCCGGCGGCGCCGAGATCGCCCGCTACGACCTCTCCGAGGACGCCGCCACCGAAACCGCCATGGTCTTCGGCGAGCTCTACCGCAACGGCGCCGAGTGGAAGTTCCGCGCCGTAGGCCAGGGCTACGCATCGGGCCTGGTCGGCATCGCCCAGGACTTCGGCGTCAGCGTCTGACGACACCTCGGCTTCGAGCGGGCCCCCGGCGTCTCTTCGCCGGGGGCCCGCTCGACTCCCGCCCCTGTCAGCGCACCCGCCAGGCCCCCGCGTACTGGATGTGCAGGTTGCCGGGTACGTTCCGCCGGTGCTGGGGGCGGGACCAGGGGCCCGGGGCCAGTTCGACGCAGAAGTGGGTGGCGTTCGGGTGGCGGTGCAGGTGGGACGGTGCCTCGTCGGTGAGGGCGCGTAGGGCGGTGCCCTGTTCGCGGAACGCGGTGGGGCTGCCGGTGACGAAGAGCGTGTGGGCCGCGATGGTGAAGCCGAGGTGGTCGCGGTACGTCGGGTGGTGCCACCGCTCGTAGTCGATCGCCGTCTCATCCGGGAAGTCGTCGTCCGGGGTGGCCGTCGTGTGCGGTCTGCCCACGCCGAGCCGGGCACGTACGTCTTTCCACGACGCGGTCGGGAACTGCGGGCTGTGGTGGACCAGTACGAGGTCCAGCGCGACCGGTTCGCCGTCGCTCGCGATGCCGTCGGGGGCCGGGTTGGCCCGCATCGGCAGGTAGACCAGCGACCGTGCGGACCGGGCGGCCAACGCCCACAGGGCGACGAGTTGCTCGGCGCCGGCCCGGTCGGCGTACATCGACAGCCAGCGGCGGTCATCACGCAACGCCAGCCGGGTAGGCGCCGCCGACCGGATCACCCTGACCTCCTCGCCGCCCAGCCGCACCTTGTGCACGCGCACGCGCTGTTCCACTACGACTCGGACCTGAGGTGATGTATCAGCGCGAGCAGGCCTTCGGGGACCGGGGTGAGTACGTCGGCGGGGGTGTCGCTCTCGCGTATGAGTATTCGGCCTTGGTGGTGGGCGAGTTCAATGCAGTTCGCACCCTCCACTCCGGAGAAGGACGACTTCTGCCACTGCTCGGACAATCCGTTGCCTCTCAGATCTCTCGCACGATCCGCTGGATGAGCTTCCGGGATTCCGCTTCGCTCAGGGATGCGCCCTCGGCGACATCGAGCAACTGCCGGTACCTGTTCAGCTCGGCCTCGGCTCCCACCACGTAGCTGCCCGCAGGGCTGTCCAAGTGGACCGTGTCGAGCTGCGGCACGACTCCCCCGGCGTACATCGGAGCGTTCGTCGCCTCGATGTAGTCCTCGCAGCTGAACGGGATGACCCGAACCGTGACCGATGGCCGCGCCGAGGTTTCCAGCAGGTGTTCGAGCTGTCCCTTCGCGACCTCGCGTCCTCCGAAGCGCATGCGCAGCGCCGCTTCATGAACGATGGCCCGGAGCGAGGGCGGCTCGGCCTGCTCAAGGAGGCTCTGGCGCCGCAGCCGGAATTCCACTCGCCTGTCGACCACATCGACGGGGAGTACGGGGCGGTAACTACCGTGGATCGCCCGAATGTAGTCCTCGGTCTGCAAGATGCCCGGCACATTCACCACCTGGACGCTGCGCAGGTAGGCGGCATGGTGCTCCAACTCCGCGATGTCCAGGAAATCCGGGCCGAGCACGCCTCGGTACTCGTCCCACCAGCCCTGCCCCCGCGACTCTCGGGCGATGGCACACAGTGCGTCAACCAGTGGCCCGTCATCGCACGCGTAAAAAACAGCCAGCCGACGGATTCGCTCCTCACTGACGCCGATGCGGCCCGACTCGATGTGGCTCATCTTCGCCTGGTCGGTGGAGAGCAGGCCGGCAGTCTCACGGGCCGTCTTACCTGCCCGTTCCCTCAACTTCCGGAGCTCAGCCCCCAGTCGGACCTGGCGCGCGGTCGGGTTGTCCCTCAGTGGCATCGTCACTTTTCCTTTCGGCGTCCGAGTCTGCCGCCCCGCCAAAGGGCCGTCCACTCACTTGGGTGAACCATCCGGGACAACCTTGCCCATGGGCAAGGTTGTCCCTAACTTCGACTCCAGGCATCACACCAGTAAGACCGCAGAGCAGCCAAACCAATTGGCTTGGCCGAGCCAGGGCGGTGTGTGCCCATCACCCACACCAACGAGGGAGGCCACCGCATGGACCCCGCCCCCACCCATCCCGTCAAACACCCCCCGCAGATCTACCGCCTCCGCACCCCCAACTCCCCCACCAGCCCCAAGATCTGCCGAGACGTCGTCGCCCTCCTCCTCCAGACCACCGGGCATGGTGAACTCGTCGACACCGCACGCCTGTTGGTGTCGGAGCTGGTGACCAACGTCGGCCTGCACACCACCTCCCTCGATGTGCGGCTCGAAGCGGTCGTGCGGCATGACCGCGTACGGGTGTCGGTGTACGACGACGAGCTCAGGGCGGCGCCTGCCGCCCGGCCGAGTCCCCTGGATGCCGAGGCGGAGCACGGTCGAGGCCTGCTGTTGCTCTCCGAACTCGCCCAGGAGTGGGGCGTCGGCCGGGGCAACGAGCCGCTGGCCCTCGGCAAGCAGGTCTGGTTCGAGTTGCGGTGAGTGGCACTTTGGTTCCAATACGCCAATCACCGCAACGCACCCGCCGCTCCACCCCGAAGCCCTCGATAGCGTGCGGACATGCTGCTGCTCGAAACCCTCCGCACGTCCGAGGACGGGACCATCCCCGGCCGCCTCCTCGCCGAGCTCACCGCCCTGCACGCCTCCAACCGCGACTTCTACTCCCTCAGCGGCGACTTCCCGGACGCGGACGACATCCGCCCCGAACAGGTCGGCGCGGCAATGGCCGTGGAGCTGGCCAACCCGGACGTGGAGGTCCTGCTCGCGCGCGAGGACAGCCGCAGCGGCGGTCCCCTCCTCGGGGTCGTCATCACCCTCGCGCGGCATCCCGATCCGGCCGACCCCGACCCCTGGATCGGGTTGCTGCTGGTGGCCGCGGGGGCGCACCGGCAGGGGTACGGGAGGGAGTTGGCGGGGCTGGTCGAAGAGCGGTTCCGTCGGGCGGGGCGCGGCGCCGTACGGCTGGCGGCGCTCGACAACAACCCCGGCGCCCTCGCCTTCTGGACGTCCCTCGGCTACGAGGTCATCGCGCGTCGCGGGGATCGCCAACTGGGCCGCCCCTGCGCCGTGATGCGGAAGCCGCTACGGACTCCACGCCGGGCCGCGCGGGTCGCCGTACTCGATCCGGAGGGTGCCGTCTTCCTCTTCCAGTACGACAACGACGAGGTGGGCCGGCACTGGGCCCTGCCGGGCGGAGGCCTGGAGGCGGGCGAGACCCCGCGCGAGGGCGCCCTGCGGGAGTTGCGCGAGGAGACGGGGTGGACGGACCTGGAGCCGGGCCCGTTGCTGTGCACCTGGGAACACGACTTCACGCGCTCGGACATTCCCATCCGCCAGCACGAGCACATCTACGTGGCCCGGGGCCCTCGCCGCGAACCGGTCGGCGGCCTCCTCGCCGCCGCGCGTGCCGAGGAGGGCATCCTGTCCTGGCGCTGGTGGACCCCCGCGGAACTGGCCGCTCCGGCGGAGCCCGTATGGCCACCGGAACTGTCGGGACTGCTGGCGGAATTCGAGTCGGCCGCCGAGGGCGAGAACCCTCGGACCCCTCCGCCCGACATCACCGAAACCCGGCGAGCCTGACGACCGCCTCCTGCAACCGTTCCTCCGGCGCGAGCAGGCTCACCCGTACGTAGCCCTCGCCGTGCTCCCCGAACCGACTCCACGTCCCGGCGGCGTTCGTAGGTCTTCGAGAGGGGGATGAACTCGACGCCCACCTCCTTCGCCCCGTCGGCCCGGAGGAAGGAGACCGGGGCCTCGCCGTCGAAACTCAGGGCTCCGCAGGCGAAGTCGGACGCCACGATCACCTCGCTTTGCCCAGGCCGTCGGCCCACTCGCCGGTGACCGAACGATCGCTGGTGAACCGCTTTTGCGCCACGCCGCCCAAATCAGGCCACAGACGGTTTCCCGTCCCCGTACAGCCAGTCCTCCCAGACCGGGGCCAGATCCGCATCCGGAGCCGCATCCAGATCCGCCTCCGGAGCCGTCTCCGGAGCCGTCTTCCCCCCACTCCCCTCCGCGTACTTCTCCACGTACGCGATGAAGTCGGCCGTGTCCGCGTTGCCGTGGCGGTGGGTGGTCGCCCAGCCCTGGAGGAGGCCGAAGAAGGCGTCGTCGCCGATCACTTCACGGATCTTGTGCAGGACCATGGCGCCCCGCTCGTACACCGGACTGTCGGAGATACGCGCGGCGCTCGGCGGCTTCGCGGGCGGGAAGGCCCAGACGGCCTCGTTCGCTGCGGCGTCGTCGAAGTAGTCGCCCTCGTACAACGCGTCGAAGATCTCCTGGGCGCTGTCACCGCCGTGATCCTCCTGCCACAGCCACTCGGCGTACGTGGCAAAGCCCTCGTTGAGCCACATGTCGCGCCAGGACTCGGGGGTGACGGAGTCGCCGTACCACTGGTGGGCGAGTTCGTGGACGAGCAGCGAGATGTCGGGGGCGCCGGGAAAGACGGGGCGGCTCTGGGTCTCCAGGGCGTACGCGGCGTCCTCCGGGTTCTCGACGATCGCGCCGGTGGAGGAGAAGGGGTACGGGCCGAAGTTCGCCTCCGCCCACTCCACGACCTCCGGGATACGGGCGAGGACCCGGCGACTGTCGTCGGCCTGCGCGGGATCGACGGCGACGTACACCGGCAGGTCACCCCGGCCCGCCCCTCCACTCACCGTGGAGCGCCGGATCTCGTACGTACCGATCGCGATCGTGGCCACATAGCCGGCCATCGGTTCGGCGGTCTGCCAGGAGTAGGCCGTACGGCCGTTCTTGGTGGCCTGGCCCGTCAACTCCCCGTTGGAGACCGCCTGCAGACCCTCGGGGACGGTGACCGTGATGTCGTACGTCGCCTTGTCGGAGGGGTGATGGTTGCCGGGGAACCAGGCCATCGAGCCCGTCGGTTCACCGAGCGCGAGCACGCCGTCGGCGGTGGGCAGCCAGCCCTCCTCGGAGCCGTCCGGGTCGGTGATCGTCTCCGGACCGCCCGAGTAGCGCACGGTCGTACGGAACGTCTCCCCCTCGCCGACCCCACGCTCAGGTGTGACGGTCAACTCCTGCCCCGACCGCTTCCACCGCGCCGCCACGCCCTCCACTGTGACCGCCTCGACGTCCATCCCCTTCAGATCGAGGTTGAACGCACTCAGATCCCGCGTCGCCCGCGCGGTCGCCACGGCGGTGCCACGCAGGCGGCGGCCGTCCTCCTCATTACCGGCCTCGTACGCGAGGCTCAGGGCGTAGTGCCCGACGTCGTAACCACCGTTGCCCATCTTCGGGAAGTACGGATCCTTGAGACCGGCGGCACCCGGTGCGCCGTGGACTCCCCGACCGTCACCCCCGGTGCAGGCGGTGAGGGTGAGGGGCAGGGCCAAGGCGAGCAGGGCGGCGGGGAAGGCAAGCCGTACGGCCCTGGAGGTAGGCCTGGTATGCCTGGAGACGAGCCTGGAGACGGGTCTGAAGATGACTCTGAACACAGCGAAGATCATCAACCCCCTTCCCGCCACGGCCAGAGTGCCCGGCACTGGGGCGTACGACACTCACGACACGCATGACACCATCGCCTACGTGCTCGACATCGGCTACGCCCTCTCCAACCGCTTCCCGGACCCGCCCCAGACCGACTACCGCCGTGCGGACGTCTACGCGCTGCGGCACGACCTGTTCTGCGGTGACGTCTACCTCGCCGACACCAAGGCGGACCGGGAACTGTCCACAGCGTGGGGATGGGTGCCGGTGCTGGACTTCGCGTGGGCGCTGTGCGACATCGTGGAGCAACTGGACCGGGACCCGGCGGGCTCCCGCGCCTCCCGTCCCCAGTACGCGGAACTCGACTTCACCGAGTCCACCGACCGCATGCTCTTCGAGCGCCGCTTCGGCTGGGTGGACGTCGAGGCCGACTGGATGCGAGCCGAAGAGCCCCCCTTGACCTTCTCCCACGCCGCCCTACGCCGCGAGGCCCGCGACTTCCTCCACGACGTCATCGCCGACCTCTGCGACCTACACGACGAACTAGAGGAAAACCCAGCGATCTGGACCCTCCAGGCCCGCTTTCCCCGGCTGCCGTAGCCGGGTGAGTGGGGGTTGCTCGCGCCCCTAAAGGCGAAAAGCACGGGGCGCAGCCCCTGCTTTTCAGGGGCGCGGGGAACTGCGCGACAAGCCCCCCACCGAACCCGCAGCCGAAAACGGGAGGGGGTCGAAGGGGCGCAGCCCCTGGGGGATGGGACGGGTGGGGGCGGCGGGGGCGAAAAAACCCACCACCCCCACAACCCACCTCACCCCTCCACCCGAATCCCCATCTCCCCCGCCAGCACCGGCGCCAACTCCATCAACTGAGCCGCACTGATCACAGCCCCCGACAACCGCCCCACCCCCCGAGCGATCTCCACAACCGCGGCCCCCCGCAAATCAACATCCACCAAACTCACCCCCCTCAAATCCACCCCCTTCAACACACACCCCGCAAACCCCACCCTCTCCAACCGCGCACCCCCAAAGTCCGGCTCAACAAGAACGCAGTCCTCAAAGACAACATCCTTGAGCCGAGCCTCCCGCAGGTTGAGGTAATCGATCTTCCCGCCCCGAACCACAACCCGCTCCAGCACACCCCCGTGCAACTGCACCCCACCCAGCCGAGCATCAACCACCTCGACGTCCCGCAACGTCGCCTCGGCCAGATCCGTCCCGACCCCCCGTATCCCGGTGAGCACACAGTCGAGAACCCGCGCCCGATGCAGCCGGGTCTCATCCAGCACACACCCGGTCAGCGCACAGTCCATGAACCGCGCACCCCCACCGTCCTGCCCCCCGAAGTCCTCCTCCCGGAACTCCAGCCCGTCGTAATCCCCGTCAGGCTCCAGCCCCTGCCCCGCATACGCCTCCAGCACCGGCAACCGCACCTCCGGCCGCCGAGCCGCCTTCACCACCGACCTCGCACGCACCATGCCCTCATCGTGCACCCCACCACTGACAATCCGCCCGACCTGCGAAAACGCACCACCGCACACCCACCCCCAGCCCCCATGTCACATTCCACCCGCCTCCCCCGGTCATCCACACAACCAAGGAACACCGACCCGAGGGAGCCCCACCCATGCACCGCACCCCACCCCCGCACACCCCCTCAGCCACCCCCCGCACCCGCCAAACCCCCCGCGCCCCCCTCACGATCATCGGCGGCGGCCTCGCCGGCCTCACCGCAGCCATCACCGCCGCCGAAGCAGGTGCGAAAGTCACCGTCTACGAGTCCCACCACACCCTCGGCGGCCGAGCCCGCACCGCCGAGGGCCCGTACCGCACGAACGACGGCCCGCACGCGCTCTACAACGGCGGCCCGCACTGGACGTGGCTCAGCCAACGGGACCTGATCGGCCCGCTCGCCCCCCTCCCGCCCCTGGAGGCCGCCCGGATGCGCCTGCATCACAAGGGCACCCTCCGCCGCACCCCACCGTTCGCGATGCTCAAGCTCCTGCGCCCACGCCGCATGGGCCACGACGCACCCGTCGACATCGACTTCCGCACCTGGGCGACCGAACAGGCGGGCGAGGAGGCCGCGCACGCCGCCGCCAACTACTCGGCGGTGGCGCTGTTCCACCACGACCCGGGCTCCCTCTCCGCCGCGTTCGTGCAGGAACGGCTGCGGCGGGCCACCAAGTTGCCCCCGGAGGCGCACTATCCGCGCGGCGGCTGGGGGGACGTCGTCGACCGGATGGCGGCCCGCGCCTGGAACCTCGGCGTCCGCATGGAGACCCTCAGCCGGGTGGACGGCCTCGACGCCCTCCGCGGCCACCGGCACCGCACCGGCCCGATCATCGTCGCCACCTCCCTCGACGCCGCCCGCCGCCTCCTCAAGGACGACTCGCTGACGTGGCCGAGCGGCCGTACCGTGCTCGTCGACCTCGCCGTCCGCACCCGCCGCGGCGACGCGTTCGCGGTCTCCGACCTGGACGCGCCCGGCTGGATCGAGCGCTTCACCGCGCAGGACCGCACGCTCGCCCCGGCCGGCGAGCAGTTGCTCCAGGGGCAGTTCCCGATCGGGCCGGACGAGTCGCGCGCGGACGGCGTCGCCCGCGCCGAGTACCTGCTCGACCTGGCCTTCCCCGGCTGGTGCGAGCGGATCACCTGGCGACGCGAGGCAACCTCGAACGGCCGTACGGGCGCGGTCGATCCGCCCGGCACCAGCTGGCGGGACCGCCCGGCCGTGGACCGTGGCGACGACGTCTACCTCGCGGGCGACCAGGTCGCGGCGCCGGGCGTCCTGTCCGAGGTGTCGTTCAACAGCGCCCTCGCGGCCGTATCGCTGGCGCTCGGCAGAAGGTCGAGGGACACCCTTGACCTCAAGCAAGCTTGAGGTCGGAGGCTGGGCTCACCGCTCCAGAGCGCGAGAACGCGAGAACGCGAGAACGCGAGAGAAACCCAAGGGGGAGCCCCATGCACGCCATCCGCCTGCACACCTTCGGCCCGGCCGAGAACCTCACGTACGAGAAGGTCGCGGACCCCGCCCCCGGCCCGGGTCAGGTCCGTATCGCCGTCGCCGCGGCCGGCGTACACCTGCTGGACACGGCCCTCCGCGAGGGGCACGCGGGCCCCGCCCCCGCACCGGAACTGCCCACCGTCCCCGGCCGGGAGGTCGCCGGCACCGTCGACGCCCTGGGCGCGGGCGCCCCGGAGCACTGGCTCGGCAAGCGGGTCACCGCCCACCTCGGCTTCGCACCCGGCGGTTACGCCGAACTGGCCGTCACCGGGGTCGAACGCCTGCACGAGATACCGGAGAACCTCGACTTCGCCGAGGCCGTCGCGATGATCGGCAGGGGCCGTACGGCGATGGGCGTCCTGCTCTTCGCCGAACCGGGCCCCGACGACGTGGTCGTGGTCCCGGCCGCGGCCGGCGGTCTCGGCACACTCCTCGTGCAGTACGCCAAGAACGCGGGCGCCACCGTCATCGGTCTGGCCGGCGGCCCCGACAAGACGGCCCAGGTCGCGGCGAACGGCGCCGACCTCGCCGTCGACTACACGGACCCGGCCTGGCCGGAGCAGGTCGCCGCGTACCGGGGGAAGGCCACGGTCGTCCTCGACGGGGTCGGCGGGGCGGTGGCGCGGGAGTGCGTCGCCCTGCTCGCCCCCGGCGGCAAGCACCTCTCCTTCGGCTGGTCGGCGGAGGGCATCAAGGACGGCGGACCGTACGTCGTCGAAGGCGTGACCCAGTCCGTCCTGGGCGAGGAGATGCGGCGCAGGGCGGGCGGCGACGACCCCATCCGCACTCTCGAACTCCGCGCCCTCGCCGAGGCCACCGCCGGCCGCCTCACCCCGGCCGTCCACCGCTTCCCCCTCGCCGAGGCGGCCGCCGCCCACCGCGCCCTGGAGAACCGGGGCACGACCGGAAAGGTCGTACTGGAGCCGTGAGCACCCCGGCCGGAACACGCACCCGACCACCACTGCGACCAAGACCCCGACGAGCGGCCCCGCCCCCCGCCGCTGGTGGGCCCTCGTCGCCCTCGTCCTTGCCCTCGCCCAGCTCATGGTGATCCTCGACGCGACGATCGTGGACATCGTCCTCCCGTCCGCGCGGCGAGAGCCGGCCCGGCGGCCTCACCCCCGCCCGGCCACCCGATCCGCCAGCCGTGCCAACCGCGACGACTCCCCCCGATGGGAGGCCGCCTCACGCCGGTCGGCGGTGCGATACGTCGCGTACATCCCCTGCACGCCCACCCACCGCAGCGGCTCCGGCTCCCACTTGCGCACCCGGTGGTTCACCCAGGGCAACGAGGTCAGCTCCGTCGCCCCGCCCTGTCCCGAGTCCTGCTGGACGAGATCGCGCAGGGTGCGGGCGGCGAGGTTGGTGGTGGCCACACCGGAGCCGACGTAACCGCCCGCCCAGCCGAGCCCCGTCGACCGGTCGAGGGTCACGGTCGCGCACCAGTCACGCGGCACCCCGAGCACCCCCGACCAGGCGTGCTCGACCTTCACCCCGGCCAGCGAGGGGAAGAATCGCACCAGGATCTCGCGCAACGCCTCGATCGTCGCCGGCTGCGTACGCCCGTCGTTGTCGGTCCGCGAGCCGAAGCGGTACGGGACTCCGCGCCCGCCGAGAGCGATGCGGCCGTCGGCGGTGCGCTGGGCGTACATGTACGCGTGCGCCATGTCGCCGAGCGTCTCGCGCCCCTCCCAGCCGATGCCGTCCCACTGCGCGGCGGTCAGCGGCTCGGTGGCGATCATCGAGGAGTTCATGGGCAGCCAGGTCCGCTTCTGCCCCTTGAGGTTCGCCGTGAACCCCTCCGTGCAGCGCAGCACATAGGGCGCCCGGACCGTCCCGTACGGCGTGACCGCGTGCCGGGGCCGGATCTCGGTGACCGGCGTCAGCTCGTGGATGGTCACCCCGAGCCCCTCGACGACGGCCGCCAGCCCCGTCACGAGCTTCACCGGATTCAGCCGGGCCCCGTGCGGAGTCCACGTCGACCCCACCGCACCGGCGACCCGGACCCGCTCGGCGGTCCCCCGGACGCCGTACACCTCACGGTCCTCCTCCCCGTACGACACCTCGTGCTCGTGAAACGCCTTGAGCCGCGCCAACTGGGCGGGAGTACAAGCGACTTCGAGCACGCCACCTCGATGGATGTCGGCCTCGACGCCCTCCTCCGCCGCCACCCGCACGACCTCACCGACCGTGTCGTTCATGGCCCGCTGAAGCCGCACCGCGGCCTCCCGCCCGTGCAGCCGCGCGTACCGGTCCCGCCCCGCGATCCCGTTGTAGAGCCAGCCGCCGTTGCGCCCGGAGGCCCCGTACCCGCAGAACTTCTGCTCCAGGACGGTGATCCGCAGAAAAGGCGCGGCCTTCTTCAGGTAATAGGCCGTCCACAGCCCGGTGTACCCACCCCCCACGATCACCACATCGGCGGACGCGTCACCGACCAGCGGCTCCCGCGGAACGGGGAGGCCGGCCTGCGCGTACCAGAAGGAGATACCACCGTTGACGGTCGCGTCCGTGCTGCTCATGGCCGGACGCTAACAGTCCGAAATCCGCACGCGAAGCGGCCCGGTGTCCCCGTACTGTCCCCGGCATGATCGATGTTCCGGAGGAACTGGCCGAGACTCAGGAAGAGATCAACGGAGAGGCGGGCCGGAAGTTCATCGCGGACCTTCCACAACTGGCCGCCGACTTCCTGGACCGCTGGGACCTACGCCTCGACGGCCCGCCCATGCACGGCATGTGCGCGTTGGTCCTGCCAGTGGCCGACAGGACCGACAACACCCCGGTGGTCCTCAAACTCCAGCTCCTGGACGACGAGAGCGAGGGTGAACCGATCGCCCTGCGCGTCTGGAACGGCGACGGGGCCGTACGACTCCTGCGGTACGACGACGCAACGGGCACCATGCTGCTCGAACGCCTCGACCCGGCACGGATGCTCACCCACGAGCCGGACTCCCGCGAGGCCGTCCTGGTCATCGCCCGCCTGCTGGCCCACCTGACCGCCGTCCCGGCCCCGCCGGACATGCGCCGCCTGTCCGACATCGCGGCCGGCCTGCTGACCCGCACCCCACCCGTCCTGACCCGTATCCCGGACCCGGCCGACCGCCGCCTGATCGCCGACTGCGCGGCAGCCGTACGCGAGGTCATCGACGAGCCCGGCGACCGTCTCCTCCACTGGGACCTGCACTTCGACAACGTCCTCGGCACCGACCGCGCCCCCTGGCTCGCCATCGACCCCAAGCCCCTCACCGGCGACCCGCCTTCGACCTCTGGCCCGCCCTCACCAACCGCTTCGACCCCACCGATCTCCCCTGGCGCTTCGACGCCATGACCGACACCCTCTCCCTGGACCGCCCCCGAGCCCGAGCCTGGACCCTCGCCCGAGCCCTCCAGAACACCCTCTGGGACATCGAAGAGGGCGGCACCCCCCACCCCACCACCCTCGAAACCGCCCGCCTCCTACGCTGACACCACGCCCCCCACAAAAAAAATCCCGGGCCACAAAAGTGACCCGGGACCCAGAGCCCCCTGTCGGATTCGAACCGACGACCTACGCATTACAAGTGCGTTGCTCTGGCCATCTGAGCTAAGGAGGCACCGCCCCGCGCGGGGGCGCCCGAGCAGTGTACCCACGTCACAGGGCGCACTCGTCGAAAATTTCCGCGAAGTTCACAGGGGTCCAGGTACTGACAGACCAGGTGAACGGGAGGTACCGTCCTGAGCCAGTCCACTCGTGTGGACTACACCACCGCGGAACCGTCCGTGGTGGCTCACCACCTTTACTCGGACCGTCCGGCACGTTCCTGCCGGTGAAGGGGGCCTGCGACCCATGGCCACAGTTTCGTTCGACAAGGCGACCCGTATTTACCCGGGTTCCACCAAGCCCGCCGTAGACGCACTCGAGATCGAGATCGAGGACGGCGAGTTCCTCGTCCTGGTCGGCCCGTCCGGTTGCGGCAAGTCCACCTCGCTCCGCATGCTCGCGGGGCTCGAGGACGTGAACGGCGGCGCCATCCGCATCGGTGACCGCGACGTCACGCACCTGCCGCCGAAGGACCGGGACATCGCCATGGTGTTCCAGAACTACGCGCTCTACCCGCACATGACCGTCGCCGACAACATGGGCTTCGCGCTCAAGATCGCCGGCGTCAACAAGGCGGAGATCCGGCAGAAGGTCGAAGAGGCCGCGAAGATCCTCGACCTCACCGAGTACCTGGACCGCAAGCCGAAGGCCCTCTCCGGTGGTCAGCGCCAGCGTGTCGCCATGGGCCGCGCCATCGTGCGTGAGCCCCAGGTGTTCCTCATGGACGAGCCGCTGTCGAACCTCGACGCCAAGCTCCGCGTCTCGACCCGTACGCAGATCGCGTCGCTCCAGCGCCGCCTCGGCATCACCACCGTCTACGTCACCCACGACCAGGTCGAGGCCATGACGATGGGCGACCGTGTGGCGGTCCTCAAGGACGGTCTGCTCCAGCAGGTCGACACCCCGCGCAACATGTACGACCGCCCGGCCAACCTCTTCGTCGCCGGCTTCATCGGCTCCCCGGCCATGAACCTGGTCGAGGTCCCGATCACCGACGGCGGCGTGAAGTTCGGCAACAGCGTCGTCCCGGTCAACCGTGACGCCCTGAAGGCCGCCTCCGACAAGGGCGACCGCACGGTGACCGTCGGTGTCCGTCCGGAGCACTTCGACATCGTCGAGCATGACGGTTCCGTCGCCTCCGCCCTGACGAAGGACACCGACGACGCCCCGGCCGGCCTCGCCGTCACCGTCAACGTCGTCGAGGAGCTCGGCGCCGACGGTTACGTCTACGGCACCGCCGAGGTCGGCGGCGAGACCAAGGACCTCGTGGTCCGCGTCAACGGCCGCCAGGTCCCGGAGAAGGGCGCCACGCTGCACGTCGTGCCCCGTCCGGGCGAGAACCACGTGTTCTCGACCTCCACGGGCGAGCGTCTCTCCGACTGAATCGCCTGAACTGCCCGAACTGCCTGATCCGACGCCGACCGGAGCGCACGGTCACGATCGTGCGCGAAACCACCGGCTCGGGATAAATCACCCAGGTTGACGAAGAAGGCCCCGCAAACCTCTGCGGGGCCTTTTTCACGGCCACCAACTACCCCGGCAAATCAACCAATTTCGACCACTGTTCGTCAACGCGCCACCCACAAAGCCGCGGCTCGACATCCCCCATACCGGTGACCCGCTGTCTCCATATCGCTACCCCACGCTACGCTCACTCGCGTGAAGCACACCCACACCTACACCCAACGGACGCGACACGGCCGTGGCCCCGCCCACCGCATCGGCCGCTCCCTCGCCCTCGTCCTGCCTGTCGTCCTGGTCCTCTCCGGCACCCTCGCGGTCACCCGGGTCAACTGGTCGGGGGCCGACACCGCGGAGTCGGTCCTCGCCGCCTCGGAGGTCTCCCAGCGCAAGAAGATCCGCGCCGCGCACGAGGTGCTGCGCGACAAGCTCCTCGTCGAGCTACAGGAGGAGGACCCCGGCGTCGCCCTCACCCACCTCCAGCAGGCGGTGAACGGCCGCCCGGCACTGGCGAAGCACTGCACGTCCATCGCCCGCGCCCTCGGCCGCGCCGCCGTCCGCGCCTACGGCCCCACCCGCGCCCAGTCGTACGCCCGCCCGGTCTGCGACACCTCCTTCGCGACAGGAGTGACCGCCCAGTACAGCTGAGGCCCCACAGGGCTCGTCAAGGCTCCGAAGGATCCCCAAGGGACCAGGGCTCGCACCCCCCGTACACCGACCCCAGGGCCGTGCTCCCGTGAACGGGGCGCCACGTACAGTTCGGGCATGACCGATCCGAACGCCGCGTCGCGCCCCGTTCAAGCCGTGATCCTGGCCGGTGGCCAGGGCTCCCGGCTGCGTCCGTACACCGATGACCGGCCCAAGCCCATGGTCGAGATCCCCGGCACCGGCACGCCGATCATCGGCCATCAGCTCACCTGGCTCGCCGAGGAGGGCGTGACCGACGTGGTCGTCTCCTGCGGCCACCTCGCCGACGTCCTGGAGAAGTGGCTGGACTCGGCCGACCTGCCGGTCCGCGTCACCACGGTCATAGAGTCGGAGCCCCTGGGCCGCGGCGGAGGCCTCAAGTACGCCGCCGCCCACCTCCCGCACCCCGACCGCGCCTGGTACGCCACCAACGGCGACATCTGGACCCGCTTCTCGCTCCGCGACATGGCGGACTTCCACACCGAGCGCGACGCCGTCGCCACACTCGCCCTCGCCCGCCCCCGCATCCCCTGGGGCGCCGTCAAGACGGACGGCTTCGGCCGCGTCACGGACTTCATCGAGGCCCCGCCCACGACGAACGAGATCAACGCAGGCGTCTACGTCTTCGCCCCCGAGTTCGCCGGTCTCCTCCCCGAACGCGGCGACCACGAACGCACCACCTTCCCCCGCCTGGCCCGAGAACGCCGCCTCGCCGGCTTCCCCATCCCCCAGGGCGCGTACTGGCGAGCCATCGACACGGCGAAGGACCTGACAGAGGCCGCGAAGGAACTGGCGGCCCTGGGCCGCTAGAGCACCTGGCAAGGCCTGAGGCGCACCCCTCAAGGGCGCGGGGAACCGCGCGACCAGCCACCCACGGCCCCGCACCCGCCACACCACAGCCCCACCCGAGCTCTCAGGCGCCCACCTCCCACCCGACAATGGGCCCCGCGCAAACCACACGCGGGGCCCATCCACACATCAACGCATCGGCGCGGCCGACGGAACCTACCCGAGCAACCCCCCCACCAGCCCAGGCTGCCCACCCGAAGAGCTCCCACCGGAGGAGGAGCCACCGGTGGACCCAGCCCCCCCGTTCGTACCGCCGGAGGCGCCCGCGCCCCCACTGGAAGTCGGCCCCGCGGTAGTACTCGGCGCCTGCTCGACCGGCGCCGACTGCTGCGGCGGCACCTGCCCGGCCGTAGCCCCCTGCGTCTGGCTCGGCTGCCCTCCCGAAGCCGTACCCGCCGTACTCCGCGTGGCCCCCGGCGTCGTGGCCGCCTGCGAAGGCCGTGCCGAAGTAGCGCCCGCGCTGGGCGAGTTGGACGCGGAAGGGGTGTTCTCGCCGAGCTTGCCGCGCTCACCCGGCAGCGGCGACCCCGGCAGTTCGTTGCGCGGCGCCTCCCCCGGCCCGGGGACGACGATCCGGTCGGCGTCCCGCACGGCCCCGCCGAGCACGGACCCCACCAGCAGCGTCAGCCCGACGACGATCGCGGTGACGAGGACGCCCCGGCGCAGTACGTACCGCCGCAGCTCCCAGATGTCGGCGCGCGGCCCGAGCGTGCGCCAGGCGCCGCCCGCAAGCCGTCCGTCGACGGAGTACACCGGCGCGCCCGCGATGATCAGCGGGGACCAGGCGGCGAGGTAGATGATGTCGGGCGTCTCGTAGACGGGAACGGTCTTCCAGCTGACGGTGACGAGCAGCGCGGCCGACAGCAGCGCCCCGGCCCCGGCGGCGACCCGCTGCCACAGTCCGAGGACGGTGAGCACGCCGACGACGACCTGTGCGAAGGCGATGACGAGCCCGGCGCCCACGGGGTGTTCGAGGGCGAACTGCCGCAGTGGCTCGGCGACCTCCCACGGGTGCAGCGTGTTCAGCCACTTCACCATGGAGCCGCGCTTGCCGCCGTCGAAGTAGTGCGGGTCGCAGAGCTTGCCCATGCCGGCGTAGATGGAGATGAAGCCGAGGAAGACGCGCAACGGCAGCAGCACCACGCCGAGGTTCATCCGGCGGCCGGGGTAATAGGCGTGCCGGACGGGCTCGTTGCCGGTCCGTCGCCCGCTCCGCTCACCCGCGCCGTCGGCGTCGTCGTACTGGTCCTCGAACTCCTCGTCCGCGTAGGCGTCCTCGCCGTACCGCGCCCGGTCGTACCGAGGTTCGTCGTATGTGCTGCCGACCTCGCGCATGGTGGGCAGCAGGCGGGTGCCGTCGGGGGCGGCGTGGTCGCCGTGGGTGCGCTGGTTGCCCACGATGGGCGTCTCCACGGTCTCGACCGTCAAGTCGGCGTCGTAACGCCTGCTTTCGGTGTCGTAGCCGTGGCCGACGCCCGCGCCGCGTACCGCCTGGAGGAGCCGGTGCGCTCCGGTGTCGTCCGGCGCGGACTTCCCGCTCCAGACGACAGGTGCGCGCCGGCGCCCGGCGGCCGGCGCGCCGACGCGGCCCGCCGTACCCACGACCGGGATGCGCGTGGTGTCCTCGCCGGTGCTCAAGTGCCGAGCGACACGCGGGGACGCCCGCGTAGAGACGCCCAACTGCACGCGGAAACTCGCGTGGTTGACGATGACCTGCGCCGGATCGCTCGGCACCTTCACCATGCTCAGCGCGGGAGCGTCGTCGAATCCCGAATCGAATCCCGAATCGAATCCCGAATCGAATCCCGACGAACGGTCCCCCGTGGGTGTGCGGGGTGTTCTGGTGTCCACACTCATCTAACCGAGTGACGTGACGTTAGGACACTGCTTTGACCGCCCCGATGTGTCCGGACCCCGTCAAGGTGATCCAGAACGCCCCGAACCCCCAGCTGATGCCCCTTTTCAGGCCCTGCGCCGAGACGCCTCGTACAGCACAACACCCGCCGCCACACCGGCGTTCAACGACTCGGCGCCACCCGGCATCGGGATCCGCACGCGGAAGTCGCAGGTCTCGCTGACGAGTCGGGACAGGCCCTTGCCCTCGCTACCGACCACGATGACGACCGGGCCGCCGAGCGCCTCCAGTTCACCGACCTCGACCTCGCCGTCGGCGGCGAGTCCGACCACGGCGACGCCCGCCTTCTTGTACATCTCCAGTGCGCGCGTCAGATTGGTGGCGCGGGCGACGGGCGTACGGGCGGCCGTGCCGGCGGACGACTTCCAGGCACCGGCGGTCATGCCGGCCGCACGCCGCTCGGGTACGACGACGCCGTGGCCGCCGAACGCGGAGACGGACCGGACGACGGCGCCGAGGTTGCGCGGGTCGGTGACGCCGTCGAGAGCGACGATCAGCGGGTCCTCGCCGTCGTCGAACGCGGCGGTCACCAGGTCCTCCGGGTGCGCGTACTCGTACGGCGGGACCTGGAGGACGAGGCCCTGGTGGTTGAGGCCGTTGGTCATGCGGTCCAGCTCGGGGCGCGGCGCCTCCATGAGGTGGATGCCGCCGCGCTCGGCGACGAGCTGGAGCGCCTCGCGCACCCGCTCGTCGTTGTCGATGAACTGCTGGACGTAGAGCGTCGAGGCGGGCACGCCCTCGCGCAGCGCCTCGACGACCGGGTTGCGTCCGACGACCATCTCGGACGTGCCCTTGCCGCCACGGCCGCGCGGCGCGGGGCGGCGCGCGGCCTGCTTGGCCTTGGCGGTCGCGATGCGGTTCTTCTTGTGCTTCTTGCGCAGCTCGGCGGGCGGGGTCGGACCCTTGCCCTCCAGGCCCTTGCGCCGCTGGCCGCCACTGCCGACCTGCGCGCCCTTCTTGCCGGACATGCGGCGGTTGTTAGCGGCCATGACCTACCCGTCTCTGAGAAAGCGTTCGTACGTACGTAATGAAGTGTGCCGCCCGGACAGCCGGACGGCACAATCGATCAAGAAAGGCTCAGCGCGGGCCGAGCGTCCAGCGGGGGCCCTGCGGGCCGTCCTCGATGACCAGACCCGACTGGTTGAGCTGGTCGCGGATGGCGTCCGCGGTGGCCCAGTCCTTGCGGCCGCGGGCGGCCTCGCGCTGCTGGAGGACCAGCCCGACGAGCGTGTCGACGACACCGTGCAGGTCGTCGCCGCGGTCGCCGCCGTCACCGGCCCAGTGCTCGTCCAGCGGGTCGAGGCCGAGGACGGCGAGCATGGCCCGCACCTCGGCGAGCCGCGCCACGGCGGCTTCCTTGTCGTCGGCGGCCAGCGCGCTGTTGCCCTGCCGGACCGTGGTGTGCACGATGGCGAGCGCCTGCGGCACCCCGAGGTCGTCGTCCATCGCGTCGGCGAACGCCGGCGGCACCTCGGCCGCGGGCTCCACGACCCCGCCCGCCTTCTCGACGACCCGCTGCACGAACCCCTCGATACGGGCGAACGCCGACTCGGCCTCGCGCAGGGCCTCCTCGCTGTACTCGATCATCGACCGGTAGTGCGGGGTGCCCAGGTAGTACCGGAGCACGATGGGGCGCCAGTGCTTGACCATCTCCGACACGAGGACGGAGTTGCCCAGCGACTTGGACATCTTCTCGCCGCTCATGGTGACCCAGGCGTTGTGCACCCAGTACTTGGCGAACTCGTCGCCGTACGCCTTGGCCTGTGCGATCTCGTTCTCGTGGTGCGGGAAGATCAGGTCGAGGCCGCCGCCGTGGATGTCGAAGGCGGTGCCCAGGTACTTGTGGGCCATGGCCGAGCACTCCAGGTGCCAGCCGGGGCGCCCACGGCCCCAGGGCGTCTCCCAGGTGGGCTCCCCTGGCTTCGCCGATTTCCACATGGCGAAGTCACGCGGGTCGCGCTTGCCCGTCTCCCCGTCCCCTGACGGCTGGAGGAGGTTGTCGAGCTCCTGGTTGGACAGCCGCAGATACTCGGGGAACGACCGCACGTCGAAGTAGACGTTCCCGTCCACCTCGTACGCGTGTCCGCGCTCGATGAGCCCGCGCATCATCTCGACCATCTCGGTCACATGCCCGGTGGCACGCGGCTCGTAGGTCGGCGGCAGGCAACCGAGCACGCCGTAACCGTCGTTGAACGCGCGCTCGTTCTCGTAGCCGATCGACCACCACGGGCGGCCCTGGTCGGCCGACTTCGCGATGATCTTGTCGTCGATGTCCGTGACGTTCCGGATGAACGTCACGTCGTATCCGCGGTACTCGAACCACCGGCGCATGATGTCGAAGTTGAGCCCCGAGCGGATGTGACCGATGTGCGGGGCCGCCTGCACCGTGGCGCCACAGAGGTAGATCGAGACGCAACCCGGCGTGAGCGGGGCGAAGTCACGGATCTGCCGGGCGCTGGTGTCGTACAGGCGAATAGTCACGCCTCCAGGGTAGTGGGCGAGCAACCGTGCCCCGCGCCCCTGTGGACAAGGACCACCCATTCGTGACGTACGCACCCCACGCCCCAAGGGGCGCGGGGAACCGCGCGATCGGCCACGACGAATCCCGCGGCCGAGAACCGGGCTCAGCCCAGCCGTACGACCAACGCCGTGGCCACCGCCATCAACCCCTCACCCCGCCCCGGGAAGCCCAGCCCGTCCGTCGTCGCGCCGGACACCGAGACCGGCGCCCCCACGACCTCCGAAAGCAGCTTCTGCGCCTCGTCCCGCCGCTTGCCGATCTTCGGCCGAGCCCCGATCACCTGCACCGCGACATTGCCGATGGTGAACCCGCCGGCCCGCACGATCCGCGCGGCCTCCGCCAGCAACGTCACCCCCGACGCCCCGGCCCACTCGGGCCGCCCGGTGCCGAAGTGCTGCCCCAGGTCACCGAGTCCGGCCGCGGAGAACAGCGCGTTGCACGCGGCGTGCGCGACGACGTCCGCGTCGGAGTGCCCGGCCAGGCCCGGCCCCTCCCCGTCCCACTTCAGCCCGGCGCACCACAGCTCCCGCCCCTCCTCGAAGGCGTGGATGTCGGTGCCGATCCCGACCTGCGGCAACATCACCGTCGGCGGTTCAGAACCCATCGTTCAGCCTCCTGCGCGCCAGTACCGCCTCCGCGAGGACCAGATCCAGCGGCCGCGTGACCTTGAACGCCTCCTCGTGCCCGGGCACGACCACGACCCCGAGGCCGAGCCGCTCCACCATGCTCGCGTCGTCCGTCACCTCACCGGCGACCGTCTCGTGCGCCCGCACCAGGGTCTCCCGGTCGAACCCCTGCGGCGTCTGCACCGCCCGCAGCCGCGCGCGCTCCGGCGTGGCGACGACCGGCTCCGGCGCGCCGGGCGCGCCCGCCGGCTCGACCTCCTTGACCGTGTCGGCCAGCGGCAACGCGGGCACCACGGCCGGCGCGCCGTCCCGTACGGCCTCGATGACGGCGTCGACCGTGTCGACGGGCACCAGGGGGCGGGCCGCGTCGTGGACGAGGACGATGTCGTAGCCGGGCGGCAGCGCGTCGAGGCCGTGCCTCACCGACTCCTGGCGCGACTCACCACCCGGGACCACGAGGAAGTCGGTCCGCTCGGGCAGCGCGTGCGCGTCGAGCAGGGTCTTGACCTCGGCGGCGCCGTCGGGCGGCGCCACGACGATCACCAGGGAGACGGCTCGGGACGCGGCCATGGCCCGTACCGCGTGGATGAGCATCGGGGTGCCGTTCAGCGCGCGCAGCGCTTTGGGGGCGCCGGGTCCGAGGCGTACGCCCCGGCCGGCGGCCGGGATCACGGCCGCCGTACGTGTCCCCGTACCGGTTCCGGAAGGCGAAGGGCGCGAATCGTCAGACATCGGTTCCTGTCAGGTTTGTGTGCTCGGCCTACGTGGGTATGGCCACAGCGTGCCGGGCGCGACGCCTTGACCGGACCCTTCCGTGACATCTGGTCGAGCCAGCTGCCCGGGCCCGGCACGCCAAGTAGGAGTACTTGTGAGTACCAAGTAGGAGTACTTGTGAGTACCGGGATACGCCAAGTATCGGGGACCCCGCCTCGACTCGACGTACGTACGCGGCATCCGGATTCGGTGTCCGCGTCCGCACATGATGTTCGGCGCCCGGACATGAACATGCCGCAGCGCCCGGCGACAATACGTATGTCATCGGGCACCGCGGCATTTCACTGTGCTGCGCTGAACTGTGGTGTTGCGCTGAGCGACTGAGCGGGCTGGATGCCTGCCTCAGGGGCGTCAGTCAGGACGCGAGAACCTCGTCGAGCAGGGCCTCGGCTTTGTCCTCGTTCGTGTTCTCCGCGAGGGCGAGCTCGCTCACCAGGATCTGGCGGGCCTTGGCGAGCATGCGCTTCTCACCGGCGGAGAGTCCGCGCTCGCGCTCACGACGCCACAGGTCACGTACGACTTCCGCGACCTTGATGACATCGCCGGAGGCGAGCTTCTCCAGGTTTGCCTTGTAGCGACGCGACCAGTTCGTGGGCTCCTCGGCATACGGTGCGCGCAGCACCTCGAAGACCCGGTCCAGGCCGTCTTGACCGACCACATCACGCACGCCGACGAACTCCGCATTGTCCGCTGGCACACGCACCGTCAGGTCGCCCTGGGCGACCTTGAGCACCAAGTAGGTCTTGTCCACGCCTTTGATCTCACGAGTTTCGATAGCCTCGATCAGCGCGGCCCCGTGATGGGGATAGACCACGGTGTCGCCAACCTTGAACGTCATGTGACAGGTACCCCTTCCGTGGCTATCCAGGGTAACACGGAAACGACGGGTTCTGAATGGCGTTTTCGCAGGTCAGGGCATATCTCGGGGCTTGACAACAGTAACAGGAACGTGCTGCGGAGGCCGAACGGAAGTGGGTATTCGCAGGTCGGAGCGGCTCTCCAGGCACAGAGAAACCCGCACGTTACACGCATCCGGAGGGCTTCCCGACCGCCCTAACGTCCCACTTTGTCCGACTCCAAGTGTGCGACTTCCGCTACTCCGTTCGGTGCGCGGAGTCGGGTACGAGACGAATCCTGAATTGATCAAGGAGTTCGATCTCCTGCGGCTGTTCCGCCGTTACCGGATCGTGTTCCTACGGCTTCCCGCAGCGTTCTGGTGGCGTTCCGGCGGCGTTCCGGCCGGTGATCGATTTTCCGTACCGCTCGGTATTCCGTGCCGAAATCCAGGGCCGGTGGCGAAGGCATGGATGAGCGCATGGATGAGCGCATGGATGAAGGCATGGATGGTGGTTATGTGAATGCCGGACGAGTACATGACGAAGTGGGCACCGAAGAGAGTGCCGACTACTCGTGGGCTGCTTTGCCGTGAGCCGGCGGCGGCCTCGCCGGTCACTCACCGGTGACTTGCCGCGTGCTTGGGGAGGGTCGGGTGCGGTGGCGGAGGACCGGCTCGGTAACCTAAGCCCGCTGACAGACCCTTAGCGCGGCTTTACAGATGTGGGGCCGCAGTCCCCGTACCGCCCACGTTCAAGGAGTAGCCGCCGCCGTGAGCAGCAGCCTTCGACGCGGCGCACTCGCCGCCGCCGCCCTCGCGTTCTCGATCGCCTCGCTCGCCGCGTGCAGCGCCGGCAGCAATGCCCAGACGCTCCAGGTCAGGCCGGACAACGCGGCCACCACCGTCGGCGACGTCAAGATCCAGAACGCGATCGTGGTCACCCAGCCCGGCACGGAGACCGAGGGCCCGGCCGTCGTCTCCGCGACCCTGTTCAACAACGCCACGACCGACCAGACCCTGGACTCCATCACCGTGGAGGGCGCCGGCGCCGCCGAGATCACCCCGGTCAAGGGTGAGGGCGAGGGCGGCAAGGTCGTCGTACCGGCCGGCGGTTCCGTCGTCCTCGGCGGCGAGGGCAACGCCTCCGCGGTCCTGACGGAGCTCACCGAGGCGGTCGAGGAAGGCAACGCCCAGAAGGTCACCTTCACCTTCAGCGAGACCGGTGAGGTCGGCCTGCGCGCCTTCGTCGTGCCCGCCGAGCACTACTTCGAGAAGTGGGGCCCGACGGACATCCCCGAGGCCCCCACCGCCGACCCCACGCCGTCCGACGACGCCTCCGGCTCCCCGTCCGCGTCCGGCTCGCCGTCCGACGAGGAGGGCACCACCGAGGAGGAGGGCACCGCCGCCGGCTCGACGGCCTCCCCGTCCACCTCGGAGTCGCAGGAGACTGCCGGCCACTGAGGTACAGGTACGGACACCTACGCCGAAGGGCGGCACCCCTCCAAGGGGTGCCGCCCTTCGGCGTACGACGCGCGCGTGGTCGTCGGTCGTCGGTCGTCGGTCTACGGCTCGAACTTGTAGCCGAGGCCGCGGACCGTCACCAGGTATCTCGGGGCGCCCGGGTCCGGCTCGATCTTGGCGCGGAGGCGCTTGACGTGGACGTCGAGGGTCTTGGTGTCACCGACGTAGTCGGCGCCCCAGACGCGGTCGATGAGCTGCATACGGGTCAGGACGCGGCCCGCGTTTCGCAGCAGCATTTCGAGCAGGTCGAACTCCTTGAGGGGGAGGTCGACCTTGGAGCCCGAGACAGTGACCACGTGACGGTCGACGTCCATACGGACGGGGCCGGCCTCCAGCGCGGCCGGGGTGACCTCCTCGGGCTCGCCGCGGCGGCGCAGTACGGCCCGGATACGGGCCACGAGTTCGCGGGAGGAGAAGGGCTTGGTGACATAGTCGTCGGCTCCTATTTCCAGGCCCACGACCTTGTCGATCTCGCTGTCCTTGGCGGTCACCATGATCACCGGGACGTTGGAACGGCCGCGCAGCTGACGGCAGACCTCGGTGCCCGGCAGGCCGGGCAGCATCAGGTCGAGGAGGACGAGGTCGGCTCCGTTGCGCTCGAACTCGTCGAGACCGTCGGGTCCGGTGGTCGCGATGGCGACCTCGAAGCCCTCTTTGCGGAGCATGTAGGACAGGGCGTCGGAGAAGGACTCCTCGTCCTCGACGACGAGCACTCGGGTCACGGAAGGACCTCCGGGGCGGGAAGCGGTTCGTACGGGGATGGGTCGGGGTGAGGCTGGCCGTCCTCGTCGTCGAGGTCGGGGTGCTGCAGTGCGCGGTCACGGGACGCGCCCGCCTCCGGCAGTCTGAGGGTGAACGTGGAGCCCTGGCCTTCGGAGCTCCACACCGTGACCTCCCCGCCGTGCGAGGCGGCCACGTGCTTGACGATCGCGAGGCCGAGACCCGTACCGCCGGTCTGGCGGGAACGGGCCGGGTCCACGCGGTAGAAACGCTCGAAGACGCGCTCCTTGTCCTTCTCCGAGATGCCGATGCCCTGGTCGGTCACGGCGATCTCGATATGGTCCCCGCCGGGCGCGGTCACCCGACGGGCGGCTATGCCGACGCGGGTGCGGGCAGGCGAGTAGTTGACGGCGTTCTCGACGAGATTGCCGAGGGCGGCGGCGAGCTGCCCGCGGTGCCCCCACACCTTCAGCTCGGCGGTTCCTCCCGCCCGTCGCCCGCCACCACCCTGTTCGAGCCCTTCGGGCGCCCCCGTGTTCGAGGCCATGGTGATCTGCTTGGTGCCCGCCTGGTGGCGGCAGCGGTCGACGGCCTCGGCGACCAGCTCGTCCACACGGACGGGCTCGGCGTCCTCCAGCGGGTCGTCGTTCTGCACCCGGGAGAGGTCGATGAGCTCCTGCACGAGGTTGGTGAGCCGGGTGGCCTCTATCTGCATCCGCCCGGCGAACCGCTCCACCGCCTCGGGGTCCTCACTCGCCCCCATGACAGCCTCGGAGAGGAGGGAGAGCGCCCCGACGGGGGTCTTCAGCTCATGGCTGACGTTGGCCACGAAGTCCCGTCGTACGGCCTCTATACGGCGGGCCTCGGTGAGGTCCTCGACGAGCAGCAGCACGAGCCGGGAGCCCAGGGGCGCGACGCGCGCGGAGACCGCGAGCGCCTCCCCGCGTCCCGTGCCGCGCCGGGGCAGGTCCAGCTCGACCTGTCGTATCTCGCCGTCCCGGCGGGTGTCGCGGGCCATCTTGAGCATCGGCTCGATGGCGAGCTTCCCCCCGCGCACCAGCCCGAGGGCGTACGCGGCGGAGCTGGCCTTGACGACGGCGTCGGCCTCGTCGAGCACGACGGCGGAGGAGCGCAGCACGGACAGCACGGTGTCGACGCCGGGCGGCAGCACCGCGTCCGTGTGCAGGGAGGTCCTGGTCGGACGCTTCTGCTCGCGCTCGCTGAAGCGGAACGCCAGCATGGCGATGACGCCGGTGAGCACTCCGGCGATCGCTGCCGCTGCGGCGACAGCCGCGTTCACGTCCATGTCTCCAGGTTAGGCACGAGGTCCGACATCCCCACAGCGATCGGAGGGCGACCTCGAACACTCGTCGCCCAGAGTTCACCTTGGAGCCAGTATTGGTTCATTTGGGGTGGCCGAAACGGACGCGTAAGAGCCGGAACGTGGGAGCGTGGGGTTCGTCGGGACCCCGGTTCACCGTTCATTCGGCCGTCCTGGCCTGGCGGAACGGCTTCCGGCACGGCTTTTCTGGTTGCTCACGAGCAGACGTACGTAAGAGAGGGACACCCTGATGCGGGACGCGTACCACGAGGAACTTGACTCGATCGGTGAGGGCCTGGTCGAGATGGCCCGTCTGGTGGGGTCGGCGATCGGACGCGCCACGACGGCGATGCTCGACGCCGACCTGAAGCTGGCCGAGAGCGTGATCGAGGCCGACAAGAAGGTCGACGACCTGCAGCACGACCTGGAGGCCCGCGCGATAGCCCTGCTGGCGAGGCAGCAGCCGGTGGCCACGGATCTCCGTATCGTCGTGACCTCGCTGCGCATGTCCGCCGACCTGGAGCGCTCAGGCGACCTCGCCCAGCACGTGGCCAAGGTCACCCGGCTGCGCTTCCCCCAGGGCGCGGTCCCGCAGGACCTGCACGCCACGATCCTGGAGATGGGCCAGCTGGCGCAGCGCCTGATGGCCAAGGCCGCCGAGGTCATCATCACCAAGGACGTCGACCTCGCGCTGCAGCTGGAGCAGGACGACGACGCGATGGACCTCCTCCACCGCACCCTCTTCCAGCACCTCATGGACGACCGCTGGAAGCACGGCATCGAGACCGCCGTCGACGTCACCCTCCTCGGCCGCTACTACGAGCGCTTCGCCGACCACGCGGTGTCGGTGGCGAAGCGGGTGGTGTACCTGGTGACGGGCGAGCACGCGGACGAGCTGCAGGCGGACATCCAGCCGGTGACGGGGGTGGAGGGGGCGTAGGCCTCCGGCGGGAGTGGGGGGGCTTGGTTCTGGGCCTGGCTCTGGGCCTGGCTCTGGGCCTGGCTCTGGGCCTGGCTCTGGGCCTGGTTCTGGTGGGGCTTGGCTCTGGTGGGGCTCCGGCGTGTGCTGTGGTCGCGGGGCGTGCGGACGCCTCCGTGCGCCGTTGATGCGCCCGGCTGAACGGGCCTGCAATGGGGCATCCAATGGGCACAGGCACCAGCCTTCGAGGAGGGACCATGGCCGAATCCCCCGCCAGCCCCAGCACGCCGGACCCGACGCGGGTCCGGGACACCCATCAGCCCGCCGACATCAAGACTCTGCCTCTCTTCGGCGCCTGCGGTTGCGGCTCCGGATGTGCGTGCGGGTGCCAGTCCGGCAACCCGTGCCAGTGCGGCTGAGCGGTACGCGGTTGCTTCGACAGGTGTGAGAAGGGGCCCGTCCCTGGTGGCGGGCCCCTTTGTCGTACCTGGTCGTGGTCGGCCGCTCAGCAAAAGGGCCCGGAGCCGTCCCGGGCAGCCATGATCACGGTCTGGAGGGGACCGTCGACGGACCCTTCGACGGTCAGGTACGCGTCGACGCCGTCGATACGCTTGCTGAAGCAGTCGTCGTCCGGTAGCGCCATCCGTGCGCCCGCGCGGAGTCCCGGTAGTGCGCGAGGACGTCCGCCTGGGTCTTGTCGGCCGCGTCGTACTCGTACGACCGCCCTGCGACCACGATCAGATCAGCGTCGTCGCACCCCTGGAGCAGTTCCCTCGCCTCTGTTCCCTCCGGCCCGGCGTCCAGCACGGGATCCTCGGCCAGCGCCTCGCCGAGCCGCCGCTCCTCGGCCCCGCACCCGTAGTCGACCAGGAAGTACCCCCACGGGAACCCCCACGACCACGAGCGCCGCGGCGGCCATGGGCCCCGACGCCGACAACCCCGCCCTCCGTATCCCCATGCCGGGTGACGCCAGCGCAACGAGGGGTCGCTCGTACGGCTGTACGGGCGCAGCATGGAGGGAGAGAGCGACCAAGCGAGAGGGAGAGAGAAAGTCAGGGCGGGGACGAGGAAGCAGGCACGACGAAGGAGGTACGGAACCATGACCAAGTTCATGGACGTCCACCACGGGATGAACGGCATCACCGCCGACCAGCTGCAAGCCGCCCACAAGGCCGACCTCGACATAGAGAAGGACGAGAACGTCCACTTCGAGCGCGCCTGGGCCGACCCCGAGTCCGGCACCGTCTACTGCCTCTCCGAGGCCCCGTCGGCCGAAGCGGTCCAGCGCATCCACGAACGCGCCGGGCACAAGGCGGACGAGATCCACGCCGTACCACTGATGGTCTGAGGACATGCGCCCCTGGGCGTACGGCCCGCCCGGCCACGGCGGACGGCAGCGGGCGGGAAGCTGCGGAGAATATGCGCAGAGCCCCCCACCAGCGAGAAAACCGCAGGTAGGGGGGCTACTCAGCGCTGCTTGGGGCGACGCTGCCCTGCCCCTGAGCGGGCGTCATCGGTCATCATCGCCACTGTCGAGCGGCCTCGGAAAGCCCGGGGTGCGGGGCCGGCCACCGAGGCCACGGTGACTGGTCGGAGTTAGCCCGCCCCGCGCTGGGCCGCGTCGATGTCTGAGAGGGATGCTTGCGCATCGTCGAGAAGGAAGGTCTCGTCCTCCCCGAGGTCCGGGGCCTGGAAGGGGTTCGTCGCCGGGGTCGGCGACGCTGCGGTGGCGTAGCGGGGCGCCCCTTCCGGGGCGGAGAACAGCGAGGTCGAGTCGATGAGAGGTCTCCCGTTGGTTACAGGGCCACGAAGGTCCCTGGCGTGCCGTGACCGGGCACAGCGGTTCTACAGCTTGCTCATTTTGTAGTACGGGCTCAGGATCCGCTGTTGGCCCGAACCGAAATCCACGAGCACAGCGATTCCTTCCTCGATGCCGGTGACCCGGCCGAGGCCGTACATGTCGTGCGTGACCTGGTCGCCCACGGCGAACTGCTTGAGCGGCGGTGCGACCGGGGCCTTGAAGGGACTGGTGGGCAAGTAGCGCTTCTGTGCAGCTGGCTTTGTCATTGTCACCAGTATGGGCCTGCGACTACCGCTCGGTGCAGTCCGTCCGCCTCCGTTGTTCGTCACAGGGCCCGCACCGCGAGCCCGCTCACCGCCGAAAGTCCGGGAAATCCGGCCGCCGACCTGGGGCTTCGACACGAGACGGGGCACACAAAGTCTCCATCACAAGACAACCTTATTGACTGCGACGGACCTCCGAAGCGCTCGGTCTCCCAGCTTGCCGGGGCGCCGGGCGCCGCCGTAAACGTACTACCGGAGCCCGAAAGTAACTCGCCGGTACCTTTCTGGAACCGTTTGTGTTCGTTCCGTTGACACCCCGCACATCCCCTCTTAATGTCACGCCAGCATCCCGACCCTGTGACGAGATCTCGAACGATTGGAAGGCGGGTGCCCTGCCCTTCACCGGAATCAGCACGCACGTGGCCGGAACGCCACGGTGCGCAGCCTGACCTACGTACGAGGGCGCACCGCCAGAGGGATCACGACCACGACCGCGCCGATCGGCGATCCGCGGGGCTTCGACGTGTCCGGGCGCCTGCTCAGCCGACGTGCCGGGCGCCCTGATTCGCTATGACCTCAGCGAGATCCGTCGGCTGTCCCCTACCGCCGCACCTGAGGTTCGGCCGGTCCCTGGCGCCCGGGATCCATCCGTACGGCGCACCTCCGCGGGGCCGATCCGGACACCGCCCGAGCCGGACAGCGCCCGGGAACGGACACCCCAGGAACAGGCACCACACCCAGAAATGGGCCCATCCCGGCGCGTCCGGCTCGCTCCGGACGTGCCCCTCGGCTGTCCGGCGTCCGGTCGGGTCGGGTCGGGTCCACCACTTCCGCCGCTGCCACCGGCATCCGGTACCCCGCCATCTCCTCAACGACGACAAGAACAGGGAACGATCATCATGCCCAACCGAAGAGCCGTCCTCGCCACCATCGCGGGAGTGGCGTCGCTCGCCCTCACCGTGTCCGCCTGCGGCGGCCAGACCAGCGAGGCCGACTCCGAGGGCGGCACCATCGGCATCGCCATGCCGACCCGGGCCTCCGAGCGCTGGCTCACCGACGGCAAGAGCGTCGTCGAGGACCTGCAGGACAAGGGGTACAAAACCGAACTGCTCTACGGTGAGGACAAACCGGCGACCCAGGTCGCGCAGATCGAGAAGATGATCAAGGAGGGCGTCGCCGCACTGATCATCGCGGCCATCGACAACAAGGCGCTGAACGACGTCCTCCAGAAGGCCGCCGATGCGGAGATCCCGGTGATCTCCTACGACCGGCTCATCCTCGGCACCAAGAACGTCGACTACTACGTCTCGTTCGACAACGAGCAGGTCGGCCGGCTCCAGGCCAGCCACATCATCGACAAGCTCGGCCTGGAGGACGGCAAGGGCCCGTTCAACATCGAACTGTTCGCCGGCTCCCCCGACGACAACAACACCAAGTTCTTCTTCGACGGCGCGATGCACCTCCTGCAGCCGTACCTGGACAACAAGCAGTTGGTCGTCCCGTCGGGCGAGACCGCGCTCGAGCAGATGACCACCCTGCGCTGGGACGGGGACATCGCGAAGAAGCGCATGAACAAGATCCTCAACGAGTCGTACACGAGCGAGAGCGTGGACGCGGTCCTGTCGCCGTACGACGGCATCTCCATCGGCATCCTCTCCGCGCTCAAGTCGCACGGCTACGGCTCCGGCAGCGAGCCCCTTCCGGTCATCACCGGCCAGGACGCCGAACTCGCCTCGGTGAAGTCGATCATCGCAGGCGAGCAGTCGCAGACCATCTACAAGGACCTCCGCCAACTCGCCGAGGTCGCCGCGACCATGGCTGACGACATACTCAACGGCGAGACCCCCCAGCTGAACAACAGGCGGGCCTACAAGAACGGCGTCAAGGCCGTACCCGCCTACCTGCTTCAGCCGATCAGCGTCGACAAGAGCAACTACGAGTACATCCTGCTCGGCAGCGAGTACTACACCGAGGCCGACCTCAAGTAATCGCACGCCGAAAGCCCCCTACTAGCGGAGATTCCGCGGGTAGGGGGCTTTTCCAGCGCTGCTCTGCTTACTTCTTCTTGCCCTGGTTCCTGACCGCCTCGATCGCGGCCGCTGCGGCGTCCGGGTCGAGGTAGGTGCCGCCGGGGTTGAGGGGCTTGAAGGTGGCGTCGAGTTCGTAGGCGAGGGGGATGCCGGTGGGGATGTTGAGGCCGGCGATGTCGGCGTCGGAGACTCCGTCGAGGTGCTTGACGAGGGCGCGGAGGGAGTTGCCGTGGGCCGCGACCAGGACCGTGCGGCCGGCGAGGAGGTCGGGGACGATGCCGTCGTACCAGTAGGGGAGCATGCGGGTGACGACGTCCTTGAGGCACTCCGTGCGGGGGCGGAGCTCCGGCGGGATGGTCGCGTAGCGCGCGTCAGCCGCCTGGGAGAACTCGGAGTCGTCCGCGAGCGCGGGCGGCGGGGTGTCGTACGAGCGGCGCCAGAGCATGAACTGCTCCTCGCCGAACTCGGCCAGGGTCTGCGCCTTGTCCTTGCCCTGGAGGGCGCCGTAGTGGCGCTCGTTCAGGCGCCAGCTGCGGTGGACCGGGATCCAGTGGCGGTCGGCGGACTCCAGGGCGAGCTGGGCGGTGCGGATGGCGCGCCTCTGGAGGGAGGTGTGGAGCACGTCCGGGAGCAGGCCGGCGTCCTTCAGCAACTCACCGCCGCGCGTCGCCTCCTTCTCTCCCTTCGGCGTGAGGTTGACGTCCACCCAGCCGGTGAACAGGTTCTTCTCGTTCCACTCGCTCTCGCCGTGGCGGAGGAGGATCAGCTTGTACGGTGCGTCGGCCATGGCTCCGAGCGTAATCGACGGCCGGGAAGCGTCGTCCGCCCGGCCGACAGGCGGACAGGCGGACAGGCGGACAGGCCGGGTGCGGCCACTCTCCGTTCGGCCACTGACCGTTGACTGGGACTGTTAATTGGGTGGCTCCGGTCCCGCGGGCGTACGTAAGGTGTGTTCGCCGTCTTGGCCGCTTACTTCCCGGGGGAGCTCCATGCCACTCGCCGCTGCCAGACGTGCCGTCCGGGAGTCCGTGTCCGGGCTGCCACGGGAGTTCTGGTGGCTGTGGACCAGCACGCTCGTCAACCGGCTAGGCGCGTTCGTGGCCACGTACATGGCGCTGTATCTGACGCTGGACCGCGGCTACTCCGCCTCGTACGCCGGGCTCGTGGCCTCGCTGCACGGGCTCGGCGGTGTCATTTCGTCGCTCGGCGCGGGGGTCATGGCCGACCGGCTCGGGCGGCGGCCCACGCTGCTCGTGGCGCAGGCCTCGACGGCCGTGTCGGTCGCGCTGCTCGGCTTCGTACAGGACCCGGTCGCCATCGCGGCCGTGGCGTTCCTCGTCGGCGCGACCAGCAACGCCTCCCGGCCGGCGGTGCAGGCGATGATGGCGGACATCGTGCGGCCGGAGGACCGCGTCCGCGCCTTCTCCTTGAACTACTGGGCCATCAACCTCGGTTTCGCCGTCTCCTCCATGGCCGCCGGGTTCATCGCCGAGGTCAGTTATCGCGCCGGGTTCCTCATCGAGGCGGGGATGACGATGGCCTGCGCGATCGTCGTCTTCCTGAAGCTGCCGGAGTCCCGGCCGGAGCGTACGGCGGTGGAGCAGGCCGCCGAGGACGAGGTCGGGCTGGGGACCGTCGTGCGCGACGGGCGGTTCATGGGCGTCGTCGGGCTGTCCTTCCTCGTGGCGCTGATCTTCCAGCAGGGGTCGGTCGGGCTGCCGGTCGCGATGGGCGAGGCCGGTTTCGCACCTGCGGAGTACGGCCTGGCCATCGCCGTCAACGGTGTGCTGATCGTCGCTCTCCAGATCCCCGTCACCCGTTTCATCGAGCACCGCGATCCCGGGCGGCTCCTCGTCATCTCCTCCGTGCTCGCCGGGTACGGCTTCGGCCTCACCGCCTTCGCCGGGTCGATCGGGGTCTTCGCCCTCACCGTGTGCGTCTGGACCCTCGCCGAGATCATCAACGCGCCCACCCAGACCGGCCTCGTCGTCCGCCTCTCCCCGGTGCAGGGGCGCGGGCGCTACCAGGGCATGTACACCATGTCGTGGTCCGTCGCCGCGCTGGTCGCGCCGCTGATGTCCGGCGTCGTCATCGACCGGTGGGGCGCGGAGTGGCTGTGGGGGTTGTGCGCGGTGGTGGGGACCCTGGCGGGGGTGGGGTACTGGGCTTTGATGCGGCGGTTGCCCGAAGAGGAGGAGAAGGAGAAGGAGAAGGAGAACGGCGAGGACATCTCTCCGGGTCCGAGTCCGGCGGACGAGGCCGTGACGGAGACCGTGGCGGAGGCCGACGCCCGGATGAGGTCAGGGTCGGTCTGAGGGCGCTCAGGGGTGCATCCGCGCCCCCTTCATCACCTTGTCCACGGCGTTGCGCGGCCCGTGGACCGCCAGACCCACCAGGTCCAGCTCCGTCGTACGAACCGCCCGTACGGCGGCCCGGTTGTCGCGGTCGTTTCCCGTGGCGAAGAGATCGGACGTGAAGACCGCTCGTGGAAGGGCCCGGGAGAGGGCGCGGGCGTGGGCGGACTTCAGTAGTTCCTTCGAGCCCTCGAAGACGAGGACCGGCTGGCGGAACATCGGCAGATACGCCGTGCCGTCGGCGTCCTCGTACGGCTCGCCGATCACCTCGGGCTCGGCGGAGCCCAGGCCGCTGACGAGGAAGGAGGTGACGTTGAGGCGTTGCCAGGTTTCGAGGTCGTCGCGGAGGAGGACGGCGATCTTGGTGTCGAAGCGGACGGGGGCCTGCCCCACCGGGGTCTCGCTGTTCATGGGATGAGAATGCCGACCGGCGTACGACCCCGTCTTGTACGTTCTTTGCATGCGCCCTCTGCGGCCGAAGTGCCCTCAGGAGCCCCCTCAACGGCTCCCTCCACAGTCCCCTCAGCGCGAGGTCTCGGCTTGGCGCCCCCACGTACCCGGCATCGTCGAGGTGTTCCACGCGCACTACACGGAGTACGCGTACCCGATGCATGTGCATGACGTCTGGACGCTGTTGATCGTCGACGACGGGGCCGTGCGGTACGAGTTGGACCGCCATGAGCACGGGACGCCGCACGACACGGTCTCGTTGCTGCCGCCGCACGTACCGCACAACGGATCGCCGGTGACGGCGGAGGGCTTCCGTAAGCGGGTGTTGTACCTGGACCCGGCTGCGAGCGCGCTGGACGAGAGTCTCATCGGAGCGGCGGTGGACACGCCGGACCTGCGGGATCCCGTACTGCGGCTGCGGGTGGGGCAGTTGCACGCGGCGCTCGCGCGGCAGGGGGACGAATTGGAGGCCGAGAGCCGGCTCGCGCTCGTCGGGGAGCGGTTGCGGGGGCATCTGCGGCCACGGGCGGCGCGGGGGCCGCGGCCCGACGGTCGTACGCTCGCCCATCGGCTGCGGGAGCTGATCGACGAGCGGGTGGCGGACGGGCTGACCCTGGAGGAGGCTGCAGGGGTCGTGCACGCGCATCCCGCGCACCTCGTACGGGCGTTCGGGGCGGCTTTCGGGATCGCGCCGCACCAGTATTTGATGTCACGGCGGGTGGGGCTGGCCAGGCGGTTGTTGCTGGAGGGGCTGCGGCCGGGGGAAGTGGCGGTGGCGGCCGGGTTCTACGACCAGGCGCATCTGACGCGGCATTTCCGGCGGTGGGTGGGGACTACTCCGGGGCGCTATCAGGGTGGTCCGCGCCCCCTGGAGGATCGGTCCGTTCGCGTGTCAGGTGGCTGAACGCGTCCAGGTTGCGGGTCGATTCACCGCGGGACACGCGCCAGGCGTACTCCTTGCGGATCGCGGAGGCGAAGCCCAGTTCGAGAAGGGTGTTGAAGGCGCCGTCCGCCGCTTCGAGGACCTGGCCGAGGATGCCGTCGATCCCGTCGGCGGTGACGGCGGACAGCGGCAGGCGGGCCGTGACGTAGACGTCGCCGAGCCGGTCGACGGCGTAACTCACGGCGTACAGCTTGAGGTTGCGCTCCAGGAGCCAGCGGTGGACGCCCGCCTCGTTCTCGTCGGGGTGGCGGATCACGAAGGCGTTGAGGGAGAGGGAGTGCTTGCCGACGAGGAGGGAGACGGTCGTCGAGAGCTTGCGGGTGCCGGGGAGTTTCACGACGTAGTTGCCGGGTCCCGGGCTCTCCCACTCCAGCTCGGCCTCGTTGAGGACCTGCTCGATGATCGATGCCGCGTCAGCCATGGGGCGAGGGTACCCGGCGGTGGCCGGGCGTCGGCCGTGCAGCAGTCGCGGAGGGGCAGGTGGCGGTGGTCGCGCGTCAGACCCGGTGCGCGCGGGTCAGGTGGCGGCGGTAGTCGTGCGTGGCCGCCGTGTACACGTCCGCGGTGGCGGCGGCGGCCGTGTCCCAGCCGAAGGACTCGGCGTGGCGGGCGGCGGCCGCGCCCATACGGCCGGTGAGCTCGGGGGCGTCGGCGAAATCGCGCAGCACGCGCGCGTACGCGACGGGATCGTGGCCCTCGACCAGGAAGCCCGTGTGCCCGTCCCGCACGGCGACCGGGAGGCCGCCGACGGAGGCCGCCAGCACCGGCGTACCGGCCGCCTGCGCCTCGATGGCGACGAGCCCGAACGACTCGCTGTACGACGGCATGACCAGCACGGACGCCGCCCGGAACCAGTCCGCGAGCTGCTCCTGCCCTACGGGCGGGCGGAAGCGTACGACGTCGGCGATGCCCAGCCGCGCGGCCAGCTTCTGCAAACCCTCCGGCTTGGCGAGGCCGCTGCCGCTCGGCCCGCCGACGACCGGGACGACGATCCGCGACCGAAGCTCGGGGCGTTCGTCGAGGAGGACGGCGACGGCCCGGAGCAGTACGTCGGGGGCCTTGAGGGGCTGGATGCGGCCGGCGAAGAGGGGGATCAGGGCGTCCTGGGGCAGACCGAGACGCGCCCTGGCCGCCGCACGGCCGTCGGCGGGGCGGAAGCGGTCGAGGTTCACGCCGGGGTGGACGACAGCGACCTTGCTCCGGTCGGCCTCGTAGTGGCGTACGAGTTCGTCGGCCTCCTCGGCCGTGTTGGCTATGAGGCGGTCGGCGGCGCGGACGATCTGGGTCTCGCCGATGACGCGGGCGGCCGGCTCGGGGGTGTCGTCGGCGGCGAGGGCGGCGTTCTTGACCTTCGCCATGGTGTGCATGGCGTGCACCAGGGGGACGCCCCAGCGTTCGGCGGCCAGCCAGCCGACGTGGCCGGAGAGCCAGTAGTGCGAGTGGACGAGGTCGTAGTGGCCGGGGCGATGGCCCGCCCACGCCTGCATCACGCCGTGCGTGAAGGCGCACAGCTGCGCCGGGAGCTCCTCCTTCGCCAGGCCCTCGTACGGGCCCGCGTCGACGTGCCGGACGAGGACACCGGGAGCCAGTTCGACCGTCGGGGGCAGTGCGCCGGTCGTCGCCCGGGTGAAGATCTCCACCTCGATGCCCTGTGCGGCCAGGCGCTGCGCCAGCTCCACGATGTATACGTTCATCCCGCCCGCGTCGCCCGTGCCGGGCTGGTGCAGCGGTGAGGTGTGTACGGACAGCATCGCGACGCGCCGCGGCTTCCGGTACAACCTCAGCCGCGCCGCGGCGGCCGGGGAGCGGCGCCCGAGCCTGCCGATGTAGTGGCTCACCTGGCGTTCCTCCTTGCTCCGGACATGCCGTTCGGAGGGCATACGGGACCCTCTGAAGAGGGCAAACGCCGGAGGAAGTCATTCCATTTCCTCTTTGCAGAATTATTACCGAGAATCGGTCAACCGTTCGAGACATGTGGGGGTTGGGGGCCCGGGAGAGGGCCGGGGAGGGAGAAGCGGAGGCAGGCTGGGCAGGGCTGGCTGGGCCGGGCTGGGCACAACCCTCCGCCCGCATACCCTCGACCTCATGGCCCCCCATCCCATCGGCACCGTGACGCGCGGCACCACCAACCCCAACCGCCTCCGCCGCATGGACCGCTGGATCGCCGCCACCCACGGCGCCCAACTCCGCCGTGCGACCACTCCCCTCGCCGTGGACCTCGGTTACGGGGCCGCCCCCTGGACGGCGGTCGAACTGCTGCGACGCCTCCGCACCGCCGCGCCCCGCACCCAGGTGGTCGGCGTGGAGATCGACCCGGCCAGGGTCGCCGCCGCGAAGCCGTACGAGCGCGAGGGGCTGACCTTCCGGCACGGCGGCTTCGAGGTGGCCGTACCGGGCCGCCCGACCCTCATCCGGGCGGCGAACGTACTGCGCCAGTACGACGAGGAGGAGGTCGCCGCGGTCTGGGAGCGGCTGTGCTCCCGACTCGAACCGGCCGCGCCCCACACCACCGGGGGTCTGCTCCACACCACCGGGGGTCTGCTCGTGGAGGGCACCTGCGACGAGATCGGCCGGCGCCATGTCTGGGTGGCCCTCGGCCCGGAGGGCCCCCGCACGATCACCTTCGCCACCCGCCTCGGCTCCCTGGACCGCCCCTCCGACCTCGCCGAACGCCTCCCGAAGGCCCTCATCCACCGCAACGTCCCCGGCGAACCGGTGCACGCCTTCCTCCGCGACTTCGACCGCGCCTGGGCCGCCGCGTCCCCGTACGCCTCGTACGGCGCGCGGCAGCGCTGGATCCGCACGGTCCGCGCGCTGAGCGCCGACTGGCCCGTACGGGACGGGGTGCCGCGGTGGCGGCAGGGCGAAGTGACGGTGGCGTGGCAGGCATTGGCGCCACGGGGGTGAGTCCCGGTGCGAAACCGGCCCGGGTACGGGGCTGGTGACGCAAAGTGATTTTCCCGTGACGCAGGGGAACGATCCCCCGGGGCCGTTCGTCACACAGACGAGGACCGTGTCATGCAGGTGGGAGCAGGGGGAAGGGAGAGGAAGGGAGTTCTTGCCCGCCTCTGTCGCATCGCGCGGCGCCATGACACGATCACCCGGGCGCCGAGATGTTACTGACGGTTAATCAGTTCTGGTCTGTTGGGTTGGGGGCAAGAGGTATGGGAGCCGGCAAGCGGAACCTGACCATGGCGGCCATGGCCGTGGTCTGCGCGATGGCCGTACTCGGAGGACCGGCCACCGCGTACGCGAGCCAGACGAAACCGACCGAGCCGACCCCGAGCCCGAGCCCGACGCCCTCCCCTTCGAACACTCCCGTGTCGAACGAGGAGTTGGAGGCCGTACGCCAGCAGTTGGAGGGCCTCTACCACGACGCGGCGGTCGCCACGGACGAGTACAACGCGGCCGAGGAGAAGGCCGACAAACAGTCCGCCGAGATCGTGGATCTGGCGCACGAGATCGTCAAGGGCCAGGAGAAGCTGGACGAGTTGCAGGACCTCATCGGTGCGGCGGCCCGCGCCCAGTACCGCGGCGGCGGCCTCCCGCCCGAGGTGCAGCTGTGGCTGAGCGAGAACCCCCAGGAGTTCCTGGAGGGCACGGACCGCCTGCGTCAGGGGCAGCTCGCCACCAAGGGTCTGCTCGCAGAAATGAACCAGACCCAGGACGACTTGGAGCAGTACTCCAGCGACGCCTCCGACCGCTGGGAAAAGCTGGAGGCCAACCGCAAGGCCAAGGAGAAGGCCAAGAAGAAGATCAAGAAGCAGATCTCCGCCGCCGAGGAGGTCGAGGCCCAGCTGGAGGACGACGAGCGGGAGCGGCTCGCCCAGTTGGAAGAGGACGCCGCACAGGAGTCACAGGCCGCCTGGCTCGACTCCGGCATACTCGACGAGATCAACGGCAAGGCGTCCGAGCAGGGCAAGAAGGCCGTGAAGTTCGCGACGGACCAGATAGGAAAGCCGTACGAATGGGGCGCCGAGGGCCCCAAGACCTACGACTGCTCCGGCCTCACCAGCCAGGCCTGGGCCGCCGCCGGCCTGACCATCCCCCGCACCTCCCAGGAACAGTGGAAGCAGCTCAAGCGCATCGACGTCCAGGACATGCGCCCCGGCGACCTCATCATCTACAACTCCGACGCCAGCCATGTCGCGATGTACATAGGCGCAGGCTCGATCATCCACGCGCCCCGGCCCGGGCGGACGGTCACGATCGCGGGGGCGGGGACTATGCAGATCCTGGCGGTTGTACGGCCGGATGCGTGAGGTGGGTCGGGCGCTGTGAGGTAGGCAGCGGGGGCGAGGAAATCTGGCGGGGCCAGGGGGACGCAGCACCCTGGCGGGGGTCCAGGGGGCGCAGCGCCCCTGGCGGGGTCCGGGGCGGAGCCCCGTGAGGGGCCCTCCCGCGAAGGCCAGAGGACGCAGCACCCCTGGCGAGGTCCGGGGCGGAGCCCCATGAGGGGACCTCCCACGAGAGCCAAGGGACGCCAAGCCCCTGGCCGGGCCCGGGGCGGAGCCCCATGAAGGGCCCTCCCGCGAAGGCCAGAGGACGCAGCACCCGGCGGGAACGCAGCGGGGTCGAAGGGGCGCAGCCCCTGGGGATGGGACGGGTGGGGGCGGCGGGGGCGAGCACCTCCCGGGTCAGCCGACCGACCACGGCAACCAGCCCCCAGCCGCTCCTGCCGCCAGCCCCAGCCCCAGCCCCAGCCCCAGCCCCAGCCCCAGCCCCAGCGAATCCTCCTGCCACCCCGCCCACCCCCGTGACCCACCCCACGTGACTCTCACCACCTTCCCCGCCTCGGCTCAACCCCACCCGCGTGACATTCGTCATCCCAGGTGAAAGCACCGCCATGTCCAAGTGCGTTCCAGGATGCGGCATATGACGGTGGCCGATTGCCGCCCGGCACCCCGCCAACCATTCCGTTGCGGCGGCGCCTGACGCTATGGTCCCCGTCGGTGGGTCGAGGTCCCTCGCCCCACCGTGCCCTCGGGGGGAGGGAAGGAACCAAGTCGATGCCCGTACCCGTACCGCGGCAGAGAGCGACCCCGGCCGCGGAGAGTGGTCAGGCGCACGCCGTGTCCGCGCCCAGCGGCCCATCCGGAGAGGGGGCGGCCATGAACGCCTCGGCCCTGGCCCCTGCAGACAACTCCACAGACCCGCCCGGCGCCACCGGTACCGGTACCGGCTCCACCAACCTCACGGTCCTCCTGATCGAGGACGACCCGGCGGGCTCCCTCAACGTGCCCGGGCTGCTCGACTCCACGGGCAAGCCGATCCGCGTCCGCACCGCCCGCAACCTCACCGAGGCCCAGCGGCTGCTGACCGACGACGTCAACTGCATCCTCCTGGACCTGGCCCTGCCGGCCCCGACCCGCCCCACGGACTCGGGCCCCGGCACGGCCCCCGGCTCCGGAACAACCACAGGCGCAGCCCCCAGCACAAGCCCCAACCCGGACACCGGCACCACCAGCACAGGCCCCGGCCCCGTCCCCCCCGATGAACTCTCCGTCCTCAAACACGTCCTACAGTTGGCCCCCCGCCACGCCGTACTCGCCCTCACCGACTCCGGCGACGCAGAACGCGGCACGGAGGCGGTCCGGGTCGGCGCACAGGACTACCTGTTCCGGGACGAACTGGACGGCCGCCTCCTGAGCCGAGCGATCCGCTACGCGGTGGAGCGGAAGCGGTCGGACACGGCCGAGCGCCGGCTCACCGAATCCAAGCTGCGCGCCCAGGAGAACGCCCGCCTGGAACGCGGCCTGCTGCCCACCCCCCTGCTGGAGGGCTCGTCCCTGCGGTTCGCCGCCCGCTACCGCCCGGGCCGTTCCCGTGCCCTGCTCGGCGGCGACTTCTACGACACCGTCCGCACCCCCGACGGCACCGTGCACGTCATGATCGGCGACGTCTGCGGGCACGGCCCCGACGAGGCGGCGCTCGGCGTGGAGCTGCGGATCGCCTGGCGGGCGCTGACGTTCGCGGGGCTGTGCGGCGACGAACTGCTCTCGACACTGCAACGCGTCCTGGAGCACGAGCGCGAGAACGACGAGATCTTCGCGACGCTCTGCACCGTCGACATCGCCCCCGACGGCCGCCGCGCGGGCCTCTGCCTCGCCGGCCACCCGTCCCCGCTGATCGTCCGCCACGGCCACGGCCGTACCACCGCGCCGGCCGAGCTGCTGCCGTACGACAACGGCGGCCCCGCCCTCGGCCTGCTCCCGAACGCCCGCTGGCCGCGCACCCAGATCGAACTGGGCGCCGCCTGGAGTCTGATGCTCTACACCGACGGCCTGATAGAGGGCCGGATCGGCGAGGGCAAGGAGCGGCTGGGCCAGGACGGCATGGTGGAGATGGTCCGCCGCCAGCTGGCCGAAGGCCTGCGCGGCGAGGACCTGCTGCGCGCCGCCGTGAACGAGGTCCGCGACCTCAACGGCGGCGAACTGACCGACGACGTGGCGGTACTCCTACTGGACCGCGACAACTGACGAAGGCCGAGGCACACCAGGGGGCGAGGCCGACGCCCCTTCGGTTTCCCCGGTCCTCCGGTCCACCACGCCGTTATACGGCGGTTCACCGACCGCCGTTGTACGGCCCGTACGGACCGTCGCTGCTGGACCCACTGCGTCCGCCGCCACCGCCCCCACCGGAGATCTGCTTGACCGCGGGCCGGACATCCACGATGTACACGATGCTCGCGATGACGCCGATGATCGGGAGGAACGACAGGATCGAGAACAGGTAGCTCACGACGAGGGCGATACCGAGGATGATCAGCCAGAACACCTTGCTCTGCTTGTCCGCCGCGCGGAACGCGTCCTCACGCCGGAACGCGGCGTCGAACAGCCCGAACGCGGCAAGAGCCATCAGGACGATCTTCAGCAGTCCCAAGAACCCCGCAAAGCCCGTCAACAGCATGCCGCCCACACCACCCGTTCTGTCCGCTCCACCGACCGAGTCCTACGCGGCCACCGTACCCGTAGAACGGGCCGGCCACCCCGAAGGTGCCCGGCCCGTCCACGTAGCAAGGCTGTCTGTTTACTCGGCGGCCGGAGTGGTCTTCTTCGCGGCCGCCGGCTTCCGGGCCGGAGCCTTCTTGGCCGCGGTCTTCTTGGCCGGGGCGGGCGCGTCCTTGGCCTCGGCCGGCTTCGCGGCCGCCGGCTCGTCCTTGACCTCGACGGGCTCGGACTTCGGCTCGACGGCGATCGCGAGCTCCTCGATCTCCTCCGCGGCCTCGCCACGCCAGGTCTTCACGGCCTGCTCACCGTGCTCGGCGACCTTCTCGTACGTCTCCCGGGCCTTCACGGCGTACTCGGCGGCGACGCCGACACCACGCAGCGCGAGGTCCTGAGCCGTCTCACCGAACTTCTTCAGGTCGGTGTCGAGGGTGCCGAGGAACTCGGTGACCTTGGTCTGAACGGTCTCCTGGGTCTCCTTGACCCGAGCGGTCGCCTTCTCCTGGACAGCCTTCGGGTCGGTCTGGCGTACGGCTTCGATCTTGGCCGGCGCCTCGGCACGCAGCTGCTCGACGATGCCGGGCACCTTCTTCGCCTGCTGGAGCGCGAGGTCGGCGGTGCCGGCGGCGAAGTAGAACGGCGTCGGGTCGGAGACGGCCTTGCGGATGTCGTCGGTGATGGCCATGGTGATGGTCCTCCCGGGTTGCATTGGCTGAGGGTTTTGGGGTCGGTCCGTTGCGCGGCAGTTGACTTGGTCAGGCCGCCGGTCTGTCCGATCGCATCGGTCTGTCCGAAGTCATCGAGGTCGTAGAGCTCGTCGAGGTCATCAACTCATCCCTCAACTCGCCGTCTGCTGCGGACCGGCATCACTGCCGTCGGCCGTGCGGGGGCCCGGGCCCACGGGTTCCTCGGTATCCACATCCACATCCATCACCACATCCACCGCCGCGCCGACGCCGACGCCGATCTCGAACCCGTTCTCCTTGCGGAAGGACTCGTAGATCTGCAGCAGCACCTGCTTCTGCCGCTCGTTCAGCGTGGGATCGGCGAGGATGACGGCGCGCGTCTCCACCTCGTCGCGATCCCGTTCGGCGTCGAGAATGCCGGCCCGCACGTACAGCGTCTCGGCGGAGATCCGCAGCGCCTTGGCGACCTGCTGCAACACCTCCGCGCTCGGCTTGCGCAGCCCGCGCTCGATCTGACTCAGATACGGATTGGACACCCCGGCGGCGTCGGCGAGCTGCCTGAGCGACAGCTGCGCGTTCCGCCGCTGTTCACGCAGGTACTCACCGAGATTGCCGACGTTGAGCGATGCCATGCCCCCACCATGCCCCACCCTTGCTAACTTTTGCAAGCACCCGCTTGCAAAAGTGCGCTAGGCCACTGCGGTGAGCCTGATGTGACTCGTCACGTTAACTGTCGTGTTGGCGAGTGTCCGGTCCCAGCGATGTGTGGGCAGTCCCGCTCTTCTGTGGGCAAGAGGACCACCGTCCCGGTCATCTGTCGGCAAGTTCTGAGGTGTTCCAGTCTTCTGTGGGCAGGGCAGTCGCGCCGTTTCTACGGTCGGTACAGGTAGTCAGCGGCGTACGTACGGGGTCTGGATGACTGCACACATGGATGGCCCGGAGTCGGCCGAGGGCTTCGAGATCGAGTACGTCGACCCGAC
>NZ_JAEMUX010000260.1 GCF_016598475.1 Streptomyces adelaidensis
GGCCGCCCACCACGGTCGTCCCCGCGCCGGTCGTGACGACCGCGATCGTCACGCCCACGGAACCCACCGCGATCGCCAGCACCACGGTTGTCGTCCCTGCGGAACCCACCACGGTCGTCATCACGCCGGAACGCGGGACGGTCACCACGGTTGTCGTCCCTGCGGGAGCCACCACGGTCGTCATCCCTACGGAACGAGGGACGGTCGCCACGGTCGTCGCGACGCGGCGCCCCGGGGCGGTCGTCGCGCCGGAAGGCGGGACGAGGCCCACGGTCACCCTCACGACGGTCGTCACGTCCACGGAATCCACCGCGATCGCCACCACCACCGCCACCGCGGTTGTCATCACGCCGGAAGCCACCACGGTCATCGTTGCGACGGAAACCCCCGCGATCATCACCTCGGCGGTCGTCGCTACGGCGGTCATCACCACGCCGGTCGGGGCTGGGCCGGTCGTCGCGACGCGGAGCCCCGGGACGGTCGTCGCGCCGGAAGGGCGGACGCCCACCACGGTCGTTCCCACCACGCTCGTTGTCGCGTCGGTCGTTGTCGCGACGCGGTCCACTGCGGTAGCCGCCACGGTCACCACTGTCCCGTCGCCGCTGGTCGCGCTCCGGTCGATCGTCGGGAGAGTTGGTGGACATGGTGACTCCTGTCTTCGGTACCGCAAGTCATTCTCGCGCAGCCGGCTAGCCGGCGCGCTCCGGAAAAACAAAAAAGGACCCCTGGTCCCAGCTGAACGCTGGTGACCAGGGGTCCTACAAATTGTTCGGCGGCGTCCTACTCTCCCACAGGGTCCCCCCTGCAGTACCATCGGCGCTATAAGGCTTAGCTTCCGGGTTCGGAATGTAACCGGGCGTTTCCCTCACGCTATGACCACCGAAACCCTATTGGTTTCGAGCGAACAAGCACACTTTTCAGTTAAATGCTCAGCTCAAAGCCGACAACTGTTCGTTGTCTCAGAACTG
>NZ_JAEMUX010000261.1 GCF_016598475.1 Streptomyces adelaidensis
ACGAGTCTTTCCGAACACGGTCAGTGGTCATAGGCGGTCAGCGAGCGGCTGACCGCCTGGCTGGTCTGGAAGTTGTGCCAGATCGCGGTGGCCATCGCCAGTACGCGTTGAGCGATGCGCACGGAGACGCCCTCGATGGTGCGTCCGCCGTGTTGTTCCAGGTCAAGCTGGCCCTTGAGGGTGTCGTTGACCGACTCGATGAGCTGGCGGACCTTCTTCAGCATCGGCTCGCCCGGCCGCAGCACTTCCCGTTTCCGGGAGGGCCGCAGCAGCGTGATGCCCTGTTCGGACAGTGATCGCTCAAACGGCTTGGACGCGAACCCCTTGTCGGTGATCAGCAGCAGGCCGGGCCGGTCGGTGATCAGTTCGGCGTCGACCTCCAGCATCGCGGCCAGCACTTCGCGCTCGCCGAGTTTGGGGTCAGCCAGCGCCCACAGCATGGGCATCCCCGACGGGGTGCACACCAGATACAGCCGCAGTCCCCAGAAGAACCGTGAATGCGACGCGCAGTAGCCGTAGTTCGCCCAGCCGGCGAGTTCGGACCGCTTCACCGTTGGCCGCGACATGCCGCACGGCACCGGCGTCGAGTCGGCGATCCACACGGTGTCGTGCCAGAAGTCAGTGTCCTTGGCGAGGACACGTATCAGCCGCTTGATCTGCGTCAACGAGGCTCGTAGCCGCTTGTTGTAGCCGGGGTCCTGCGGGATGAACGGGAACATGTCACGGTGGTGGGCGCGTACGTAGCGCAGCCAGCGGGCCTCGGAATGAAAGCCGAGCATGGCCTGCATGACCGCCAGGCAGAGCAACTCGGAGTGACTGAGCTTCGGTGGCCGACCCGGCAGCTTGGCGATCCCGGCCAGGTCGTCGTCAATCTTTACGTAGAGTGCGGTCACGAGGGTGTCCAGGTTCGTCGTCACAAACGATCGTGGACACCCTCTCCTTGCGCCCGCAGGCATTTGGAAAGACTC
>NZ_JAEMUX010000262.1 GCF_016598475.1 Streptomyces adelaidensis
GTCCCGACCGGTGTCCCGACCGGTGTCCCGACCGGTGTTCCGGCCGGTGTCCTGGCCTTTGTGGTGCGTCATGTCCCCTGCATACCCGACCCGGCGCGGGCGCGCCCGTGAACGCGGACGGGCCGTGTGATTCCCGTGGACTGAATTTCGGTCCTCGCAGTGGCGCCCGCCACACCGATTGGCGTTTACTGGCCCGCGCCGCTCCCGGCGCGCGACCGATGCCGCGGGGTGGTGGGCCGTGCGACGGCGTACGGCCATGACTCGCGCACAAGGGTGTGGGCGAGGAGGGGGAGAGCTGTGCTGCGGAGCTTGGGGCAGAGGCCAGTGACCGGCAGAGACGAGGACCTGAGAGTGGCGGAGTTGCGCTCAGCCGTGTCCCGGCTGCGGCGGGAACTCGCCGCGCATCCGGCGGAGTTCCCTGACCGGGGGATCGCGGAGGATGAGTTGGCGGCGCTCGCGGCCATGGTTGTCAGTGGGATGCCTGAGGTGCCTCGCCTGCGGCGTTCGCTGCTTCTGATCGCGGGGTCGATCGGGTCTGTGAGTGCGTTGGCTCGGGGGCTGGCGCAGGTGCGTACGGCGGTGGAGTTGTTCGGGGAGCCGCCGCGGCGGTGAAGGTGTGGGGTGTTTCCCGCCCCCGCCGCCCCTACCCGTCCCATCCCCCAGGGGCCGTGCCCCCGTGCGCCTTGCAAAGGGTGGGTAGGGCACCACATGTTGTCGGCATGCCTTTCAACAGCGGAAACGCCACCCTGACCACCGCATCCGTCGCCCTGGACGCGCTCACGGGCCGTGAGTACCTGCGCGTGTCTGTGGACACCTCCGGGCGGCAGCGCTCCGTCACGGAGCAACACGACGACAACGCGAGGACGACAGCACGGCACGGCATCGTCATCGAGGGCGCGCCCTACGTCGACAACGACCGGTCGGCCAGCCGGTACGCGAGCAAGGCGCGCGATGACT
>NZ_JAEMUX010000263.1 GCF_016598475.1 Streptomyces adelaidensis
TTCCTTGTCGGTTCGGGCCCATGAGGGGCGGGGTTGGGGCGCTGAGGGCCGCTGTGCCGTTTCCAGCGGCTCCGGGTCCGCTGTGGGCTGTTCGGCCGCGAGAGGGGCCATGGAGGGCCGTCTCGGGCCTGCTGCGCCCCAAGCGCGGCGCAGCATCCGGCAGATGCCCCACACGACCGCCACCGCCACAAGCACCCCGGCCGTCACCGCCACCGCGCCCGCGACGATCCACACCCACAGGGCTTGCCACAGCAGCAGCGCCGCATCTGCGGCCTCCGCGATCACTGCGGGGCCTCGCAGACGTGGTCGCCGGACTCGAAGGGCTGCCCGTTCTCGTCGTGCAGGACCAGGCCGTCGTCCTCGTCGTACCAGCCGTCGCCAGTGGCACCGCAGGCGCCGCACTCCCAGGTCCCCGCCAGGCTGATTCCGGTGAAGCCTCCGCCGCCGCTCACTTCTCGCCTCCCTGCTGCACGATCAGGACATCCGTGCCGCACTTGGGGTACGTGCAGATCCCGCCGTCGGGCAGGTCGTCGGCGGTGACCGGGTGGAAGTCGGCGTGCCGTGCGGCGGGCGGCGGTACGTGGCGGAGGCAGTTCAGCAGGCGTCCACCGTCGGACCGGTAGGCGACGACGGGCGGCTGCGGCTGCGCCCCGTCCTGCCGCACCCCGGCGGCGGGCTGCGGGTTGGCCAGCACCACAGCGTTGGCTTCTGCGCCGGGACAGATGAAGTCCTTCGGCGGCTCCGGCTGCGCGACGCAGGCCGGGCAGTGGTGCGGGTCGCCGCCCTTGTGGAGTAGGCCGAGGTCCCAGGCCCTTCGTGGCCAGCTGGGGTCAGCAGCGGCGGCGGTGAGGCGGCGCAGCTCGCAGCGCGGGCAGATCGGCTGCCCGTCGCGCATG
>NZ_JAEMUX010000264.1 GCF_016598475.1 Streptomyces adelaidensis
CTTACGGGCGAGGCGGTCAGGCGCGTAGCACAGCACGACCTCCACACCGACCTGGGCGACCAGGTCGCGCAGTCGCTCCAAAGCGGGCCTGACCAGGGTCGCCCCGGAGTGGCCCTCGTCCTCGAACACCCACTCCTCGGGCAGCTCAAGACGCTTCTCGGCGGCGTGCGCGCGCAGGGCCGCGGTCTGCGAACCGATCGTCTGGTCCTTCTTCTGCCGGGCCGAGGACACCCGGGCGTAGATCGCCACGCTGGTCATCGCTCACTCCTGTCTGCTCCAGGCAGTCCGGTATCCGGGCTCGCCGCTGCGGAACCAACGCGGCGTAGGCCGCGGCCAGGTCCGCCGCCGCATGGCGGTCGAAGACCGCCTCCACCTGAACCGGCCGGTCGCTCACCTGCCCGGCCGGCCCTCCGTGGCATCCCGCTGAAGGAACTGGGCCAGGGCCTGGGCCACCACCGCGGAGATCGCCCGGTCGCTCTCGTGAGCCCGGGCACGGATCTGTCCTGCCAGAGATTCCGGCAGCTTGACGGTGAACACCACGCTTGACTCGGGGACTTCGAGATGTCCAGAGGCCACGGCCTGCTCCAGATACCGGTGTGCCTGACGCACCGACACCCCGTACCTACTCGCCAACGTGCGGGCGGCTGCGGCCACGGGTACACCCGCCCCGGCCAGATCCGCGGCGGCGTTGACCCGCCGGGCGTACTCGACGCTATCGACACGATCACCACGCACCATGTCACAAACCTACTACCCATTGTGACGCCCCTTACCCTCCGCACGGGGAAGGAGCTCCAGCCGCCGGTAGCCGAGCGTCACCGCGAAGCAGAAGTTGCCCATTGCGTTGGGGGCGTG
>NZ_JAEMUX010000265.1 GCF_016598475.1 Streptomyces adelaidensis
CTTGCCCTCGACCGGGTCGCCGAGTGCCTGAACGGCGGGACCAGAGGTGTCCTCCCGCTCGGGGAACGCCACGGCCTGGATCGTACCGATCGTCAGAGCGAGAGAGGTCACGGCGGCCACGACCGCGGCCCGGCCGCGCAGACGGCGGCCGATGAGAAGGGATCTGGCAGCAGGCATACAGGAACTCCGCAGGGTGAGGAGCGAAGATGGGGGCTACGTCGAGGAGACGTGGGGTGTTTCGGAACCGACAGCCGTGGTTCCGGCCGGACGCGTGCGCCCGGCCGGAAGCCTCTGTCACAGGTCCGGCTGTGCCAGTCGTTCGGCCATCCAGCCGACCGCGACCGCATCGGCGGCCCCGGTGTAGATCCGGATGTCGTCGACCTCGCCGCTGAGGTGATCGGCCCAACCGGTACCGGACTTGGCACGGCCGATCTGGAGCCCGCCGCCGGCCGCCCAGTAACCGATCTTGTGCTTGGAAGCGTTGTCGGCGTCGGCGAGCTGCCCGTCGACGTAGAGGCGCAGTCGCTTGGTGAGGCCGTCATAGACCACGGCGATGTGCTGGCCGCCGTCCAGCGTCGGGTCTCCCGCCTGGTCGTCGGGGATGGTCAGTGCCGTGGCCGTCGTGTTGTCGCTGCCCGGCACCACCAGCTCCCAGTGCCCGTACGGGTTGTCCGCGGTGTACTTCGTGTAGCGGACCAGGAAGCGGTTGGTCTTGGTTCCCGTGAGCGCGAACAGGGTCTGGTCGGTGGTGTCCGACTCGGCGGCCACCCGGACCCGGGCGGCGACGGTGAAACTGCCGTCCGCGCTGACGGGTGCCGATGACGTGGCCGCGTACCCGTTGTCGGCGAG
>NZ_JAEMUX010000266.1 GCF_016598475.1 Streptomyces adelaidensis
TGCCGTTCTCGGGGATCGCGGGCTTGCCCTTCGGCACCTTGATCTTGTGCTCGAACTTGGCGCCGGTCGGAGACGAGTAAGGAGTGTCCTTCTCGTACTGCTGGGCCTTGCCGTCCTTGTCGGTCCACTCGACCCGGAAGCGCACCTTGACGGGTTCGGCCTCGTCCTTGGAATGGTCGGGGTCGTGCGGGATGACCAGCAGCTTGGGCAGTTCGTCGACGTGCTGACTGCGGACCGCCCCGGTGGAGGTGGCGCACACGCCGCCGGGGCTGGTCCACATCTCCTTCATGGAGACCTTTGCGGGAGGCCGGTTGTAGGTGACCTCCAGGACGGCGTTGCCGCACATCCGCTTCCACTCGTGCAGATCGCCCTCGTCCGCGGCCCGCAGGCCGAACGTCATCTGCGTCCAGGACCCGGTGGCCGCGGCCTGCAGCTCCTGGGTGAGCGCGCCGCCCTTGCCGGACTCGAAACGCAGGTTGGGAGCGCTGGAACAGGACACCGGCGAGACCGCCTTGTCCACGGTCATGATGTGGCTGTCCCACAGGGTGTCCGTGTTCCCCCAGTCCGTGGACGAGGAGATACCGAAGTTCTTACCGCCGACGCGGTACAGGCGTACCGGTTCGTCCTCCGGGGTCGCGTTGTAGATGTGCGCGACGCGTACCGCGAACGTGGTCTCCAGGATGTCCTTCCCCTTGTAGAAGGAGGTGGGCATCGTGTACATGAGCCGACGCACGTCGACGCCGTTGCAGGCGATCGGCTGGTAGTCGATGGGGCACTTGCCCATGCCTGCCGAGCCGCTGAACTTCCAGTCCTGCTCGTTCGGCATGCCCTTCATCACCGA
>NZ_JAEMUX010000267.1 GCF_016598475.1 Streptomyces adelaidensis
CACAGTGATGAATTCCATCTGCAGGAGATCCTGTCATGGGATTCCCATGGAAGGCTTCCCTGCAAGTTCGGTTCGATCGATCTCACAGGAGTCTGTCCATGGACGCATGCGTAGAGCGAGTGGTCTCCTGGCTCAGGAGACTCATTGCCCCCTCCGGGCGTCACCGCGCCGCCCGCCGCCCTTTGGACGTGCCGCTGCCTTCGCTGAGTGAACCGGTGCGGCAATGCCGTCACCCACGTTGCACCCTCGCCCCCACCGTCCAAGCCTGGTACGAGCCCATCGACGGCGCCTCCACCGGGCTCGTGCGCCCCTACCTCGCCGCCCACGAACGTGAGGAGAAGGCCCGGATCCAGCGGCTGCGGCGCTACATCCTGTGGTGTGCCATGTACGGGGTGGACCTCGACAACCGGAACATCCACGCCGGGCTGGGGGCGGCGTGATGGGCGACGGCAGCGGACTCGGGTGCGGCTTCTGCCCTGGAGCGGAGAGCATGGTGGGCCTTCCCTCCTGCTTACGGACGGTGATGGGCCTGTGTCCCGGATTGCAGACCGGATCGAGAGCGGAGGGCTGGTGGACGGGCTGATGAGCCGTGCACGCGATGTCCTAGCTGGGGACGGGGTGGAGCACATGCGTACTGGACTCGCTCTTCCAGCCGTCCAGTTGGTGGACGCGCTCGTGGGCGCGTTGATGGTGGGCGGGTCTCGTGGCGCTTCCCCATGGTGTCGAGGATGCGTCGTCTTCGGCGGGGGCGAAGCGAGAAGGCATTACGTGTGCGGGGGCGGTGAGCGAGATTCAGGCCTTCGGGCTGCTCACACTGCCCGGCAGG
>NZ_JAEMUX010000268.1 GCF_016598475.1 Streptomyces adelaidensis
AGCCGGGTTCGGGTTCGATGAGGATGCCCCGGCTGACCAGGCGTTTCAGTTTGGAGCGGATGCCTTCGGTGTTCTTCGGGAGGATCGGCAGGTCGAGGGCCTGGCAGAGGTCGCGGGCGCGCATCGGCCGGCCCGCGTCGGCCAGGGCGGTGAGGATCTGCTGGTAGGCGGGGTGGTCCGGGATGCCGGGGTGGTCCGGCCCGGTGGCGGGTGAGGGCAGGGGGAGAGTGAGGAGGGTCTTGCGGGTGATGCGCAGGTTCTCGCTCTCCGCGTCGAGTTCGCTGAGTTGCCGGGTGAGTTCTTCGATGCGGGCCCGGAACTGCCCGCTCTGGTCGGCCAGTTCGCGCTCGCGGGTCTCGATGTGTTCCAGGATGGCTTTGACCTGTGGGTTCTCGCTCATGCGGTCCTCCAGGAGGCGATGGTGGCTCCGGTGAGGCGGCGGCTCATGACGGAGGTCATCGCCCAGAAGACGCGGGAGCGGGAGGAAGCGGGCCGGTGTTCGTAGTCACGTACGAGACGGCGGTAGAACATCAGGATCCCGTTCGTCTGCTCCACGATCCACCGCTTGGCCTGCGGAACGAAGCCTTTGTCGTCCGGGTTGCGCTCGACGATCTCGACGTCGATGCCCACGTGTCTGCCGTGCTCGACGACCTTCTTCTTGAAGCCCTGGTCGACCAGGGCCTTGGTCACCGTGTCGCACTGCCCGGTGACACCGTCCAGCAGGGCGATGCCGGCGGTGTTCTCGTGCGCGGAGGCGGGCAGGACGACGCAGTCGATGACGAGGCCCAGCACGTCCACGGCCAGGCATCTCTTC
>NZ_JAEMUX010000269.1 GCF_016598475.1 Streptomyces adelaidensis
GGGTGCCCCTTCCGCCGCAGGTGGTGCAGGGGCGGAAGACGGTGGTGTGGCCGCCGTCTTGGGTGGGGGTGGTGTCGGGGTAGCCGCCTTGGCCGCCGCAGGTGGTGCAGGTGGGGCCGGTGTAGCTCATGCGGTCACCGCCGGGCGGCGGAGGTCGATGCCGGGCTGGTCGAGGACGGTCGCGGCTTGCCCGGTGAGGCGGACTGTCTGCCGCTGCATCCAGCCGAGGGCTTCGGTGTGGTCGCGGGCGTCGAGGATGGCGAGGGCGCGGCCGGGTCCGGTGGGTGTGGTCAGGATGGCGTAGCAGGTGCCGTGGGCGGGGGCGGTGACGGTTTCGACGGTGGCTTCGATGGTGGTCCATGTGCCGGGGGTTTCGTCGGCGAGGTGCGGGCCGTAGTCGGTGGTGATGTGGCCGTCGGCGTGGTGTTGGCGGAGGTAGTGCACGGTGGGGGTGGGGGTGGGCTGTTGTGTGGTCATGCGGTCGTCGCCAGGCGGCTGGTGCTGGTGAAGGCGCGGATGTCGGTGCCGTACTTCGGGTGGATGACGCGGGCGATGCACAGCGGCTGGCCGTTGCGGTCGCTGGTGTTCCACTCCTCGACGGTGGCGCCCTCGGTGCGGGCCTCGGCGATCTCCGCCACGGTCTCCTCGGTGGTGGAGTGGCCCCAGAGGCTGCCGAAGTGGTCGTAGTTCACGACGATGGTGGGGGTGAAGGCCAGCTCCAGGCGGCGCAGCGCGTCAGCGGCGGCTTGCGGGAGGGCTTCGGTCGGGCGGTGCTTGCGGATAGCGTGTCCCATCAGGGCCTGCTCCTTCGT
>NZ_JAEMUX010000027.1 GCF_016598475.1 Streptomyces adelaidensis
CTCTCGCCCGCGGCCGGCCTCGTACCGGCCGCCGCGCCCGCGGCTCACGACCGGCGGACCGACCGTCCGCCCCGTCGCCGCGCCGCGGGATGAGCACGCACCCGCGTCACTGTCCAGCGAGAGCGAAAGACATGCAGTCGATCACCGACACCACCCCCCACGCGTCCGACACCACCCCCCACGCGTCCGACACCACCCCCCACGCGTCCGACACCACCCCCGTCCCTGTCAACCCGGCTGCCACCCCCGGCCCTTCGGCCCTCCCGGCACTCGTCGGCAACACGCCGCTCCTGCGGGTGTCCCAGCCGCTGACCCCGGCCGGTCACGGTTTCTGGGCGAAGCTGGAGGGCTTCAACCCCGGCGGCATCAAGGACCGGCCCGGCCTGTACATGGTCGAACGGGCCCGCGCACGCGGCGCGTTGCGGCCCGGCGGCCGGATCATCGAGTCCACCAGCGGCACCCTCGGCCTCGGCCTCGCGCTGGCCGGAATGGTGCACGGCCACCTCGTCACCCTGGTCACCGACCCCGGTCTCGAACCGTCCATGACCCGACTGCTCGGCGTCTACGGCGCGGACGTCGACATCGTCACCGAACCGCACCCGACCGGCGGCTGGCAGCAGGCCAGGCGCGACCGGGTCACCGAACTCCTCGACCGGCACCCCGGCTCCTGGTGCCCGGACCAGTACAGCAACCCGGACAACACGGCCGCGTACACCCCGCTCGCCCTCGAACTCGCCTCCGCGCTGGGCCACATCGACGTCCTCGTGTGCAGCGTCGGCACCGGCGGGCACTCCGCGGGCGTGGGCCGGGTCCTGCGGCAGCTCTACCCGGAGATCCGGATCGTCGGCGTCGACACCATCGGCTCGACCATCTTCGGCCAGCCCGCCCGCACCCGGCTGATGCGCGGCCTCGGCTCCAGCATCTACCCGCGCAACGTCGCCTACGACACCTTCGACGAGGTCCACTGGGTCGCCCCGCACGAAGCCGTGTGGACCTGCCGCCGCCTCGCCGCCTCCCACTACGCCACCGGCGGCTGGAGCGTCGGCGCGGTGGCCCTCGTCGCGAGCTGGCTGGCCCGCACGGAGGCCGCCGACACCCGTATCGCGGCCGTTTTCCCCGACGGACCCCAGCGCTACCTCGACACCGTGTACGACGACGAGTACTGCGCCCGGCACGGAGTCCTCGACGGACCACCGGCCCCGGAACCCGACGTGATCGGCCGCCCGGACGAGAAGGAGGTCGCCCGCTGGACCCGCTGCACCGACGTCGTCGACCCCCTCACCCCGCGCTCCACGGCCCGCGAGGAGGCCGGCGAGTGAAAGGGACCCTCGCACAGGCGCGGTCCTACGACCGTGCCGTCCAGCTGTTGATGGTCAACCAGTTCACCATCAACCTCGGCTTCTACATGCTGATGCCCTACCTGGCCGCGCACCTCTCCGGCACGCTCGGCCTCGCCGGCTGGATCGTCGGACTCGTGCTGGGTGTACGGAACTTCAGCCAGCAGGGCATGTTCGTGGTCGGCGGCACCCTCGCCGACCGGTTCGGCTACAAGCCGCTGATCGTCGCCGGCTGCGTCCTGCGCACCGCCGGCTTCGCGGCTCTCGGATTCGTCGACTCCCTGCCCGCACTGCTGGCGGCGTCGGCGGCCACCGGCCTCGCGGGCGCCCTGTTCAACCCGGCCGTACGGGCCTATCTGGCCGCGGAGGCAGGGGAGCGCAGGGTCGAGGCGTTCGCCCTGTTCAACGTCTTCTACCAGGCCGGAATACTGCTGGGCCCGCTGGTCGGCATGGTCCTCACGGGCGTCGACTTCCGCGTCACCTGCCTGACGGCGGCCGGCATCTTCGCCGTACTGTCGATCGTGCAGATCCGCGCGCTGCCCGCCCGGGGCCGGGCGGACGGCGAGGGACAGCGGGACGAAGGCCGGCAGAGCGTCCTCACCCAGTGGCGCGGCATCCTCGCCAACCGGCCCTTCCTGCTCTTCTCCGCCGCCATGACCGGCTCCTACGTCCTCACCTTCCAGGTCTATCTGGCCCTGCCCCTGGAGGTACGACGCCTCGGCGGGGAAGGGGAGTTCGGCACGGCCGCGGTGGCGGTGCTCTTCGCGGTCTCCGGGCTGAGCACGATCCTCGGCCAGACCAGGGTGACCGCGTGGTGCAAGGCGCGCTACGAGCCCGGCCAGGCGCTGATCCGGGGGCTGGTCGTCATGGGCGCCGCGTTCGTCCCCCTGCTGGTCGCCGCGACGCTGCCGGTGCCCGAAGCCGGAGTGGCCCGGTGGCTATTGGCCGCCGTCCCGCCGACGCTGGCCGCACTGCTGCTGGCCATCGGCACGATGATCGCGTACCCCTTCGAGATGGACACCATCGTCCGCCTCTCCGGGGACCGCCTCGTGGCCACGCACTACGGCCTGCACAACACCGTCTGCGGCATCGGCATAACGGTCGGCAACCTGCTCACCGGCGCCGCACTGGACGCCGCCCGCGAGGCCGGCCTGCCCGCGCTCCCGTGGATCTCCCTGTCCGCGCTCGGCCTCGGCTGCGCCGCATCGGTGTACGGCCTCCACCGCACAGGCCGCCTGGCCGCACCAGCACCCGCACCTGGACCCGGACCCGGACCCAGGCCGGTCGCGGTCTGACCGGCCCGGTCATCGACTGAGCCACTGAGCCAGGAGGGGCGGGCGCCCCACAGCGCCCGCCCCTCCTAACCGCGATCGGGTCTGCTCTCCGCCTGCGCGCCGACCGCACCCCGGCGCCGCACGCCCTTCGCCAGAACCCCGCCCAGGAAGCCGGTCACCAGCCCCCACAGCAGGGCGAGGCCGAGCGCGGACCACAGTTGCGGCCGCAGGAACACCTCGCCGCCCAGGTCGCCGCCGAGGTCGCCGATGCCGAGTACCGACAGCCCGTAGTGGGCGGAGATCCGGGCGACGAGACAGACCGTCAGGACGGTGAGGGCGAGGGCGGCCGCCATGTGGACGGCGTGCTGCCACAGCCGTACCCCGGCCGGGGAGCGGGCCGCCATCACGAACGCGGCGAAGAGCAGCAGCACGGCGTTCACGGCCACCAGCCACCACACGCGGCCGTCGTACTCGGCGAGGGAGCCCAGGTTCAGGGTCGAGATGTCGGGCCCACGCACCACCTCGTCCAGAACCTTCGGCATCGGCAGCCCGAAGGGCCCCTCCACCTGGCCGTCCCAGGTGGCGCCCAGGCCGATCGTGAAGGCCAGCCACACGAGGTTCGGCAGGCCCAGCAGGATCACCGCGGCCGTCTCGGCGGCCTGCCCCCGGGTCAGCGCCACCACCAGCCCGATGACCAGCCCGAGGCCGACGTATGCCAGCAGCAGCCCGACCATCGCGTACGCCGCCGGGCGCACCGACTCCTGGAACCGCAGCAGCCGCGCGGGCAGCGGAGCGCCGCGCGACACCAGCAGGGCCAGTACGAGGACCCCGGCCAGCCACAGCAGACCGAAGAAGACGGTCGGCATCACGGCCGCCTCGAACCCCACATCGGCGGTGGTGCCGAAGAAGTCGCCCACGTCGCCGAGCGGGATCGCGAAGGTCTGGCGCGCCGCGAGCGCCAGCCCGATGAGTGCCGCCAGCCACAGGGCGGCGATCCGGGCGGCCCAGCCCGCGAGTTCGGGCGCCCCCGCGACCGCCCGGTGCCGCAGGGGCCGCAGGAACCCGGCGGCGATCACCAGCGCGCCGACGAGAGTCACCGACAGCGGGACCACGGTCAGGCCCGCCTGGGTCTCGGCGATCCCCCCGGCACCGCCGGAGAGTTCGATCGTGCCGCCGACCGCCGTCACGACGGTGGCCGCGACGACCCGTGGGAACGCGTTGTCCGGGAGGTCCCCCGCACCCGCCGCCCACAGCCCGAGCGCGGCCACCACGATCATCGAGATCACTCCGGCCAGCACCGTCGCGAGGGCCTGGGGCCAGCCGTGGCGGGCGACCGCCCGCTCAGGGGCCGTCTGCCGGGGACGCAGGGTCTGGGGATTCACTCTTGCCACGCTAAGCACGGCCCGGGCACTCCGCGCGCCGGGAGACCCGAACCCCTCCGCTTGCGAGCGGCACGGGACCGGAGCACACAATGGGCCTGTTGTGGAATAAAGCGGCTGTAAATTCGCGAATCTGTCAGGAATCGCCTGAATGTGTGCGTCGCCGCAGAATCCCTACGGCGGGAGAAGACCCGTGAGCGTCGAACAACCGTCCTCCGGCCGCCCGACCGGACCGCCCTCCGGCCCCCTCTCCGGGCCGTCGCAGCCCCACCCCACCCCGCCCAGCCCGACCCGGCCGAGCGGCCAGGTACCGCCGGAGCCGCCGAGCGACGCCCCGGGCCCGGGCGGACCCGGCGGCCCGGGAGGCGGTTCCGGGGGTGGCGGTGGGGGCGGCGGCTCCGGGCAAGGGCCCGGCAGCCCCGGTCATCCCTGGTGGCGATCGGCTCCCCGCATTATCCTCATGGTCACCGCGGCCGTCGTCGCCGTGGCCCTGATCGTCGTCTTCACCCGCTCCGACGACTCGGGCGGCTCCGCCGGCGGCGAGGTGTTCCTCCAGGCCGCCGGCAAGTCCGGCCCCGACCCGTTCACCGAGTCGACGGCGAACGACAGCTCCACCACGCCCGAGACACCCACGGCGACACCGAGCAAGTCGGAACCCGCCAACGTGACGCGGGCCGTGGACGGTTCGGCCCCCGGCCTCTACGGCGGCACCCGCAACGTCGCCAGCTGCGACGTGGAGAAGCAGATCAAGGTGCTCGGGGCGAACCCGGCCAAGAACAACGCGTTCGCCTCCGTCCTCGGCATCAAGTCCTCCGAGGTCCCCGCCCACCTCCGCTCGCTCACCCCGGTGCAGCTGCGCATGGACACCCGGGTCACCAACCACGGCTACCGCGACGGCGCCGCCACCAGCTACCAGGCCGTCCTCCAGGCCGGCACCGCCGTCCTCGTCGACGACCGGGGAGAGCCCCGGGTGCGCTGTGCCTGCGGCAACCCGCTGAAGCCGCCGGTCGCGCTGAAGACCACGCCCGAGCCGAAGGGCGACTCCTGGCCGTCGTACCGGCCGCAGAACGTCGTGGTCGTGGAGCGCTCGACAGTGATCGTCAACGTGTTCGTCCTCTTCGACCACGAGCACGACGACTGGTTCAGCCGCCCCCACGGCGACACGGGCGAGAAGGACAAGAAGACCACCCCGCCCGTCAACCAGCCCTCCCCGTCGGCGTCGACGTCGTTCTCCGAGGAACCGCCCTCCGAGTCGCCCGAGCCGTGCCCCTCGTCGCCCGGCGGCGCGCCGCCGAACCGTGACGCCGACGAGGACGAGGCGAGCCCGTGCCCCTCGTCGTCCTCGGTGACACCGTCACCGTCCTCCTCCACCCCGTCGGAGCCGGAGACGCGGACCTCCGACCCCACGTCGGAGCCGGAGACGCGGACTTCCGACCCCACGTCGGAGCCGGAGAGCCCCGAGACGGACGACTCGTCGCCGGAGAACCTCACCACGACGACCGAGTCGGCGTCCCGCAGCAGCGTCCCGGAGTCGACCACGACCTCCCCGGAGTCCTGAGGAGGCGCGGGCTCCGGGGACTCACTCGTCGATCGCCGACCCGAACGACGTGTCCACGTAAGGCGCTCCGAGCGACGCGGCGTTGTACGTCCACGAACCCGAGGCCGTGATGCCGCCCGCGCCCGCCGAGAGCACCCAGACATGACCGTCGCCGGTGTTCTCGCCCGGCGCGGCGGCCAGCAGCCCGAAGCGGCCGGCGCGGTTCGGGTCGGTCAGCCGGACCTGGGCGCCCCACTTGTCGCCCTTCTCGGCGGCGCCCGGCACATCGGCCGAGTTCTGGTCCCAGGACCTGGCGCCGGACGAGGTCAGCCCGGCGGCCGAGCCGCGCAGCACCCATACGGCGCCCGCGTCCTCGACGGTGCCGATGTCCTCGCCCGCCGCCCCGATCGCCACGTCCGCGTACCCGTCCCCGTCGGTGTCCGCGACCGACAGGTCCGAGCCCCAGCCGTCACCGGCCTCGGCGACCCCGGGCACACCGGGGGAGTCCTGCACCCACCAGTCGGGCTCGGCCGCCGGACCGTCCGGACCGCCGAGGCGCACCCCGACCAGGCCGCCGGTCATGGTCTCGCCGGGGTTGTCGTCGGGGGAGTTCGGCTCGCCGGTCACCAGATCGTCGTAACCGTCGTCGTTGATGTCCCCGGACGCCGCGACCGGACCGCCGCGCAGATCACGCTCGTACGTCAGCCCGTCCGCCTGCCCGGACAGATAGGTGGACCAGCCGTGACCGGGCTCGTCACCGACGCTCACCCCCGACACGATCAGGTCGGCGAAGCCGTTCTTGTCGTAGTCGCCGGTGGTGAGGGACTTGGGCAGGATGTCGCGCGGCTCCGCCTCAGCGCCGAACTCCTGTGTGGACTGGCGGCGCAGCGAGCTCGGCGCCGAGTCGTCGTACCCGAACAGCTCCAGGTCGTCCCCGTCGAGGACGGCGAGGATGTCCCCGTCGGTCTCGGCGGTGAAACGGGCCGCGGCCAGGCCGACGCCGAACCGCTCACCGGCGGTGGGCTCCTCGGTCTCCAGCCAGTCGCTCTCGGCGCCCTTGAGCCCCGCCTTCGAGCCCCACAGGATCGCCACCCCGCCCGCGTCCTTGACGGTGCCGAGGTCCTCGCCGGGAATGCCGACCACCGCGTCGTCGAAGCCGTCGCCGTCGAGGTCACCGGTGGCCACCGCCCGGCCGAACCCGTCGCCGATCTCGGCCGCGCCGGCGATCCCCGAGGTCGACTGGCTGAACCGGGCCACATCGCTCGTGCCGATGCCTCTGGCCGAGCCGTACTGCACGGTCACCAGACCCGCGCCGCTCTTGCCGCTGACGGTGGCACCGGGCGCGCCGACGAGCACGTCCTCGTACCCGTCACCGTTGAAGTCGGTGTTGCGGTCACTGGCCCGAGTACTGCCGGGCACCCCGGCGTACGCGGAAGGGGCGGTGGCGATCGCCGCCCCGGAGACGAGAAGAAAGGTGGCCGCCGCGAGGGCTGCCGAACGGTTCTTGCGCATGTGCGGCTCCAGACAGTAAGAACGGCCGGGCTGCGCGGGGGTGTCCGGAAAGGGCCCGTTCCTTGTCCAGCGCCCTGTTTGACACCGCATGGGGTGCGAGGGTTGTACGGGAGTTCACGGGAACTACGGCCGGTGTCCAGCGGCACGGTGGGCCCGGTGTTCGTTCTATCCTCGGCTGATCTGCCGGCGTGGACCACGAAGTGCCTGGCCGGCCCGGCAGCCATGGACCAGTGGCATGGCCGAGGGGTGACGGACCAATGACGATCAGGGCGAAGGTTCCGAGAGCAGGCTGTGCGGGCGCGGACCAGGGCCTCGCGCGCACGAGGTGGGGAACATGAACGGGACCACACGCATGGTCAAGGTCAATGTGGCGCTGGCAGCGTTATTGCTCCTGTTCGTCTCCGTATTGGCCCTACGCGCCCAGACCGGCCCTGATCCGGGCCGCAAGCCCGATATGACCTGGGAGTACGACAAGGTCGTCCAGGGCGAGGGCGAGGGCGATACAGAGTTGTCCGGCGTGATGGCGGTCGCCGTCGACGACGTCTGGGTGGTGGGTCAGTCCACTCCCAACGTCGGGAACGCCGGGGACGAGTCGGCCGGCGACGGCTTCCTTCTGCACTACGACGGCACCGGTTGGCAGCGCCGTCCCATGCCGGAGTCGTTCGGCAAGAGCGTCTACAACGCGCGCTTCGACGCTGTGGACTCCGGCGGATTCCTGCTGACAGCGAGCCTGGACCTGAACTCGCTGCGGATGGCCAACTGGGACGGCACACGCTGGACCGCGCTGCCCAAGCTCCCCGGAGACCCCCGGGCCGACGACGTAAGGGCCTTTGCCGCAGACGACATCTGGGTCGTCGACGGTCAGACCCGGACGTACCACTGGGACGGCACCCGCTGGACCGCCATGGACCTGCCCGTCACCGTCACCGCACTCGATGGCGTCGCACCCGACGACCTGTGGGCGGTCGGCCACCACGAACCGTATGACGACGACGATCCGGCCCTGCCCTTCACGCAGCCCGCCGCCATGCACTGGGACGGCGGCGGCTGGAAGCCCGTATCGATGCCGGAGTACCGCTTCGAAGTCTGGCCCACCGAGCCCCACGCCGGCGTCAACGCGATCGCCGTGACGGCACAGGACGACGTACGGGCCTACGGCTATCTCGCCTCCTACAACGAGGACGACGATCCCGACCCGCCCGACGAGGACATCCGGCTGCACTGGAACGGCACCCGCTGGACCAAGCTGCCGAACGCGAGGGGAGCATGTGCCGACCGCGGCCACGCGGTCCGCGACGGTGAGCGCGGGGCGGTCCTCGGTGCAGGCCGGTACCTCACAGCGGACGGCGACTGCGAAAAGATCGCGCACTCGAAGCTGCCGAGCACCGACGGCATCAAGGCCGGCGCAAAGCAGTCACTCCAGCTGAACGCCATCACCGCGGTCCCGGGCACCGACAAAGTCATCGGCGTCGGCTCCGTCGGAGTCTCCCAGGGCCGCGATTCGACGTACAGAGCGGTGATCGCCGGCCTGCGGCGCTGAAGGCCGGAAAGTGACCTGCGGAAGGCAGGCCGGCGCGACCGAAAACGGGTTGCGGTCGAAGATCGTGACGCGGCAGGCTCCCCCCGTGAAGATGCATGCCAACCAGCTGACGGTGTCACTCGAGACGGTGCGTACGTTGGTGGATCAGCAGTTTCCCGAGTGGCGGAGCCTGCCCGTCAGGAGCATCGCCGGCCAGGGTACGGTCAATGCCATCTTCCGCATCGGCGATCAGTTCACAGCGCGGTTCCCTCTGCGGTCCGCAGACGTCGAGCCGACGCGGGGCTGGCTGGAGTCCGAAGCGGAAGCGGCCCGTGAGCTGGTGGGTGGCACGCGGTTTCCGACGCCCGAGCCGGTCGTGCTGGGTGAACCCGGGGCAGGCTACCCGCTTCCGTGGTCGGTGCAGACGTGGCTGCCTGGCGTCGTGGCTGCCGACGAGGATCCAGGTGAATCGGTGGCGTTCGCCCATGACTTGGCCGATTTCATCGGCGAGCTACGGGCAATCGACACGCGGGGCCGCACGTTCGCCGGCACCGGCCGGGGAGGCGAGCTGCAATCCCACGACGCGTGGATGGAGACCTGTTTCGAGCACAGCGAGCAACTCCTGGACGTTCGCCGGCTTCGCCGAACCTGGACAACGATGCGTGATCTGCCACGCGGCGCAGCCGAGGACGTGATGACCCATGCTGATCTGATTCCCGGCAACGTGCTCGTGTCCGCCGGCCGGCTGGCGGGGGTTCTTGACGTGGGCGGCTTCGGGCCGGCCGACCCTGCTCTGGATCTCGTGAGTGCGTGGCATCTGCTCGAGACGGGGCCGCGGCAGATACTCCGCGAACACCTCGGCTGCGACGACCTCGAATGGGAGCGAGGCAAGGCATGGGCCTTCGAGCAGGCGATGGGTCTTGTCTGGTACTACGTCGAAACCAACCCGGCCATGAGCCGGTTGGGCCGGCGCACCTTGGAACGCATCCTCGCGGACACGTCGCTCGCCCGAACTCCCTCCTGAGACACTGAGCGCGTGCGCGCCGCCCGCCGGGGCGTCGTTGCACTGCGCGTGACGACCTGCTCGGGGTGTTCCGCGATCCGTGCCGCCCGGCAAGCGGTTGTTGGACGATGTACGGCAGGCCGGACTTCCGCCTCGCCAGGCCGGAGACCTGGCCCGGCCCGGACGCGGACCTGGTACGGGTTGCCGGCCCGTGACGGCACCGCGAAGTCAGGATGTGGAGGCCGCGGCGATTGTTTGCCCGGCCCGGCCGCTAGCGTCAGCGGATCGAACGCGAACACGCCCAACCACGTGGTGTCCCTCGACCGCCGGTCCCGCTTCGTCGGCGCCACCGGGTTCCCGCTCGCCGACCATCTGCTCGCGCTCCGCCAGGGCGACGCCGTGGCGATCTTCCAGCCGGGACGCGCCCCGCACGAGCGTTCGGCGACCGCGTCGACGCCGTCCTCACCGCACCGCGCCCCCCGCCGGCATCACCTCGGAGGCGCTCACCGGCTCGTCGAGGCCGGACGTGCCGCCCCTCTCCCTGACGACCCTGGACGAGACCCGGGCCGTGAACACCGCCCACCAACTGACCGTGCCGCGCGAACAGTTGCTGCCCACCAGCAACAACCGGAAGAACTGAGGCATGGAAAAGCGGTGGCGGACCGGTGCGGCGACCACCGATGCTCCTCCGCATGAGCATGAGCGACAGCCTCGGGGCGCGGCCCCACGAAGAGCCCCTGCCGGAGCGACGGATCGGATGGGGTGACCGGTTCGTCGGCCCCGAAGGGGACCCGCGCGGCGAGGGAGGGTACGAGGGGGAGCGGGCCACCCTGGTCGGGTATCTGCGCGACCAGCGGCTCACCCTGGAGCTGAAGTGCTCGGGGCTCGACGCCGAGGCCCTGGCCCGCCGCTCGGTCCCGCCCTCCGACATGTCGCTGCTGGGCCTCGTCCGCCACCTGGCCGGCGTGGAACAGTACTGGTTCCGCGAGGCCCTGGCCGGCCGGTCGGCGCCGCGCCACTACCGCGCCGGCGACGACCCCGACGGGGACTTCCACGGCGCCGCCGCCGACCCCGAGGCCGTCGCCGACGCCTGGCGGACCTGGCGCTCGGAGGTCGACTTCGCCGAGCGGTTCGTGGCCGCGGCCCCCGGCCTCGGCATCACCGGCCGTCACGACGACCAGCCCATCGCCCTCCGCGAGGTCCTGGTCCACATGATCGAGGAGTACGCCCGCCACAACGGCCACGCGGACTTCCTCCGCGAACGCATCGACGGCCGCATCGGTCAGTGATCCGTACGAGGCCACGCCGCATCGGTCAGTGATCCGTACGAGGCCACGGCCGCATCGGTCAGTGACCCGTACGCCTCTCCGGCCGCCTCGCCGTGATCAGCTCATGCAGATAGCACTTGGCGATCCGGCCGCCGTGACGCGTGTCGATCAGCTCGCGGATGTCGCCCAACAGGCCTTCGCGGGACGGCGCGTCGAGCGCGCGGTGGCCGGAGTAGGTCAGCAGCACATCGATGTACTCCTGCGCCGTGTACGTGATCTCCCGCGTGCACCGGTACGAGCGGAGGTCGTCCCAACCGGCCAGCTCACTCGTGTCCGTGACGATCTCGGACTCGTCCTGGAGGCGCAGACCGGGCGGCGTGGCCGGGTCCCAGCGCTCGTAGCACTCCTGGACACGGGCGAAGAAGTCGAGGGTGCCGCCCTTGACGTGTTCCGTCGTGACGAGCGCGAACGTGCCGCCGGGACGCAACGCCCGCCCCACCTTGGGAATCCGGACCGCCGGATCGAGCCAGTGGAACGCCGTCGCGATCATCACCACGTCGAACGGTTCGGCGGGCGGCGGCCACTTCTCGAAGTCGGCCACCTCCACATGCGCCCGCGGAAAGGGCCGCAGATTGCGCCGGGCCACTTCCGCCATGGCCGGACCGAGCTCGACGGCCGTGACCTGCCCGCCGAACTCGGCGACAGGGACGGTGAGTTGACCGGTGCCGGGGGCGATCTCCAGGACGCGGGTGCCGGGCCCCAGGTCCGTCCGCGCGGCCAGCTCCGCCACCAGGGACCTGGGATAGCGGGGCCGGGCGCGGTCGTACAGCTCCGCCGCCTCGTCGAAGATGCCGCGCAACATCGCCGTGCCTTTCCGCCGGACCGGGATTTCCCTGAGGGCTGAACGTGGGTCCCTGTACCCGCGGCCCCGGGCTCATAGTCTGAAGGGGTGACGAATCCCGCGCCGAACGAAGCCCGCGTCATCCCCCTGCGCCGGGCGGCCCCCGTGCACGCCCCCGAGGCCCCGCCCGCCAAGGAACCCCTCTGGCGCGACCTCGTCGGCGATGTGCTCCGGCGCGAGCGGCTCGCCCAGGAACGCACCCTGAAGGACGTGGCCGACGCGGCGCGGATCTCGATGCCGTACCTCTCCGAGGTGGAGCGAGGCCGCAAGGAAGCCTCCTCCGAGGTCCTCGCGGCCGCCGCCCAGGCACTCGGCCTGCGCCTGGGCGACCTGCTGTCGCTCGCCCAGGACGAACTGACGACCCGCCGGGCCGCTCACGCCCTCACCCGTTCGCGGACGGCCACGACACGCCGTACGACCACCACGGCGCCGTACGACGGGCTGTGCCTCGTCGCCTGACCGGCGGCGCGGGCGTCAGACCCCGACGAGCCGACGGCTCACCACCTCGTCGGCGAGGCCGTACGCGACGGCCTCCTCGGCGGTGAACACCTTGTCCCGGTCCATGTCGGCGCGCAGATCCGCCACATCACGGTGGGTGTGGCGGGCCAGGACCTCCTCCACCTGGGCGCGGATGCGGATCATCTCCTTGGCGTGCAGGGCGAGGTCGGAGACCGTGCCCCGGCTGCCGCCGCTGGCCGGCTGCCCGAGCAGCACCCGCGCGTGCTCCAGCGCGAACCGCCGCCCCGGATCCCCGCCCGCGAGCAGCACCGCCGCCGTGGAGGCCGCCTGCCCCACGCAGAACGTCGAGATCGGCGCCTGCACGTACGTCATCGTGTCGTAGATCGCCATGAGCGAAGTGAACGATCCACCGGGGGAGTTGATGTAGATAGCGATCTCGCTCTCCGGGGACGACGACTCCAGATGCAGGAGCTGCGCGATGACGACGTTCGCCACCCCGTCGTCGATCTCCGTGCCCAGGAAGATGATCCGCTCGGACAGCAGCCGGCTGAACACGTCGTACGACCGCTCGCCCTGCGGGGTCCGCTCGACCACGTTCGGAATCGTGTACGTCCCCATCACTGCAGCCCCATCCGTCGGCGTGACGCGGCCGGCCGCACATCGTCGAGCGCCTCGACGACCCGGTCGACCATCCCGTACTCCTTGGCCTGCTCGGCCGTGAACCAGCGGTCGCGGTCGCCATCGCGGGAGATGGTCTCCTCGCTCTGGCCGGTGTGCTCCGCGGTGATCCGCTCGATGGCCTTCTTGGTGAACTCCAGGTTCTCCGCCTGGATCTCGATGTCCGCGGTGGTACCGCCGATGCCCGCCGACGGCTGGTGCATCATGATCCGCGCGTTGGGCAGCGCGTACCGCTTGCCGTGCGTGCCCACGCTCAGCAGGAACTGGCCCATGCTCGCCGCGAAGCCCATGGCCAGCGTCGACACGTCGTTCGGGATGAGCCGCATGGTGTCGTAGATGGCGAGGCCGGCGGTCACCGAACCGCCCGGACTGTTGATGTAGAGGCTGATGTCGGTGCGCGGGTCCTCCGCCGACAGCAGCAGCAACTGGGCGCAGACCCGGTTCGCCGAGACCTCGTCGACCTGGGTGCCGAGGAAGACGATCCGCTGCGCGAGCAGCTGCGCGGCGAGATGGTCGTCGTAGCGTGACGGCGGGGTGTCACCCTCCTCGGCGCGCGGGGCGAGCGGCGGGGCCCAGCCGGTGATCGGTGGAGTCATACGGTCCTCCCTGCGGGTGCGGCGGCCGCGGTGGCCGCTGCCTCCACTCTCCCCACCGAACGCCTCTCACCTGGCCTTTCTCTGCCCGCAGCAGATTCGCCGACAGCAGAGCGGCGCCAGCCGTACGCCGCCCGTGGCACCGCCCGCCGCATCCCGTGCCCGCGCCACCGATGAGTTTCCGGAACAGGATCGGTCGATACGGATGACGACACACCACGCCTGAGGAGGCACACATGACCAGCGACGGATTCACCACCTGCCTGTGGTTCGACGGCCAGGCCGAGGAGGCTGCCGCCCACTACGTCTCGGTCTTCAAGAACTCCCGGCTCGGAAGGATCACCCACTACGGCGAAGGCGCGCCCCAGCCGGCCGGCTCCGTGCTCACCGTGGACTTCGTGGCCAACGGCCAGAACTTCGTCGCCCTCAACGGCGGCCCGGAGTTCAAGTTCACCGAGGCCATCTCCTTCCAGATCCTCTGTGACGACCAGGACGAGATCGACCACTACTGGAACAGCCTCACCGAGGGCGGCGGCGAGGGCGGCCCCTGCGGCTGGCTCAAGGACCGGTTCGGGGTGTCCTGGCAGGTCGTGCCCAAGGAGCTCATCGAGATGATCAGCGACCCCGACCCCCGGAAGGCGGCCCGCGCCACCGCGGCGATGATGGCGATGGGCAAGCTCGACCTCGCCGAACTGCGGAAGGCGTACGCGGGCGAGTAGGCGGGCGACCGACGGGCCCCCTGGCGCACCACGGTCCCACCACCCTGGTGGGCGGTTCCCACGACGGGGCCTCCCACCAGGGGACATGCCGGGATTTCGGACGTTCTTTACCTGCGCCGGGTAGCGGTGGCGCAGCGGGTCGGTGAGTCTTTCCTGTGCACCGCCTGTACCCGGAGGAACAGGGAACGTCTCCCTCACCGCCTGGCTGCTCACGATCGTGGCCCTGTGCGTGCTGGTCGCCATCGACTTCTTCATCGGCCGCAAACCCCACGACGTGTCGATCAAGGAGGCCGGCATCTGGTCGGCCGTCTGGATCACCCTGGCCATCGCGTTCGGGCTGGGGGTGCTGGCCGTCGGCGGGGGCAAACCCGGCGGAGAGTTCTTCGCGGGCTTCATCACCGAGAAGTCCCTGAGCGTCGACAACCTCTTCGTCTTCGTCCTGATCATGGCGAAGTTCGCGGTGCCCTCGCAGTACCAGCAGCGCGTCCTGATGGTCGGCGTCCTCGTGGCGCTGGTGCTCCGCGCGGTCTTCATCGCGGCCGGCGCGGCGATCATCTCCAGCTTCTCGTGGGTCTTCTACCTCTTCGGCGCGTTCCTGATCTACACCGCCTGGAAGCTGGTGGAGGACGCCCGCAAGGGGAGCCACGAGGAGGAGTACGAGGAGAACAAGCTGCTCAAGGCAGTGGAGAAACGATTCGGTGTGGCTGACCGGTACCACGGCACCAAGCTGTGGATCGAGGAGAACGGCAAGCGCGTCATGACGCCGATGCTCGTCGTGATGCTCGCGATCGGCTCCACCGACGTCCTCTTCGCCCTCGACTCCATCCCCGCGATCTACGGCCTCACCCAGGACCCGTACATCGTCTTCACCGCCAACGCCTTCGCCCTGATGGGCCTGCGCCAGCTCTACTTCCTCATCGGTGGCCTGCTGAAGAAGCTCGTCCACCTCTCCTACGGCCTCTCGATCATTCTCGGCTTCATCGGCGTCAAACTCGTCCTCCACGCCCTGCACGAGTCCGGCGTCCACGTCCCCGAGATCTCCATCCCCTTCTCGCTCGGCTTCATCGTCCTCGTCCTCGCGGTGACGACGGTGACGAGCCTGTGGGCTTCCAAGAAGCAGGCGGAGCGGGAAGCGGTGCCCGGCGCCGAGGACGAGCGCACGCCGGAGGAGGTCTAGGCGTCCCGCTGCACGGTTGCGTCCGCGGGCAGGTGGCTCACCACCAGAGCGGCGGCCTCCGCGGGCGTCGCGACCTCACCGAGCAGTTCGGCGTAGCCGGCCGAGTAGACCTCGTACGGCGGCCCGCCGTACAGGATGAACGGCAGCCCTCGGCCCGGTCCGGGCCAAGGCGGCGGGGCACAGCGGAGGAAGGCCAGCGTCCCGTGGGTCGGGAAGGGATAGAGGGCGCGCAGGCGCGGCTCGGCGTGTGCGGCCTCGACGACGGCGGGGAGCCCGTCGTGCGTGGCGCCCCGCGTGCCCGACTTCCGTGCCCGAAGCCAGAGCCAGGCGGTCGCGATATCAGGAGCTCGGGACATGGGCGCCATCCTCCAGGTTCCCGAGGTCCGGCCACAAGTGATCTCCCAGGGGCCGCCCGTGAGTGACTCGGCGGTGTCTCAGGCGCTCGCGTCCGTGATCGCCCGGGTGATCTCGCGGGCGATCCGGGTGATGCCGGGGGAGGGCACCGGACACGGCTTCGGCTTCGATGTCGTTGGGGCCAGGCAGAAGTGCAGGTAGTCCTTGTCGTGGTGGAGGGCCGTGCGGTCCTGGCCCGGCTCGGTGCAGTAGCCGTCGTGCTCGCGTTCGTACGCGGTGCAGGGCAGGTACTGGGTCCAGGCGTAGCGGTCGGCGGCCGGGCTCACGGTTCGGCCGGCGTCGGCGACGAGGTCGCCGGAGGCCTTGGCCTGCTTCTCGTACAGGGCGTTGACGCGGCGCACCCGGTCCGGGGTGATCGGGTCCGGGCCCTGCAGCACCCACACGATCTTCGGGCGGTGCGTGCCGCCCGCGTCGGCGATCTGCTCGGTGAGCTGTTCGGCGGCGGCCGCGTACCGCTGGAAGTACCGCGTGCGGGCCTTGTCGTAGGTGATGCCGTCCATACAGGGCGTGTAGTCCCACGCGTTGCCCCAGAACTGCAGGACCACGTAGTCCGGGCTCAGCCGCCGCACCAGCGCGGCCGCCTTGTCCCCGTTCGGGACGAGCGAGCGGTCGGCGGTGCCCTCCAGGTAGTCGCAGAGGGTGGTGCCGGAGTACGGGGCGCTGGTGTAGCGGGCGTCGAGGCCGTCCTTGAGGAACCTGCCGAGAACCTTCTGGTTCTCCATGGCGAGCGAGTCCCCGAGATAGAGCACCTCGGGAGCGGGACGCGCCGACGCCTCCGGGCGGGCGTCGGGGGAGGCGGCGGCCCGCTGCCGGGTGGTCGGCGAGGCGTCCGGCGCCGAGGCCGACGGCGGTGCCCCGTCGGGCGCGGACTCCGGGTCCCCGCACGCACCGAGCAGCAGCGCGGCGAGCACCGCACCCGCCACTCCCACGATCCACGGCTTGCGCATACGGCGACTCCAGCCCCGGCCGACGAAACGGTTCCCCAGGCAAGCACAGCCGACAGCAGGGGGGAAGACCCCTGTCGGCCACGGGGGCGCCCGGTCCGGCCGGACGCCCCCGCGCTCACGTCACGGGGTCATACCGCCCGAGCAGGCGGCACCAGGCTCCGGCGTCTGTTCACCCTGCACGTACTTGTCGAGGAACTTCTGGACCCGCGGGTCGGACGCCTTGTCCACCTTCAGCTGGTGCTCCCAGGCGTTCAGCACGATCGGCGAGGACTGGTCCTCGTACGGGCTCATGAAGGTGTACGTCGTGTTGGTCACCAGCTCGGTCAGGGACTCGACGTCCGCCTTGGCGGCCTTGTCGTTGTACGTGATCCAGACGGCGCCGTGCTCCAGCCCGTGCACGGCGTTCTCGTTCGGCACGGCCTTGGTGTACACCTGCTTGTCGCAGTTGACCCACGCCTGGTTGTGGTCGCCGCCGACCGGCGGGCTCATCTTGTAGTCGACGGTCTCCGAGACATGGTTCTGGGAGAGCTTCGACCAGCTCTTCACGCCGCTGATCGGCGCCGCCTTCGCCTCGTCCTTCTCCTGGGCGGAGTCGATCAGGAACCAGCCGCCGCCGACGAGCCCGGCGAGGATCACGGTGGTCGCGCCGAGGGTGATCAGCCGCATGCGCCGCTCACGGGCCTGCTCGGCCTTGCGTATCTCCTCGACGCGGGCACGCCGCGCCGCTTCCCTGGCCTTCGGGCTGTTGTTCTTGCCCTTGGGGCCGCCGTTGTTGGCCTTCGCCTTGGATGAAGCCATGAGGATGTCCTTCTCCCCGCCGCGCCCCGCACGGGCATGGCGGTCCTGCGAGTCGTCTGGGATCTGTCACATGGGGCCGACGGCCGGTCTAGACGCGCAGCAACTGCAGTTCGTGGAGATCGGGAGGGCGGGCCCGCCCCGGCTCCCCGGACCTCGCCGGCGCCACGAGCGCCGGCGCCGTCACCGGCTGCCAGGGCGCGGTCGTGTGATCCGCTCCGGGCAGCGGCACATGGCCGAGGACCGCCCGCGGATCGTGGGAGTGGCAGCCGTGCTCACCGGGACGGTGCTCGCAGGGGTCGCGCTCCGCGAGGCCCGCCTTCGTGACGACCGGCCGCCCGTCCACCGGCGCCGCGGCCACCTGATGCGGACGCCGCACCGGAGCCTCTCCGGGAGGCGACCCCGCACAGAACAACAGGAACGTCGTCAGGGCCAGCGAGACCACGAGCACCAGCCGCGCCGCCCGGGCCCGGGCGTACGGCATCGCCGTACGTCGGAACGGTTGGCCGGACATGGAGGCACCTGACGAGTCGAGGCGAACGGGAGTGCGAGTGTCGCTGAAATTATCAGACGACGCACAGCCGTGGTCCCGTCCCACGGAACTCGGGCCCGTCCCGTCGTCTCCCTCGTCCCCCTGCCTCCGTGACGGGACGACCACGAAGGCCCGCACGCACCGCTTTCACGCGGTCTGTCCCGTTCGGCGCGCGTCCGGGCCCGCTCCTGGCTAGCGTGAGAGCCGGGGAAATGACCCGTCGAACCAGGAGAGTGGCAGTCATGGCCGCACACCCCGAGGGAACGCCCTGTTGGGCCGACGCGATGTTCAGCGACGTCGAGGGGGCGAAGAGTTTCTACGGCGACGTACTGGGCTGGACGTTCGGCGAGGCGTCCTCCGAGTACGGCAACTACACACAGGCGTACGCCGACGGCAAGGCGGTGGCCGCCGTCGTCCCGCCGATGCCCGGGCAGGAGGGGCAGTCCGCCTGGTGCCTGTACTTCGCCTCGCCCGATGTGAACGCCACCGCTGCCAAGATCCGTGACAACGGCGGTGAGGTGCTGATGGAACCGATGCAGGTCGGCGACTTCGGCTCCATGCTGCTGGGCCGTTCCCCGGACGGTGTCGTCTTCGGCGTCTGGCAGGCCGGTGTCCACGAGGGATTCGAGGTCATGGGTGCGCCCGGTGCGTACGTCTGGGCCGAGATCTTCACCCGCGAGCCCGAGAAGTCCGACACGTTCTTCCCGGCCGTCTTTGCGTACCGGGCCAAGCAGATGGACGACCCCGAGAACCCCGGGATGGACTTCCGGGTCTTCGACCTCGGGGAGAACCCGCTCCTCGGCCGGATGAAGATGACCGAGGAGTTCCCGCCCGAGGTGCCGTCGTACATCAACGTCTACTTCACCGTCACCGACTGCGACGACGCGGTCGCCAAGGCCACCAAGCTGGGTGGCACTCTGCGCTTCGGCCCGATGGACACCCCCTTCGGCCGCTTCGCGGCGCTCAGCGATCCGCAGGGCGCGTCGTTCTCCGTCATCGACGTCGCCCACACACAGGGCGAGATGCCCACGCTGAAGGACGTCGGCTGAACGGACGACGCGGCGGTGTGCGCCGGGGCGTGGGACCCGTGGACGGTCCCACGCCCCCGCGCATGGCATGATCGAGGCCATGCCGGAACGTGTTGTGGCCGCCTGTGACGGAGCCTCCAAGGGAAACCCCGGACCAGCGGGCTGGGCCTGGGTGGTTGCCGAGGACGACGAGATCCCTTCGCGTTGGGAGGCCGGCCCGCTGGGCAGGGCCACCAACAACATCGCCGAACTCACCGCGCTGGAGCGGCTGTTGGCCGCCACCGATCCGGCCGTCCCGATCGAGATCCGGATGGACTCCCAGTACGCGATGAAGGCGGTCACCACCTGGCTGCCCGGCTGGAAGCGCAACGGCTGGCGTACGGCCGCCGGCAAGCCGGTCGCCAACCAGGAACTCGTCGTCCGTATCGACGAGTTGCTCGCCGACCGCGCCGTGGAGTTCCGCTACGTCCCCGCCCACCAGGTCGACGGCGACCGCCTCAACGACTTCGCCGACCGCGCGGCGAGCCAGGCGGCCATCGTCCAGGAATCCGCCGGCACCGAACTGGGCTCCCCGGAACCCCCGGCGGCGCCCGACGCGGTCCCCGCCCGCCGAAGCCCGGCGAAGCAGCCCGGTAAGTCCGGCGGCAGGCCCGGCACCCGCACCGGCTCGTCCGCGACGTCGACCGCGTCCTCGTCCCGCACCATCAAGGCCAAGTTCCCCGGCCGCTGCCTGTGCGGCCGCCCGTACGCCGCAGGGGAACCCATCGCCAAGAACGACCAGGGCTGGGGCCACCCGGAGTGCCGTACGGCGGAGAAGACCGGAGCCCAGTAGCGCCGTGTCTCGTTCGCGTCCGATCACCTCGGCCGCGTCCGACGCGGGTACCCAGGCCCGGCGCGGGCCAACGTGGTCAGGCCACGTCGAACGTGTAGTGCGCGGTGTGGTCGAGCAGCGCCGCCGGGGTCGTGTCGTGCCACTGCCTCATGGTCTCGTCGAGATCGACCACGTTCGACGTCCCGGCGGCCGGCAGGTAGGCGGAGCCCGGGTGGCGGCTTCCACCCGGTGGCGGGGGTGTTGCCGATGATCTTGCGGCGCCGGGATGAGATGAGTGGCCGGGGTCACGCGACCAAAGTGACGCGAACCCCTATCATTCTCCCGCGCTGCTACTCTTCGTGATCAATTGATCACTTTGCGCAGCGAAATGGGAGTGTGCGTGAAGATCGCATGCGTCGGCGGCGGACCCGCGAGCCTTTACTTCTCGATCCTGATGAAGAGGCAGGACCCGTCCCACGACATCACCGTCCACGAACGGAACCCGGCCGGATCGACATACGGCTGGGGCGTGACCTACTGGTCCGAACTACTGGACAAGCTCCGCGAGAACGACCCCGAGACCGCCCTCGCCATCAGCGAGAACTCCGTCAACTGGAACAGCGGCGTGGCCCACGTCCGTGACCGCTCGACCGTCCAGCCCGGTGACGAGGGCTTCGGCATCGGCCGGCGCCGCCTGCTCGAACTGCTCGCCGGGCGGGCCCGTTCCCTCGGCGTCCGCGTCGAGTACGAGCACGAGATCACGGCCGACGACCTGCCGGCCGCCGACCTCGTCGTCGCGGGCGACGGAGTCAACAGCGCGCTCCGCGAGCGGCACGCCGGCCAATTCGGCAGCGAGGTCGCGCTCGGCCGCAACGCCTACCTCTGGCTCGGCACCACCAAGGTCTTCGACGCGTTCACCTTCTCCTTCCAGGAGACCGGCCACGGCTGGATCTGGGCCTATGCCTACGCGTTCAGCGACGAGCAGAGCACCTGCGTGATCGAGTGCGCCCCTCAGACGCTGAGCGGCCTCGGCCTGGACCGCCTGGGCGAGGCGGACGGACTGGCCCTGCTGGAGAAGCTCTTCGCCGGCATCCTGGACGGTCACCCGCTCATCGGCCGGGCCGAGGAAGACGGCACCACCCAGTGGCTGCACTTCCGCACCCTCACCAACCGCGCCTGGCACCACGGCAATGTCGTCCTGCTCGGCGACGCCGCCCACACCACCCACTACTCCATCGGCGCCGGCACCACCCTCGCCCTGGAGGACGCCATCTGCCTCGCCGACGCCCTCGGCGCGCACCCGCAGACGGAGGCCGCGCTCGCCGTGTACGAACGGCGCCGGAAGTCCGACCTGCTCCGGCTGCAGAGCGCGGCCCGTCACAGTGCCCAGTGGTACGAGAACATCCAGCGCTACATCGACCTGCCCCCGGAGCAGATGTTCGCCCTCCTCGGCCAACGGCACTCCCCGCTGCTGCCGTACGTGCCGCCGCAGCTCTACTACCGGCTCGACCGCGCCGCCGGCCGGCTGGAGGCCCTGCGCCGCCTCAAGCGCTGGCTGGGCCCGAAGCTGGCCCGGACATCGCAGTCCCGGACACTGGCGGCCCGGAAGTAGCCGGCCACCGTCCCGTTCCCGCTGCCGCTACCGCACGCCGTGAGGGCGGAACTGGACGCTGATGCGCGGCCCCACCGCCCGCGTCGACTTGGGTATCGCGTGGTCCCAGGTGCGCTGGCAGGAGCCGCCCATCACGATCAGGTCGCCGTGGCCGAGCGGGAACCGGAGCGTCTCCCCGCCGCGGTGCGGCCGCAGAGCGAGATCGCGGGGGTCGCCCACGGAGAGGATGGCCACCAGCGTGTCCTCCCTGGCGCCCCGCCCGATCCGGTCGCCGTGCCAGGCCACGCTGTCCCGGCCGTCGCGGTAATAGCACAGGCCCGCCGTGGCGAACGGCTCACCCGACTCGTCGGCGTAGTGCGCGGAGAGCGCGGTGCGGGCCTCCTCCAGCACCGGGTGCGGAAGGGCGTCCTCGGCACCGTAGAAGGCCAGCAGCCGGGGTACGTCCACGACCTGCTCGTACATCTGCCGCCGTTCCGCCTTCCAGGGCACCTCCTCGGCGAGCCGCGTGAACAGCGCGTCGGCACCGGCGAGCCAGCCCGGCAGCAGATCGACCCAGGCCCCGGCGCCCAGCTCACACCGGCGCAGTCCGTCCAAGGGGCCGAGGCGCAGGTCGTCGGACTGGTCGAAGAGGGAGCCCTGGAGGTGCATGGCCATACTTGCAGCGTACCCCTGGAATCGAAAACCTGTTCGCCCCCTCGTCGCCCGTCACCTCAGTGCTGCTGAGCCTTCTGCGGAGTCAGCTCGCTCGGCCGTACGACCACGAACCCCTCGCCCTCCAGCTTCAGCTGCACGGCCTCCCCGGACCCGCCGCGGATCATGGAACCGAAGGACTGCGACCGGTGCAGCGAGGTGTGGAGGTTGGCGGTCCAGCCCACGACCGCGTCCGTGTCGACGAACACGGGCAGCTGTGGCGAGACAGGGATGACCAGCGGGTTTCCGTCGCACACGAGACCGAGCCTGCCCTGCCCGGTGAAGACGCTGTTGAACAGGCCGCCGCCGCTCATGCCGGCGCCCTTCACGGTCTTGATCTCGTAGGCCAGCGAGGCGTCGAAACAGAGCACGTTGCGCCCGTTGACGGTGAAGGTGTCGCCCGGCTCGATGTCGACGACGAAGCAGTTCTGCGCCTCGTGCGCGAACCAGGCCTCACCCTGTCCGCGGACCGCCATCAGCGGCAGCCCCTCGCCGGTGACCGCGCGCTTGAGCATGCCGCCCACGCCCTGGCCCTTGCGTTCGAACTGCAGGTTCCCGCGAAAGGCGATCATCGCGCCCTGTCGCGCGAGCATCTCGCCGTTGACGGCGTACTTGATGGACTTGGCGTTCTGCACGCTCATTCCCGGCGCGTACGCCGGTTGGACCATGTTCTCATTGGAGAAAAGATCGCTCTTCATATGGGCATGCTGTCCCGGAGTGCCCGATTCCGCCAAGCGACGCGCGCGGCACATGAATTGAGCGACGGACACCGTCCTGATCGGAATGGTAAAAGCGGACATGACCAACAAGACCGTCGGCGTCGACATCCCGGACAGCCGGGGCCGTACCGGGCTCGACCGCACGGGCCGTGACCTCACCGGCAACCCGCGCGTCAAGGTGCGGGACGTGCGACTGCTCTCCAGCCACTGGTACGTGGAGCGCACCACGACCTTCGACTTCCAGCTCGCCGACGGCACCTGGAGCACCCAGGAGCGCGAGACCCACGACCGGGGCAACGGCGCCACCGTCCTCCTCTACGACACCGAACGCGAAACCGTGCTGCTCACCCGGCAGTTCCGCTACCCGGTGTATGTCAACGGCCACCCCGACGGCATGCTCATCGAGACTCCGGGCGGCCTGCTCGACGAGGAGGACGAGCACCCCGAGGTCGCCGTGCGGCGCGAGGTCGTCGAGGAGACCGGACACACCATCGGTGAGATCCAGCACGTCTTCGACATCTACATGAGCCCCGGCTCCGTCACCGAACGGGTGAGCTTCTTCGCCGCCCCGTACGGCCCGTCGACCCGCACCCACGAGGGCGGCGGCCTCGATGAGGAGGGCGAGGACATCGAGCTCGTCGAACTGCCCTTCCGGCGGGCCCTGGAGATGATCCGCGCCGGGGAGATCGCCGACGCCAAGACCATCATGCTGCTGCAATGGGCGGCGCTGGAGGGGCCGTTCAGGACCTGACCGCCACCGCCACCCGGTCGTCAGACGGCCTCCAGCGTCTCGGCCGCCTCGGCGGCGACCGCCTCCGCCACGGCCGTCAGCGCGGGGGAGTCCAGCTTCCACTGCTGCCAGAACAGCGGGGCGTCCGCGGTCCCTTCCGGCGCCAGGTTGACGAGTCGTCCGGTGTGCAGCAGCCGCTCGGCCTGCACGGCGGGCACCATGCCCCAGCCCATCCCGGCGACCACCGCGTCGACGAAGCCCTCCGACGTCGGCACGTAGTGCCGTCGCGCACCGGCCGGGCGCCCTCCCGCCAGCCCCCGGACGAAGGCGTCCTGGAACTCGTCCCGCCGGTCGAAGAACACGACCGGCGCGTCGACGATCAGGTCATTCAGCGGCACCCTGGACCCGACCTTCGTCGGGCCTCCGGCCCCGGCCTTCGTCGGTACACCGGCCCCGGCCTTCGGCGGCACCCCCGCCCCGAAGCCGAGCCACCGCTCCGCGAAGGCGGGCGCGGCGACGGGCAGGTACCGCATCCGGCCGAGCGGCCGGACCGAGCAGCCCGCCACGGCGTCCGGCGCGGAGGTGACCGCCGCCATCACCAGCCCCTCGCGCAGCAGCCTGGCGGTGTGCTGCTCGTCCTCGCGGAGCAGCTCGTAACAGGGACGTACGTCCTCCGGCACCCGGGTCAGGGCAGGCAGGAACCAGGTGGCCAGCGAGTCGGCGTTCACCGCGATCGACACGCGTGTGGCCTCCCCGGGGCCCGTCATGCCGAGCGCGGCGTGCGCGTCGTGTTCGAGCCGGGCCAGCTGGCGGGCGAACCGGACGATCACCTCGCCGGACTCGGTCGGCCGCACCGGCTTCTCACGGATCAGCAGTACCCGGCCGACCCGCTGCTCCAGCGCCTTGACCCGCTGACTGACCGCCGACGGCGTCACATGCAGAGCCTGGGCCGCGGCGTCGAACGTGCCCTCGTCCACCACGGCGAGCAGGGTGCGCACGAGATCGAGCGGAAGCTGTGACATCACGGTCGCTAATGATACGTAAGAATCTTTAGCTGTACGCATGGCGGCGGATTTCCTAGCGTCATGCGGGTGATCAGCGAAGTGACCGCCCTCGCCGCCGGATTCGGCACCGGCCTCTCCCTCATCGTCGCCATCGGCGCCCAGAACGCCTTCGTCCTGCGCCAGGGACTGCACCGGGACGCCGTGCTCCCGGTCGTGGCCATCTGCGCCCTCTCCGACGCCGTCCTGATCGCCCTCGGCATCGGCGGGGTCGGCGCCGTGGTCGTCGCCTGGCCTGCCGCGCTGACCGCGGTCGCCCTGGTCGGCGGCGCCTTCCTCGTGGTCTACGGCGCCCTCGCCGCCCGACGCGTACTGCGCCCCGGCGGCGACGCGCTGCGGACCGGGAACGGGGCGGCCGGTTCCCGGCGACGGGCCGTCCTCACCTGTCTGGCGCTGACCTGGCTCAACCCGCACGTCTACCTCGACACCGTGTTCCTGCTCGGCTCCATCGCCGCCGACCGAGGACCCCTGCGCTGGACCTTCGGCCTCGGCGCCGTACTCGCCAGCCTGTGCTGGTTCGCCGCCCTCGGCTTCGGCGCCCGGCTGCTCAGCCGCTTCCTGGCCCGCCCGGCGGCCTGGCGCGTCCTCGACGGACTGGTCGCGGTGACCATGCTCGCGCTCGGGGGCGCGCTGATCGCCGGAGCGTGAGCCGATGGGATGCGCGGGTGCGTGTATCGGCGGTGCGCGGGTGCACGGACAGCATGTGAGACGGCTGCGAAATCGCCTGCCCGGCGGCGTCGGCCTCCGCGATAGTGATGTCCGTACCTCGAAAGATGTATCGAGCATCAGGATGCCCGTGGACACCACCCAGAGCAGCGCCGGCGACGACACCGCCCCGGAGGACGACACACCGACCGCACCCCGCCCGGGCTGGCGCCGCTGGGCGATGGACATCCGCCCCCTGCGCCGCCCCGCCTACCGGCGCCTGTGGTCCTCGACCATCGTCACGGCGGTCGGCAGCCAACTGACCGCCGTCGCCGTGCCCAAGCAGATCTACGACATCACCGGCTCCTCCGCCTGGGTCGGCTACGCGAGCCTCGCCGGACTGCTGCCCCTGGTGGTCTTCGCGCTGTGGGGCGGCGCGGTCGCCGACAGCGTGGACCGCCGGACCCTGCTCCTCGTCACCAACACCGGCATCGCCGTCACCTCGGTGCTCTTCTGGGTCCAGGCCGTCACCGGCCTCGAATCCGTGTGGGCGCTGATGGCCCTGCTCGCCCTCCAACAGGCGTTCTTCGGCCTCAACTCGCCCGCCCGCAACGCCTCCGTCGCCCGTCTGGTCCCCGCCGGCGAACTGGCCGCTGCCGCCGCCCTCGGCTCGACCGTGATGCAACTCGGCCTGGTGGCGGGACCGTTGCTCGCCGGCGCCCTCATCCCGGTCATCGGCCTGGCCGAGCTGTACCTGATCGACGCGGTGGCCCTCTGCGTCACCCTCTGGGCGGTCTACAGACTGCCCGCCCTGCCGCCCCTGGACACCTCGAAGTCCCGGCGCGCCGGCTGGCGGGAGGTCGTCGCCGGCTTCCGCTACATCGCCCTGCACAAGGTGCTTCTGCTGTCCTTCCTCGCCGACATCATCGCCATGGTCCTGGGCATGCCCCGGGCCCTCTTCCCGCAACTGGCCGACACCACGTACGCGCCCTACGGCGAAGGCTTCGCCCTCGGCCTGCTGTTCGCGGCGATCCCCATCGGCGCCGTCGTCGGCGGTCTGATGTCGGGCACCTTCTCGCGCTCCGGCCGGCACGGCCTCATGGTCATCGCCGCCGTCATGGCCTGGGGCGCGGCCATCACCGGTTTCGGACTCAGCACCAGCCTGTGGCTCGCCGTGGTGTTCCTCGCCGCCGCCGGCGTCGCCGACATGGTCTCCATGATCTTCCGGGGCGCCATCCTGCTCTCCGCCGCCACCGACGAGATGCGCGGCCGTATGCAGGGCGTCTTCACCGTGGTCGTGGCCGGCGGCCCGCGCCTCGCCGACGTGCTCCACGGCACCGCCGGTTCGGCCTTCGGCACCCGTACGGCCGTCGCCGGCGGCGGCCTGCTGGTCATGGCCGCCATGCTGCTCCTGGCGACGGTGACACCGGCGCTGCGGCGCTACCGGATCTGACCGGGCGCTACCGGATCCGGCCGGAGGGGCGGGCCGGCCTCTCGTACGCTCGTGTTGAGGTGTACACCCCACAGGCAGGAGTGGTGAGCATGCAGTACGTGAAGCTCGGCTCGACGGGTCTGGACGTGTCCCGGATCTGTGTGGGATGCATGAGTTTCGGCCTCCCCGACCGAGGCACGCACGAGTGGACCCTGGACGAGGAGGCGTCGCGCCCGTTGATCCGGCAGGCGCTGGACGCCGGGATCAACTTCTTCGACACGGCGAACGTCTACTCCGACGGCACCAGCGAGGAGATCGTGGGCCGCGCGCTCGCCGAGTTCGCGCGCCGCGAGGAGGTCGTCGTCGCGACCAAGGTGAACGGCGCCATGCACCAGGGCCCCAACGCCTGGGGCCTGTCCCGCAAGGCGATCATGACGGAGATCGACAGCAGTCTGCGGCGCCTCGGCACCGACTACGTGGACCTCTACCAGATCCACCGCTTCGACCCGAACACCCCGGTCGAGGAGACGATGGAGGCCCTGCACGACGTGGTCAAGGCGGGCAAGGCCCGCTACCTCGGGGCGAGTTCGATGTACGCCTGGCAGTTCGCCAAGATGCAGCACACGGCCCGCCTCAACGGCTGGACGCGGTTCGTGTCCATGCAGAACCACTACAACCTCCTCTACCGCGAGGAGGAGCGCGAGATGCTCCCGCTGTGCGAGGACCAGAACGTCGCGACCCTGCCCTGGAGCCCGCTCGCCCGCGGACGGCTCACCCGTGACTGGGGCACCGTCACCGGACGCACCGAGACCGACAACTTCGGCAAGACCCTCTACCAGGAGGGCGACCGCGAGATCGTCGACGCCGTCACCCGTATCGCCGACGAGCGCGGGGTGCCCCGGGCCCGGGTCGCCCTCGCCTGGCTGCTGAGCCGGCCCACCGTGTCGGCCCCCATCGTCGGCGCCACCAAGCCGCACCACCTGGCCGACGCCGTGGCCTCCCTGGACCTCACCCTCACGGAGAAGGAGACCGAAGAGCTGGAGCGGCCCTACACGCCCCGGGCGATCAGCGGGCACTGAGGCAGCCTCTTTCGACAGCGCCGCTTCCGGGCGGTGAGGGCCGCGTACGGGAAGGCGGCGGCCCCGGGCGTCACGGCCGCGCGTATTCCAGGCGCACCGTGGTGGCGAGGCGGGCGAGGGCCTCCTCGGCGCCCTCCCGGTCGGTCTTGTCGAGGCGGGCGAGGGCGTCCGCGGCGGCCAGGCGTACGCGCTGCGGCACCTCGTCGAGGGCGGCCATGCGGTAGGCGACGGCGCGGCGGGCGGCGCGCTCCTCGGGGCTGACGCCGTTCGGCCCGGTGCGGGGGAAGACGGCGGCCTCGTAGGCGGTCACATGGATGAGTACGCCGTGGGCGATCCCCTCGGCGTACCCCCGCTGCCCGGCCTGCCGCTGGGCGGTGGCGAAGTGCGCCATCGCCCGCCGCCGCACGATGAGCGAGCCCACCGTGCCGACGAGTCCCGCGCAGACGGCCGCGCCCAGGGCGATCAGGCCACCGCCGAGCAGCGCGCCGATGAGGGCACCGCCTGCCATCAGCAGACAAGTCAGCCCGGTGGTGAGCATCAGCAGGGCGCGCGCGGGAGTGAAGGAGGCCATGACGTGCAGTCTCTCAGCCCGGGCCGTGGGTGTGAGCGGAGGGCCGGTACCGGGGGCCAGGATGAGGCGGCCGCGGCGCTCCCCCGGGCGGCGCCCGGGGGAGCGGTCATCCGTCGCCGGAGGGGCCCGGACGTTCCATGCGGGAGAGCCATGTCGTGAGCACCGTTTCGAGTGACTCGGCCTCGGCCGGTGTCAGCAGATCCAGCAGCCGGCGCTCATTGCGCATGTGGTCGGTGAACGCCTCGTCGATCAGCACGGCATAGGCGTCCTGGGGCCACTCCACCCCGCTCGCCTCGATGCGCAGATGCTGCCACTCGGATTCCGCCAGGCGTCCGGGATCGTTGTCGGGCACCTCGAAGCGGCCGGTCAGGCTCACGAACGGCGCGACCCGTTGGATGTCGCTCAACTCCGCCCCGTCGTGCCAGGCCTGCGCCGCCCGGGCGATCTGCGCCAGATCCTCGGTGCGGCCCTCGACGAGTGCCATGCCCTGGAACGATTCCTCACCGCGGATCGACCACCTCCGCTCATGCGCCCATGCGTTGACGAGCAGAGGGTTGCGGTCGGGCAGCGTGTTCTCCACAAAGGCACGTCAATGAGACAGAGGCCACGGCCTCGACAGGTGCGGAGAAGTCGTCCTCTCCCGCCGCCGCTCGCATCGCCGCGGCGAGGCTGCCCAGCGCCGCGACGTCGGGATACAGAACGCTGGGATCGGGGCGGGAGGCCATGACCGGCAATTGTGCCGTAGCCACCGCTTGGCGGTGCACGCACAAGGACGGCACCTCCTCCCCACTCCTACCGTCAACTACCCACCGCCGTATGAAGATCAGATGAGTGCATAGGGTGGGGCCCGTGAGAACCAGCGACACCGGTGAGGCAGTCGCGTATCCGAACGCGACCGAGGGGGAGACCGCCGTCCGATGAACCAGATCCTGTATGCCGGGGCCATCGGCCTGCTCCTGACGCTGATCGGCACACCACTGCTGATCAAGCTGCTGGCCCGCAAGGGCTATGGACAGTTCATCCGGGACGACGGCCCGCGCGGCCACCACGGCAAGCGCGGCACCCCCACGATGGGTGGCATCGCCTTCATCCTGGCCACGCTCGTCGCGTACGCCCTGACCAAGATCATCACTGGTGAAAGCCCGACCTACCCAGGTTTCCTGGTGCTGTTCCTGATGGCGGGCATGGGGGTCGTCGGGTTCCTCGACGACTACATCAAGATCGTGAAGCGGCGTTCGCTGGGGCTGCGGGCCGGGGCGAAGATGGCCGGCCAGCTGATCGTCGGCATCGTGTTCGCCCTGCTCGCCATCCGCTTCGCGGACGACCGGGGGCAGACGCCGGCCTCCCTGAAGCTGTCGTTCGTCACCGACTTCGGCTGGACCATCGGGCCGGTGCTGTTCGTCGTATGGGCGCTGTTCATGATCCTCGCCATGTCGAACGGCGTGAACCTGACGGACGGTCTGGACGGGCTCGCCACGGGCGCGTCGGTCATGGTCTTCGGCGGGTACACCTTCATCGGCCTGTGGCAGTTCCAGAACTCCTGCGTCAACGCCATGGAACTCGCCGACCCCGCCTCCTGCATAGAGGTACGCGATCCGCTCGACCTCGCGGTCGTCGCGGCCGCGCTGATGGGTGCCTGCTTCGGGTTCCTCTGGTGGAACACCTCACCCGCCAAGATCTTCATGGGCGACACCGGCTCCCTCGCCCTCGGCGGAGCGCTCGCCGGCCTCGCCATCTGCTCCCGCACCGAACTGCTCATCGCCGTCCTCGGCGGGCTCTTCGTCCTGATCACCCTGTCCGTGGTCATCCAGGTCGGCTCGTTCAAGATGACCGGCAAGCGGGTCTTCCGCATGGCCCCGCTCCAGCACCACTTCGAACTCAAGGGCTGGTCCGAGGTCCTCGTCGTGGTCCGCTTCTGGACCATCCAGGGGATCTGCGTGATCGTCGGCCTCGGTCTGTTCTACGCGGGGTGGGCGGCGGGCTGAGACACCGGCCCCGGCGGCGGAGCGCGCGCCACAGCTCCGCCCGCACTCCCAAGTGACGTGCGCAACCTGAAGAGTTACAGGGACCGCTCGAACAGCACGCCCAGTAGCTTGGCCACGGCCGCAGGGCCGAGCACATCCATGCCAGGGGAAGCCCCCGGCATCGAGCTTTGGGAGAGTGGGACATGAGGACGAGGGTGAAGCGGTTGACGGCCGTCGCGGGCGGGCTGGTCCTGACGGCCGGGGCGCTCACGGTCGGTACCGCGACGACGGCGTCGGCCGCGACCTGTAAGGGGGGCGCGGTCGCCAAGACGTTCAACATGGGGCAGGACGAGGCCGAGCACCGCTTCGGGCCGTACACGACCACGTCACGGTGCAACGACATCAACCTGAGGATCACCACCTGGGGCAACGCCAATCCGTTGATGGTGCGGGTGTGTTTCCACCCGTCCTCCGGCGGGACGTCGTGCAACTCCTGGAAGGAGTTCACCAGGGCGAACGCTCTGAACGAGTGGCGCGTGATCGCCACCGACGTCCGGGACGGCACCAGCTACAGCGTCTCCATGGACTACGCCAGCAACACGTTCAAGGGGGACCTCGCACACTGACCACGGCCGGGCCCGCGGTGTCGCGCGTTACGGATCGCGGATCACGAGGCGCGCGCCGGCAGCCGGAAGAGCACGTTCCGTCGGAGGGGTCCCTCCGGCACGCTCGGGTCGTCGAAGTCGTCGGCCGGGTCGTGGGTCATGCCGAGGCGCCGCATCACCGCCTGGGAGCGGAGGTTGGTGGCGGTGGTCACCGCGAGGATCTCCGTGAGGCCGAGGCTCTCGAAGCCGAAGGCCACGACGGTCCGCGCGGCCTCGGTGGCGTAACCGTGACCCCACGCCGTACGCGCCGGCCGCCAGCCCGCCTCGATCCCGGAGAACGGCATGTCCTCCTCCACCGGATCCAGCCCGGCGAACCCGACGAACTCGCCCGTGGCCCGCACCTCCACCGCCCACCAGCCCCAGCCCCGCTGATCGAGGTCGGCCTGGAAGTGAGCGGCGGACGCCTCGCTCTGTTCCCTCGTGAGGACACCCGGGAAGTACTCCCGCACTTCCGGGTCGGCGTTCATGGCGGCCCACGGGGCGAGGTCGGAATCCCGCCAGGCGCGTAGGAGAAGGCGCTCGGTTCGCAGTTCGGACATCGGGCGAACCTGACGCGATCATGGGATGGGGGCGACCGAATATCCCGAGTGGTCGCAGGGCCCTAGAGTCCCCCGCCGGCCCCCAACCCGCACCGCACCGTCCGCAGATGTTCGGCGAGGGGGCCGAGGCCCACGTCGTGGCGGCGTTCGTCCACGGATTCGGGGTGGCGAATGGGGTACGGGCAGAGGGTGGAGGGGCTGATGCGGGTGCCGTAGAACTGGGGTTGGCCCAGTTCCACGGCGCAGTGGTCGGCGATGTAGGCGTGGTGCACGGCGGGGGAGCGGCCGTCGGCCACGGCCTCGGCGATCAGGTCGCGGCAGGTGAGGCGGAAGCCGAGGTCGGGGGAGTGCAGGAGGATCATGAGGGCCGCCGTGGAGGCGGGCTCGCCGACGAGTTCGGCGGTGGGCCAGCCGTGGCGGGCGACGATCGCGCGGAGGGCGTCCGCGTTGCCGGCGTGGCACTCGGCGATGCGCTCGCGGGCCTGAACGGTGGGCGCCGAGCGGGCCTCCCGGGCCAGCCGTCGCTCGTCCTCCGCTCTGCGGATCAGCTCGGCGGCGAGGACCTGCCGGCGCCGAGGCGCGGTGTCAGACGGGGGTTCCATGGCCGGGGCACCCTTCATCCCGGCTCCCGGACGGCGAGCGAGAACCACACTCTCTTGCCCACGCCCCCCGGTTCCGGTGGGTCCGTGCCCCAGTCGTCGGCCAGCGCGGCGATGATGGACAGCCCGCGTCCCGACTCGGACTCCGAGCCCACGACCCGTGGCAGGGGCAGCACGGGCGAGGGGTCGGCGAGCGTGACGCGCAGTTCCTGTCCGGAGCATTCGAGGACGACGCCGATGGTGTCGGCGGGATCGGTGCTCGCGTGCCGGACCGCGTTGGCGAAGAGTTCGTCGGTGGCGAGGACGACGTCGTCGAGGACCGCGGAGAGTTCCCAGCGGGCGAGGTGCGCCGCCACCGTACGCCGCAGCCTCGCGGCGCACGAGGGGTGCGCGGGCACCGCCAGTTGGAAGAGGCGCGATCTCCTGAGCGAGATCAAGGCAGCCTCACCGCGTCCCGGAATCGGTCCATTGCGCAGGGTGGGCCGTCGTGGACGCTCCACCCGGGGTCGTGTGCCGCGGCAGGGGTCCGTCGGCGGGGCGTGCCGACACTGACTGCCGTCATCGAGTTCCTCCTCGTCCTTCGGGGCGGTCGGGGCGGACCGGGGCGGGCCGCCGGTGCTGTTGTCGAAGACAACAGCACCGGCCACACGAAACACCAGGTGGTGGAGGGGTTGTGCAGTTGCGGGCCGGTAGTGGCGCGAGCTGTATATGTTCCCCACCATGGTGAACGTCGACGAGAGCCCGCACCTTCGGGCGCGGTACGTCCCCGCCGGGTGGCCCGGCATGCGGGGCAAGAGGGTGGTGGTCACCGGCGGCAGCCGGGGGCTGGGCGAGGGCATCGTGCGGCTCCTGCTCGCCGAGGGCGCCCGGGTGGCGACCTGTGCGCGGGACGGGGCGGGCCTGGCGGCGCTGGGTTCCTCCCTCACGGGGGAGGAACGGGCCCGGCTGTTCACCGACGAACTCGACGTCACGGAGCCCGGACGGCTGGAGGACTTCGTCACGGCTTCGGCGAAACGTTTCGGCGACGTCCGGGACGTACGGGAGCCGGGTGTCACCGGGATCGCGGAAGCGGAAGCGGCAGCAGAAGCGTTACGGGAACCGGACGGCGTCGACGGGCCCGACGGCATCGACGCGCTCGGCGGCATCCACGGCATCCACGGCATCCCCGGCCTCGACGGGGTCGTCGCCTGTGTCGGTGGCTCGCGCGGCGGCCCCTTCGAACAGGCGGACAGCGCCGACTGGTCGGCGACCTGGGAGCTGAACGTCGGCCACACGGCCCGTCTCGTCCGCGCCGCCCTGCCGCATCTGCGCGCGGCCGGCGGCGGCTCCATCGTGCTGATCAGCTCGATCTCCGGCTGGAAGCCGGGACCGCCGGCCCAGTACGGGGCGGCGAAGAGCGCCCTGATCCACCTGGCCGCCTCTCTGGCCCGCGAGTTCGGCCCCGATCACATCCGCGTCAACGCGGTGTCGCCGGGCTCGATGCTCATCCCCGGCCGCCGCTGGGACCGTATGCGCGATGAGGACCCGCGGGCGTACGACGCCTTCGTCGGGGCGGAGCTGCCGACCGGCGCGCCCGTCACCCCGCACGAGGTGGCGCGAACCGTGGTGTTCCTGCTGTCCGACTGGGCCACCGGCGTCTCCGGCGCCCACCTGCCCGTGGACCGGGCCCAGAACGCGCCCTCCCCCGACGGCTACTGAAGTCCGCCGACCCGTCACGCGAACAGGGGCGGGCCACCGTCAGGCGGCCGCCCCCAGCACCACCCGCGACCGGCGTTCGAAGTCCTGTACGAGGGGCTCGTGGCGGCGGGGCGCCAGGCGTAGCCGGAAGTCGCGGAGGGCCTGGATCGACCGTTCGCTGTGCACGCCGCTGAGGGCCTCCAGCGCGTCGCCGGCCGTGGCGATGGCCTCGTCGAGGCGGTTCTGCTGGAGGTGGGCCGTGGCCAGCACGGACCGGCTGATGGCCTGGCGCCGTCGGCGGTTCGCGTGGGCGCGCACGGACTCGCCCGCCGTGTGCTCGGCCTGGGCGGCGAGGCCCAGGTCGCGGAAGCAGACGGCGGACTCGGCCTGGAGGTAGTGGTGGTCGAGGTACCGCACCCAGGGCGACTCCTGGGCGGCGCCCCGACTGGCGTCGAGCTGTTTCTCGGCGGCGCGCAGGGCATCGGCGGTCTCGCGGGGCCGGCCCAGTGCCGCGTGTCCGCGTGCGGACATGGCGTGCAGCCGCATCAGACCGAGCGGGCTGCCCGCGTCCTTGGCGGTGGCCACGCCGGCGCGGGCCAGGGCCACGCCCTCGTCGGGGCGGCCGAGGCTGGTCGCCAGATGGGAGAGCCCGGCCAGGATCTGCCCGCCCAGCACATGGTCGCGGCCCTCCGCGCAGAGCCTGAGCGCCTGCGTCATGTACCGCTGGGCCAGGCCGTACTCCCCGGCGTCGTACGAGCTCCAGCCCGCCATGGCGCCGAGCCGGCCCGCGGCGGCGAACAGCTCGCGCCGGTGGTGCGGCGGTGTGCCGCGCTGCTGGAGGAGGGGGATGACCTCGGTGGTGAGGTACTGGACGATGCTGGTGCGGACCCCGCCGCCGCCGTAGTGGTTGTCCATCTCGTCGAACATGCGGATCATCGCGTGGACCTGCTCCACCGGCCCGCCGCCCGGCACCGGTGCGAGCCGGGGGGCGTCACGGCTCTCCACCAGCCAGAGCAGCCAGGCCCGCTGAGGGTTCGTCAGCGCGCCCGGCACGAACGGCACCGAACCGAGCAGGCTCCGCCGCGCGATGTCCGTGGACCCCAGCTCGGCCAGGGTGTGCAGGGTCTCCGCGACGTTCTCGCCGTACATCAACGCCCTTGCCGTGACCGGTCGGCCGCGGTCGAGCGGGAAACCGAGGTCCGCCGGGGTGAGCGCGCGGCCCACCCGTTCGCCGAGGACGGCGGCGATCAACTCCGGGGTACTTCCCCGTGGTTGCTGGCCCTGGAGCCAGCGGGTGACGGAGGCCTTGTCGTAGTTGGTGTCCGTGCCCTGGCAGCGGCCCAGTTCATTGACGCGCAGGGCGAGGGAGGCGTACGAGCAGCCCGCCTCCTTCAGGGCGGCCGCCAGCGGCTTGTTGGGCCCGCCGGCCCCCTTGGCCGGGTTCCTCGGTGATCCGTTCGTCACGGCGGCCATCCAGGTTTCGCATCATGTCGGCGCGCGGCTTGACCCCTACCCGTCCGTGGCGCCAACTCCTGGGCGGGCCGGAGGAGTTCGAGGGACGCTGCCCGCGATGTGCGGCAGGTCACTCGGTCACTATGGTGGCCGAACAACTCAGCCCGCAACCAGCGTTCTGATAATTTCAAAATGAACTGCGAGGACCTGTCCGTGTCAATGGATCGCGTGGCACACTGCACGCTGTGAATCCCGTCCCGGGAGGTTGCACGTGAGTGAGACTCGCGTCGGAGGGAGCGCCCCGGCTGCGCCCACGGTCCTGCGCATGGTCCTCGGCAAGCGGCTCCGCCAGCTGCGGGAGCAGGCCGGAGTCTCCTTCGACGAAGCCGCCCGCGCCATCGAGGTGACCGCCCTGACGGTCCGCCGCATGGAGAAGGCCGAGGTCGGTCTCCGCATCCCCTACGTGAAGGAGCTGCTGCGCACCTACGGAGTCTCCGGCGCCGAGATCGAGGACTTCCTCTCCCTGGCCCGCGAGGCCAACCAGCCCGGCTGGTGGCACAAGTTCCGTGACGTGCTGCCCGAGTGGTTCAGCGCGTACGTGAGCCTGGAGAGCGAAGCCGCCGTCATCCGCCTCTACGAACCCCAGTACGTACCCGGCCTGTTGCAGACCCACGACTACGCCGCCGCACTCATGCGCGTCGGCTTCCCGAACGCGAGCCCCGAGGACGTCGACCGCCGGGTCGCGCTGCGCCTCAGGCGTCAGGACCTGCTGGTCAAACCCGAGGCACCGGCCGTCTGGGCCATCCTCGACGAGACCGTGCTGCGCCGGCCCGTGGGCGGCCCCGCGGTCATGCGGGCCCAGCTCGACCGGCTCGCCGAGGCGACGGAACGGCCCAAGGTCAGGATCCAGATCATGCGGTTCGCGGCCGGACCGCACCCTGGCGCGTTCGGTCCCTTCCACTACTTCCGCTTCGGCTTCTCCGAACTCCCCGACATCGTCTACACCGAGGGCCTCGCGGGCGCCCAGTACGTCGATCAGCCCGCGGACGTCGTGACCTACCTGGAGGTACTGGACCGGATGTCCGTGCAGGCGGAACCGGTCGCTCGTACCAGGGACATCCTGGCGGCACTACGCAAGGAGTTGTGACACATGGCAAGGACACCCAGCGGCCCCGTCCACAGCGGCATGCCTGCTCCCGAACTAGGCGCCGAGGGCTGGCGCAAGCCCTGGAGCGGCACCAACGGCGGTTCCTGCGTCGAGGCCAAGCGCCTGCCCGACGGCAGCGTCGCCTTGCGCCAGTCCACCGACCCGGACGGCCCCGCCCTCGTCTACTCGCGGGAGGAGATGGTCGCCTTCCTGGAGGGCGCCAAGGCCGGCGCGGCCGACTTCCTCATCGCCTGAGAGCACTCCGGCGGCCCCCCGTCACCCGACGGCGGGCCCGGACGCGCCGCATCGCCTGTCGGCGTGGAGAGGGGCGGCATCGCCCGTCGGCGTCGAGACTGGGCCGTATCGACCGACGCCCGTTCGGCCACTTCGCGGATCACTACGCCCGCACAACCGGACAACCCACGCGCGGACTCCCGTCGTCTCCCGGGCGCGCACAGACTGGGAAGCCGACACCGCCGCACCACCCGAAGGGAGCGGCATGCGTACGCCGCCTCGTGTCCCGGGTCGAGCCATGCCGCCCGCCGGACACGCCGGCCGCCCCGGCCGGGCCGCTTGTGAGGGGCGGGGATGACCCTGCCGCCCCCACTCGCCCAGTACCGGACCCTGATCGTCGAGGGGCACGAAGGACCCGGCAGGGGCCGCCTGATCGCCGACTTGGCCCAACTCGGCTTCCAGGTCCGGCGCATGCCGCCCTTCCTCCACCACCTCGACCCCAACCTGCCCTACCGCGAACTCCTCGCCGGGCCGGACCGGCTGGCCGTCGACGGGGGCCTCGTCGCGGAACTCGTCCACGGGCCGCTGCGCCGGGGCCGCTCCCGGGTGACCTGGATCCAGGCCCTGGACTTCGCCGAGGCCGTGGCCGAACGCGACGGAGCGATGCTCCACCTGACGGCGACGGGCCGCGCCGCCGGCCGGCCGGGCCACGAACCGGCACACGAGCAGGGCTGTTCGCAGGCCACGGAGGCCGCTGAGGCCGCCCTCGCGTACGCTCGCGCGTTCCGCACCCTCGCCCAGCACGTTCCGGTGGTGACCGTCGACCTCGGCGAGACGGGCCGTCCCATCCGTGCCCCCGCTTCTCGTCCGTCCCAAGTCTGGCGAAACGCAAGGCAGTTGACGATAGGTTAGCGACGACCACGCGATGTGAGGCAGGAGAGTTCCCATGGCAGACGGCCACCCCACTCCCGACCAGGAAGCCCTGTCGAAGATCGACACCACGGTGCCGCACTCGGCCCGCATCTGGAACTACTGGATGGGCGGCAAGGACAACTACGAGGTCGACCGCGTCGCGGGAGACGCCTACCGCGAGATCGCCCCCACCATCGAGACGATGGCCCGCGCCTCCCGCGTCTACCTCATCCGCACGGTCACCTTCGTGGCCCGCGAACTCGGCATCCGCCAGTTCCTCGACATCGGCACCGGCCTTCCGACGTACGACAACACCCACCAGGTCGCCCAGAAGGCCGCCCCCGAGTCGCGCATCGTCTACGTCGACAACGACCCCCTCGTCCTGCGCCACGCGCAGGCGCTCCTCACCAGCACCCCCGAGGGCGTCACCGACTACATCGACGCGGACCTGCACGACCCCGACACCATCCTCGAAGCGGCCGGCAAGATCCTCGACTTCGACAAGCCGGTGGCCCTCATGCTCATGGGTATCCTCGGCCACATCCAGGACTACGAGGAGGCCAAGGACATCGTCCGCCGCCTCCAGGCCGCACTGCCGCCGGGCAGCTACTTCGTCCACTACGACAGCACGGACACCGACGCCGAACTCAAGCGCGCCCAGGAGGGCTACGACGACACCGGCGCCGTCCCGTACGTCCTGCGCAGCCCCCGGCAGGTGGCCGCGTACTACGAGGGCCTGGAACTGCTGGAACCCGGCATCGTGTCGTGCCCGCTGTGGCGGCCGGAGCCCGGGACGAACCCGGTACCGACGGACGTGTACGGCGGCGTGGCGTACAAGGCGTAGCGACACCCGCCCGCCACGACGGGCGGCTCGGGCTCGGGCGGCGTGTGTGAGCCCGCGGTGGCGACCTCACGGGAGCCGTGCGTCACCGCGCACATGGCACAGCAGCAGGCACACGTCGTCCTCGTGTTCGTCGTCCAGCAGCGGGTGGAGGAGCCGGTCGGCGGAGCCTTCGAGGTCTCCGTCGAGGCCGGTGGGCGGGAGCGCCCCGAGGGCTGTCGCCAGGCGGTCGATGCCCGGGTCGATGCCCTGGGCGCGGCGCTCCACCAGGCCGTCCGTGTAGAGCGCCAGGGTCGACCCGGGCGGCAGCGGGACGGTGTGGTCGCCGATCTCCTGGTGGAGCGGGATGCCGAGCATCGCACCGGGCCTGGCGTCCAGGATCCGTACCTGCCCGTCGGGCGAGCGCAGCACCGGCGGCGGATGTCCCGCGGCGGCCCAGGTGAGGGTGGGTTCGTGCGGATGGAACCGGGCGATGACGGCGGTGGCGTACAGGTCGGGCTGGAGCCGGTGCAGGAACAGGTGCAAGCGGGTGAGGAGTCGGCCGGGACTCTCGCCGTCGACCGCGTAGGCGCGCAGCGCGGTCCGCAGCTGGCTCATCATCACCGCGGCGTGCAGACCGTGCCCGGTGACGTCGCCGATGACGGTGATCAGGCTGCCGTCGGGCTGGCGGAAGGCGTCGTACCAGTCGCCGCCGATGTTCAGGCCCCGGGTGGCGGGGAGATAGCGCGCGGCGAGCCGCAGCCCCGGCGTGGTGGGCAGGTCGGTGAGCAGGGCGCGTTGCAGGGTCTCGGCGATGTCCCGGTTGTGCTCGAAGCGTCTGGCGTTCTCCAGGGCGACACCGGCCCGCCGGGCCAGCTCGATCAGCATGAAGGCGTCGTCGGCGTCCCAGCGTTCGTCGGGCGGTGACAGCGTCAGCACACCCAGGGGGGCGCGCCGGGTCATCAGAGGCACGCACAGCAGGGGCCGGGTGGGATCGAGCGCCGAGGGCGGCTGGTCGTCGACGCCGGGCAGACCGCCCGGGTGGTCGGCGGCGTACTGCGGGCGGCCACTGCGGGCCGCACGGACGGCGGCGGCCGGGCGCGGGCCGCCACGCTCCACATCGCCCTCCCCGTCGAACAGCCATACGTCGGCGGTGCGGGCGTACCGGGGCACCAGGAGCGTGGGCAGCAGCCGCACGACGGCGTCGGGGTTGAGGGACGCCGTCAGCGCGGCGCTGGCGTCGGCGAGGAAGGTGAGTCTGCCGCGGGCGTTCTCCGCCTCCCTGCGGGCCTGCTGCTCGGCGGCGAACAGGTCGCGCTGCGCACGCCCGGCCGCGTCCAGCTCGGCGTGCAGCGCCAGGACGCCCTGGTTGGTCTGGTGGAGTTCCTCGCGGTGGAACGCGACCAGCGCCTCCTGCTCGTCGAGCTTCTCCAGCAGCAGCGCGGCGTCCTCGTCGGCCCCGAACAGGGCCTCCGCGAGTGTCACCGGATCGCCGGACACCTGCTCGGTGTCCGGCAGCGGCGCGTCCCCGGCGCAGGCGACCGTCAGCCGCCAGGGCTGGCGGAACTCGCCCGGCCGCCGGTTCGCCGACGTCACCTCCACGAGGAACCGGCTGCCACCGGGCCGCGCCGTGGCGGCCCGCCCGCTCAGCAGCCACACCCCTCCCTTCGTGAGGCACTGCCGCAGCTGCGCGGTGAGCGCGGTCACCAGCCGGGCCCGGTCGGTCGGGGACACCCCGTGCGCGGCGGCCAGCCGGGCCGTGGCGATCCGCGCCCGGGCCGCGTCGGTGACGGAACTGATGTGCCAGGTACGGGTCATGGGATGCGGTCCGGCGGGGAGGGGCTCAGCACCGCGACGGTGGTGTCGTCGCGGACCGGCCGGGCGGGGCTGCTCGCGTCGCGCACGATGGCGGCGGCGATCACAGCGGGGTCGAGTGAAGGGCTGTGGGCGGCTGGGCCCGGGCTCCAGCGGCTCGGCAGGCCGTCGCTGTGCAGCACGAGAAGACAGTCGTCCGCCCAGGCCACCTCGTGCTGCGGCAGACGCGCGGCCCGGTGGGCGCCGACTATGCCGGGCCGCGACAGCAGCGCCCGCCAGCCCGTGCCATCGCGCAGCCGGGCGCCGATGTTGCCGACGCCGGCGAACAGCAACCGCCCTGCGGTGACGTCCAGTCGGGCCACGGCGATGGCCGCCCCCCGGGTGTCCCGCAGCGCGTCTTCCAGCCGCCGCAGCAGCTGCGCGGGCGGCAGCTCGGGCGTCCGGCACAGCTGCTCCACGGCCGCCGAGGAGGCCCGGGCCGCCGCCGGGCCGTGGCCCAGCCCGTCCGCCAGCATCAGCGTGGTGAGGTCGCCCGCCCGGACCCACGCCCAGGCGTCGCCGGAGAACTCGGCGCCGGCGAACGGGATGTTGACGCCCCCGGCCCGTACGGCGCGGGCGGGGGAGCGGACCGGTGCGCTGCCGCGTTCCGGGCGGGCGCCGATCCGGGCCAGGGCGACGGTGCCCCGGCCGACCGTGCTGTGCAGGTCGAAGTCGTCGGCGACACGACGGCACGTGCCGAGCCCCGCGCCCAGCGAGGACGTGGTCGAGAAACCGTCCCGCAGCGCGCCCGCGACATCGCGCATCCCCGGCCCGTGATCGATCGCCACGATCTGCACGGCGGAGACCGCGCCGTCCGCCCGGCCCTGCGCGGGCCGGGCCACGACGTCCACCAGGAGCAGCCCGCCGCCGGCGTGCTTGAGCAGATTGGTGGCCAGCTCGGTGGCCACCAGCGCGGCCCCCGCGGCACGTTCCTCGTCGAGCCCCGCCCGGGCGGCCGCGGCCTGGGCGGCCACCCGGGCATCGCGCACCCGGGTCGAGTCGTGCACCGGAACCTCCCAGACGCGCGGCATCACCGCTCCTCGCGCGGGCGCGGCGCACCCGGCATCCAGGAGGTCACCGTCACCGTCGTGCCCGTACCGGGGCGGCTGTCGATGGCGAACTCGTGCACCAGCCGCCGGGCGCCGCCCAGCCCCATCCCCAGACCCTCGCCGGAGGTGTAGCCGTCGCGGAGGGCCTGGTCGAGATCCGTGATGCCCGGCCCCTCGTCACCGAACGTCAGCCGCAGACCCCGCGCGCCGCCCCTGCTCACCGGTGCGCACTCCAGCAGGCCCCCACCGCCGTGCACGAGCGTGTTGCGGGCCAACTCGCTGGCCGCGGTGACCAGTTTGGTCTGCTCGACCAGACCGAAGCCGAGCTGGGCGGCGGCCTGCCGCACATGCTGCCGTACCCACACCAGATCGAGGTCCGAGTGGATCGGCAGGCTGGCGGAGATGCCGTCGGCGGTCCGCTTCACGGACCCTCCCGTCGGGCGGGCCCCCGGCGAGGGAGGGACGGGGCCGAGCCGTCGAGGAGGCGCAGCGCGTCCTCGGTGCTGAGCGCGGTACGCAGTCCCGGAAGGGTCAGACCCAGCTCCACCAGCGTGATCGCCACGGCCGGCCGCATGCCGGCCACCACCGTCCCGGCCGCGAGCAGACTCGTCTGCGCGGCGATGTCGCCGAGCACCCGGCCCAGGAACGAGTCGACGATCTCCACTCCGGAGAGGTCGATGATCACACCCGTCGCCCCGCTGTGCGCGACCGTGGCACTGATGTCCTGCTGGAGCCGCTCCGCCGTGCCGTCGTGCAGATCGCCCTGGAGCGAGACCAGCAGGACATCGCCGAGTCTGAGGACGGGCACATCTCCCGCGTACGGGGGCGGCCCGCCGTACGGGGCGGGGAACGCGCCGCTCACCTGACCTCCGAACCGGCGGGCTCGCGGGACACGATGTCCGTGCCCTGCTCGCGCAGCGCGTAGGCCAGGGCGTCCGCGAGGCTCGCCCGGGTGAGCACCGAACTCAGGTCGATGCCCAGATGGACGATGGTCTGCGCGATGGCCGGCCGGATACCGGAGACGATGCACTCGGCGCCCATCAGCCGCGCCGCCGCCACGGTCTTCATGAGGTGCTGGGCCACCAGGGAGTCGACGGTCGGGACCCCGGTGATGTCCAGGATGGCGAACCTGGCGTGCTGCTCGACGATGGAATCGAGCAGGGTCTCCATCACCACCTGGCTGCGCGCGCTGTCCAGCGTGCCGATCAGGGGGACGGCGACTATGCCCTCCCACAGCTTGATCACCGGCGTGGCGACCTCCAGGAGTTGCAGGCGCTGCCGGTTGATCAGTTCCTCGCCCTCGCTGAGCGCGGTCTCCAGCACGACCAGCCGCAGGGTGCCCATCAGGACCGTCAGGGTCGTGGTGCAATCGCGGAGGTGTTCGGCGGGCGCGGCGGGGAACTCGGCGAGGAGGAGTTCGGTGACGGGTGGCCGCAGCGCGTCCACCTCGGCGGAGATCTGCGTGACGGTGGAACCGGCCCTGGCCCGGGAGGCGGCCGTCCGCGCGAGCTGCTCGCGGACGACGTCGAAGCCGCCGGCCTCGGCGTCCTCGACGCGGTCCGCGGCGGCCACGGCGGCGAGCGCGTCCAGGACGGCCCGGCCCGCCTCCACCGCCTCGTCCCGGGAGTGGGTGAAGACGGTGCGGAACAGCGCCGCGTCGGCCCAGCGTTGCGCGATCTGTTCCTGGCGGCCGCGCAGGAAGTCCGCCACTTCCTGCGCGGGTGTCGACGGCCGGCCTGCCGTGTCCTGCTCCGGCACGGGTCTCTCCTCACATACGGTCACGCCTCCCCGCTTCGGGAGACGACTGACGGGTGAACTCATCGGTGGGGCGGGGGAATTGATGGGCCGACGGGCTTTGAGGGGGCCCGGGGCCTTCCTGGGACGTGGGGCCTGGGGACTGGAACCTGGGGCCGAACCGGTCGCGGGACGGGCCATGGACGCGTCATCGACCGCCACGGTCCGCCGCGGCGAGCGGACCGCTCTCGCCGAGCGTCGCCGGGGACATCGGTCGCGGGTGAACGGACTCGGTGCCGGTGGACGGGCGCGGGCAAAGTGGCGCCGCCCATCGGTGTGTCGGGCCGGCGTGCCGGGAGCGGCTAGCTCTCCGACGGAGGATCGTCCGGCTGCCGGGCGACCTGTCCGCAGTCCACGGCCGCCAGCGCCTCGTCGACGCCGCCCACCGTCGCCACGGTGAGGCTGACGCCGGTGAGGTCGAGTATCCGCCGTACGGCCGGTGTCGGAGCGATGACGTAGACGCCGCCCGGGATCCGCCGTACCTCCTGGTAGATCCGCAGGATGATGTTCATGCCGGACGAGTCCATGAAGGGGACGGCGGAGACGTCGAGCAGGAAATGACGGCGGCCGTGGCGGAGTTGGTTCGCCAGATGGTGTTGCAGCTCGGTCGCCGTGTCGATGTCCAGTTCCCCCTCGATCGTGAGCAGCACGGCGTCGTCCCGAGGCAGATCGACCTTGATCGACAGGGGATTCTGGGCAACGGACACAAGGGCCTCCCACAGGCACTACGGGTCGGGCACGAGTGCCCCGACACACGGATTCGACGCATCGCCCGGCGATGCGCCCGTGCGTGTACCCATGAATCGTCCGGGTACACGGAAGCCCGCTCAGGCGACTCCCGGCTCCAGAAGCCCCGCGCGCAGCCGCTTGATGATGCGGCTGATCAGCCGCGACACATGCATCTGGGACACCCCGAGCCGCTCGGCTATCTGCGACTGGGTGAGTTCCTCGACGAACCGCAGATGCAGGATCCGGCGCTCACGCTCGCAGAGTTCGGCGATCAGCGGCGCCAACGACTGGAAGTTCTCGACGAGTTCCAGCGCCGGGTCCTCCTCGCCGATGAGGTCGCCCAGCACGGCGTCGCCGTCCTCGCCGCCGTCGGAGGTGAGCGCCGCGTCGAGCGAGGAGGTGTTGTAGCCGTTGGACGCCTTGCGCGCCTCGACGACCTCCTCCTCGGACAGGGACATCAGCTCGGACAGCTCACGCGTCGTCGGCATCCGGCCGAGCCGGGACTGCAACTCGTCCGTGGCACGGGCCAGTTCCACCCGGGCCTCCTGCAACCGCCGCGGCACATGCACCGCCCAGCTCGTGTCGCGGAAGAACCGCTTGATCTCACCGACGATGTAGGGCACGGCGAACGTGGTGAACTCCACCTCACGGGACAGCTCGAACCGGTCGATGGCCTTGATCAGCCCGATGGTCCCGACCTGGACGATGTCCTCCGAAGAGTCCTCGCGGCCACGGAAGCGCGAGGCCGCGTACCGCACGAGCGACAGGTTCATCTCGATGAGCGTGTTGCGCACGTACTGGTAGGTGCGCGTGCCCTCGTCCAGCATGGCCAGCCGGTCGAAGAACTGCCGCGACATCTCGCGCGCGTCCCTCGGCCTGACCTGCGACGGATCGTCGATACGAGGCAGTCCCGCCCCCTCCGCCAGAACCGTCCCCCGTGCCGCGGCCGTTGTCCGTGCCGTCACGGCTGCCATGCCGTCCACCCCTTTCGCCCGAAGCCTTGCTGCCACCCCACGCTTGCCCCGGTACCCGAGACTCAGTCCGAACCGGCCTCGAAAGGGACCGTGTTGCTCCGCACTCTGGCCTGAAGTCGCCGCCTGACGACCGGCGGCACCCCTTGCCTCCGCCCCGGGGCCCGCCGGCGCGGCACCACGAATGAGCGCGGCGCTGTTTGCCCACGGACTCGCGGGGCAAGCGGAGTTCCACGCCTCCGGACGGGAGGCGCGCCGGCGGCAGCGGTGTTCTGCGTACGGGCCTTGAGCGCCCGCCCACCGTTTTCCGCCGCGAGTCCCTGAAAGCGTCGTTCAGGAGCGATTCCTCATGCTGGTCAATGTGTCCGCAAACGGCTCCGGCACATCCACTCGTCTCGGTACTCCGGGCGATCCCCGTACGTCGGGCCGCCCCCGTACGCCGGGCGGCAGGGCGCACGACGACGCCCCCGACACCGCCACCGCCTTCGCCCGGCTGGCGGAGCTGGACGAAGGACCCGAGCGCGACACCGTACGGGACGAACTCGTCCGGGCCTGGCTGCCCATGGCGCACCGCATCGCCGGCCGCTTCCGCAACCGCGGCGAGTCGCTGGAGGACCTGCGCCAGGTCGCCGCGATGGGCCTGGTGAAGGCGGTGGACCGCTACGAGCCCGAACGGGGAGCCTTCGAGAGCTACGCCGTGCCCACCATCACCGGAGAGATCAAGCGGCACTTCCGCGACCGGATGTGGGCGCTCCGCGTCCCCCGGCGCGTCCAGGACCTCCGCAACAAGGTGCGCCTCGCCCGGCGCGAACTCGGCCAGACCTCCGGCGGCGCCGAGCCCTCGGTCGCCGCCGTCGCCACCCACGCGGGGCTCACGGAGGAGGAGGTCGAGGCGGGGCTGGAGGCGCTCGACAGTTTCAGCACCCTCTCGCTCGACGCCGAGACGTCCTCCGGGGACGACGGCTACAGCCTCGCCGACACCCTCGGCGCGAGCGACCCGGCGTACGACGTCGTGGTGGACCGGGAGGCTGCCAGGGAAGGGCTGCGCCGACTGCCCGAACGCGAGCGCACCATCCTCTACCTGCGCTTCTTCGAGGACATGACGCAGAACCGCATCGCCGACCGTCTCGGCCTCTCCCAGATGCACGTCTCCCGTCTCATCAGCCGCAGCTGCGCCCGCATCCGGAACGAGGCCCTCGGCCGGAACACCGACACCGCCGCCTGACCCCGCCGCCCGACCCCTTCGTCGACCCCGTCGTCCCGATCAACCAGGAGCGAAAAGAGATGCTGATGCCCCATCCCGCGACCCTGCGCGGGCTCGTCGAGGAGTACGAGTCACTCATGGCCCACGAGGGCGATCAGGGCGACCCCCGTACCGTTCGCCGCGCGCAGGACCTGGCGTACACGTTGTGCGTGTCCACGGGCACCTGTGACGTCCGCGAGGCTCTGGTGGCGGCACGCCGTCAGCTCGCCACCGCGCAGGCGGCGGTGACGGCCGAGCTGTGCGGGCACCGGGAGGGAACGGGCACGCGACTCGACAGCCATGGTCCGGGCGCGAACGGGTATGCGGCGCTTCATGAACAGTGAGGAACCGATCTGTCCCGCACCGCCGATCACACGCACGCCATGACACCGACGGAACGCCATCCGACCGGACACCACGGCACCGCTCCCGCGACAGGCCCGCCCGCCCGGGCGGCGCGGCCACCGGTCGCGATCACCAGCGCCGCGGCGGCCCGCCGCCATGTGCGGTCGTTCGTGGGGGAGCGGTGGCGTTCTCCGGCCGGGCCGCCGACCGAGGAGGCGATGATCGATCTCCTCCTCGTCGTCTCCGAACTGGTCACCAACGCGGTACGGCACGGCGGCGGCATCGCCGGCTTCGACGTCACCCTCACCCCCGAGGGCGCGCGACTGAGCGTGCGGGACTACAGCGCCGCCGTGCCCGTCGGCCTCCACGGGCCCGGAGCGCTGCCGCGCGTGCACGAGGGCAGCGGATACGGATGGCCGCTGATCAACCGGCTGTCCCGCGAGGTCGACGTCGAGCGCCGCACGGCCGGCGGCAAGACGATCAGCGTGCTGGTCCCCCTGGCCTGACGCCTTCCCGGGCCAGGCGGACGGCGGCTCGCCAGGGCGGCTCGCCAGGGCGTCTCACCAGGGCAGGAAGGCGTGGACGTCCTTGCCCCGGTCGTGCACCACCACGCCCACCTCGTCGCACAGCGTGTGGATCAGATACCAGCCGATACCGCCGCCCCCGCCCTTGCCGGGCTTGAAGGGGCGGGGCGCGGGCGTCGTGGTGCTGGTGTCCGCCAGCGTCACATGCACACCGTCGAGGGTGCGGCGCATGGTCAGCTCGAAGTGGCCCGGCGCGTACTGCACCGAGTTGGCGGCCAGCTCCGTGACCACCAGCAGGATGTCGTCCCAGTGCTCGGCGGCCGTCGGCGGGGAGGCGCGCGCGAGCGTGCTCAGGAACCCCTCCGCGACCGCGCGAGCACCCGTCACGTCGCCGAGTTCTCCGTCGAAGGCGGCGTGGTGGCTGTCGTGGATCTCCTCGGAAGGCAGTTTGTCGTCCCTACACGGCTCTGGCGCCATCTCGTCTGTCCCGGCTCGGCTCTCGGAGGCGGACACGATGTCGCATTCCCCTCCGACGCACGTGTTTCCCCCACGGCGGGTGCCTACGCGTTCGAAATCGTAGGGATGTGGAAGGCCTTCTGTGAGGCCTTGGGAGAGATGGTGTCCTTCCGGCGCCCGTCATCTGCGGGAGTACGTCCGTCACCGCCGGGAGCGCTCTACCGCTCACCCGGCGCGCCAGGCCCGCCCTCCTCGGACGCGCCGGACGCGGCCGGTGTCCGCAGGACCAGCAGTGCCACGTCGTCGTCGTTGTCGCCGGGACGCGCCCGCTCCAGGAGCAGGTCGCAGAACACGTGCAGGGGACGGTGGGCCAGCGCCGCCGCGTGCTGACGCAGCCGGGCCATACCCCGGTCGAGGGTGTGCGCCGGGGACTCGATCAGGCCGTCCGTGTACAGCACGAGGGTGGACAGCGGCGGGAGTGGGCTGAGCGTGTCGCCACGGGTCCGCGTCAGGCCCGTGCCCAGCAGGTGGTCGTGCTCCTCGTCCAGGAAACGGGACCGCCCGTCATGTGTGATCAGCAACGGTGGCGGATGCCCGGCGTTGGTCCACCGCAGCGCCCACCCGTCGTCGTCGCTCCGCTCCACCCGGCCGAAGATCACCGTCGCCATGGACGCCTCGGCCACATGCACCACGGCCTGGTCCAGCCGTTCCACCACGGCGCTCGGCGGTTCCTCCAGCGCCCAGGCGTACGCGCGGAGCATGTTGCGGACCTGCGCCATCCCGGCGGCCGCGTCGATGTTGTGCCCGACGACGTCGCCTACGGCCACAGCCGTGGACCCGTCGGCCAGTGCGAAGGCGTCGTACCAGTCGCCGCCGACCTGCGCGGACTCCGACGCGGCCGCGTAGCGCGCGGCCATCCGCAGCCCCGGCACCTCCGGCAGCTGGGGGAGCAGATGGCGCTGCATGGTCTCCGCGATGTGCCGCTGCCGTTGGTACAGCCGCGCGTTCTCCAGCGCCACCCCGGCCCGGCGGGCGATGTCCTCGAGCAGCGACAACTCGGCGCCGGTGAAGGCGCCCGGCCGGTCGCTGCGGCCCAGGGTGAGCGCGCCGAGCACCGCGCGCGGTCCACGGATCGGCGCGATCCCCGCGGAGTGCAGGCCCGTCACCCGGAACAGCTTCTGCTGGGCGACCGCTATCCCCGAGTCCGGTGGCCCCAGATAGGTCTCGGGGCCGGCCAGCGCCGACGCCGCCCCGCGCAGCGCCCGGGACAGCGGCATGGACGACTCCTCGTGCACCGGCGGCAGCGGGCCTTCCAACTCCTCGCACCGCACCACCACACCGTCGCGATGGGTCGCCACCGTGGTGCGCCAGAGATCGTCGCTCTCGGTGATCAGGTCCACGACCGCCCAGTCCGCCAGCCGCGGCACCACCAGCCGGACCAGACGCGCGATCGCCTCGTCGGAGTCCAGCGTGGAGGTCAACCGGGTCGTCGTCTCGGCGAGCAGCGCCAGCCGGTCCAGTTGCGACAGCGCCGGCGGTTCGACGGCCGTCGGCACACCGTCCTCCGGGACGGACTCGTAGAACAGGACCGCCGCGCCCGTCGCCACCCTGCCGAGCCGGCACGATGTGACCAGCCAGGTCACCGGCAGCAGCGTGGCGTCGCCGCGCCCGAACCACTCCCGGTCCCCGCCGCGCGTACGGCCGCTGAGGAAGGCGTGCATCATCGGGCACGCGGCGCGGGGCAGCGTCTGCCCGAGGCGGTCGCGGGGCAGGAGATCGTGGGCGTCCCGGCCCATGAGTTCGCCGGCCGGGCGGCCGAGCAGGACCTCGGCCCGGGCGTTCACCGCGACGATGGAGCCGTTGTCGTCCACCACGTACATGCCGGCGTGCGCGAGGTCGGGCAGCCCGTCCGGTGACCGTACAGCCAGGTGGTGCGGCGGTGAGTCGAGGTGGTCCGGACTCCACGCGCTCATGTTCGGGTTCCTCCGGCTCCGGCTGCGGACGGGTGTGTCGCACGCACCCGGTTCGGGTCCGTGCCACGCGTACGACGCACGTACGACGCGCGCGCTACGACGGGCCGTCCCGTCGCACGTCCTGCACGGATTACCCCGTCCCCGACGACCTACGCGCAACAGGCTGCCTACCTGGGCCGGTGCCGGTGCCGGTGCCCTACGGCCTCACGTCACGGCACGTCATGCCTGGGTGTGCCGTACGCAGGCGCAGACGACGTCGCGCAGGCTGCCCGTCCGCTCCAGCACCTCGCGCTGCACCCGGGCACCGTTGCCCCGCCCCATCAGCTCGGCGACGGCCTCCCGGGCCCGGTCGGCGTCACCGTTCTCGGAGAGGGCGTCACCGACGTGGTCGAGCAGCGCGCGGATCACCTCGACGGCGGGGCGTGGCCGCATCGTCGCGGGGTCCAGGAGGGTCTCCGAGAGGCCGGAGCGGGCGGCCCGCCAGGTCGCCAGCCGCAGCATCCCCGCACTGTGTCCGAGCGGCTCCCGGCCGGCCCGCCACTCGCGCGCCGCGGTGTCGACGAGCCCCCGGGCGAGGAGTGCGACGAGGACGGCGGTGTCGGGGTGCAGGCAGACGTCTGCGACGCGGATCTCGACGGTCGGATACCGCCGGGACAACCGTGCGCCGAAATAGATCATGCCCTCGTCGCGTACGACTCCCGTGGCGATCAGCTCCCCGACGTACCGGTGGTACTGCTCGGCCGAGCCGAAGATCTCCGCCGGCCCGGCCATCGGCCACCGGTCCCAGACCTGGCTGCGGTAGCTGGCGTAGAGGGTGTCCCGGCCCTGCCAGAAAGGGGAGTTGGCGCTCAGAGCCGTCAGGACGGACAGCCATGGCCGGATGCGGTCCAGGACGGCGACGCCCTCCTCGTCGGACTCCACGGACACGTGCACATGGCAACCGCAGACGAGCTGCACCTGGGTCGCCAGACCGAACTCCCGCGCCATCCACAGATAGCGGCCGTTCATGGTGATCGTCGGGCTCACGGGCAGCGGCGACGTCGCGAGCGCCACGACCGCGCCGCCGAGCCCCTCGGCATGGCGCGCCGCGTCCTTGCGGCAGCGGATGATCTCGGCTCCCAGTTCCGCCATCTGCCACTGCGGACGGGTGGCGAACTCGACCTGCTCGTCGTGGAGTTCCTTCTCGAAGACGTCCTGCCCCGCGCCCTCCTGCGCGGCCCGCGCGAGCACCGCCGCGGCCCGCGCCTGCGGCTGGCCGGTCTCTGGATCGACCAGGAGGAGTTCCTCTTCCACTCCGACGGTACGCACGTCATCCGGCCCTTCTGAGCTAGGTGGTGACAGCCGTGTGCCCTCGGACGACGCCGGGACACCTCACCGGGCGGCACGCGATGCGGCTCCGTGTACGCGGCGACGGCCCGGGTACCCGGGCAGCGCCCCACCCACGACACGGACACGGAGGAGGAGAACATGACCAGCAGCACGGAGACCGGCCACCTGACCGGCACCGCCGACAAGGACTACAACCTGATCTGGTACGTCGAGGCCTGCCTGGAGAACGCGCTGCGTCTGGAGACCTACATCCAGGACGCGGAGCGGGAGAAGGACACCGAGGTGGTGGAACTGTTCCGCAAGGCCCAGGCGGACAGCCGCAAGGGCGCGGACCTGGGCAAGCAACTTCTGCGCCGTCGCCTGGACAACTGACGAGGCTGACGCCGTCCCGCACCGGGACAGGGCGCGCGCGTCCGGGTGAGGCCGGTGGGGCGGGCTTCAGACCCGGCCCCTCTCCCGGGCCGCGCGCGAGACCCGTCCGGGCCCGGGAGACGGGCCCGGACGCGCACGTCGCTGCGGGGAGGCCACGCCCATGACCTACCGGACTGTCGGACATCGGATCACTCCCTTCGCCCGGGCCGGCAGGAGGAGGTCGGCCCTCCGCAACCAGCCGAAGCACGGCCGTGCCGCGCGCACCTGAGTCGTCACCCTGTGCTCTCGGGGTGACCAGGAGTGTTCGTTCCTCGACCTGCGGGGTGCGGGCCGCTCCGCCCACCCAGCGCCATTGTGGGCACGGCGGAGGCCGTCACGCGAGCCGACAGGAAGGACCGCTCCCTCGCGGCCGTCCCACACGTTCTCCGGCCGAGGATCAGACCAGCTGTCGCAACCACGAGTCGAGGGCTGTGAAGTCGCTGTCGGCCAGACCACGGCGGGGATCGACACGATGGAGCAGGGCTTGTCCCCGGTGGTGGGCAGCGACCCAGGCCCGATCGGTGCCGGTGACCTCGTCGTCGACCCAGGCGAACGGGCGCCCCGCAGCCCGGGCGACCAGTGCGCGGGTCTTCCAGTGCAGACCATTGCGCTCGTCCTGGTCGTCGAGGTCGGACGGCTCCGGCCAGATCACCACGGGCAGCTGCGGCAGACCGAGGAGGGGGGCGATGCACTCGTTCGCGTCAGCCATCCACGTCGTCGCCCAGACCACCTCGCACGGGAGCGCCGCCAGCCGGGGTCCGTGCTCGGGATTGATCCTGCTCAGGAGCGGATTGACGTGGGCGCCAAGCGGTTCGGGGCCCGTCGCCCAGGTCGGATACCGCTGGGACGCCGCGCCGAATGGGATGAGAGGTCCGTCGACATCGAGAAACAGCAACGGACGCTGTGCGGAGCCGGTCACGGGAGCACGATAGCGACAGACCCCGACGGGCATCGCCTCGACGGCCGAGGCCCCGCGACCGACCGCCGCGCAGGCTCTCCGAGCCGAGCGCGTCCGGCTGGGAATCGCCCGGGATGGGCTTCGGCCACGCAGAGCGTAGGAGAGAGTCAGCTTGTCGCCCGCCTCGGGCGAGAGATCGCGAGACCGTCGCCCTCGCCACGCACATCCCCGAGCAGCCGGTAGAGCTCGGCCGCACGCCGGAACAACTCCAGCTCCCGCTCCGGATCGGGATCCGGCGGTTCGTCGTTCGACGCCCCCGACGAGCGCGCCTCGAGGAACCGGGCGGGCAAGAGCCTGCCGCGCGTCAGGGCCGGTTCGCCTCGATCGCGTCCAAATCCCACCCGCCCCACCTGTCTCCTCAGCACCCTCAGCACCCTGCCCCTCTCCGCCTTCTCCGCACCCTCGCGGCAGGACGGCTCAGCGTTCCTTACGGGCTCTCCGCCGAGCGCCCAGCATCACTCGCAGCGAGCCCATCACCGGCGGTGACGCCGACCCGCGCAGCAACCGGGCGCCACGAGCGAGCGCCGCATCCGCGGTCAACAGCTCGATCTCGACGACCGCCTCCAACAACACCCCGTTGGGGTTGGCGGTGAGGGCGGGCAGCTTCCTGGCCGTCAGCAAGGAGGCGCGGGCCGCTTCGAGCTGGCACCCCACCAACTCCCGTACGCCCGACGAGTCGCGCCCCTCCGCGAGGTCGCCCTCCGTCACCGAGAAGCGTTCCAACGCGTCGGCCGGGAGGCCCAGGCGCCCTTCCGCCAGATCCTCGGCGAGGTCGTTGACGAAGTCCAGCCGCTGGCTGCCGTCGATGAACGTCCGGCATCCCGTCCGGAAGTCACCGCCGTCGTGCTCCGGGCCCAGCAGGGACGCGACCAGCATGAAGGCGGGCAGCGAGTAGGCGTCCACATAGGCCTGATAGTCGGCCTCGGTGGCGAAGCCGGCGAACTCCAACTCGGCGGTGGCGGTGGACAAGTACTCCTCCACCACCTGCCGGAGCCGCGGGTACGCCTCCGTGGTGTGCAGCAGCGTACGGATCAGCGGGTCGTCGCTCACCCCGGTGTCCAGCGCCTTGCGCACCCCCTGCTCCCATGACGCCCACGCGGAGACCCGCTGCGGCTTCGGGCCGGTGTCCAGGAGGTTGTCCCCGTGATGCATCACGGCCGTCGCCGCCACCACATGGGGCAGGACCGCCTGCGGCAACAACAGCCGGGCCGCGAGATACGAGGCACGCCGAAAACGCGCCACCGACTCCCGCTGGGCGCCGTAGTCCCGCCGCAGCTCCGGCTCCCGGATCCCCGCAGCGTCCAAACTCTGATTCCACGCGCTCATGCGCTGATCGTAGGCGGGACGATCGCACGAGCCGCACACGTACGGTTGGCCGGCCGCACATCGACGCGCCGGGTCGTCAGGCCGCTCAGGCGTTCTCGTCCTCGATGTCCTCGATGTCCTCGACGGCCAGGGCGGCCAACTGACGGGCCGTCTGCTGGATCTGCTCGTGCTGCTTGCTGTCGGTCTCCACCCGGTAGGCGCCCAACTCGATGCGGATGGAAACGTTCCCGCTGCGGACGAACATGCCGTGCGTGGATCCCGCCCATGTCTCCACTGCCTCGTCGCCGACACCGGACAGCTTCTCGACGTCTATGAAGGAGTTCTCGGCGTGGGCGGTCCAGTCGTCCTGCTCGGCTTCGGCGGCCGCCCGGCCCGAGGTGGTGGTCGTCGCCGTGTGCAGGAGGTACCTCACGTCCAGGTGGAGGTCGGCCATTTCGTTCGATGTCCACCTCGTCCAACTGCTGGCGGGATAGTTGTATCCCGTCTGCTTGGTGAGAGCATCGCCGAGCCCGCCCGCCTTCTGGTCCTTGTGGTCAAGGAGGGCGTCGCTGCGGGGCAGTTCGGTGTAGGGGTCGTCGCGGCCCTGGTAGATCGGCATGAGGGCGGACCAGCCGCCCCACCCCACGCCGGCCACGACGACCGGCGCGATGACGAGGAGAACGATTCTCCTGCCGCGTCGCTTCCGGCGTGGACCGGTTGCGGGCGCCGCTGCCGCCTTGTGGTCGTCAACAGACATGGCGTATCCCCCATTCGCGCACCGCGGGGCCGTCGTCCACGGCGGGCGGGGCGGGACGGCCCAGCTCTGCGTCCTACGTCTCAGCTGGAACACGCCAAACCTAGCGCAACGACGCACCGCCCCAAGGAACTTGAGCGCCGTGCACAGGCGCCACGCCCCGCTCGGCGGACAGCGCCGGTGTCAGCGGCCCTTGCGTACCCGGGCCGCCGCGCGGGCTTCCGCGGTCTTGCGGGCCTCGGCGGTTTTGCGGGACTCCTTCGCGGGACGGCCCGGGTGGGTGCCGATGCCGCGGAAGGGGGCGTTGCCGCCGCTGCTCCTCACCGGGCTCGGCGGGCGTTTCGCGCCGGTGATCGTGGTCAACTGCTGGTCTCCGGAGCGTACTTGGGTGACCGTCGGGCGGATCCCGGCCTCGGACATCATCCGGTTCACATCACGCCGCTGGTTGGGGGTGACCAGGGTGACCACGTTCCCGGACTCGCCGGCGCGCGCGGTGCGCCCGCCGCGGTGCAGATAGTCCTTGGCGTCGGCGGGGGGGTCGACATTGACGACGAGGTCGAGTGCGTCGATGTGAATGCCCCGCGCCGCGACATTGGTGGCCACCAGCACGGTGATCTCACCGTCCTTGAACTGGCCCAGCGTGTGGGTGCGCTGCGGCTGCGACTTCCCGCTGTGCAGGGCACCGGCCCGTACGCCGCTGGCCCGCAGATGACGGGCGAACTGGTCCACTCCGGCCTTGGTGTCCAGGAACATCAGCACCCGGCCGTCCCGCGCGGCGATCTCGGTCGCGGTCGCGTACTTGTCGGCGGCATGGATGTTCAGTACGTGGTGGTCCATCGTGGTGACCGAGCCCGCGACCTGGTCGACCGAGGCGAGCACCGGGTCGTGCAGGTAGCTCCGCACCAGCTGGTCGACGTCACGGTCGAGCGTGGCCGAGAACAGCAGCCGCTGGCCGTCGCCGCGGACCTGGTCCAGGATCTCCGAGACCTGCGGCAGGAACCCCAGGTCGCACATCTGGTCGGCCTCGTCCAGCACCGTGATCCGCACCTGGTTCAGGTGGCAGTCCCGGCGCGACACCAGGTCCGCCAGCCGCCCCGGTGTCGCGATGACCACCTCGGCGCCGGTGCGCAGCAGCGCCGACTGCCGGTTGATCGACAGTCCGCCGACCACCGTCGCCAGCCGCACCTTCAGAGCCTGCGCGTACGGCTCCAGCGCGTCGCTCACCTGCTGTGCGAGTTCCCGGGTCGGCACCAGGACCAGCGCGAGCGGCCGCTTCGACTCCGCTCGCCGGCCTGCCGTACGGACGAGCAGCGCGAGCCCGAAAGCCAGCGTCTTGCCGGAGCCGGTCCGTGCGCGGCCGAGGACGTCGCGGCCGGCCAGGGCGTTGGGCAGCGTCGCCGCCTGGATCGGGAACGGCTCCGTCACCCCGAGGCCGGTCATCGCCTTCACGAGTTCCGGCGGCAGCCCGAGCACGTCGAACGACGTGGCCGGCGGCAGCTCCGGGGACTCCGATTGAGGCGCCGGGAGTCCGTCCTGCGGCGCTGTCGCCCGCTGGGGGCGGCCGTCAGGGGAGGGGCCGGAGGCCGACGGCTTCGCGTTCATGGGGAACCTTCCTGGTCTGGCGCCCGGAACGCGCCGGGGCCCGTACCCCTTGGTACGGGCCCTGGTGGTGTCGAAGCGTGCCCCCATTTTACCAGCGGCCGCCCCGAGCCCTGCCGCCCCGACCGCCGCGGCCCAGAGGCCCGCCGGTCCGACCGCCGGTCCGGTCGGCCTCGGACCGTCCGGGCGGCGCGTCCGGTCGGCCCCTCCGGCCCGCCGATCAGAAGCTGCCGTAGTTGACCTGCCACGTCGGCAGGCCCATGCGGCGCCACACGGCGACGACGCGGTCGCGGTCGTCGAGGGAGACCCGGACCGCGAAGCGGTGGCGCACATGCCGGTCGAACAGCTCGGCCTTCACCACGTCGTCGCGGCGGTGGTCGCCGGCGGCCCGCATCCACAGCTCGTCGTACGGGACCTCGTGCGCGCGCAACCATGCCTCAGTCCGCTCGCGATGCTCCTCACCCCGCCCGGAGAGCAGGACCACGACATCGCCGTCGGCGCTGCGGAAGGAGCTCAGCGCCCCGCGCACCGACACGTTGAGCAGATCCTCCCCGCAGCGCGTGAAGTCGTACGGGCTCCGGGCGCCCCGGAGGGCGAGCGTGCCGTCGATGTCACACATGACCGCCGAGGGAAGCGCCGGGTCGGCGGTGTACGGCTCGACGGAGGGCTCGTCGTTCAGCCACTGCGCGGTGAGCCGCCAGCCGCCACCGCGGGACTTGGTGTGCTTGTCGGCGAGGAGCCGGATGATCTCCTCGCCGACCGACCTCTCCCGCTCGGCGTCGCGCCGTACGCACTCCTCCACCGGCACGTCGGTGAAGTCGTGCACGACGAACGTGGCCTGACCCGCCACCGCGGCCTTCAGCCGCTTCGGGATGTGCGGTGTCATGTGGGTGTTGTCCACCACGACATCGAAACCGCCGTCGACGGCCGCCCGCACCGCCGCGTCCTGGATGGCCAGCACGGTCTGCTCGTGCGCGTGCGACCGGCCCCGCTCGGGCGCCGGGATGTCGAGCATCGCCCGCAGATCGTCGAGGTTGACGCGGCGCATCCGGCCCTCGGACTCCGCCTGCAGCCTGCGCGCGGCGGTCGTCTTTCCCGAGGCCGGAAGCCCCGTCATGACGTGTACTACGGGCACGGTCAGTTCTCCTCGTCGGTCTTGAACGGGTCGGATGCCTCCGGCCGGGTGGAACGGTAGGTCACGAGCTCGGTCGGGCGCCCGTCCAGGCGCAGGAACATGGCGGGGCGCAGGGCCGCGTCGGGCAGCGCTCGCACGGCGCGGGCGAAGGCCCCCCGGTCACCGACGAGAGGGGCAAGCGACCGGAACGCCTCGTCGATCGCGCCTTCGCGGTCGGCCACCTGCTTGTCGATGCCCGCGATGACACCGCGCACCCAGGCGTCGAACTCGTCGGGCACCTGCTCGAGCAGCGCGTCCAGGGGCCTGCCGTCGGAGGCGCCGATGTCCTCGGCCGAGCAGCCGAGCGCCTGGGCCACCTGCTTGGCGGGCAGGCCCGCGAACCGCTGGATGCCGTGACCACGCCAGATGTCCCGCTCGGTCACGCCGGTGAGCACCTTGTGGAGCCGGACATACTCGGAGAACTTCGCCTTGGCCCGGACACCCGAGGCGAAGCGCAGCACGAAGCCCTCCGCGTCGGTGCCCGTGGCGGCCTCGCCGCCGGGCCGCCGGTTGGTCTCGGCCATGGCCAGCAGCTCGGCGAGCGGCATCGCGGGCCAGACGGTGACGACCGAGCCGATGCCGCTCCAGCCGGTCGCGGCCTCGGACAGGGCGACCTCGGTGCCGTCCTTGGCGAACGCGGCCAGCAGCACCACGTCCCGGCGGTCGCCGTAGTCGACGACGATGCGGTTCTGCGGGTACAGGATCTCGGCTAGGTAGGTCACCCCGGGAACGAGGCCGGACGTGTCCTTCCCGTCGAGCAGCCGCTGCGCCCAGGTGGCCTGCGTGCTGATGAACGACCCCTTGGACGCCACCCGCCAACGGCCGGCGTAGTGGAACACCACGGCCAGGCTGCCGTCGACCTTGTCGTACACCTCGAACGGCTCGTCGGGGAGGCGGGACGCGTACGGCTGACCGGCCTCGTGCTCACCGACGTTGAAGAACTTCGGCAGCGGCAGCGCGACGATCTCACCGGTGCCGTCGTCGGCCACGAGGCCGCGGCAGCGTGTGGTCACCCGGTTCCACACCCGCTCGTACTGGCATGTCCTCGTGTACGTGTAGATGGACAGCGGCAGTTCCGGGTGCGGCTTGCGCGTGACATGCCCCGCGTCGAGCGCCGCCGCCAACTCCTGCGGCGGCAGCAACTCATGAAGAGTCAGGTGGGCCTGGCTCATGTGTTCCTCCCCTTGCTGGTCCCTGATTGTCACGTGGGCAAGGGCCCGTGAACAGCGATTTTCTCTCGGCCCCGGAGGCACGCCGGTCCCCTGCTGGTACCAGCTGTTACCATCGGGGGCATGGCGAAGACACAGGCGGGCTGGCGGGTCGACGAGGAGATCGTGGAGCTGGCCAAGGCCCGTGCCAAGGACCGGGGTCTGACCGTCGGCGAGTACGTCGCCGCCCTCGTGCTGGACGACGCCGAAGGGCTGCGCCGCCGAGGCCTGGACGCGGCACGGCGATTCCTCGACGAGCACCAGTCGGTGTTCGACGAGGCCGAGGACGCCGATCGTCATGTCCGCGGGGCGCACGCCGCGTAATGGATGTCCACGCCGATGTCCCCTGGATCCTTCAGGTCGTGGAGATCGCGGGAGCCGGTGATCCGGCCCCCGACGACTACGGCGTGCCGGTGGCCGCGGTCGCCTGCCACAAAGCCGAACTGCTGGAACAGCCCGTCTATGACGGCCCCAACGCCCGCGCCGCCGCCCTGATGCACGTCCTCGGCCGCTGCCGCTGGCTGGAGCGCTCCAACATGGCCGTGGCCGCCGCCACCGGCGTCATGTACCTGGAGGCCTCCGGAATCCCGGTCAAACCCACCCGCGAGGACGCCGTCGCCCTGCGCGACCTGCTACGCGACCCCGCCTGCACCGCCCCGAGGATCGCCGCCCTGCTCCGCACCTGGCCGCGAGCGACCTGAACCCCGGTCGTCGTGCCTCCGCGTCCCCAAGTGTCCGAGATTCGATGAACCGTGTAACCGTACGAGACGTACTCCTGAGCGATCCCGGCTGATCTCGGCGTGACCGCGGCCGTCCGGCCCGGGCGTCCGAGGGCGCCAGCCGCGGTCGGTGTATCGGCGGTGCGGAACAGGGAGGAGGCCGGTCTCATGGAGGGTGCTCCCGTGGCCGAAGCTCCGTTCTGTGGAGGAGGGCGCTTGACGACTGGAGAGAATCTCGTCCGCGAGCGGGCCGAGGAGAGGGTGGACGGCGGAGGTGACGCGGCGCCGTCGGTGGAGGAGTTGCTGACGCTGCACGGCCAACCCGTCCTGGACTACGCGGCGTTGTGCACCGGGCCGAGCCCGGGTGCCGCGCAGCGGCTCGCCGGGCAGGCGTTCCGGAACACCTACGGCGACGCGGCGTCGCATGCCGGCTCGGGCTTCCCATGGCGGCCCCGGCTGCTCGCTGCGGTCCTCGCAGCCGCCCGGCAGTGGAGCACCGGCGACAACCGTCCGCTGCTCCACCCGGAGTTGCGGGACGGCGGAACCCATAAGGGGCGCCGGGCGGCGGCGCCGGCCATCACGTACGGCACCGGCGACAGAAGCCTGGTGCTGCACGCCTTCCGGAGCCTGCCGGACCGCACCCAGGCACTGCTGTGGCACACCGAGGTCGAGGCGGAGGACATCGAGGCGGTGGCGTCCCTGCTCGGCGCCGAGCCCTCCCTGCTGAACTCCGAGCGCGCCCGCACCCTGTTACGCGACGAGTGCGTGCGGGCCCATCTCGACCTCGCGCCCCGCGAGCAGTGCCGCCGCCTCAACCGGCTCATCGACGTCCATGCCGGCCCCGGCGCCGGCGGGATGATGGCGGAGGTACTCGAACACCTCGACGGCTGTGGCCACTGCCGGGCGGCGGTGGACGAGCTGGACCAGTCACCGCACCGGCTGCCCGCCCTGCTCGCCGAGGCCGTCCTGGGATTCCGTGCGGCGGACTATCTCACCACCCGGCCCGCCCGTCGGACGGCCGCATCGGCGCACGCCCGCGCGGAGCCTGAGCCAGGACCCGTGGACGCCGAGGCCGAGCCGACCACCGCGGCCGCCCCCGCACCCCGGCCGCGCCGCCGCTGGCCCCTGCTCGTCGGCATGGGCGTGGTGCTGTGCGGCGTGATCGCGGCGACTCCCATGGCACTCAGCGGAACCGAGGTCGTCCTCGACAGGGCGGGCGGGCCCACGCCCGGACTGACCCCGCTCCCGTCCGATTCCCTCCCCGTGTCGTCAGCCGACCCCCAGCCGCCGGATGCCTCCACGGCGCCCGGCGCGAGCGAGGCCCTCGCCACACGGCTGCACAACACGAGGACCGGGCTGTGTCTCGACGTGGCCGGTTCGGCACAGATGGCGGGCGCGCTCGCGGTGACGGCCCGGTGCGGGGGATCGGCGACCCAGCTGTGGCGGTTGGAGGACGGGGGACGACTGCGGAACCAAGCGGCCCCCGACCTGTGTCTGAACGCCGAACCGGCCGGCAGCCTCGCCTTACGACCGTGTGCTGACCCGTCCGACTCGTCCGACTCGTCCGACTCGGACGGCCCGGACGGTGGACAGTCCGGCGACACGCGGTACGACCTGGCGGCCGACGGCCTCCTCACCCTCGTCGCGAAGCCCGGAGTGGCCGTGACGCCCGGGCGCCGTTCCGTGGGGTCGATCATCTTCCTGGAGCCGGTCCCGCAGGACAGGGTCCGCAGATCCCAGCGCTGGAGCACCGACGAGGCGTCCGACGGTGCCACCTCGCTGTCGCAGTCCGTTCGGGACACCTCGGCCGCCGCCGGATGAGGGCGACGACGGCCCCGCCCGGCGGCGATCACCTGTGAAGACGGTCGAAGCTGAACGGAGTCAGCGGGGCGGGCCGGTCGCCGGTCACGATGTAGTCGGTGAGGTGGTGGCCGGTCGCCGGGCCCAGGGTGACGCCGAGCATGCCGTGGCCCGTCGCCGCGAAGGCGTTGGCGTGACCGGGAACACGGTCGATCACGGGGAGGCCGTCCGGGAGGAAGGGGCGTCCGCCGACCCAGGGGTCCCGGATCAGGCCGACCAGGTCGTCCGGGTCGTCGAACCAGCGGCCCAGGTAGTGCCGGCTGGCCAGCGCGACGGCGACGACGCGCCGCCAGTCGAGCCGGTTGTTGTTGCCGCTCAGCTCCATCGTCCCGCCGATCCGCGTCGTACCGCCGATCGGCGAGGCCACGGCCCTGCGTTCACCGAAGTACAGCGTGTGGCGTGGGGCCGGGTCGAGGTCGACCGAGAAGCTGTACCCCTTGCCCGCCTGGAGCGGCAGCCGGCAGCCCAGTCGCCCCAGCAGGTGTGCGGAGCGCATGCCCGCCGCGACGACCAGCGCGGCGCACGGCATGTCGCCCTGGGTGGTGGTCAGCGCCACGACCCGCCCCCCGGCGGAGCGGAACCCCGTCACCTCCGCGTTCTCGTGGACCTTCACGCCCAGCCCCGCGAGCGCCGCCCCCAGTCCGCGTGAGAACGCCTCCGGGTCCACCACCCCCTCTCCCTCCACGAGATACGCCGCACGCACCCGGGGCGACAGCGCCTGGTCCAGCAGCCGGGCCTCGTCACCGGCGACGATGTCGTCCGGCAGCGGATAGCGGCCGTCCGCCATCTCCCGCTGAACCGCCAGGTGGTGCCGGGCCTCGGCGGGCGACAGGAACGCGTGGACCATTCCGGGACGGGTCAGGGTCGTGTCGACCCCCGTCTCGCGCAGCCCGTCGAAGAGGTCGAACGTGTCGCGGTTCAACTCGGCGACGGCCGTGTACCCGTGACGGAAAGCCGCCGGTGTGCTGCTGCGCCAGAACCGCCACAGCCACCGTACGAACGCCGGATCGGGGAGCGGCCGCAAGTACAGGGGGGAGTCGGGGCGGCCCAGCGAACGCAGGGCGTAACGCACCACGCCGGGTGCCGGCACCGGCGTCGAGTGGCTGAGGCACACCCATCCCGCGTTGCCCCGGGACGCCCCGGAGCCCAGGGCGCGCCGCTCGACGACCTCGACCGGCACACCGGCCCGGGCCAGGTAGTACGCCGTGCACAGTCCCACGACACCGCCGCCCACGACCACGACCGGACTGCCCCCGCTCAGACCCGCGGGCCCGGCGGTCATGACGTCGTCCCGTACGACGCGAGGAACTCCTGTGTCCTGGCCTGCGCCGGGTTGTCCAGGACGTCCTGCGGCGCGCCCTCCTCGACGATCTGCCCGCCGTCGACGAAGACGACGTGGTCCGACACCTCGCGGGCGAAGGGCAGTTCATGGGTGACCAGGAGCATCGTCATCCCGTCGGCGGCGAGTTCCCGCATGACGCTGAGGACCTCGCGGGTGGCTTCCGGGTCAAGGGAGGACGTGGGCTCGTCGAAGAGCAGGACCTCCGGCTGGAGCGCGAGAGCCCGCGCGATGGCGACACGCTGCTGCTCGCCGCCGGACAGCTGCTCCGGCCGGGCGAGCCCGCGGTGGGCCACCTTGACCCGGCGCAGCAGCGCGACGGCCCGTTCCAGTGCCTGCTGTTCCGGGACACCCGCCCTGCGCTGGGCCAGGACGACGTTCTCCACGGCTGTCAGATGCGGGAAGAGATGGAACCGCTGGAAGACCATGCCGACGGTGCGCCGCAGCCCGGGCAGGTCGCGGCAGACCGTCCGGCCGCCGCTGTGCACGACCTCTCCGGCGACCTCGACCGTGCCCGCCTCCGGCCGCTCCAGCAGGTTGACGCAGCGCATCAGGGTCGACTTGCCGCCACCGCTCTGGCCGATGACGCTCACGATGCGGCCCCGGTCGACCTCCAGGTTCACCTGGTCGAGCACCCGCCGGCCGTCGAAGGACTTGCAGAGCCCCTCGATCCGTATGACGGCCTCGCTCGGTACGAGACCTGGTGCCGGGCTCGGTAGGGATGCCTCCGACGCGGTCGTACGCGCGGTGATCACGGGCTCCGTCATACCGCCGACTCCTTCCGGACCGTGGGCCGAGCGAGATCGGCCGCGAGCAGCTCATGGGCGGCCCGTACGCGCCGCCGTCGCAATGGGGACAGGGGGATGCCCGCCCGTACCTTCCGTTCCAGCAGCAACAGCAGCTGGGAGAGCGGGTAGCACAGGGCGAAGTAGACGGCCGAGATGACCAGGTAGACCTCCAGCGCGCGGAAGGTGGCCGAGGTGATGAGCCGCCCCTCGGACATCAGCTCGGCGGCGGAGACGGTGACCAGCAGGGAGGTGGACTTCAGCAGGTCGACCAGCATGGTGTTGGTGCCGGGCAGCGCCAGCCGTACCGCCTGGGGCAGGACGACATGGGCGAAGATGCTCGCCCTGCCGAGCCCCAAGGCCTCCCCGGCCTCGGTCTGTTCGGCGTGAACCCCGCTGATCGCGGAGCGGAAGATCTCGGAGAGGTAGGCGGCGTAGAAGACGATCAGACTCAGGCAGCCGGCCGTGAACACGTCCAGCTTGATGCCGGCCGAGGCCAGGCCGAAGTAGGTCAGGAAGATGATGGCCAGCAGCGGGACGTTCTTGAACACCTCCGTGTAGACAGCGGCGACGGCGCGGGCGGGCCATGCCCTGCTCAGTCTGAGCAGGGCCACGGCCAGGCCGAGCGCGACCGCGCCGACGAAGCTCACCACCGTGTAGGAGAGCGTGCGGCCGAGCGCGTCGAGCAGGTCGGACCGGTAGTCGGTCCAGGGGACTTGGAAGAGAGCGGACATGTGTTTCCTCACGAATTTCCGCGCCGATGGCGCCGATGCCGCCGATTGTGCTGATCGCGCTGACCGCGTTGACCGCGCTCACTCAGCGATGGACGGGGCCTTCCAGTCCTTCGGCCGGTCCACGCCCTGACGGGCGGCGGCCATGCCCTCGGAGGGCTTGAGGAACTGCTCGGGGTCACCGCCGTACTTCTTGACCAGCTTCGCCAGCTCGCCGCTCGTGTACATGGCGTCGATCTGCGCCGAGATCGCCTTCTCCAGCTTGGTGGCCTTCTTGGGCAGGTAGAAGCCGGTCTGGTACGGCTGGAAGTACTCGTACGCGGGCTTGGCCTTGACCTGGGCGGCGGTCGGCGGGGTCAGATACTGGGTGCTGATCTTGATGTCGGGGCGTTCCTGCTGCGCGGCGATGATGATGAGCGGGTCGAGGAACCCGACATCGACCCGGCCCGCGCCGAGGTCGTCGAGGACGCCATTGGCGTCGGGGTAGGCGTGCAGCTCGGCGCCGGGTACGGCCTGGATCGACTTGACCCACACATAGCCCTCGACGGTGCCGAGGTTCAGGCCCTCCAGGTCGGCGACCGTCTTGTACGTCTTGCCGTTGCGGACGGCCATCGCCGGGGGCGAGTAGTAGGGCGGGTCGGTGAACAGGCCCTGCTTCTGCCGGTCGGCGGACCAGGCGACGCCGCCGATGGTGATGTCCACGCGGCGGGACTGCACGCCGGCAAGCATTCCGGCGAAGTCCGTGACCTCGGGCTCGATCTGGAGGCCGAGTCTCTTGGCGACGGACGTCAGGATGTCGCCGTCCAGTCCGACGATCTTCCCGTCCTTGACGCTGGTGTACGGCGCGTACGGCTGCACCGCCACTTTGAGGACGCCGGAGGTGAGCGTGTCCAGCGCGGCGGCCTCCGCGGACACGTTCTTCGGCGCGTCGTCGCCCGAGCCGCAGCCGGCTGTCGATGAAAGCAGGAGTACCGCGGACACAGCGGAGAGGAACGATCGAAGGGAACGCACACGGGTCATCGGCTGAGGCCTTCCGTACGGCAAGGGACGCTGAAGCAGGCAGGAAGAGGCGGGGGGAAGAGGAGAGAGGGAGGGGAGGGGGAAGGAGGGGGGAAGGGAGGGGAGGGGGAGGCTGAAGGAGTCCGAAGCGGTCCGAGAAACCCGCCGATCACCGCGCTGGGACCACGGCAGGTATGTGATGGAGCCATACGGTAGGCACGGCCGCCTCCCACGTCACCGTCCACCTCGTACGAACTTGTGGCTGAAATCGTCCCCCGCCCTGTACGGTGCGTCCAAACGCGGCCCGCCCCCGGACGGGAGGAACGCAGGTGCTGAGCCCATCCCTCGCCCAGGAGATCGCCGGCGACACCACAGCGGTCATCGGCTTCAACGTGCTGATCACCGATGCGCAGGGCACGGTCATCGGCAGCGGTGACAGCAGCCGGGTCGGCAGCTTCCACGAGGCGTCCGTCGAGGTCGTCCGTACCAAGGAGCCCGCCACGCACACCGCCGAGCAGGCCCAGCGGCTGCGCGGGGTGCGGCCCGGGGTCACTCTGCCGCTGGTCACCGGCGGCCAGGCCGTGGGGACGGTCGGAATCACCGGAACGCCCGCCCAGGTACGCCGCTTCGGGCTGCTGGTCAAGCGTCAGACGGAGATCCTGCTCAGGGAATCCGTGATGCTGCGCTCCCGGCTGCTCGCGGAGCGGGCGGCCGAGAAGCTGCTCGGCGACATCGCCTCCTACGACCCCGAGGTCGTGGAAGGGGAGTTCCTCATGTTCCGGGCCGCCGAACTGGGCTTCGACCTGCGGCTGCGCCGGGTGGCCGTGGCCTTCGAAGTCACCGTGCCGGACCCGGGCGCCCGCCGGGTGGGCGCCTCCACCCAGGACATGGCGCTGGTGCGTTCGGAACTGCTGCGGACGGTCCGCGAGGTCTTCGCCGACCCCCAGGACATCGTCGCCTCCACGGCCCCCGGCTGGATCGGAGTGCTGCACCGGCTTCCGCCCACGCGCCCGATGGAGGCCCTGGTCGCCGAGTGCCGCCGGGTCGCGGACGTCATAGCCGCACACGGCGGCTTGACAGCCAGGGTCGGCATCGGCGAACCGGCGGCGTCCGTCGGTGGGTTGTACGACTCCTACCACGACGCCTGCGACGCACTCCGCCTCGGCGCCCGCCTCGGAGATCCCCTCACCTCAGCGCGCCCGAGCACGGGAGGGGGTGGCTCCGCCGCCCCCTCCGTCCATCTGATCACCGACCTACGAGTCCCGCAGGTACTGGCAGCGGTGGGCCAGTCCGCCCGCAACCGCCTGCTCGACTGCACCGCGGCCCAACTGCGCGCCCAGCCGGACTGGCCGGTGCTGCGGGACACCGTCACCGCATGGTGCGAGAGCGGCTTCAACCTCGTACGCGCGGCCGAGGCCCTCCACATCCACCGCAACACCGTCGTCTACCGGATGAACAAGATCGAGCAACTCACCACCCGCCCCCTCCGCGACCACCGCACCACCATGGCCCTGTACCTAGCCTGCCTGGCGGACCAGTTGGGCAGCGGAGCGGACGCGGCCGAGGGGTGATCCTCGACTCACCCGCTACGCCCGCCCACCCACCCACCCGCGCCCGCTCGGGAGACCGAGGGTCAGTTCGGCGGGTCTGGTGGGGGCGGGGAGTCGTAGGGGGAGGAGGAGCCGCCCGTGGACGGTACGCCGTACGGTCCACGCTCTCTGTACGGTCCCGAGGCCCCGTACGGAGACGGGGCGCCGTAGCCCGGTGCGTACGGCTGAGCAGGCAGGCTCGGGGGCGGGGCGATGCGCTCCGGGCCTCGGCGCCGGGCCAGCCACAGCACCAGCGCGGTGTAGACCACCGTCACGAACATGGCGACGACGGCTCCTTGCCAGGGCGCGTCGGCCGAGGTCTCGTCGGAGGACAGCCCGTCCACCACGGCGGCGCCGAAGCTGAGGGCCAGCACGTTGTTCAGTACGTGCAGGGCGATGCCCGCCTCGAGTCCGCCGGTCCGCGCCGCCAACAGTCCTGTCGCCAGGCCGAAGACCGCCAGGTCGACGAAGCCCCACACCGTGCCCCAGCCGTGGGCGGTCGCGAAGAGCAGCGACTGCGGCAGCGCCGCGATCCACGGCGACCGCACGAACGCCCCCGCCGCCTGCGTCAGCCAGCCCCGGAACACGTACTCCTCCGCCGCGGCCTGGAACGGCACGATCACCGCGAGTACGGCCATGGCGGTCAGGAAGGGGCGCCATCCCACGAATGTCTCAGCCGAGGCCGCGTCGGTCTCCAGTCCGGGCAGGAGCAGCGGAAGCAGGACCAGCAGGCTGACGGCCGGCGCCGCGGCGAGCAGACACCACCCCAGCCAGCGGACCCGCAGTCGCCCGGTGACCGACGAGACGGTGCCTGCCGGACGCTTGCCGATCCACCGCACGACCAGCAGCACCAGCGGCAGGGCGACGGCTACGCTCGCGAGTTCGAGGGCCAGGTTCGCCACCGGGCCGAAGTCGACGCCCCCGTCGGGCGATTCCGGGTAGCCGGCCACCGTTCCCGCCCCGTAGGAGACGACGATCAGCGCGAGGAGGATCGCGAACCACCCGCCGCCGACCACCACAGTGCCGAGTACGGGCCGCCACCAGCGGTGGCGGCCCGTGTACCGGGCCATTCGGTGATAGGGAAGCGCGTTGAGGAGAGGCGCGGGTGTCATGGGATCAGCATTCCGGCACTGCTCGGGCGTGACGTCGACCCTCGGCATGATCATTGGATCCATCCCTGGGTGGAGATCGTTCTCGGCCCGCGTCGGCGGGCCGAGGCCGTGGGCGGCAAGGCGGCAAGGCATCAAGGCGTCGGGGCGGCAAGGCATCAAGGCGTCGGGGCGGCAAGCGTCGAGGCATGAGGGCGTCAAGGTTGTGCCGCCCGTTCAGCAGTCCAGGTGATCTCGCGCGTCCCGGAGGCGCGGCCTCTGACCTCAGCCGGCAGCTTCATCCCTGATGACGCCACCCACCCACAGGTCCCGTTCCCACGACGCGCGGCCGGCGGCGGCCGACGCGCAACCGGCGGTGGACCCGTGGTGTCAAGGCTTCCGCGCCACGGCGCCCAGTTGGGGTACGACCTTGGGCCGGTCTCCGGGCTCGGGGCGCCACAGCGAGCACGAGACGAGTCCCGGCTCCACGAGCGTGAGGCCCTCGAAATACCGGCCGATCTCCTCGCCGCTGCGCGCGGTGACGGGCGGTTTGGCGTTGGCGTTCCAGAATTCCATCGCCTGGAGCTGGAGGTCCCCGCCGAGTTCGGGCTCGGTGGTGGGGTGGGTGAGCACGAGGAAGCTGCCGGGGGCGAGCGCGTCCAGGAGCCGGCGGGCGATCGCCAGTGCCTCGGTGTCGTCGAGGACGAAGTTGAGGATGCCGAGCAGCATCAGTGCGGTGGGCTCGGTGAAGTCGAGTGTCCGGCCGGCGATGCGCAGGACGGTGTCCGGGTCGTGTGCGTCGGCGTCGATGTAGGCGGTGGCACCCTCCTCGGTGCTGGTCAGCAGAGAGCGGGCGTGCGCGAGAACGATCGGGTCGTTGTCGACGTACACGACTCTCGACGCGGGTGCGATGCGCTGGGCGATCTCGTGGGTGTTCTCCAGAGCCGGCAGGCCGGTGCCGATGTCGAGGAACTGGCGTATCCCGCGTTCCTCGGTGAGGTGGCGCACGGCACGGCTGAGGAACGCGCGGTCGGCGAGCGCGATGCCGCGGATGACGGGAATCATGTGGGCGACGCGATCCCCGATCTGTTGGTCGACCGCGTAGTTGACCTCGCCTCCCTGCCAGTAGTTCCACACGCGGGCGTTGTGCGCCGTGCTGGTGTCGGGCCGCTTCCCCGGGGTGCCGACGGCCTTGCTCTCGCTCACGTCATCCTCTCCCCGTACGCCCAAGAGTCCGATGCCGCTGGGTAGTTGGTCCCAGGTGCGGCGTGACGGTGAGCGCCATTCTGCCCGCGCCGGGGCGGGCCCGGCAGTGGAAACGGCTGGCCGGGGATCGCCGTCCTCGGGGCCTCCCCGCCCTGGTCGGCTGGCGAGACCGCCCCACCCCCGAGGCTCCAGGATTCCCGCATTCCGCGCAGGATTTCCATATTCCGTTCGCGAGTCGCTTATTCAAATTCGCTCCCTTTTCCCTCCAGTCCCTGGTGAATCTTCGGTTTTCGCGAGGTGGTTCCGGGCAAGTCAAAATCCCGTCAGCAACGCGATCGGTGTTTTCAGGACTTTATCCGCCGGGCGAACCAATAAATCGTTTCTCCATATCTACGATCGCAAGCTATGACCGACATTCCACGCGACAACTCCGCCACCCGTGCGCGCTGGCAGACGTGTCTCAGGCTCGCCCGTGAACTCCTCCTCGTCGGGCCGGACGGCAAGGACCTCAAGCTCGACCATCTCCACACCCTCATCGACACGGGCCGCCTCGGCCCGACCCAACACCCGCGCAAGAAGGTCCTCGTCATAGGAGCCGGCATCACCGGCCTCGTCGCGGGCCGGCTGCTCAAGGACGCCGGTCACGATGTCACCATCCTTGAGGCCAACACGGGCCGGGTCGGCGGACGGATCAAGACCTTCCGCTCCACCAAGCACCACCAGCCCTTCGACGACCACGCCCAGTACGCCGAGGCCGGCGCCATGCGGCTGCCGGACTTCCACCCGCTCGTCCTCGCCCTCATCGACAAACTCGGGCTCGGCCGCCGCCAGTTCTACAACGTGGACGTGGACCCCTCCACCGGCAGCGGTCCCGACGTCCCCGTCCCCCCGGTGACGTACACGTCCTTCACCGGCCGGACATGGACCTACGGCGACGAGAGCCCCGACTTCCGTGAACCCGACAAGCGTGGCAATTCCTGGATACGCGCCAACCGCGTCCAGGTGCGGCGTGCCGACTACACCAACTCTCCCGAACGGATGAACGAGGGCTTCCACCTCACCGACGACGAGGTCCGTGCCCCCGTCGTGAAGATGGTCGACGACGCGCTGGAGAGCGTGCGCGACTACTACTCCGACGTCGTCGACGGCAAGCGCGTCAACAAGCCGGTCGACGAGTGGGTCGAGGGCTGGGCCCGGGTGATCCGCGACTTCGACGGCTACTCGATGGGCGGCTTCCTGCGCGACCACGCCGGGCTCAGCGACGAGGCGATCGAGGCCGTCGGAACCCTGGAGAACATGTCCTCACGGCTGCACCTCTCCTTCTTCCACAGCTTCCTGAGCCGGAGCGACATCAACCCCGGCGTCCGCTACTGGGAGATACCCGGAGGCAGCTGGCGCCTGCCGCACGCCCTCCATCAGGGCCTGCGCGACGAGGTGCAGCTCGGCCACCGCATGATCCGCCTCGAGTACCACGACCCCAGCCGTGACACCGACCCCGAGGGCACCGGCGCCGTCGGACCCGACGGCTGGGGCGTGGCCGTACAGACCGTCGCCGAGGACGACCCGCAGTCCCCGCCGCGTCTGTGGACCGCAGACCTGGCGATCGTCACCATCCCGTTCTCCGCCCTGCGCTTCGTGGAGATCGTCCCATCGATGTCGTACAAGAAGCGCCGCGCCATCATCGAGACCCACTACGACCAGGCCACCAAGGTGCTGCTGGAGTTCAGCCACCGGTGGTGGGAGTTCACCGAGGACGACTGGCGCGACGAGCTGGAGAGCATCGCACCGGGCCTTCACGAGTTCTACCGGCTGAGCGCCCAGGTGGATTCCGAACCCGCCCTCACGCTCGCCGAATCGGACACCGGTCCCATCCTCACGCTCTCCGGCCCGGAGACCGGGCTGCTCGGTGCCGCGGTCAAGGACGGCAGTGTCACGGAGGAGATGCGGCAGATCGACAGCGCCCTGCCGCTGCGCGGCCCCGCGGTCCGCCCCGCCACCCACTGTTTCGGAGGGGGCTCCGCCACCGACAACCCCAACCGCTTCATGTACTACCCCTCGCACCGCGTCGAGGGCAGCACCGGCGGCGTGGTGCTCGCCTCGTACTCCTGGTCCGACGACGCCGCACGCTGGGACTCCATGCGGAACGCGGAACGCTACGTCTACGCCCTGCGCAACCTCCAGGCCCTGCACGGCCGCCGCATCGAGGTGTTCTTCACCGGACGGGGCGCCACCCAGAGCTGGGCCCGCGACCCGTACGCCTTCGGCGAGGCCGCCATCTACACCGCACACCAGATGACCAGCTTCCACCTGGACGTCTCCCGGCCCGAAGGCCCCGTGCACTTCGCCGGAGAGCACACCTCCCTCAAGCACGCCTGGATCGAGGGGGCCCTGGAGAGCGCCGTCCGCGCCGCCGTCGCCGTACACCAGGCCCCGCCGGTCACCAACCCGGCCTCGAACGGGGAGGACCGCTCATGACAGCGATCACCCCCGAGTGCACGGTCGCCCGCTACCTCGCCCTGCGCCTGGCCGAGCTGGGCATCACCCACCTGTTCGGCGTCCCCGGCAACCACCTCGGCCCGTTTCTGACCACCCTGCGGGCCGAGGGCGACATCGAGTGGGTCGGCACCCCCACCGAGGGCGGCGCGGGTCAGGCCGCCGACGCCTACGCCCGTATCCACGGCATCGGCGCGGCCGCGGTCACGTACAGCGTGGGCGCGTTCAACCTGCTGGGCGCCTGCGGTGGCGCCTACGTCGAGCAGGTCCCGCTGGTCGCCGTCAACGCCTCCCCGCCGTACGAGCAGTGGCAGAACTACCGCGCCCTCGGCATGCTCACCTCGCACATGAGCCCCCGCCCGGAGAGCAACCTGGACGTCTACCGACAGGTCACCGTGGACGCTCAGGTCATCTCCAACCCGGGTCTGGCGCCCGGCCAGATCGACGCCGCGCTCACCACGTGCCTCTCCGCGCGCAGGCCGGTCTACCTGGAGGTCATGGAGGACCTCTGGGACGAGCCCTGCCCCGAACCCGAGGGGGCGATCCTCCGCCGCGAGCGGCCGTTCAGCGCACGCAACCGGCCCATGCTGGACGATGCCGTGAACGCGACCCTCACCCTGATCGAGGAGCATCCGGGCCCGGACGGCAGGCCCCGCCCGATCGTGTGGGCCGGCGAGGAGATCGACCGGTTCCGCCTCGGCGGGCAGCTCACCGACCTGGTGGAGGCCACCGGAGTGCCGTTCTGCACCACCGTCGGCGCGAAGGCCGTCGTCGACGAGGACCTGCCCCAGTTCCACGGCGTCTACAACGGCCACGCCAGCCACCCGGACGTACACCGGATCTTCAAGGACTGGGCCACCTGCCGGATCGGGCTCGGGGCGTGGTCCACGTCGAAGAACCTCGGCGGCGAGCAGTGCGTCGGCACCGACTGGGTGATGGCCGCGAACGGCGGCATCAGCGTCGGCACCTCCTACTTCCCCGACGTCCAGCTCGAACAGCTGCTGCCCGCCCTCCAGGACGCGCTGGTGAAGAGCTACGGCTCCGGCGGCCTGGACGCCGACTACTACGCCGAGGCCCACGCCCACGCCCACCACGGACCGCTCGGCGACCGCCCCGCCGACCTGACGCACCACCGCGCCTCGCTCCGCACCGGCGGCGCGCACTCCCGCCACGCCGACCGCCAACGGCTCACCTACGACGGCGTGTTCGACCGGATCAACCACTTCCTGAACCACGAGACCCGGCAGAACTGGACGGTCGTCTCCGACGCGGCGTTCTCCCTCATCGGCTCGATGAACCTGTCCCTGCCCGCGGGCGGATTCCTGTCACAGGTCAGCTGGCTGTCCATCGGCTGGTCGGTCGGCGCGGCCACCGGCGCCGCGCTCGCCCCCGAACGCGGGCACGCCCGCCCGATGGTGTTCGTCGGCGACGGCGCCTTCCAGGAGACCTGCCAGGAAGTCTCCACCCACACCAGGCTCGGGCTCCGGTCGGTGGTGTTCGTCATGGACAACGGACACTTCTACGGCATCGAACAGATGCTGGTGCACCCGTCCTACTACGCAGAGTCGGCCCGCACCGACACCGCCACCGACCCGGACGGCGCGGCGGACTTCTACAACATCCTCCACCCCTGGCACTACGACCGCCTCGCGACGGTCTTCGCCGGCAAGGACACCCCGGCGAACGGGATCACCATCGCGCACACCTCCGAGCTGGACGACCTGCTGGCCCGCCTCACCGACCCGAACGACCCGCTCAACGCCGGACCGCTGCTGGTCCGCGTCCGTCTGCACCGGCACGACTACCCGCGAGCCATGGCGTACAAGGTGACATCGAAAGGGGCAGGAAATGGCTGATCTCAACGTACTGATCGCATTCGACGCGGCCACGATCGTCGAACAGAACCCCAACGCGTCGAGGAACCCGGACGCGCCGACCTACGTCGACCACAACCTGATCTACATGACGACGCGCCACGACCACACCATCGGCACGTCGGGGGCCGAGTTGAACCTCCGGGCCGAACCCGGCGACTCCGTCAGGTGGCGGGAGACGACGCTGTCGCTCAGCAGCGACTACAAGGCACTGCTGTACAGGTACGTGAGCAGCGACCAGGAACACCTCCTCATCAGGACGCCGGAGATCGAGGTGATCGACGGCATCTATCCGATCCCGAAGGAAGGGGCCGAGGGGAGGCCGGAATTCGTGACGCAGAACTATCAGGATCATTACTGGCGGGCGACCGTCAAAAAGCCGGGCAAGGTCGTGTACCACTTCTACTTCCAGATCCTGGACCGCCATCGGCAATTGAAGGGGTACTTCCAATGGGACCCCTTCATCACGATCGAAAATCCCTGATGTTCCTCAGTCGGGGCGGCGGGAGTTGAGCCGGGCGGCCTGACGTGTCAGGTGGCCGCGTTCGGCGAGGTTGGGCGCCTTCTGGGCCGCCTCGGCGTACAGCCGTGCCGCCGTCGTCAGGTCGCCGTCTCGCTCGTGGAGGTAGGCCGCCACCGCCGTGTGCCGGGGCAGTGAGGTGTCCAGTGCCGCGAGGGCGGCCAGGCCGGCGCGTGGTCCATCGGCCTCGCCGACGGCCACCGCGCGGTTGAGCCGGACGACCGGGCTGTCGGTCAGGCGGGTGAGCTCGTCGTACCACTCGACGATCTGCACCCAGTCGGTCTCCTCGGCGGTGGGCGCGTCGGCGTGGAGTGCCGCGATGGCGGCCTGGGCCTGGAACTCTCCCAGCCGGTCACGGGCGAGGGCCGCCTGGAGGATCCCTACGCCCTCGGCGATCGCCACGGTGTCCCACCGGCGCCGATCCTGCTCGGCGAGCGGCACCAGACTGCCGTCGGGCGCGGTCCGGGCGGCGCGCCGGGCGTGGTGGAGCAGCATGAGGGCGAGCAGCCCCGCCACCTCGGGGTGGTCGATCGCGGCCGTGAGCTGCCGGGTGAGCCGGATGGCCTCGGCGGCGAGGTCGATGTCGCCGGAGTAGCCCTCGTTGAAGACCAGGTAGAGGACGCGCAGCACGGTGGCGACGTCGCCGGGCTGGTCGAACCGCACGCCGGAAACGGTGCGCTTGGCCCGGCTGATGCGCTGCGCCATGGTCGCCTCGGGCACCAGGTAGGCCTGGGCGATCTGGCGGGTGGTGAGCCCACCCACGGCGCGCAGTGTGAGCGCGACCGCGGACGACGGCGTCAGCGACGGGTGGGCGCACAGGAAGTAGAGCTGGAGCGTGTCGTCCACCGCGGGCGCGTGGCCGGGCGCCGGCTCCTCGTCGACGCTCTCCTCACGTCGGCGGCGGGCGGTGTCCGAGCGGGTCGCGTCGAGGAACTTGCGCCAGGCCACGGTGACCAGCCAGCCCTTCGCATCCCGCGGCGGGTCGGCCGGCCAGACGCGGACTGCCTCGACCAGCGCGTCCTGCACGGCGTCCTCGGCCGCCGCGAAGTCGGCTCCGCGGCGGACGAGGATCCCGAGCACGCTCGGTGTGAGGCGCCGGAGCAGGGCCTCGTTCACCTGAGTGGTCATGTGAGAGGTCACTCCGTGATGGTGGGCGACACGCCGTAGAACGGGCGCAGCTCGAGCCACTCGTGGATCGGCTTCCCGCCCGCCCCGGGAGCGGCCGACAGCTCCCCGGCCAGCTCGACGGCGCGCTCGTAGCTGTCGACGTCGATCACCATCCAGCCGGCGATGAGATCCTTGGTCTCGGCGAACGGGCCGTCGGTGACCGGTGGGCGCCCCTCACCGTCGTACCGGACGAACGTCCCCTCCGGGGCCAGCGCCTGACCGTCGACGAACTCGCCGGTGGTTTCGAGCCGGGCCGCGAAGTCCTGCATGTACTGCATATGCGCCGAGATCTCCTCCGGCGTCCACTGGTCCATCGGCACGTCGTTGACCGCGGCCGGAGCGCCGCGGTAGTGCTTGAGCAGCAAGTACTTCGCCATGATGTTTCTCCTCGGTACTGGTGCGAGCCATTGTGGTCGCGTTCACCCCGGGGACGGAGTCGGCCACGGGTTCTCGACATCGTCGTCCCAATATTTTTGGCAGACCTTCCAAGAGCAGCAGATGGACGCTGCGTGCTCCGGCGGGCGGGTGCGGGAGCGGCTGCCCGGGCGGTCGAGGTGCCGTCCGCGAGCCGGGCCCATCCGCTCCTTCGTCTCCTGGCTCTGTGCGTTCGTTCTCTTTCGATGCCAGCGGCTTCAAGGAGACGACGGCCGGCCTGATCGCCCCGTGACGCGGTGCCGGTCCGGTACCTACGCCGATGCGTGGGCGAGGCGAGGGATGAGGAGTTCGGCGTTGCCGCGGTTGACGGCGTGCAGGCGGCCGGGCTCCCAGTGCGGGTACTCGTCCAGTGCGGTGTCGAAGCCGGAGCCCCAGTCCTCGGGGGTTCCGCCGGGGCCGTCGGAGGTCGCGCCGGTGGGGAGGCGGGCGGCGAGGGCGAACCGGTGGGCGGCGTGCGGCAGGAAGCCGCCCGCGTGGGGGAGGGCCAGCCTCATCCGGGGGTACCGGCGTGGAACGCCCCGCACGGCCATGTGCAGGGCGGCACGGGTCGTGTCGTAGGGGAAGTCGGCCGGCGGAGGCGGCAGCTCCGGGACGGGGGCGCCCGGGGGTGCGGTCGGATGGATGAGGACAACGGCGGACCGGGCGTCGAGTTCGGCCCACAGTGGCTCGAACGCCGGGTCGCCGAGATGGCGGCCGTGGGCATTGGACAGGACCATGACGCCGTCCGCGTGCAGCACGTCCAGGGCGTGGGCTGCCTCGGCGAGCGCGCCGTCCACGTCGGGCAGCGGCACGATCGTCACGCTGGGTAACGACCGCGCGGTCGAGATCTCAGCCGTGCCCAGTGGTCCCGCTACTTTCCCAGCCTCGACTACCGCCCGCCCTGCGCCGACCGCACGTGAACCGGGCGCGCGAGGAGGCCGGATCTCCCCGAAATGCCCGAATAGGGTGTATTTACGCCGCCATGTTCCAGTGTGGCACGGCACCAAGGAGGCTCGGACGGGCATGGCAGATCCCGGACGTACGAATCCCGGACGTACGGCCCACCCACGCAGAGATGGCGTATGTGCAGACCACGCACGCACAGCCCGCGTACATACGGGCACCCGGCGCATCGACGTCCACCAGCACGTGATCCCACCCGCCCGCGCCATCGCCGACCGCGCCGCAGCAGTCGGATGGCCCGCGCCCGCGTGGGACGAGCCGAGCGCGATCGCCATGATGGACCGGTGGTCGATCGCCACCGCGGTGCTGTCGTATGCCGCGCCGCTCGCCGGCCCGGACGACTTCGGCGGTGGGCGCGAGGCGGCCCGGGGCGTCAACGAGTACACGGCCGAGCTGGTCAAGAACCGCCCGGACCGCTTCGGTCACTTCGCCGCCCTCCCGCTGGCGGCCGTCCGGCCGTCCGGGCTCACCGCCAGCGAAGAAGGGCTGTCGGGTGATCCTCTGCTGGGTGTCGCTCAGGCCGGAGTGGAAGGCTTCGGCGGTCTGGGCGAGGGCGCCCTCGAAACCGCCTGCCGCCTGGAACGCGGCGAGGGTGAGTGTGTTGCCCCGTCGGCGTTGCCAGTCTCCAGGAGTGCGTGCGAGAGCAGGGGCAGCGCCCCGGACCGGCCGTGGGCGTCGGCCGTGAGGGTCGCGAGGAGGGAGCCCTCCACGGTCAGTCCGGCGCGGGTGGCGGGCCGGACGATCGCCGCCCTGAGTTCGTCCGTGGTCATCGGGCCGACGGGGACGTGGGCGACGGCCAGGGCGTCGACGAGGGTGGGAGCCGGGTGCAGTGCGTGGAGAAATCGGACCGCACGGCGGGGACGACGCGGCAGCGGCTCTCGGAGGTCTGTGCGGCGTGCGGGAGTGCGGCGACGAAGGCGTCGCGTTCCTCCGCGTCACGGCAGAGAGTGAACACTTTCTCGAACTGGTCCATGACGATGATGAGTTCGGCGGCCGGATTCGGCGAACGGGCCAGGATCTGCCGGGCCGCGAGGTGTGAAGCGCGCGGCTCTGAGGCGAGTTCGGCCCGCAGGGACCCCGGAGTGATATGAGCGCGGGCCGCCGGCTGGATCGCGCATTCCTCCAATGGATGCGGGCCGGGAGTGAGTACCAGGGCGGGTGTTCCGGAGAATTAGGGGAGCACGCCGGCGCGCACTTCTGTCGACCCGGTCGACGACGCCATCCGCCTCGCCGGCCTCGGCACCCAACGGCACCGCCTCAAGGCGACGGCCAGGTGCCGAGGGGGACGAGGGCTATGGATCGGCCCGTCGACGCGACTCAGGGTCAGCCCACGGCCAGCCCCGAGCCTGTCAGCCGTACGCGGATGCCGTCCTTCTCCACGCGGACGTCCCGTAGTCGCACCTCCCCGTGCTTCGGCTCCGGCAGCTCGAAGGCCAGGGACAGCCGGTCGGCGAGGACCGGGCCGGTGAGGCGGGACAGGGCGTCGAGGAGGTCGGGGTCGAGGCCCAGGTCGCGGAGCACCTCGGGGTTGTCCAGGGCCAGGTCGATGAGGTTGAGGCTCTGGGCCTGACGGGCGAAGCGCGGGGAGCCGGTCAGCTCGGCGAGCCTGCCGTCGTCGCTGAGAGCCTCGCGTACGGCCGTCTCGGACATCCCCAGCCGCCGCACGATCGCCGGGACCGACAGCAGCGCCTTCGCCTTACGGGTCTGCCGGGCGAGGTCGGCGGACGCCCGGGGCGTCAGGTGCAGGCCGTCCGAGGCCCGCGTGCCGGGGCGGTAGGTGGCCAGGTCTCCGATGTCCAGGCGCATGCCGCCGATCTCCGTGGCGATGCCCCGCGGGCCCTGCCGCTGGATCGTGGCCCGGGCGCGCAGCCGCAGGTCGTGCCCGGCGACCGGCAGGGTGCCACGGGCCCGGACCCGGCCACGGTCGTCACCGCTGAACTTGACCTGGGACGCGCCGAGTTCGCGGTTGAGGTCGGCGAAGGACAGCAGGACGTCGCCGTCGAGCCGGGGGACGTGGGCGCCGCGCACGGCGGTGAGGCCGTCGGCGTCCAGCCGTATGTCATGGGCCGTGGCCGACACCTTCGCCAGCGACACCCGGTCGGCGGCCACGTCCGGCACGGTCACCCGCACCGAGTCCAGCCGCTTGTCGGCGAGTTGGGTGAGGAAGGGGAAGCCGCCGATCTCCACCTCGGGCGCCGCGGCCAGGTCCAGCCGGTCCTCGAGAGTGTCCGCGGCCTTGTGCTCGGCGTACAGCAGGGCCCAGCGGTCGGCAAGGGTGACGAACGCGGCGAGGACGACGAGGCCCACCACCGCCTTCACCGCCAGCGGCAGCCCGGCGAAACGGCCACGCCGACGCCGGCCGCCGCAGCGGTGGACGGGCGGGGACCACTCCGGTTCCTGCTCCTGCTCCCGCTCCCGATCGGTCCATTCGTCGGCGGTGCCCTCGCTCTCGCCCTCGCCGAAGAACTCTTCGAGAGGGCTGTCGTCGAGGGCGCCGAGTTCGTCGTAGGGGTTGGGGGGCGCTTCGGAGCGGTCGGGGGGACGGTGACGCGGGTCCATGCGATGGGGGGTGCGCATCGACTCATCCGAACATGCGCACCACCCCCGTCCGCAACCTGAACCCCGGCTGTGCGACGTAGTTCACGATCGTGATCCGGTCCGCCCCGACGGCGCGCCGGGGTCAGGTGGCCGAGGCCGCGAGTTCCCTGGCGGTGTCCCGGATGGTCGGATGGCGGTACAGCTCCCGCAGCCGTAGCGACGGCAGGCCGTGGGCGCGCAGGGCGGCGCCTATGCGGACGGCGAAGAGGGAGTTGCCGCCCAGCTCGAAGAAGTCGTCGTCGAGGCCGACCGGTACGCCCAGCACCTCGCTCCAGATCTCCCGCAGCCGTTCGGTGAGGTCGGTGTCGGCGTCGGCGTGGGTGTCGGCCGTGAGGGGCGCGGCGTCGTGGGCCGATGAGCGGGGCGCCGTGGGCGGGGGGAGGCGGGACGGGTCGAGCTTGCCGTTGGGCGTCAGCGGGAGCGCGTCCAGGGCGGTGACCGTGGTGGGGAGCATGTAGTCGGGCAGGACGCCCGCGGCCCGCTTGCGGACCGTGTCCGGGGCGCCGCCGGAGAGAACCACATAGGCGTTGATCCGGGCGGTGGCGGCGTCGGCCGGATCGTCCCGGTGGATCACCACGGCGGCCGTCCGCACGTCCGGGTCCTCCAGCAGGACCGCGCGGATCTCGTCCAGCTCGATCCGGAAGCCACGGATCTTCACCTGGCTGTCGATCCGCCCGAGGTGTTCGAGCCTGCCGTCGGGGCGGAGGCGCCCGAGGTCGCCGCTGCGGTACATGGTGCCGCCGGTGAACGGGTCCGGAACGAAGCGCCGGGCGGTCAGTTCCTCCTGGCCGAGATAGCCGAGCGCCACGCCGGCGCCGCCGACGCAGACCTCGCCCGCCACGCCGGGCGGCAGCAGGCGCCCGGCCGGGTCCGTCACGTACAGGTGCCAGCCGGGCAGCGGATGCCCGACGGAGCGGGTGGCGGCGAGCGCCAGGCCCCGGGTGAGGGTCTGCTCAGTGACGTGGACCGTCGTCTCCGTGATGCCGAACATGTTCACCATCCGGCACACCGACTCGGGGTGCCGGTCGAACCAGGGCAGCAGCATGCGCGCGTCGAGCGGTTCCCCGCCGAACACGACCAACCGGACCCCGACCTCGGAGTGGTCCACGTCCAGCAACTGTGCGAAGGCCGACGGCGTCTGGCTCAGCACCGTGATCTTCTCGGACACCAGCAGGTCGCGGAAGCGGTCGGGTTCCCGGGAGACGAAGTACGGCACCACGACCAGCCGGCCGCCGGTCAGCAGGCAGCCCCAGATCTCCCACACCGAGAAGTCGAAAGCGCTGGAGTGGAACCAGGTCCACACGTCGTCCGGCCCGAACCCGTACGCGTCGCGGGTCGCGTCCACCAGGGCGATCACGTTCCGGTGCGGCACCTCGACGCCCTTGGGGCGGCCGGTGGAACCGGACGTGTAGATGACGTAGGCGGCGGTGTCCGGCCCCACGGCGGTCGGCCCCACGGCGGTCGGCGCGACGGCGGTCGGCGCGACGGCGGTCGGCGCGACGGCGGTCGGCAGGACCGGGGCGTCGCCGGGCCGCGACGCCGTGTCGAGTACGCCGGGCACTTCGTCGACGCCGAGCCTTTCGTCTACGTGGAGCACCTCGTCCGGTGTCACCGGCACACAGCCCGCCACCTCCGGGAACTCCGGGAGGCGGGTGATCATCACGCTCAGGCCCGCGTCCCGTGCCGTGTGGGCGATCCGGTCCGCCGGGTAGGCGGGGTCGACGGGCACGTAGGTCGCGCCGGCCTTCAGCACGGCGAGCAGGGTGACGACGAGTTCGGCGGTGCGTTCCAGGCATACGCCCACGCGGTCACCGTCGCCGACCCCGCGTGCCCGCAGGCCGGTTGCCAACTGGGCGGCCCGCTCGTCGAGTTCGCGGTAGGTGAGGCCCGCGCGGCCGTCGGTCACGGCGATGCGGTCCGGCGTCGCCGCGACGATCCGCGTGAACGCCTCGGGCATGCTCACCGGGGTGGTGACCAGGGGACGGGGCGGGCGACCGAGCGCCGCGACACGCTCGAGTTCGGTCTCGTCCATCAGATCGACGTCGTCGACCAAGGTCCCGGGCGAGTCCAGGAGCTGCTGGTGGACCCGCACCAGGTGCCGGGTGAACTGCGCGGCGATCTCCGTGGAGACGTGACCGCTGACGTGGTCGCAGCGCAGCCGCCAGCCGTCGGTGTCCCTGAAGACGGCCACGGTGAGCGGGAACGGCGGTGCCAGGCAGGGCACGTACGCCCCGGGAACCTCGGCCTCGTCGAAGAGCAGGCCGACGAGCGCGGGGCCGTCCGCGGCGGCGTGCTTCAGTTCACCGAGCGTGCGGGCCTCAGGCACGGTGAACGAGCCGTGGTCCGTGCCGATGACCGGCGAGGTCTCGGGGTCGTAGCGGCGCAGGGTGACGGCGAGGGCCGCGAGCCAGCCAGCCTCGTCGCCCCCTTCGTCCAGGGAGAACAGGTGCGGGACGGTCGGTCCGTCGTCGCCCAGCCCCCACGCGGGGGCGGGAGCGAACGCGGCTGTGCCGGCGGCGGGATGGCCGGTGCCCGGTCCGGGGGACTCGCCGGCCGCCAGCCGCGCGAGGGCCGTACGGTCCCATTGGTCGCGCGGGGCGACGAGGATCAGGTCGCACGGGCCGTCGGCGTAGCGCAGCAGGACGCTGCGCAGCCCGTCGGCGGGGCGGGCGAGTTCGGCGGCGCGGCGCCGCTCGGCCGGCGGGTCCGCCGCCGGCGCGGGCACGTCCTCCGTCCACAGTCCCGACAGGGCCGACAGACCCGACAGGACCGACAGAGCCGCCGAGTTCGGGGAACGGTCCCAGCGGACGCGCACCGCGTGGCAGCGCGCCGCGGGGAGGAGAGGGCCTGACACGGGGGGACTCCTTGTCGTTCGGATCAGCAGGGGGCGGGTACGGCGGATGCGCCGCTCAGCGGATGCTGAATCCGCCGTCCACGGTCAGGACCGAGCCGGTGATCTGCCGGGACTCGTCCGAGGCGAGGAAGACGACTGCGGCGGCGACGTCCTCGGGCTCGATGAGCGCGTTCATCGGCTGTGCCTCGACGAAGGTCTTCTCGTGCTCGTGCACCGGTACGTCGAGCGCCCTCGCGATCTCGGCGAGCATCCGGCCCTCGGCCTGCGCGTCGTCGCGCACAGACCCGGGACAGACCGCGTTCACGCGTACTTTCGTCGGCGCGTAGTCGAGCGCCGCCGCCTTGGTCAGCCCGACGACGGCGTGCTTGGCGGCGACGTATCCGGCGAAGTGGCGGTAGCCGACGAGCCCGGCGGTGGAGGCGACGTTGACGATGCTGCCGGTGCGCCGGGCGCTCATCGCCTTGCCGACCTCGCGGATCACCCGCCAGGCCCCGGAGAGGTCGACGTCGATCATCAGGGACCACTCCTCCTCGCCGATCTCGTGCACCGGCTTGCCCGAGGGCGCGGCGATGCCGGGGTTGTTGACGGCGACGTCGATCCGCCCGAACCGGTCCTCGGCCCGGGGCACCGCCTCCCGTACGGCCCGGAGGTCGCGGATGTCGGCCACCGTGGTGAGGACGGCCGCGCCGGCCTCCCGGCACAGTGCGGCGGTGTGCTCCAACTGCCCGGGCGAGCCCAGCGGATAGGGAACGCCCGGCAGGTCGGCGCAGATGTCCAGCAGGGTCAGATCGGCGCCCTCGGCGGCACAGGCGAGCGCGGTGGCCCTGCCGAGCCCGCGGGCGGCACCGGTGACGAGGACCGACTTGCCGTGCAGACGCATCGGGAACTCCTTGAAGGATGAGGATGGACGACGACGGGAATGTGACGACACGGCCTAGAGCACCGTCGAGACGATCAGCCGGACCAGCGCCGGCGCGGCGTCGGTGAGGTACATGTGGCCGCCGGGGACCTCGACGTGCTCGAAGTCGCGGCCGGCCACCTTGCTCCAGGACTCCGCGTCGTCGTAGCCGACCAGCTCGTCGTCCTCGCCCCGGACGACCGTGAGGGGCGCGTCCAGCGGGAGGTCGGTGCCGGGCACGTAGGACTCGTGCATCTCGACGTCCGCGCGCAGGGCGGGGAGGATCATCTCGCGCATCTCCGGGTCGTCCAGCGCGGGATGGTGGTAGCCGGCGAAGTCGCCGACACGGGCGAGGAATTCCTCGTCGGACAGGCCGGTGGCCCGCCGCTCGCGACCCCGGGCGGGTTCCGGCGATCCGCTGACGAACAGGTGGGCGAGCTCGACGCCGGGTTCGGCGACCAGCCGGTGGGCGAGTTCGTAGGCGAGTACGGCACCGAGGCTGTGCCCGAAGAGGGCGACCTTGTGCTCGCCCCGGCCCTCGCCCTCGCCCAGTCGGTCCCGCAGCTCGGCCATCAGCCCGTCGACGGCCTCGTGCGCGTCCCGGTACGGCTCCTCGTCGATCAGCCGCTCGCGACCCGGCAGTTGCAGCGCCACGATCTCCAGCGCGTCCCCGGCGAGGGCGGTCCAGGGACGGTAGAAGGAGGCACCCGCCCCGGCGTAGGGGAGGCAGATGAGCTTGGTGGTGTCAGGCGTGGTCATGGGTGGGGGCGTCTCCTTGCGAGTCCTGTGAGTCGAGCGAGCCCGGTGGGCGGGGGCTGTCCGAGGCGGTACCCGGCGTCGCGAGCACCCCGGCGAGTTCCGCCGCCTCGACGGCTGTGCGCAGCGCGCCGGCGGCGCGGTCCGGGCCGGGCAGCCCGGGGCCGACCGGCATGACGTTGAGCGTGGTGGCGCCGGCCTCGGCGAACGCCGTCATCCGCTCGGCGATGCGCTCCCGCGGCCCTAGCAGCGAGGTGGCGTCGAGGAAGTCGAGCGGTACGGCGGCCATGGCGCCCGGGTAGTCCCCGTTCAGGAACCTCTCCTGGACGGTACGGGCTTGGGGGCCGAAGCCCATGCGCTCGGCCAACCGCGTGTAGTGGTTGTCCTCCCGGCCGCCCATGCCGCCGAGATACAGCGCGGCGTATCCCCGTACCCGTCGGGCACAGGCCTGCCAGTCGGGGCCGGTCACCAGGGGCACACAGGGGGCGATGTCGAACCCGTCGAGGGTGCGCCCGGACTTCGCGAGGCCGGCCCGCAGGGGCTCCAACTGCTTGGCGGCGTGGGCGGGGGAGAAGAACACCGGCAGCCATCCGTCGGCGATCTCCCCGGCCAGCTCCAGATTCCTCGGGCCGAGGGCGGCGAGGTAGAGCGGGATCCGCTCGCGCGGTGGCCTGATGGTCAGGGTGAGAGCCTTGCCGGGGCCGTCCGGCAGCGGGAGCGTGAAGTGGCTGCCTTCGTACTCCAGGGGTTCCCGGCGCAGCGCCCGGCGCACCAGGCCGACGTATTCGCGGGTGCGGCCGAGCGGCGAGGCGAATCGGACACCGTGCCAGCCCTCCGAGACCTGGGGGCCGGACACGCCGAGTCCGAGCCTGAACCGTCCGCCCGACAGGGTGTCGAGGGTGGCGGCGGTCATCGCCGTCATCGCGGGCGAACGGGCGGGTATCTGCAGGACCGCGCTGCCGACATCGATACGGGAGGTGCGGGCGGCGATCCAGGACAGCACGGTCACGGCGTCGGATCCGTAGGCCTCCGAGACCCACACCGCCGAGTAGCCGAGACCCTCGGCGAGGGAGGCGAGCGAGAGGTTGGAGGCGTCGTTGCGGCCGGTCCAGTAGCCGAGGTTGAGACCGAGGCGCAGGGTGGGGGCGGTCATGGGGACTCCTGTGCGGGCGCGAGGGCGCGAGGGCGCGAGGGCGCGAGGGCCGGGGTCCGGCGTGCCGACCGGGCCGACCGGTCCTGTCGGGACCGGGCCTGGTGGCGTGGACGAGGTCAGCGGCTCGTGCGGGTGCGGTAACGCCATGTCGAGAGGGTGGTGAAGACGGCGATGACCAGGACCGCGCAGCCGACGGTGTACAGCCCGGGATGCTGGGCCGGCCAGGCGTGCTGGACGGGGAAGCCCGGCGGGGGCGTGTTGCCGAAGAGGCGGCGCAGGGCGTTCGCGAGCGACGTGATGGGGTTCCAGGCGGCCACGGCGGACAGCGGACCGGGGAGGGTCGCTCCGGAGACGAACCCGGAGGAGATGAACGTCGCCGGGAACAGCCAGATCACCCCGAGGCTCCCGGCCACCTGGGCGTTCGGCGTGATCAGGGCGACGAAGACGCCGATCCATGACATCGCGAAGGAGAACAGCAGCACCAGCAGGACCCCGGCGGCCACCTCGCCGGGACCGGTGTGCGGGCGCCAGCCCATCAACAGACCGCAGGTGATGGTGACGGCGACGCTCGCCACGCAGGTGGTGAGGTCGGAGGTCGTCCGGCCGAGCAGCAGGGCCACGCGGGAGATCGGCAGGGTGCGGAAGCGGTCGACCATGCCCTGGTCCAGGTCCCTGGAGAGCCCGACCGTGGTGAAGGTGGTGGTGAAGGCGACCGTCTGGGCGATCAGTCCGGAGAACATGTACGAGCGATAGGCCGTGCCGCCCAGGCTGTTGCCGAAGAGGTACCCGATGAGCATGGCGTACACGACCGGCTCGACCAGGCACGAGATGAGCAGTCCCGGAGTGCGCCGCAGGTGCAGCAGGTTGCGCAGCGCGAGGTCGGCGCTCTCCGCGACGACACGGATCACGGGGTTGCGCCGGGCCGCGGTCGGCAGGAGGGAACTGTCGGCGGCCGGCTCGGGGGGACGCTCGGTCCCGAGCGGGGCCGGATCGTTGCCGCGGACCTGTACGGGGGCGTTCATCACGCGGCCTCCCGCCGGGCGGCGCGGCCGGTCAGGCCGAGGAACACGTCGTCGAGGGTGGCGCGGCTGAGGCCGATCTCCAGCACCTCGATCCCCTCGCCCTCCAGTGCGCCGAGAGCACGTCCCAGAGCGGCCCGGCCGTCGGCGGCGGCCGCTTCGACCCGCCGGGCCCGGCGGTCTACGGCCGGGGTCGCGCCGGTGGCCCGCGCGGCGGCGCGGGCAGCGGCGTCGAGCTGGTGCTCCTCGGCGACGTGCATCACCAGCCGGTTGCCGGCGGCGGCCTTGAGTTCGTCGCTGGTGCCCTCGGCGACGACCAGGCCCCGGTCGATCACGGTGATCCGGTCGGCGAGGCGGTCCGCCTCCTCCAGGTACTGCGTTGTCAGCAGGATCGTGGTGCCACCGGCGACGAGTTCACCGACCGCGTCCCAGGTGTCCAGTCTGCTCTCCGGGTCGAGGCCGGTGGTGGGCTCGTCCAGGACGACCAGGGGCGGGGCGCCGACGAGGGCCGCGGCCAGATCCAGGCGTCGGCGCATACCACCGGAGTAGGCGCCGGCCTGGCGTCCCGCCACGGCGGTGAGCCGGAACCGGGACAGCAGGTCGTCGGCGACACGACGGGCCCTGCGGCGGCCCACGCCGCGTAGTTTCGCGAGGAGGTACAGGTTCTCGAAGCCGGTCAACACGCCGTCGACGGTCGAATACTGGCCGGCCATTCCGATCGCGGATCGTACCTTTTCCGGCTCTTCCGTCACGCTCCTGCCGTTGACGAAAACCCGCCCGGAGTCCGGCTCGAGAAGTGTCGTAAGAATCTTGACCAGGGTGGTCTTCCCGGCTCCGTTCGGTCCCAGGAGTCCCATGACTTCACCTGGGTGAACCTCCAGTTCAATACCACGTAATGCGTGGTTCTCCCGGTATTTCTTGTGTAGGCCCTGGACGAGGATGGCCGGTGTGGCTGGCGTATGCACAGAACTGTTCTACGCCCGCCTACGACCTGGGTCGACCATGGAAGTGTCAAGATTCATTGGACGTTCGATGGCATTGTTTTAGGTTGGCTTGAACCTTTCAGGGTCCGATCGGGAACCTTGATCATCTACGGTTTCTGTCGTGCGAGAATTACTCACGAAGCTGAGGGGGCGGGCGGCATGCGATCCGCAGCAGCCCGCCGTGACATTTGTTTCCGCCTTCGATGAAATAAGCTGTACCGTGCGCAACAATGCAGAGCTCGATCTGCATTCTCGGCGCATTGCCTCGTGGCTCCGGGAGTATTTCTCTCCAGGGGACCGGGCGCTACTCCTCTATTCCCCCGGGATCGAATTCCCCACCGCCTTCTCCGCCTGCGTCTACGCCGGTCTCATAGCTGTCCCCGCCCCGCTGCCGGGCCGCTACCGGCACGAGCGCCGCAGGCTCGCCGCCATCGCCCGCGACGCTGGGGTGCGCGTCATCCTGACGCAGCGCGGCGATCTGCCGGACGTCGAGAAGTGGGTGGCCGAGGAGGGCATCGTCGGCGCGGTCTGCCATCCGACCGACGCCGGTGACGGCGACCCGGACGCCTGGACCGCTCCCGAGGTGTCGCCTGAAACCCTGGCACTGCTCCAGTACACCTCGGGATCGACCGGCGACCCCAAGGGCGTCATGGTCAGCCACGGCAACCTGACGGCCAACGTGGAGCGGATGGTCCACACCTTCGGGAACGACAGCACCACGAGGTACGGCGGCTGGATCCCGCTCTACCACGACATGGGCCTGATCGGCCTGATGCTGCCCGGCATCCTCAGCGGGAACGGATACGTGCAGATGGACCCCATGTCCTTCCTGCGCCGCCCCTACCACTGGCTGCGCATGCTGGACGCCTGTGACATCGGATTCACCGCCGCACCCGACTTCGGCTACGAGATGTGCGTCCGGCGGGTCATCGACGAGCAGCTCGCCACGCTCGACCTGTCCCGGCTCAAGGCCGCCGACGGCTCGGAGCCGGTCCGCGCCGATGTCGTCGCCGCCTTCACCGAGAGGTTCGCCGCCGCCGGATTCCGGCCCGAAGGGCTCATCCCCGTGTACGGCCTGGCAGAGGCGACCCTGCTGGTCTCGGGCACCAGCGGACGGCCACCGCTGCGCACCGCGATCGATGCCCCCGCACTGGAGAAGCAGGAACTGCGGCCGGCCACCGGCACGGAACCGTCCCGGCTGCTCACGGGATGCGGGGCACCCACCGGGTCGGACGTACGCATCGTCGATCCCGACACCGGGGACGCCCTGCCCGACGGCCGGATCGGCGAGATCTGGGCCGGCGGCCCCTGCGTCGCCGCGGGCTACTGGGAGAACGAGGACGCCACGGACGCCATGTTCCGGGCCCGCACCGCCGACGGACAGGGACCGTTCCTGCGCACCGGCGACCTGCTCGACGGCGACCTTTACATCACCGGACGCCGCAAGGACGTCCTCGTCCTGCACGGGCGCAACCTGCACCCCTCGGACATCGAGTACGAACTGCGCGCACAGCACGAAGAGTTGGCGGGTCTGCACGGAGCCGTCCTCATGGTCGGTGACGGCGAGAGCGACGGCGTGGACGTCGCCCCGGCGATAGTCGCCATCCACGAGATCCGCGCCCACTGGGGCGCGGAGCGGCTGGGGCAGATCGCCGTCGACATGAAGCAGACCGTGGCCCGCGAGTTCGGCGTCCCCGTCGCGGCGGTCGCCCTGGTGCGGCCCGGCGGGGTCCGGCGCACCACGAGCGGCAAGGTGCAGCGCTCGGCGATGCGCGCCCTCTATCTCGCCGGAGAGCTGGACACCCTGCACCTCGGTGAGGACCCGCGGCTCACCGAGGCCCTGCACGGGCACCGGCGGGTGACCGCACCATGACGACCACGGCCGACCTGGAGACCCTGCTCGCCGCCCACGAGGACGACGCGTTCTCGCCCGACGTACTCGCCGGACTCGACGACCGGGAGGAGTTCCCCGCCGGTGCCGTCCGCGTCCTCGACGCCGCGGGGCTGCCCGCCCACTACGTCCTGGGTGCGGACGGCGACGTCAGCGAGACGGTACGGCTGCTGCGCTCGGTCGCCCGCCGCGACCTGACCGTGGCCATCGCGCATGGCAAGACCTTCCTCGGGACGGCTCCGGTGTGGGTGGCCGGCACCGTGGAACAGTCCGCCCGGCTCGCCGAGCGCGTACGCGACGGCGAGCCGGTCTGCTGGGGACTGACCGAGCGCGATCACGGCGCCGACCTGCTGGCCGGCGAGTTCACGGCGGTCACCGACGCCGACGCCGGTGTCAGCGCTGGTGTCAGTGCCGGTGTAGGCAGGGGCGTCAACGGGGATGTCGGCGGCGGCTGGCTGCTCACCGGCGAGAAGTGGCTCGTCAACAACGCCACCCGGTCCACCCTCGCCTGTGTCCTTGCCCGCACCGGCCCGGCGGGCGGCGGACGCGGCTTCAGCCTCTTCCTCGTGGACAAGCGCCAGTGGCCCAGGGAGCCTGGCGCAACCTGCCCAAGGTCCGTACGCACGGCATCCGGGGCGCCGACATCAGCGGCTTCGCCCTCGACGGCGTACGCGTTCCGGCGGACGCCCTTGTCGGTGAGGAGGGCGAGGGGGCCGCCGTCGTCCTCAAGACGCTCCAGCTCACCCGCGTCATGTGCGCCGCGCTGTCCCTCGGCGCCGCCGACCACGCCCTGCGGCTGGCCCGGGACTTCGCCACCGGACGCGAGCTGTACGGCCGTCGCCTCGCCGACGTCCCGCACGTACGGCGCATCCTCGGCCGGGCCGCCGCCGCCGCGCTGACCGCCGAGGCGGTGAGCCTGCTCTCCGCCCGTACGGTGCACACCCTGCCCGGGGAACTGAGCACGGTCTCCGCGATCACCAAGGCGTACGTTCCCACGCTGACGCAGGAGACGCTCGGCTCGCTCGGTGAACTGCTGGGTGTGCGCGGTTTCCTCACCTCACCGCCCGGCACAGGCTTCGCCAAGCTGGAGCGCGACCACCGCATCTGCGCGATCTTCGACGGCAGTACACCCGTCAACCGCGCTGCCCTTCTGAACCAAATGCCCCGCCTGGGACGCCAGTTGACTCGCCGCCGGGCGGACATGGACGGCCTGCGGGCTGCCGCCGACCTCACCGCACCCCTGCCCCCGTTCGACCGGGACCGCCTGACGCTGCAGTCCGCCACGGGGTGCAGCGCCGTACAGGCCCTGCCCGACCTGGCGGCGCGGATACGGGAACAAGGGCCCTCTGGGGTGAGCGCGCTCATCGGCCGACTGCTCACCGACCTGACCCGGCTCAGGACAGATGCAGATCACGGGCGGCCTGGACGACCGTGGAGCCGGCGTCCCGTATCCGGCGCCCGGCCGCACTGCGCAGCCTGCCGGTCAGCCGCTTGCCGGCCGGGATCTGCGGGATCTGCTCGGTGAACGACCTGCGAGGACAGGCCTGTTCGCGGCACCACCAGCGCCGTTTGTGCCACAAGAACTCCAGCCCGCGCTCGCCGTAGGGGAGATCCCGGGGACGGGTGGTCGCGGAGCCTTTCACCCGGGACGCGAAGACTCCGCAGGCCGGGCAGGCCCGGGCCGAGGCATCCGCCGTGGCCAGGTGGACCCGGCGCCTACCGTCCTCGCACCGCTCGACCCGTATGACGGACACCCCGTCGAGGCCGAGCAGCAACGTCGTATCGTTGACCAAGCCCGTGGCTCCCCAGTGATTTTTCTGCGTAGAGAACAGAAATGATCACCCAGGACCACGGGCGTCCTGCATCCAGGGCCGACAACCACCCCACCCATCACAGACCGTGACGGGCAGCCAGACGCGCACCGACCCTGCACCGCTCAACTTCGAAGACCCGCCTTAAC
>NZ_JAEMUX010000270.1 GCF_016598475.1 Streptomyces adelaidensis
CGCTGGTCGTCACGGTGGCCCGCCATTCGCCGAGGGACTCGACGTCGTTGGCCGGGACGCCGAACGACCAGTTCTTGGCCACGGCGTCGTAGCCAAGGGTGAAGCCGGGTTCGCCGGCACCGTCCTGGCTGACCACCACACCGTCCTTGTCGAGCGCGGTGGGCCGCACCCAGGCACTGACCGAGAATCCCTTCGCGGTGTCCACGACGGGAGAGTCCGTACTCAGGTAGGCGCCGGCTGTGCCGTCCAGGTGGGCCGCGCGGTCCGCCGCACCGCCCGGTCCGTCCTTGGTCGTGAAGCTGACACCGGCACCCACGGTCGCGGCACGGCTGTTGTCACTCTCGTCCTTGACGTGCCGGCCCTCTGCGGAGGGCACAGGGTCGTCGCCTAGGTTCCACTGGCCGGCGACGCTCTTTCCCTCCTTGACCACGAAGGAGTAGACGGCCGGGGCGCTGGGGTTGTTGGCCGCGTCGTACGACGTGACCTCCAGTACCACCGTGCCGATCGCGGGCGGTGTGAACTGCACCGAGACCGGGGCCGTCGGGGAGGACGGCGTGATGTTCTTCGGGGCGGCGGTGTCCTTGGTGAAGTCGTAGGAGTAGCGGCTCACATCGTTGTCGAACCTGTCGCCGAGGTTGGGCGAGAAAGTGAAGGTGCCCGTCTCTCCGACGCCGAGTTCACCGGACTTGTCCTCGGGGAACTCCTTGGAGTCGACGTCCGGCTTGCCCGGCACATTGCGGTCCATGACGAACTCGCAGCGCACGGCGGAGTCACCCTCCCAGCTCCACGG
>NZ_JAEMUX010000271.1 GCF_016598475.1 Streptomyces adelaidensis
GTTCCAGCTGGCCATGAGGAAGTCGAAGTTGAAGGCGGTGTGCAGGCCGCCGGGGCGGACGTAGGCGGCGAGGCGTTCGGGGGTGTCGGCCCAGGCTTCGGCGACGAAGGCACGCTCGCCGTCGAACTCGTCGGCGATCTTGCGCCAGGTGCGGTAGATGTCGTGGACCTCGTCGCGGTCCCAGTGCGGGTGCTGGACGTACTGCGGGTGCTGCCCGTCCGCCGGGGTGTCGGTCCCGGCCGGCAGGTCGGGCAGTTCGGGGTCCTTGGCGAGTCCGTGGGCGACGTCGATGCGGAAGCCGTCGACGCCCCGGTCGAACCAGAACCGCAGGATGGACTCGAATTCGGCGTGGACGTCGGGGTGTTGCCAGTTGAGGTCGGGCTGTTCGGGGGCGTACAGGTGGAGGTACCAGTCGCCGTCGGGCAGGCGGGTCCAGGCCGGGCCGCCGAAGCAGGAGACCCAGTTGTTGGGCGGGGCGGCGCCGTCGGGGCCGCGGCCGGGCCGGAAGACGTAACGCTCACGCTCCGGGGTGCCGGGGCCGGCGGCCAGTGCCGCCTGGAACCAGACGTGCTCGTCGGAGGTGTGGTTGGGCACGATGTCGGGGATGATCCGGATCCCGTGCTGGTGGGCTTCGGCGATGAGCTGCTCGGCGTCGGCGACGGTGCCGAACAGCGGGTCGATGGCGCGGAAGTCGGCCACGTCATAGCCGCCGTCCGCCATCGGCGACTTGTACCAGGGGTTGATCCACAGGGCGTCCACGCCGAGCGACTTCAGGTAGGG
>NZ_JAEMUX010000272.1 GCF_016598475.1 Streptomyces adelaidensis
CCGCCTCCCAACGCCCCCGCCACGCGGACTCCGTGAGCCGGGCTGCCTCCAGGTGCTGTCGGGTGCGGGCGAGTTGCCTGCCGCCGCGTACGACGTGCACGATGCCGGCCTCGCGATCCGCCCGCGCAGCAGTCAGCCGGTCCTGAAGCACCCGCAGCCGCCGTGACTTCGCATGCCACTCCCGCTGGGACCGGTAACCCCCGGGCGCCTTCTTCGTCCCCTTCCGCCCGACCGGCAGGGCCAGCCGGTCCTCGATGGTGCGGACGCCGGCTTCCAGGTTCTCGATGTGCGCCGACTGGCAGCGCCGGGCCAGCGCCCACTGGTCATGCGACGCCTTGGTGATACTGCCCGCCCACCGCGACGACGAGAGCGGCGTCAGCTCCCGCTTACGCACCGCCCACGCCTCAGCCGAGTGCTCCAGAGCGTCCCGGCAGCGCGCCTTGAGATCCTTCGACGCCAGCGACCCCAAATGCCCGCCCACCAGGCGCAGCACCTCCTCGTCGCCGGGCGTCAGGTGCTTGAGGCGGGTACGGACAGCCACACCACCCGGGCCGGACGCGACAAACGGCGGCGCGATGTACCTCAGCTCGCCCACCCCTGTCACCCCCGCCCGGCCTCACCCGAAGTTCCGTCGCCATGGCAAACGAGCGTCACCCGCGAAGGTCACGCATTCGATGAAAGAACGTCAGTTCCCCGCCGAGAATCAACCCCCACGGCCGAGGCGCGCGACACGACACTGAACACGCGCGCTCACTCCCACTCACCAGAAC
>NZ_JAEMUX010000273.1 GCF_016598475.1 Streptomyces adelaidensis
CATCTCGTGCTGGAGGGCCTCCTGCGACTGCGGGACCGGCGTGAACCCCTGGTCGCGCAGATCGCCGAATGGGTCGGCTCCGGCATCATCGAGGGCCGCCTCGAACCCGGACAGGACCTCAACAGCGTTGACCTCGCCCGCCTTTTCGGCACCAGCCGCACCCCCGTGCGCGAGGCACTGATGCTCCTGGAACAGGAGGGCCTGGTCGAGATGAAGGCCCGCCGCAGGCCCCGCGTCGCCGCCCCCACCCTCCAGGACATCCGCGACATCTACCAGGTCAGACGGCAGCTGCTGTCCATGCTCGCCGCTCTCCTCGTCGAGCGGGCGACCGACGAGGAGATGGCCGAACTCCGCATCCTGGTCGTCAGGATGCGGGGGCTGGCCGACGAGGGTGACGTGGACGCGTACTTCTGGAGCCACGTCCGGTTCCAGGAGCGGATGACCGAGATCGCCGGCAACTCCACCCTGAAGCGGATCCTCGACTCCCTCGCCCTGCGCACCCTGATGCTGCGACATCAGAGCCTGACCCGCGAGGGCCGTCTCGCCCACAGCGCCGACGACCAGGAACGGCTGATCCAGGCCTGCGAGGAGCGCGACGGGAAACTGGCGTCGGCCCTGATCGCCGGGGCGACCCTACGCGCCCTGCGCGCGGTGGAGGAACAGGTGGAACAGGACACCGCGCACAGCGGCAAACCCCGACGGGGACGCCGCGCCGCCTCGTGAGCGAGCACGGCCCCGGCCGGCTCATCCGGCCGGCGCC
>NZ_JAEMUX010000274.1 GCF_016598475.1 Streptomyces adelaidensis
CGTTTCCTCGTTCAGGACAACCCTATTGGGTGCCTGTCCGGGAACTTCGGGGCCCCTCACTCCATGGGAGTCAGGTGGAAGAGGTGATCGGTGTGGAGGACTGGGCTGAGATCCGGCGGCTCCACCGTGCGGAGGGCATGTCGGTCAAGGGGATCGCGCGGCATCTGGGGATCGCCCGGAACACCGTGCGGCGGAGTGATGATCCGCCGAAGTACCGGAGGGTGCCGAAGGGCTCGATCGTGGACGCGGTGGAGCCGGAGATCCGCGAACTGCTGGCGAAGTACCCGCGGATGCCCGCCACGGTGATCGCCGAGCGGATCGGGTGGGAACGGTCGTTGTCGGTGCTGAAGCGGCGGGTGCGGGAACTGCGGCCGGTCTATCTGCCGGCGGACCCCGTCTCGCGGACGGCGTATCAGCCCGGCGAGCTGGCCCAGTGCGATCTGTGGTTCCCGCCCGTGGACATCCCGCTGGGCTTCGGGCAGACCGGGCGCCCGCCGGTGCTGGTGATGGTGGCCGGCTATTCCCGGGTCATCACCGCGCGGATGCTGCCGTCGAGGCAGGCCGCCGACCTCGTGAGCGGGCACTGGGACCTGCTGTCCGGCTGGGATGCGGTGCCCCGGGCACTGGTCTGGGACAACGAAGCGGGCATCGGACGGCGCCGGGAGGGGCGGGCCGTGCTCAGTCACGAGTTCGCCGCCCTGGCCGGGCTGCTGGCCTGCAAGGTGATCCTGTGCCGGCCCCGCGACCCGGAGGCC
>NZ_JAEMUX010000275.1 GCF_016598475.1 Streptomyces adelaidensis
GCGTCGGGTGCGGATCAGGGTGCCGTCCAGCAGGACGACGACCCCGCTCTTCTTGGCGATCTTCTTCAGAGCTCGGTCCAGGCGCGGGGCACGGGCGGCGAGCAGGCGGAGGACCTCCTGCACCCAGCGGCGCACGGTGGAGGCGGAAATCTGGTTGCCGCCGGCCATGTCGGAAAGACGCTGGTCGTGGCGGAGGACGGCGAGCACGATCAAGGCCTGGGTGCCGGGCTCGACCTTGCGCCACCGGGTGCCCAGCCGGTTGCGTTCACGGCGTATCAGATCGCCGACGAGGTCGAGAGTCCGCTTCGACACGGGAAGCTGAACCTGGTAGACAGCATGCTGAGGGTCCTCGGCGGGGCTGGTTGTCTTCACAAACACCCCAACTTCCGCTGGGGGCTCTCTTGTTACGGCCGGAATCGGCCGGTCCGCCGCCGTGCCGGCTGGTCAGCGCGGCAGGTAACGGCCCGCTCCGGTCCGGGCGAGCCAGCCCCGGTCGGACAGCTTGCGCAGTTGCCCGCGGACCGGCTCGACCTTCCCCGGCGTCGTCTCACGGCCCAGCGCGATCGCCACGTCCTTGGCCATCACCGGACCGTCCGCGTCGGCCACGATCTCCATGATCCGCCGATACTCCGAGGTCAGGACCTCCACCCCATGCCCTCGGCCCGGTCCGGGACCAACCGCATCCCACCCGCACCCGGACCAGCGGTTACCCGCTCCGGCTCCGGCTCCGGCTCCGGCTCCGGCTCCGGCT
>NZ_JAEMUX010000276.1 GCF_016598475.1 Streptomyces adelaidensis
GTTTCCCCGTTGCTGGCGAATATCGCGCTGCATGTCCTCGATGAGGCGTGGCAGAGCGAAGGGCGCCGGCTGGGAGTGCTGGTGAGGTACTGCGATGATTTCGTGGTCCTGTCGCCGACCAAGGAACGGGCCGAACAGTCCCGGGAATTGGCCGCGAAAGTGCTGGCACGACTCGGGATGCGCCTTCATCCCGGCAAGTCCGGCATCGTTTGCCTCACTCGGGGTGAACAGGGCTTTGATTTCCTCGGCTTCCACCACCGGAAGGTGGAATCGTGGAAGTGGCGGGGCAAGTTCTACTTGCGGCGTTGGCCCTCGGCCAGAGCGATGCGGGTGTTGCGGGACAAAGTCCGCGCTGCGACTGCACGTTCAAAGACCGAGCGGCCGGTGTCTGCTGTGGTAGCTGACCTCAGCCCCGTATTGCGGGGGTGGGCTGCGTACTTCCGCAACGGGAACTCCGGGCGGAAGTTCAACGTGGTCGACGGCTACGTCCACGAGCGGCTGGCGATCTTCGCCAGTACGAAACACAGGATGGCAGGCCGGAACTGGGCCACCCGTTTCACTTACGGATGGATCACCCGGCTCGGCGTCTACCGTCTTACCGGAAACGTGCACAGGGCAACGGCGCATGCCAGCCGGTGAACGATGTCGGAAAGCCGTGTGCGGGAGAACTGCATGCACGGTTTGAAGCGGCGGGGACTGGAAACGGAGCATCGGCCACCGCGCCAGTCCCCGACCCTAC
>NZ_JAEMUX010000277.1 GCF_016598475.1 Streptomyces adelaidensis
TTCTAGACCCGGACTTCGCGGGTCGTTGATTCGTATGGTGTGACCGGCTCGGGGGTGTCCCCGAGCCGGGGTGTGACGTTGGGTGGGGTGTGTCGAAGCCTTCCCGGTCCCCGCGGCCACGGTCTGAGCGTCAGCGTTTTGAAATAGCGGTGACGTCCGTGGTGGAGAAGCGTCTGGGTGCTCTGCCTGTCGTTTCCGAGTTCACTCGTCGGCTGCATCTGGCCGGGATCGTTGATGAGGTGTGCCCTGGTGGTGCGAGTGCGCACGTGACGCACGGGCAGGTGATCGAGGCGCTGGTGGCCAACCGGCTGACCTCGCCCGCGCCGTTGGTGCGGGTCGGGGACCGGGCCCGCACCTGGGCGGTGGAGGAGGTGTTCGGCATCGAGGCGGGCATGGTCAACGACGACCGCCTCGCCCGGGCCCTGGACGCGATCGCTCCGCAGCTGGAGACAATCGCCGCAACGGTCGGCGCACGGGCGATCAGCGAGTTCGGCATCGACGTCTCCCGGCTGCACTGGGACATGACCGTGCGCCACGAGGCGCTGAGTGACCGAGCGGGGATGGAAGGACCCCGCCGTCCGGCTGTCGCAGCAGCCGGATAGGAGCTGAGGGCAGTCTGATCCGGGAGACGCCGGGGAGGGCGGGAAGCAGCCCTGACAACGACGGGACGCATCGGTACTGCCAGACGGTGCGGGTCCGGCTAGCGAGACGAGAAGGTGTACGAGGGGC
>NZ_JAEMUX010000278.1 GCF_016598475.1 Streptomyces adelaidensis
TGACCAAGCCGCCGGAGTGGCAGATCCGCTGCCCGTGGTGTCACGCCCCACCCGGCCAACGATGCGCCAGCCCCCGCGGACGACGCCTCGCCATCGACAGCCACGACGCACGCCACGCCGCATGGACCACCCACACCCGCCCGACAGGAGCCAGTCAGTGACCACCGCACCCGCACCCGCCTCCAGCGACACCGGCGACCCCAACGACCGGACCACCCACCTCATCTGCTGCGACTGGAACCTCGCCCTCTGCGGCCTCGACGTCAGCAACGAGACCATCGTCTCCGAAGGCATCGGCCACGACTGCATCGTCTGCCTCGACCTCGAAGGGCAGCCCTGCCCCCGCTGCGGCGCCGAGCCCGAGGAAGACGCCCGATGAGCGCCCGCATCACGATCCACTGCGACACCCAGTGGCAGTACGGCGGATGCCCCCGCCAACTCCTCACCGACGCCGACACCGTCACCGAAGCCCGTGCTGCCGCCCGCGCTCAGGGCTGGGTCACGCACTCCAACGGCCGCGACATGTGCGCCGCCTGCTCCGGACGCGGCCCCCAACCCGCCGGTGCGGTCGTCGCCGTCCTCCACCCGGACCGGCCGTGAGTACCCCGCTGGAGCGGCTCCTCGCCGAGACCATCCCCACCCGGCCGCCGCCGGCCATCCCCGTACCGCGACGTGTCGAGCCGGGGCACCGCTGGACGGCTGGCGAGCAGGACGCGCATTGGAACGC
>NZ_JAEMUX010000279.1 GCF_016598475.1 Streptomyces adelaidensis
ACGGCCGGGTTGGACGACTGGAGTTCGGTGTACGACCCGAGGCCGAAGGCGGGGTTCTGCTTGCGGATCTCGATCATGCGGCGGGTCCAGTGCAGCAGCGAGGAGGGGGAGGACATCGACGCTTCGACGTTGGTGACCTGGTAGCCGTAGACCGGGTCCATGATCGTCGGTAGGGACAGGCGGCCGGGGTCGCAGGAGGAGAAGCCGGCGTTGCGGTCGGGTGTCCACTGCATGGGGGTGCGTACGGCGTCGCGGTCGCCGAGCCAGATGTTGTCGCCCATGCCGATCTCGTCGCCGTAGTAGAGGATCGGCGAGCCCGGAAGCGACAGCAGCAGGGCCGTGAACAGTTCGATCTGGTTGCGGTCGTTGTCCAGGAGGGGGGCGAGGCGGCGCCGGATGCCGATGTTGGCGCGCATACGCGGGTCTTTCGCGTATTCCGCGTACATGTAGTCGCGTTCTTCGTCGGTGACCATTTCGAGGGTCAGCTCGTCGTGGTTGCGCAGGAAGATGCCCCACTGGCATTTCGAGGGAATGGCGGGGGTCTTGGCGAGGATTTCCGAGACCGGGTAGCGGGATTCCCTTCGCACGGCCATGAAGATGCGGGGCATGACGGGGAAGTGGAACGCCATATGGCATTCGTCGCCGCCGCTGGGGAAGTCGCCGAAGTAGTCGACGACGTCCTCCGGCCACTGGTTCGCCTCCGCGAGAATGACCGT
>NZ_JAEMUX010000028.1 GCF_016598475.1 Streptomyces adelaidensis
GTCTCGCCGTATTCACCGACGGGGAGTTGCGCGAGGTCGGCTGAGTGGCACCGGTCGTCCGGTGCGAGGTTGGCTGCTGTCGGGGCGCTCGGGAGACCTCAGTCACAGCCTCACCTGGGGCCTATGGTCTGATGGATACTGTTCAGTGGCTTAAGTGTGGCTGTGTCCGTTACGTTGCCCCGAGTGCCGCATGCCGGAGTTATCGCCGATGACCATTTCGTGCCGGTTGCAGGTGGAGCGCCACGGCGACCACGGCAGTCGGGGCGGCGACAGGACCGCACCTCAACGGCCCGCAACGAACACGCTGTCAGCGAAGACAGGCGTCTTTGATGTTTCAGCACGGCTGCGAGCCGTTGGAAGGCGAGAAGTCACGTGACCACCCAGATATCAGATGTGGGGAATCTGCCCGCCGCTCTGACCACGTTCGTGGGCAGGCGCCGGGACCTCGCCGAAGTCCGCCGCCGTCTGGGGGCGACGCGGCTGCTGACGCTCACCGGTGTGGGCGGGGTGGGCAAGACACGGCTGGCGCTGGAGGTGGCCGCATCGGTGGCGGACTTCGTGGACGGGGTGTGGCTGGTGGAGCTGGCGCCGGTGCGGGACCCGTCGTTGGCGGCGAACGCCGTGGCGACCGCGCTGGGGTTGCCGGACCTGGGCACCAGACCGGTCATCGACCAGCTCGCCGCCTTTCTGGCCCACCGCGGTCCGCTGATCGTGCTGGACAACTGCGAGCACCTCATCGACGCCTGCGCCGAGCTGGCCCACGCGCTGCTGTCGGCCTCCCCCGGGCTGCGCATCCTGGCGACGAGCCGCCGTACGCTCGGAATTCCCGGCGAGCGCGTCTTCACCGTCTCTCCGCTGGCGCCGGACGACGCGGTGGAACTGCTGCGGGACCGGACCACCGCCGTGCGCCCGGAGTTCCGGATCACCGACGGCAACCGCGCCCAGGTCCGCCGGCTGTGCGACGGCCTCGACAGGCTGCCGCTGGCCATCAAACTGGCCGCGTTCCGGCTGCGGACCCTCACCGTCGACGAGGCGGTGAACCGGCTGGAGGACCGCTTCGCCCTGCTCACGAACGGCAGCCGGGTCGCCCGGCCGCACCAGCGGACGCTACGTGCGTTGATCGACTGGAGCCACGAGCTGTGCACCCCGGCTGAGCGGCTGCTGTGGAACCGGTTGTCGGTCTTCGCCGACGATTTCGGCCTGGACGCGGCCGAGGCCGTCTGCGCGGGCGACGGCATCGGCCGGGACGAGGTGCTCGATCTCCTCGACCGGCTGGTCGCCCAGTCCGTCGTCCTGCCCACCGAGCACGAGGGCCCGCCGCGCTACCGGCTGCTGGAGACGATCCGCCAGTACGGGCGGGAGCGGCTCGCCGAGTCCGGTGAGGAGGAAGGGCTGCTGCGGCGGCACCGGGACTTCTTCCTCGCCCTCGCCCAGCGCCTCGCCGACCGCTGGTGCGGCCCCGGCCAGCAGGAGGGCCTGGTCCGGCTGCGGACCGAACACGCCAATCTGCTGGCGGCACTGGACTGCGGCGGTGACCCGCAGGCCGTGCTGGCGCTCGCCGCGGCGCTGCGCTTCCACTGGTGCGTCGGCGGGTTCCTCGGTGAGGGGCGCCGCCAGTTCGACCGGGTGCTCGCCGCCGCGCCCGAGCCCACCCCGGCCCGGGCGCGGGCGCTGTGGGTCGCCGCCTGGGTGGCGGTGCTGCAGGGCGATCTGGCGGCGGCCCACCGGTGGCTGGACGAGGCCGGAGAGCTGGGAGAGCGGCTGGACGACCCGGTGGCGTGCGCGTATGTCCAGAGCCTGCGCGGCTCCTCCGCCTTGTTCCGGGGGCAGCTGGAGGAAGCCGTGTCGTGGTTCGAGGGCGCGGTGGCCGCCCACACGGCGCTGGACGAGGGAGCCGGAACGGTCTTCACGCTGTTCCAGCTGACCGCCGCCCACACGGCCCGTGGGGAGTCACGGGCCGTGGAGACCGGCAGGCAGGCGGTCGCCCTCGCCGAGGCGAACGAGGAGCGGTGGGGCCGCGCGCAGGCATTGTGGGCACTGGGCCATGCCGCCTGGGCACGCGGCGACGAGGAGGAGGCCATGGCGCTGAGCCGTCTCTCACTCGAGGCCCAGCGGGGCTTCAACGAATACGTCGGGGCCGCGCTGGCGCTTGCGCTGCTTGCCTGGGTCACCGCCTCCGGCGGCGACCACGAGCGGGCGGGACGGCTGCTGGGCGCCGTGCGCACTCTGTTTCGGGACATCGAGGCGAGCCCGGAGCTGCTCGGTCCGTACACGACCGAGCAGCACGCGCGGTGCGAGGAAGCCGTCGTACGAGCCCTGGGCCCGGCAGCGTACGAGACGGCCCTCGCGGAGGGCGGCAGCCACCGCGGCCCCGACGAGGCCATCGCCCACGCCCTGCGCACCGAGCCCGAGCCGACCGCGGCGGCCCCCGCCCCCGCGACTGCTCCCGCCGCGAGCCCGCTGACCTCCCGGGAGCGGGAAGTGGCCGCGCTGGTGGCCAAGGGCATGAGCAACCGGCAGATCGCCTCCGCCCTCGGACGCTCCCCACGCACTGTCGACGGCCACGTCGAGAACGTCCTGGCCAAACTCGGCTTCGGCTCCCGCGCCCAGATCGCGTCCTGGTGGACGGCCAACCAGGCACCCCCTCCGTAGGACAGCCCCGTAGAAATACCCGGGTCCAAGGGCGGGGCCCGGGCCCGTAGAAGTACCCATGGCCTCGGGGCAGACCCCGCGCCGATCCTTCCGGCATGACACACGACAGGGCACACCCCTGCGCCGCGGGTCCGGGACCCGCGGCGCAGGGGTGTGCCCCCCGCCATACGTCGAGGGCGGTCGGCAACCGGATCCGTGACAGGAACGCGCCCGACCGATGTCAGTCACCGCTTCCGTGCCCCATCGCACACGGCACACGGAAGCGACAGCCCGCCAGGCACGCCAGCAGCGCGTGAGCCCCCATGCCGGCATGAAGGTCACCGTCAAGATCGGCAACCGCCGCACGGCGCAACCCAGTCAATGGGTCGCTGACAACAAGAAGGAACCCAAGTGACGAACTCGGAACAGGGCTTTTCCCGTAGATCATTCCTGTCCGCGGCGACGGCCGTCGCGGCCAGCAGCGCTCTGGCCGGCGGCGTGGTGATGGCCGCTGCCCCCATGGCCGGCGCCGTGGACGACCCACCCCCGAACCCCAAGTGGGCCATCAGCTACGAACCCGGCACCGACGAAGACGGCGCCATGAAGGGCTACGGCAACCTGATCAAGGCCATCAAAGTACAATGCAGCGACCACAGGGTCGACCCCTACGCGGGGACCAGCCGCCGGGGGCACCCCGTCCACGTGACCGCCGACGTCGCTGCGAATGCATACGTAAACGTCGAGCTGCAAACCGAGGACCGGACCCTGGCCGTCAAGGTGTACATTCGCCGGCGGGACAGCTACATCATGGGATGGCGGCAGGGCGTTGCCGTGCCGGGCACCGAGGGCAGTCAGATACAATGGGGCCGCATCTTCACACTGGAACTAACGGCGGAGTATGGGCAGCCCTCGGCGCTGCCAGGGATCACAGAGGCGAACACACGCACGAATTACACCGGGTTGGGCTCCTACATCAACCTGGCGCAAGAGGGCGCGAGCCGCACCAACATGGTGATCAGTCCGCAAAGCCTCGACCAGGCCGTGAGGACACTTGCCACAACCGACCCCGCCGGCGACCCCGTAGGTCATACCACGGCAGTGGCGAAGGGAATCCTGCAGCTCATCGTGGCACTCGCCGAAGCTGCTCGGTACCGGAATCAGGCGGACGCAACCGCGGTGGCCTTCCGCGATGGCCAGGCGTTCACCGTCACCGATGCCTACATGGGGCAGCACAACAGCTGGCACTCGTTCAGCCAACTGCTCCTGAGAGCCTTCCAGGCCGCGGTCGACTTCCTCGATACCCCCGTAAATATCCAGGGCATAATGGTCACTACCGCGACAGCACTCGCGCGCTCCCTCCAGCTGGCCCACCACTCAGACGAGGGCACCAAGACCCACATCAGGCACACGGAACTCTACGAGGCCGACCGGCGGCTCGTCTCGCCCTACGGCAGCGGCGACTACTGGACCGTGCAGGAAGCGATCAACGCCGCTCCCACCTCGGGCTCGAGCGAGATTGTGATCGAGAAGGGCGTCTACCACGAGGTCCTCACCGTCCCGAAGGACAAGAGCTGGCTGACGATCGAGGGCGTCACCGGCAACCGCGCGGATGTCGTCATCTACAACAGCAGGTGTCACGGGATGATCAACCCGTCGACCGGCCAGAAGTACGGTACCCAGGGCAGCGCCGTGGCCACCTTCAGGCCCCCCAACCTGACCGTCAAGGACCTCACGATCTCCAACACGTTCGACCGCGCGGCCCACCCGGAGATCAGTGCGTACGAGACCCAGGCCGTCGCGGTGGCCGCCCTGGGTGACCGGCAGACATACTTCAACGTCTCGATCATGGGCCATCAGGACACCCTGCTCGCCAAGGGGGAGACACCCACGACCCAGGCCCGGCAGTACTTCGTCAACTCGTTCATCCGGGGCGACGTGGACTTCATCTTCGGCAACGCCACCGCGGTGATCGACCGGTGCACGATCCAGGTGCTCTCGTGGCCCGGCGGCACGATACTGGCGCCGAACACGGACTACCGGAAGAAGTACGGGTTCCTGATCGTCAGCAGCACGATCACCACCAACGGTGTGCCGTACGACACGATGTACCTCGGTCGGCCGTGGCACAACACGGCGGATGCATGGCCCCAGGCGGTGGTCCGCCAAAGCGAGATTTTCCACGGCATCAAGGACGCGCATCCCTGGACCGACATGACGCCCGACTACCCTTGGTCGAAGGCCCGCTTCAAGGAGTACGCCAACACCGGCCCCGGAGCCGGCTACGGAGCGGACGCCCCGCAGTTGACCGACTCAGAGGCCGCCGGCTACACCGCCGAGAAGTACCTGGCCGGCACCGACGGATGGAACCCGGTCTGGTGACCGCGGCCGAGCTGACAGGCACACTGCCCACCGGCGGCGCCCCCGCCGCCCCGGCAGGGTGAACCAGGCGGGGCCGGGACAGCACGACCGTCCCGGCCCCGCCGCCCGGGCGAACGGCCGCAGCCGCCTCCGCGCCGCCTTCCGCAAGGTCGCGCGGGCCTTGCTGACAGGCGGAGTCTGAACTCAGCCCGCCGTCCACCCCGGCACCGTCGGCAGCACCTTGTCGGCGACCCGGAACCGTGCCGTGCCGTCGGGGATCAGGTCGTCCTGGCGCCAGATGGCGATCTCGTACGAACCGCCGCCGTCCTTGGCAGGCGCGGGGACTATCGCAGTAGGCAACACCCGCACCATTGTTCATGACCGCGGTCTTGAGCGAGGCCTGCGGAACAAGGTGGTTGAGAAGCAGCCCAAGACCCACAGCGGCAAGCGTGTCTCGCCGCTGCCCAAGCCTGTACACGCTGCGCTTCAGACGTTCGCCACGCGCCAGGATCAGGAGAAGGCCAGGGCTGGCGAGACCTACGAGGACTCGGGCTATGTCGTCGTCGATGAGCTGGGGCGCCCGTTCAAGACGGACAAGCTCCGTCGGGAAGCCCAGAAGCTCATGGGGGCAGCAGGCGTACGCCGCGTCCGCCTCTACGACGCTCGTCACGCCTGTCCGTCCTGGATGGCCAACAACGGAGTGCCCGACACCGTCGTCTCAGCGTGGGCCGGTCACAGTGACCTGTCGTTCACCAAGCGGGTCTACGTCCACCCCGACCCGCAGAGCCTCAAGGCAGGCTCGGAGAAACTCAGCGAGTTGCCCGGGTAGGGAAGATCATCCCCATCTGTGAGAAATCGTGAGACACCAGTCTCAGAAACGATCAAGGGCCCTGTCTCACATGATGTGATCCAAGGCCCTGACCTGCGACTACGGAGCGGACTCCAGTCGGGACGACAGGATTTGAACCTGCGACCCCTTGACCCCCAGTCAAGTGCGCTACCAAGCTGCGCCACGTCCCGTTGCCCGTCTGACCTGGGGTTTCCCCTGGATGAACGTGCATGGAAACAATACCGCACTCGGGCCGGTGGTCGCGCACCCGTTAGAGGGCCGCGTTCGCGGCCCGGTCGCCGCCTTAACATCACCCTCACCGCCGTCGCCCACGACTTCGGTGTCTGGCCCGCCGTCATCTCCTGCATCGAACGCGGCACCCGCCGCGACGACGACCTCGCCAACGCCTACCGCAACTGGCTCACCACTGCTTGACAGCCAATAGGAGCTTCACTCACCGGTGGCGGCCGGGGCCGTGGAGGTCCCGGCTCCCGGCTCCCACCTGCTTGTAGTAGAGCGACGTGGGCCGCGGGGTCCCGTGCGGGTCCGCCGCGTAGTCGGGAATCGTCCCTACGCGGGTCCAGCCGGCCCTGCCGTAGATGCGCTCGGCGGGGCTGTCGGTCTCGGTGTCCAGGTGGAGCAGGGTGACGCCGGCGTCGACGGCCGCCCGCTCGGCGGTCGCGAGGAGCGCGCGGCCGAGGCCCTGGCCCCGGCCGTCCCGGTGGACCATCAGCTTGACGAGTTCGGCCCGGTGGCGGCTGTTGGGCTTGTCCGGGAAGGCGAGGCTGACGGTGCCGACCACCCGGTCGCCGGCGCGCGCCACCCACACGGCGACCCCACCGGCCGACACCGCCTCGACGCGCCCCTTCCACCAGCCGACGGCCGCCGCACGGTCGAACGGCGCGAGGAAGCCGACGGAGGCCCCGCCGTCCACGGTGTCGATCAGCAGGTCAGCCAACTCCTCGACGCAGCCGATGAGTTGATGGGCGTCAAGCCTTTCGATCAGGGGCGCGGTCACGGTGGTGGTCACGGCGCCACCACCAGCAGCGCGTATCGAACATCCTCGGGTCCACGGCAGCGGAACCGCGTCGGCCCCCACACCCGCATCCGCAGACAGTCACCGGCGGCCAGCTCGTGCTCGACGCCCCGGTCCGTCACCCGGAGCGTCCCGTCGAGGACCCAGATGTGCTGTTCGAGGCCGGGCACGGACGGCCCGTCGTAGGCGATGTCCGCGCCCGCCGTGAGCCGTCCCTCGACCAGCTCACCGCGCATCCCGGCCGTGGGCGGCGACACCGACCGGCGTACGAAACCGGAGGCTCTGTCCTCCCAGACGGCCTGCTCCCCCGCGCGTACGAGGGTGACGGGCTCGGCCTCCACCTCGCTGAGCAGCTGGGACATGGTCCGGCCGTAGACCTGGCAGAGGCGGTTCAGGAGCGCGGCCGTGGGGCTGGTCTCGGCGCGTTCGGCCCGGGAGAGGGTCGAGCGGCTCAGACCACTGCGGTCGGCCAACTCCCCCAGCGACCAACCCTGTTCGGCCCGGAGCTCCGCCAGGCGGGCGGCCAGGCGAAGATCGACCGCAACCGCGGCAACCGCATCTACTTGTCTCATATTCGAGAAGCTATCCCGAATATGAGACATCGGAGTTACGGAAGACTCACACGGTTACGGGAGACTCACACCCGAGCCGCCTCCCCCAGCGCTTCGAGCACCGGTCGGATCAGCGGATGCCCCTCCGCTCCACGACGCACGGCGGCGAAGACGCGGCGGGTGGGGGCCACGCCGTCGACGGGGCGTACGACGACGCCCGTGAGGTCCATGCCGCGCAGCGCCGACCGGGGCACGAGGGCCACGCCCGCGTCGGCCGAGGCCAGGGCCACGACGGCGCGGAAGTCGTCCGAAGAGTGCTCCAGGCGTGGCTGGAAGCCGGCGTTCTCGCAGGCCAGGACGACCACGTCGTGGCAGGGGTTGCCGGGGTAGGGGCCGATCCAGGGATCCTTGGCCAGTTCCGCGAGCGGGACCTCGTCGGCGTCGGACAGCCGGTGGGTGACCGGGACGACCGCGTCGAAGGGCTCGGCGTACAGCGGGACGTGGGTCAGCCGGGGGTCGTCGGCGGCCGGGGCGCCCCGGTACTCGACGGCGACGGCGATGTCGACCTGCCGGTCCAGGACCATCGGGAGGCTGGCGTCGCCCTCGGCGTCCTGGACGCGGAGGCGGATGCCGGGCGCGGACACGGCGAGGCCGGCCAGTGCGGGCGCCACGACCTGGGCGATACCGGTGGCGAAGGAGGCGACCGAGACCGTGCCGGCCGCGCCCGAGCTGTACGCGGCCAGCTCCGCCGCCGCCCGCTCCAGCTGGGCGAGGACCGCGTTGGTGTGGCCGAGCAGGATCTCGCCGGCCGGGGTGAGCCGTACGCCCTTCGCGCCGCGTTCGACCAGGCGGTGGCCCGTCTCCTGCTCCAGGGCGGTCAGCTGCTGGGAGACGGCGGACGGGGTGAGGTACAGCGCGGCGGCAGCCGCCGTCACCGTGCGGTGGTCGGCCACCGCACGGAGGATGTGGAGCCGCCGCGCTTCGATCATGGGATCGATTCTCTCAAATGTCCGCTTTCGCTGACCGGGCTCCGTTCAGCCGTTCAGCTCCGCCCGCGCCGCCACGAACGCGTCGACCGCCCGGTTCACGTCCGCCGTCGAATGCGCGGCGGACAACTGGACGCGGATACGGGCCTGGCCCTGCGGGACGACCGGGTAGGAGAAGCCGATCACGTACACGCCGCGCTCCAGCAGTAGTTCGGCCAGGCGGCCCGCCCGCGCCGCGTCGCCGATCATCACCGGGGCGATGGGGTGGTCGCCGGGGAGGAGGTCGAAGCCCTCCTCGGTCATCCGGCGGCGGAACAGCGAGGTGTTCTCGGCGAGCCGGACCCGCAGGTCGCCGGCCGACTCCAGCAGGTCGATGACCTTCAGGGAGGCCGCCGCGATCACCGGCGCGAGCGTGTTGGAGAAGAGGTACGGACGGGAGCGCTGGCGGAGCAGGGCGACGATCTCGGCGCGGGCGGCGACGTAACCGCCGGACGCGCCGCCGAGGGCCTTGCCGAGGGTGCCGGTGATGATGTCGACGCGGTCCATGACGCCGTGCAGCTCGGGGGTGCCGCGGCCGCCGGGGCCGGTGAAGCCGACGGCGTGCGAGTCGTCGACCATGACCATGGCGTCGTGGCGGTCGGCGAGGTCGCAGATCTCGCGGAGCGGGGCCACATGGCCGTCCATGGAGAAGACGCCGTCCGTGACGATCAGCTTCCGGCGGGCGCCGCCCTCGCCGGCCTCCTTCAACTGGCGTTCCAGGTCGGCCATGTCGCGGTTGGCGTAGCGGAAGCGGCGGGCCTTCGACAGGCGGATGCCGTCGATGATCGAGGCGTGGTTGAGGGCGTCGGAGATCACCGCGTCCTCGGGACCGAGGAGGGTCTCGAAGACACCGCCGTTGGCATCGAAGCAGGAGGAGTAGAGGATCGTGTCCTCCTGGCCGAGGAACCCCGAGAGCCGGGCCTCCAGTTCCTTGTGCACCTCCTGCGTGCCGCAGATGAAGCGGACCGAGGCCATGCCGTAGCCCCAGCGGTCGAGCGCCTCGTGGGCGGCGGTGATCACCTCGGGGTGGTCGGCGAGGCCGAGGTAGTTGTTGGCGCAGAAGTTGAGAACCTCGCCGGGACGGCCACCGTCGGTGACGTTCACCGTCGCCGACTGCGGGCTGCCGATGACCCGCTCGGGCTTGTGCAGGCCGGCGGCCCGGATCTCGTCGAGGGTGGTGCGGAGGTCGTCGCGCACGGAGTCGAACATGGGGGAAGCTCCTAAAGTGCTTACGCCGAAGGGGGGTTGAGGCGACTGGCTCGTCCGGTCACGCGGTCCAGTCCAGGATGACCTTGCCGCCTCTGCCACTCGCCGCGTCCGCGAAGGCCACCTCGTGGTCGCGGTAGCCGTACCGGCCGGTGATCACGGGGGCGAGGTCGAGGCCGCCCTCCAGGAGGACCGACATGGCGTACCAGGTCTCGTACATCTCACGGCCGTAGATGCCCTTGATCGTGATCATGGAGGTGACGATGCGGGACCAGTCGACGGCGAACTCCTCGGACGGCAGCCCGAGCATGGCGATCCGGCCGCCGTGCGTCATGTTGGCGATCATGTCGCGCACGGCGACGGGGTTGCCGGACATCTCCAGGCCGATGTCGAAGCCCTCGCGCAGGCCGAGGGCGCGTTGCCCGTCGGCGATGGTCGACTCGGCCACGTCGAGCGCGAGGCTGACGCCGATCTTGCGGGCCAGCTCCAGCCGGTCCTCGCTGACGTCGGTGACCATGACGTGCCGGGCGCCCGCGTGCCGGGCGACGGCGGCGGCCATCAGCCCGATCGGCCCGGCGCCGGTGATCAGGACGTCCTCGCCGACCAGCGGGAAGGACAGCGCGGTGTGCACGGCGTTGCCGAACGGGTCGAAGATCGCGGCCACGTCGAGGTCCACCGGCACCCGGTGCACCCAGACGTTGGACGCGGGCAGCGCCACGTACTCCGCGAAGGCGCCGTCACGGCCGACGCCGAGGCCGACCGTGGCCCGGCACAGATGGCGGCGCCCGGCGAGGCAGTTGCGGCACTTGCCGCAGACGAGGTGTCCCTCGCCGCTCACCCGGTCGCCGACCGCTGTCTGCGAGACATCGCGCCCGGTCGCCACGACCTCGCCGACGAACTCGTGCCCGACCACCAGCGGGGTCCGGATCGCCTGCCGCGCCCAGCCGTCCCAGGACCGGATGTGCAGGTCGGTGCCGCAGATCCCGGTCCTGAGAACCTTGATCAGTACGTCTCCGGGGCCAATCGCGGGCTCCGGTACGTCCACGAGCCACAGGCCGGGCTCCGCCTTCTCCTTGACCAGCGCCTTCAACGCAACGGCTCCTGAGGGTGAGGCCCGGCCCGGGGCACGACGAACGGGCCCGTACCGGGGAGAGAGGTGGGATCGCAGAGCAATCTGCCGTACGGCGGCCCCCCGGGTCCATCGAGGTTTTCTTAACCTCCGCCGCAGCTTTCCTTCACACCCCGCCCGAGCCGTGGACGCACCCCGCCCGGTCCGTGGACACATCCCGCCCGATCCGCCGATCCGCCATGATGTGCCCTCCTCCTCCGGGAGCCTCAAGCCCTCCGGGAGCCACAGACGGTACGGCCGCTACGGGAACGCCTCCCGCCCCTCGATCTGCCCGGCCAGTTCCGCGGCCATGGCCTTGATGGTCTCCAGGCCCGCCCTGCCCCAAGGACGCGGCTTCACATCGAGGACGCAGATCGTGCCGAGGGCGATGCCGGTACGGTCGATCAGCGGGGCACCGAGGTAGGAGCGGATGCGGTGGTCGTCGACGACGGGATTCCCCGCGAACTTCGGGTATTCGCGCACGTCTTCGAGGACCAGGGCCTTGCGCCGGACCACCACATAGGGGCAGAAGCCGTGGTCCCGGGCCAGATAGCGATCCGCCCCGAGTACCGCCATCTCTCCCGTCGGCTCCGCCGGCACATGCACGCCGGCGAAGAACTGCCGGTTCTCGTCGATGAAGTTGACCATCGCGTACGGCACCGAGGCGACCTCGGCGAGCCGGTCCGCGAAGGCGTCGAAGACCGGTTCGGCGTACTCCCCGAGTCCGAGCGACCGCAGCCGCCCCACCCGCTCGGGAGCGTCCCGGTCCTCGGGGGTCAGGAGCAGTCGGCCGGTCGGACGCGGTGGGTCGTACGTCACGTGTGGGCTCCGTGGCTGGGGAGCTGGTCCGGGGCGTGGGCGAGAAGGTGCCGTACGAGAGTCAGCAGGGTCTGGACGCCCGAGCTGGAGATCCGGGCGTCGCAACAGACGACGGGGATCTCCGGATCGAGGTCGAGGGCCGCGCGCACCTCGTCGGCGTCGTAGCGGAAGGAACCGTCGAACTCGTTGATGGCGACGATGAAGCCGAGGCCGCGCTGCTCGAAGAAGTCGACGGCGGCGAAACAGTCCTCCAGGCGGCGGGTGTCGGCGAGGATGACCGCGCCGAGGGCTCCTTCGGAGAGTTCGTCCCACATGAACCAGAAGCGTTGCTGGCCGGGTGTGCCGAACAGATAGAGCACATGGCGTGGGTCGAGCGTGATGCGGCCGAAGTCCATCGCGACGGTCGTCTCGACCTTGTTCTCGATGCCGTCGAGATTGTCGGTCGCGGCGCTCACTGTGGTGAGCAGTTCCTCCGTGCTCAGCGGCGCGATCTCGCTCACCGCGCCGACGAAGGTCGTCTTGCCGACCCCGAACCCTCCCGCCACCAGGATTTTGAGTGCGGTGGGAAAGGGGTCAGAGCTGTCGTCGTAGTCCATCGAGCACTGCCTCCAGAAGAGACCGGTCTGTCGGGTTGTGGTGGAAAACCGGGGGTTTGGTGGTAAGGGCCCCGCAGTCGACGAGGTCGGACAGCAGCACCTTGGTCACTGCCACCGGCAGCTTCAGATGAGCCGCGACCTCGGCGACCGAGATGGGTGCCCGGCACAGGTCCAGTGCGGTTGCGTGTTCGGGGCCCAGATAGCCGAGGGGGGTCGCCCCGGTGGCCATCACCTGTGAGAGGAGATCGAGTGCGGTGGTCGGCCGGGTACGGCCGTTGATGACGGTGTAGGGGCGTACCAGACGCCCGGCGGCGTCGTCATACAGAGGTCCGTCGCCGGCCGCGGGCACTCTCAAGGCCTCATCGCGGAGGGTTCGACGGCCTGACGGGGCTGGGTGACCAGGTACGGGCGGACGCTCTTGACGAGCATCGCCATCTCGTAGCCGAGAACGGCGGCGTCGGCCTCGCGCCCGGCGAGCACGGCGAGGCAGGTGCCGGAGCCCGCGGTGGAGACGAAGAGCAGGGTCGAGTCGAGTTCGACGACGACCTGGCGCACCTCGCCGCCGTCGCCGAAGCGGACGCCCGCGCTGCGTCCGAGGGAGTACAGGCCGGAGGCCAGGGCGGCCATGTGGTCGGCGCTGTCCGGGTCGAGGCCGTGGACCGACTTCACGAGTCCGTCGCAGGAGAGCAGCACCGCGCTCGTGGTGTGCGGCACGCGCTGCACGAGGCCGCTCATCAGCCAGTCGAGATCGGATACATGGCCGGTCGGCGCATCGCTCGCCATGGTGGATCGACTCCTTGGGGTGCGTTGGTCTGCGGGAGCGGAGGGGGTTGGGGTGGGGAGGGGGGCGGTGAGGGGGGTTTTCATCCGGCCGGTGTGCTCCCGTCCTGCCGGGGCGTGAGGTCGTGCGCAGCGTCGGGGACCGACGGCGGTACGGCTATGGGGGTGGCCGGGGCGACCCCCCTGGGGTGTCCGCCCAGGGGCTGCGTGGCGTCCTTGTGGGGCGCGTCCATGTGAGCCAGCTCCATGTGGAGTGCGTCCGGGCGGGCCGGGTCGATACGCGATGGTGAGTCGAGTCGGCTGCCACTCTCGATGCGGCCGGTGTCGATACGTCCCATGTCGATGCGGTCCGTGTCCACGCGGCCCGTGTCGATGCGAGCCGAGGCGTCCGGGGGTGCCAGGTCCACGGGGGGCGTGCCGAGCGTCGAGGTGTCCCAGTCGGAGTTCTCCGTCTGGCGGGCCTCGGCGAGTCCGATGCCTCGCTGGAAGGCGGCCATCAGCCCGGGGTCGTGGCCGATGTAGTGGTCGGGGTCCTGGCGGGACACGGGTGGGGGGCCGCCGCGGAGCTGGGGCACGATGTGCTGCTGGGCGCGGCGGCGGGGCAGCTGGGGCCTGCCCATGGTGCCGCGCACGGCGCCGACGCGCGGGGTCGGGGGCTCTCCGGTCCGTTCCGTGACGGTCCGCCGGTCGTCGGGGCGGATGCCGGGCACGGCCTCGGCCGGGTTGGGCCGCTCCTCGCGGACGCCGCGCACGGGCAGCGGGGTCGGGCCCGCACCGGCTCTGCCCGGCCCCTGCTGACCGCCGGCCCGGCCGGGGCCCTGCTGCCGGGGCACGGAGGCACGCGCCGGGCTCGGGGCGGACCGGTGGCCGGACTCGGGGTGCGCGGTCTGCGTGGGTACCGACCGGACGGGCCGGTCGGCCGTCATCCGATCCGTCCCCGCCCGGTCCGTCACCGTCCGGTCCGCCGCACCGGTTGCGGACGCCCGCTGGGCGGTGGCGGGTTGGGCGTGCCGGGGCCCGGCGGCCGGGCGTCGTACGCCGGTGTTCTGCTGGGCCTGGGGCTGGATCCGCGGTACGTCGTCGGTGGCGCCGGGGTCGTGGCCGAGGAGGCCCTGGGGGACGACGAACGCGGCCTGGATGCCACCGTAGATGTTGGTCTGGAGGCGGACCTGGATGCCGTGGCGGCGGGCGAGCTGGGAGACCACGAAGAGGCCGATGCGGCCGTCCTGGAGGAGGCTGGCGACGTTGACCTGGTCGGGGTCGGCAAGCAGGGCGTTCATCTTGTTCTGCTCGGTGACGGGCATGCCCAGGCCCCGGTCCTCGACCTCGACGGCGAGCCCGGAGGTGACGAGGTTGGCGCGCAGCAGGACCTGGGTGTGCGGAGCGGAGAACACCGTGGCGTTCTCGACGAGTTCGGCCAGCAGGTGGATGACGTCGGCGACGGCGTGCCCGCGCAGGGTGCCGTCGACCGGGGGCACCAGCTTGACTCGGGAGTACTGCTCGACCTCGGCGATCGCGGAGCGCAGCACCTCGGTCATGGAGACGGGGTTGCTCCACTGGCGGCGGGAGACGGCGCCGCCGAGGACGGCGAGGTTCTCGGCGTGCCGGCGGATGCGGGTGGCGAGATGGTCGACGTGGAAGAGGCCCTTGAGGAGATCCGGGTCCTCGATCTCGTTCTCCAGGTCGTCGAGAATGGAGATCTCGCGCTGCACCAGGGACTGGAGTCGGCGGGCCAGGTTCACGAAGACTTCGAGCTTCTGTTCGCTGCCCGCGTGACTGGAGAGCTGGGAGGCCTGGACGACGGCGGTGACGGCGCTGTCGTGGGCACGGTCCAGGTCGGCGGCGAGCAGCTCGAAGTCGTCGGCGTCCGCGGCGGTCTTGGCGCGCGGGCCGCGGGCGGGCGGCTGGTCGCCGCGCCGGAGCGCGTCGACGAGGGCCCGCAGGTCGTCCTCGCTCTTGGTGCTGACCTGGCGCAGGGCGGCCAGGCGATCGCGTACGGACCTGGCCGTGCGGCCGGCCGCCACGGCGGCGATCGCCATGCCGGCCAGGGCCACGGCGGCGGTTCCGGCGAGGACCGCCCACAGGGTGAGGCTGGGGCGGGCGCCGCCGGCGCGGACCGTGAAGAGGACTGCGGCGCAGGCGCTGAGGGCCACCGCGGTGGGAGGCAGGACCGCGAGGCGCAGCAGTTGTGGCCGTATGTGGATCTCGGGCAGCGAGGGGACGGCGCGGGTGGCCGATCGCCCGTGCCGCCCGCCCTCACGGCGGTCTGCGCGTGCGGCCGGTGCGCGAAGGTGAGACATCAGCGTCCTCGTACTGGTCCGTCTGGGGGTGGGGGGTGCCGCGTCTGGGCGTCTTGTGGCATGCGCCATCACGTGTCGGTCGGGAGAGTCCAAGAATTCGGCCCTGCGTCGTCCGACGGCAACTCACAGTAGTCGCCAACGCGTCATGAGCGGTGCGCAGTTGACAAAGAACTCCGCGAATCGCCCCGCTCTGGTATGAGGGTTCGTACGACAGGCCGATAATTCTTCGGACGCATGTTCCTGCTTGATTCTTTTTGCGTCTACATTTCGATCATGGCTGGTCAGAACAGGTCGAGAACAAACAATGAGGGCCGGTGAGCAATTCGCTCACCGGCCCTCACCGTCAATCAAAAAATCACCCTGTCGGGAGAATTCGCACCCCGTTCACGGTGCCGGTCCCCTCTCGGCACGAGAGCGACGCCGTGCGCAGCGCGCCCGCCAACGGCCAAATGCGCCTGCGCCCCGCAGAGCGCGTCAGTTCTCCGCCACCAGGTCCAACTGCTCCCCGACCGGCGGCCACGCGGGCCAGCCCGCCGTCGGCCGCTGGGCCACGGCGCGCCACCAGGGGTTCACCGGCGGCGTGCTTTTCGGCTCGAACGGCTCGCCCGGCTGCGGCGCCGCCATCGTCACCCCCGAGCCGTGCGCGGCCCACATCATGCGCTCCCCCGGCTCGGCCCAGGGGTGCAACGCCAGGTTGAACGTCGCCCAGTGGATCGGCATCAGCACACCGCTCGGCTCCCCGCCCTGAAGGTCGAGGTGGGTCTGCAACCCCTCCTCCGGGGTCATGTGGATGTCGGGCCAGAACTCGGCGTACGCGCCGACCTGGATCATCGTGATGTCGAACGGGCCGTGCTCGGCGCCGATGTCCTTGAAGCCCTCGAAGTACCCGGTGTCGCCGCTGTGGTAGATCCGGTGCTCGTCACCGGCGACGACCCAGGAAGCCCACAGCGTGTGCTGGGTGTTGCGCAGGCCACGGCCGCAGAAGTGCCGGGCGGGGGTGGCGGTCAGGGTGAGGCCGCCGACCTTCGTCGCCTCGTTCCAGTCCAGCTCACGGATCCGTGCCTCGGCGACGCCCCAGTGCTCCAGGTGGGCCCCGACACCGAGGGGCACGGCGAAGACAGTGTCCGTGCCGGCCAGTGCCTTGATCGTGGGCATGTCCAGGTGGTCGTAGTGGTCGTGGGAGATGACGACGACATCGACCGGGCCGAGCGCGGCCAGCGGCATCGGCACGGGGTGCAGCCGCTTGGGCCCGGCGAAGGCGAACGGGGAGCAGCGCTCACCCCAGACCGGGTCGAAGAGCACCCGGTGCCCGTCGATCTCGGCGAGCACGCTGGAGTGGCCCATCCAGGTGATCCGAAGGCCGCTCGCGGGGGGTTTGGCCAGGTCGGCGAGGGTCGTGGGGTGCACGGGGATCAGTCCGGCCGGGGTGCGCAGGACGCGCTCCTCCTTGCGGACGAAGCTCTTCGCCATCTCCCTCGCGGCGCTGCCGGAGGGGCGGATGCTCGCGGCCTGGGGGTTCACGAAGACGCCGTTCGCGAAATGCGGGGATCTACGGATCCGCTCCAGACGGGCACCGCTCGGGTCCGCGCCGAAAGCGGCGGGCCGGGCTGCGCGCAGCCCCGAGCTCAGAGAACGGGATGCGGAACCGGACACGGCACCTCCTGGTGGCTTCGCTCAGGCATCCCATTATGGTCCGCCCCTCCGACAGCGCCGGGTCCACCCCGGCACTGCGCGATGACACACTGACCAACTATTCAGTAGGGCCCCTTGTTCCCTACGCCCCCCACCGATCCCCGCAGGTCACTGAAGGTCCCCGCAGATCCCCGCCCGCCCCCACTCGCCCCCGGCACCCCAAGGCCAGCCCCGAGGAGCCCGCATGTCCACCCCCTTCCTGTCGCTCACCTGGACCGACCACGTAACAGGTCAGCGGGGCTTTCTCGTCGTGGACCGGCTGGTGCGCGGGGTGTCCAGCGGCGGGCTGCGGATGCGGCCGGGCTGCACGCTCGACGAGGTCGCCGGGCTCGCCCGTGGCATGACCATGAAAGAGGCGCTGCACTACGACCCCGACGGCCGCTACGTCCCGCTCGGCGGCGCCAAGGGCGGCATCGACTGCGATCCCCGGGACCCACGGGCGTACGGCGTCCTGGTGCGCTACCTGCGCGCGATGCGCCCGTACGTCGAGAGCTGCTGGACCACGGGCGAGGATCTCGGGCTCAGCCAGGACCTCGTGGACCGGGCGGCCGTCGAGGCGGGGCTCGTGTCGACGGTCCAGGCCGTGTATCCGCTGCTGGACGACGAGGCGGCGGCCCGGCGGCGGCTCGCGGACGCCTTCGCCGTCGAGGTGGACGGCATCGGCCTCGACGAGCTGGTCGGCGGCTGCGGCGTAGCCGAGTCCGTACTCACGGCCCTGGACCGGGCCGGACTGCCGTACGCCGGGACGCGGGTCGCCGTGCAGGGGCTGGGCACCATGGGCGGGGCCACCGCCCGCTTCCTCGCGCGCGCGGGTCTCACCATCGTGGCCGTCGCCGACATCAAGGGGACCGTCACCAATCCCGCGGGTCTGGACGTGGACGCGCTGCTCGCCGCCCGTGACGCGTACGGCACGGTCGACCGCTCCGTGCTGCGCCCCGGCGACCGCGAGACGCCCGGCGAGGACTGGCTCGCCGCCGATGCCGACGTACTCGTCCCGGCGGCCGTCTCGTACGCGATCGACACCGGCAACCAGGAGCGGATCGGGGCCCGGCTGATCGTCGAGGCGGCCAATATGCCGGTGCTGCCGGAGGCCGAGGAACTGCTGGCCGCGCGCGGGGTCACCGTCCTGCCGGATGTGGTGGTCAACTCCGGCACGAACGCCTGGTGGTGGTGGACCCTGTTCGGTGACATCGGCCCCGCCGCGGACGAGGCCTTCGCCCACACCCGCCGCTCGATGCGCGCCCTCGTCGACCTGATGCTCGCCCGCGCCGAGACCGACGGCACGACCCCCCGGGCGGCCGCCCACGCCGTCGTCGCCGACCGGCTGCCGGTGATCGAGGCCCGTTTCGGCTGGTACCGCTGACGGCCGCCGGTCGTGGCTCACCGGGCGTGGGTAGGGTTGCCGGGTGGGCAGGGTGCGGTTGAGTGGGGCCGAGCGGCGTGCGGAGCTGCTCCGGGCCGCCATAGGGCAGATCGAGGCGCGGGGCGTCGCGGCGGTGCGGATCGCCGACGTGGCCGCCGTGCTCGGCGTGAGCAACGCCTTGGTGCTCTACCACTTCTCGACCAAGGAGAAGCTGGTCGCCGAGGCGTTCCGGTACGCGGCCGAGGACGACCTGGCCCATCTGCGCAAGCTGCTGGGCCGCCGGACGACCGCGCTGCGCCGGCTCCGGGCCGCCGTGCGCTGGTACGCGCCGACCGGGCAGGCCAAGGGCTGGCGGCTGTGGATCGAGGGGTGGGCGGTGTCCCTGCGCGAGCCCGCGCTGCGCGAGGTCACCCATGACCTGGACAGACAGTGGAAGGCCGCGCTCACCGAGGTCATCGACGAGGGTGTGGCGGCCGGCGAGTTCCAGTGCCCCGATCCGGCGGCGACGGCACTGCGGCTGACCGCCCTGCTGGACGGCCTCGCCGTTCAGCTGACGTCGTACGAAGGCGCCCTCTCGCACACACGGGCGCGGGAGTGGGCCGACGAGGCCCTCGCCCGCGAACTGGGCCTGGATCGCGAGGCCCTGGCGGCGGCCACCCGCTGAGCGGACCGGGGAGCGGAGGCGACCGCCTCTCACTCCCCGGTGGAAATCCGAACCCCGGCCGATCCTGTCCGGCTGGACCGGCTCAGGCCGCCCACCGGCTCAGGCCACCCAATCGATCCGCATCTTGATGTCGTCCGGCGAGAGATGCCCCTTCGCCGACACATGGTCCCCGGAGGACTCCCCGCGCAGCCGGCGCCCGATCCACGGCACCAGATAGTCGCGCGCCCACTGGATGTTGTCCCGGCGCACCTCGAACGTGCCGCGCGGCGGCAGCGGGGGCCACGGCTGGTCGGGGTCGGCGGGGATGTCGACCCCGAGCACCTGTCCGGCCCGCAGCGCGACCCGGGTGTGTCCGTCGGGCGAGAGATGCAGCCGGTCGCCGTCCCAGGCCCGCCGGTCCTGGATGGTCCTGAGGGACCACAGGTCCAGTACGGGACAGCCGTACCGGTCGGCGATGGCGCGCACATGCCCGTTGTACGTGGCGATCTTGCCGCGCAGGTGTTTGAGCACGGGGACGTTCCGGGTGTCGAAGCCGGTGGTCACCATGACGGTGCCGACGGCCGAGGTGAGCATCGAGACCGACCGCTCGAAGCGCTCCGCGACCTCGTCGGGATCGGTGCCCGGCCGGATGATGTCGTTGCCGCCCGCGCAGAAGGAGATCAGGTCCGGCTTCAGCGCGAGAGCGCGCGGGAGCTGGTCCTCGACGATCTGGTCGAGGAGCTTCCCGCGCACGGCGAGATTGTTGTAGTCGAAGTCGCCCTCGGGCATTCGGTCCGCGAGAAGCACCGCGAACCGGTCGGCCCAGCCGACGAACGCCCCGTCGGGGCCGGGGTCGCCGACGCCTTCGGTGAAGCTGTCCCCCACCGCCACGTACGACCCGATCATCGATCTGCTGTCATTCTTCGAATCGTCTGCCACATCGCCCCATGATTCACCTTCCGATGTGACCTACGCGACCGTATTAAAGGGTTGACGGTCGGTGAGATAGACCACGCGTCAAGTATTGGTCAACCCGGAATACGCCAGGTCGGGGCGCCGACGCTCCGGCACCCCGACCTGCCGGAGCGGTCAGTTCCGGCCGGACAACCGCCACACCCGGAAGTCCTCGATCCGGAAGTGACTCCAGGTGGTCCGGAAGGCGAAGTGCCCGCTCGTGTACGGCTCGGGGTCCTGATGGTCGAAGACGAGCCGTCCGTTGTTCCACCAGCGCACGGTGGAACCGTCGGAGACGATCCGGACGTGGTGCGGCTCGTTCGCGACGAGCAAAGGCTCGGTGTAGTCGTAGAGCAGCGGCCGTACGCCCGCCTCGCCGACGTAACGGCGCAGCCGTGTCGTGGTGTTCGTGTTGGCGCCGTACCCGGCGTAGTACGTCTTGAGGTGGTCGTACTCGGCGAGCGCGCCGCCCCGCGGAGTGGCGAAGAGGTCGTCGGGCGAGCGTACGTCGACGGCGTTCCAGAAGTTGTTGAGGTCCGAGACGCGGTCGTTGACGCCGCCCGCGGCGACCGGGGTGGCCGTGTACTCGATGACGTAAGGCCCTTCGAGGCGCCGCTTGAACCAGATCGTCACGCCGGCCGGTACGTCGACCTCCAGCACGCCGCGCGAGGCCGTGACCGTACCGCCGCGCTCCAGCTCCACGGCCCACCGGCCGAGGCCGTGGCGGAAGTCGTCCGCGGCGATCAGCCGGCCGCGGCGTCGGGACGGGGGCCGGGACGGTGTCGCGCTCGCCGGTCCCGCCGGGACGAGCGCCGCGAGGGCGGCACCGGCGGTGAGGGCTCCGAAGGCTCTGCGGGTGGTCATGACGCTCCTTCTGTACGGGTACGGCGAGGTGTCGTGATCGCGGGCTTGGGGACGCGGCGGGTCTCGGTGCCGAGGTAGTAGTCCGTGTACGTGGACTGGAGGTAGCCCCGGACGGTCCAGCCGAGGCGGTACTCGGCGTTCTGGGCGAGCGTGTGGATACGGGTCCTCATCGGCTCGGTGGTGGCGTGGAGGCGCAGGGCGGTGTGGTCGGCGGTCTCGGCGAGGATCTCCTCGCGCCAGTCGCCGACGAGGTCGCCGTGGAAGGGCGTCGCGTCGCGCGCTCCGGCGACGACACCGGCCGGGTCGAAGATCTTCGTGCTGGTCCCGGTCGCCGGGTCCCACTTCGACACCTGGGTGAAGTCGAGGAGTTCGGAGCCCTTGTCGCCGTCCCACCAGATACGGAAGTTGACGCTGGGGGTGGTCGCGGCGACCTTGCCGTCCTGGACGTTGTGGACGCCCGCTCCAGGGGCGGCGACGTCGGCGGTGGAGGTCCAGTACTCGTAGCCGGGGTGGCTCGGGTCGATGTCGCCGGTGCTGCCCCGGCCGACGTCGATGTCGGTGTCGGTGTCGTTCTCCCAGTCGGCGGGGTGCCGGCCGGTCACCAGGCGCTCGCCGGTGTCGGCGTCGTAGTAGTACCAGGGGAAGTCCGGGATGACGCCCAGCTCCGCCTGCTGGATCGCGAAGCCCTCCGGGCCGGGGCGGCTGGGGTCGAGGTCGGCGATGTGGAAGCGGTCGCCGTGTCCGGTGCCGTCGACGACGTACCGGAGCGTGCCGTCGCTGTTCACGACGTAGTTGCCGTCGGCGATCTCGTCCTTGCCGTCCAGGTCGACGTCCACGGTCCGGATCTGGTGGAAGCTCGTCGCGCCGCTGGTGGCGGGGACGACGTACTTCCAGCGCCGGTGGAGGTTCGTGCCGTCGAAGTCCCAGGTCTGGAAGAGGACACGGAAGGCGCCGCGACGGACGCCGACGCGGGTGACCAGCTTGGTGACGAGGCTGGGGTGAATGCCATCCAGGTGGGCGATGCCGAAGTGGCCGCCGGAGGGGCCGTCGGCGACGAAGTCGTCGGGGACGGGCTGCCGGGTGCGCTCGGTGCCGGTCGCGCCGTCGACGACGGAGACGAACTGGTCGGCGGGCGAGCCGGCCGTGACCCGCGTGCCGTCCGCGAAGGTCGTCCCGGCGGCCGTGTGGACCAGCACCTCGGCCCTGCCGTCGCCGTCGAAGTCGTACACGGTCACGTTGTCGTCGTTGCGGTAACCGCCGATCGCCGTCGACCCGCTGATCGCGCCGGGCGCCGGGTCGTTCGCGCCGTTCCCGCCGACCTGTGTGTACGAGCCGGGGCCGAGGTCGACGCTCCACAGCCGCTCGCCGGTCAGCGTGTACGCCTCCAGCAGGTCCGGCCTGTCCCGGGTCTGCGAGAGCCGGCTGACGACCAGCTCGTACCGCCCGTCACCGTCGAGGTCGCCAGGCCAGGCGTGCCGCACGGTGTAGCCGTCGGCGGCCGCGAGCGGGATCTCCGCGTGGCCGCCGACGAGGCGCAACCCCGAACTCGGCTTCGGCGCCCGCCCGTCGACCACCGCTCGCACGGTGTACGTGCCCGTGCCACGGCTGTTGTCCTGGTACGTCGTCGACTCGGTGATCGGCGCCCGGTTCAGCCGCCGGCCGCCCCTGTACACGTTGAACGCGATCGCGTCGCCGTACCGCGCGTACTCCGTACCGAGCAGCCGCCAGCTCAGGAAGGCGCCTGCACCGGACGGCACGACGACCAGGCCTCGGTCCAGCTTCTCCACTATCCGCCGCACGGGCGGTTCGGCGGCCGCCACGGGCGCCGGCAGCAGGCCGGCCGCCACCGCGGCGACGACGACCGCCGTGATGGCGCCGCCTCTTCGGCGCGTGCGAACGGAGTTCATGTGTCAGTGCTCCTCGGTACGGACGAGATGGGGCGACCGAGCTGACGCGGCCGCGACAGAAAGCGCTTGCAGAGATCACTGTGTCCGCCCCGTCGCACCACTGTCGAGACCGCTCACAGCCATGCCACAAGACCGCAATACGGTGATCATGAACGGTGGAGGGAGAGGTCAGAGAGAGGCCGTGGAGAGGCCAAGGCCTGGCCAGGAGGCCGACGCCGGGCCAACGCCGGGCCAACGCCGCCTTGGTGCAGGGCCCGTGCAGGACGGGGCCACGCCGATGGCAGTGGCGAAATCCCTTCGCCGGGCGTACCGATGTGGCCGGCGGCTTGGGCGTCCTTTCATGTGATGCCGCGCTGACGCAGCTGACGGCGGGGGCGGTAGAGGTCCTGGTCGTAGCCGCGGTCGGCATACAAAGTGCGGGTCGGGGCCGTTCGCCCTCGCTTTCCCACTCCGGCGGCAGCCCGTCGACCAGCGGCAGCAACTGAGTGACATCGTTGCGGTGCCCGCCGGTCAGCGACACCCGCAGCGGGATGCCGTGAGCGCCAGCGAGGCCGTGGGCTCCTGCCTGGGCGCGCCGCAGCACCCAACGGTCGCCCACCTCGAACCGCTGCGGCGCGGCGGCGACGCGCTGACCGCCGGCCCGCGCCGGTCCGCGCCATGAGGCCGTGGTCGCCCGCGAGGGTTGCCGCCGCCGCCTCGATCACCTACCACCTGGTCGACACCGATTCCACGGACGAGCTCATCGCCATGGCCGACAGTCTCAAGGCCCGGGTCATGGGCGGCGCCTTCCACGCCCCCTGGCCTGCGCCCGTCCGCATGGGCAACACCTGCGCGCCAGGACCGGATCGTGTCCCCGGATCCGCGCTGAGGCACCCGGCCGGCGACTCCGACCAGCAGGTTCGGACGCGTCCGGGCGAACTCGTCGGCAAGTCGCCCGCACCCGACGCCCGCACCCGAATCGCGCTGGAGACGTCCCCGACCCGCGACCTGACCCCGACGGCACGGCAGGCACGGCCGGAAAGCAGGCTGGTACACCCCCGGCGGGACCGCGACCGTCTCCGAACGGATCGCCCCACGATCCGGGAACGCCGCAGGCCGGACCCCGGGGATCATGGGGTCCGGCCTGCCGAGAACGGCGTGGGGCGGAGGCGGGCGGCACGTCAGGCGGGCCGGGCCTCTTTCCCGTGCTCCCTGCCGGGAGCGGGGGCGTCAGACGCTGACGCCCTTCGACCGCAGGTATGCCAGCGGGTCGATGTCCGAGCCGTAGTCGGGGGTCGTGCGGATCTCGAAGTGGAGGTGCGGTCCGGTGACATTGCCGGTCGCGCCGGAGAGGCCGATCTGCTGGCCCCCGCTCACGGACTGGCCCGCGGAGACGGAGATCGACGACAGGTGGGCGTACTGGGCGTAGTAGCCGTCGGCGAGCTTGATGACGACCTGGTTGCCGTACGCGCCGCCCCAGCCGGCGGAGACGACGGTGCCCGCGCCCACGGCCTTGAGGGTCGTGCCGGTCGGGGCCACGAAGTCGACGCCGGTGTGGTAACCGCTGGACCACATGCTGCCGGCGGTCTTGTACGCGGTGCCGACGCTGGCTCCCTGTATGGGCAGGGCGAAGCCTGAGCCGCTGGACTCCGAGGACTGGCCGGTCGACGTGGAGGTCGACGCCTGGGTGTCCGTCGACTCCTTGGTCTCCTCTGCCGAGGACTCGGAGGACTTCGACGACTGCGACGACTGGGTCTTCGTCGACGACTCCGGCGTGGCGCTCGACGCGGCCTTGCCGCCGATGGTGAGCCGGAGCCCCGGGTGGATGAGCGACGGGTCGGTGCCGATCGCCGCGCGGTTGTCCGAGTAGAGCTGCTTCCAGCCGCCCTCGACGTCCTGCTCGTCCGCGATCTTCGAGAGGTAGTCGCCGACCTTCACCGAGTAGGTCTCGGTCGCCGCCTTCTTGGTGGCGGTCTTCTCCGCCTGAGCAGCCTTCTCGGCCTGCTCGATCCGCGCGCCCGCCTGGGCCGCGGCCTTGTCGGCGGCGACCGCGACGGTCTTCTCGGAAACACCGGAAACGGCCGCGGTGGGCGTCGCGGCATGGGCGCCCGCGGCGCCGATCAGCGGCAGCGCGAGCGCCGCGCCACCGGTTCCCGCGGCAGCGATCGAGCGGGTGAAACGCTGGGACTTCGGACGGCGGTGCTTACCCTTCGCGGGCATGGGCGAATTCCTCTCCGGCGCCTGCGAGGTGAGCTGTCGGGTGCGGACTGGAGATGCCCGGCCGTGCTTGCGCACAGCTTTACCCCTAGCCGTTCCGGAGACCGGAACAGGCGGTAATACCTGTGGGTCCCCCGCTCCTGCCGTGGATCAGGTCGGTACGCGGCTCCGGTCGGCGGCAGGATTGGGCGTCCGTCCGGATTGACGCAGAACGTAAGCGACTTGTGCCCACAGAAACAACCATTGGGATTTCCTGTGGGCCTTCCTCCCTGATCCTTACCTTAATCCACGATCACTCTCCGTAAATGACCGGCCTTAACGCGTTCCAACCGCCCTGGAAACACGCGCGAATTACGTGAGCATGACGGCAACAGACCGTCACGACTATGACGCTGCTCACGCACCTAAGACCCAGTAGGCTTTATTTCCGGGCCAGTTGGAATTACGGCTTCATTTCGGACAAATCCCTCAAGTGCGACGCAGGCGGATAACCGTCGCATCGAGGTCACCGCGCAGCCCCGTCGGCAACCCGTGATGCAACAACACGGCACCTCGGTACACTTCGCCCGTTTCGCGGCATTCGTAGGCTTCTGCCGGGTCGAGGCCGCGCAAGCGGATCGGGGCGAGCGGCTCGCCGTAGTGCTGGGCCTGGAGCCAGGCGAGGAGGACGACCTCGTCCCCGTGGACGTACTGCACGGCGCTCAGCCCGCCCGTCGGCGGTCGCAGCCGGTAGAGGTCGCCGCGCTGCACGACCGGCCGGATCTCCTTGTACAGCTCCACCCAGTCCCGCGCCTCGGCCAGCTCCTCCTCGCTCCACTCGGTGAGGTCGCCGCCGACGCCGAGCACGCCCGCCATGGCGCTGACGAAGCGGAAGCGCAGCGAGCTGGCCCGGCCGTTGAGCTGGTTGTTCGGGCTGTCGGTGACCCACGCGGCCATGGCCCGGGCCGGGTGGATCTGACTGAAGCCGTGCTGGATGGCGAGCCGGTCGAGCGGGTCGGTGTTGTCGGAGGTCCACACCTGGTCCGTCCGCGCCATCACCCCGAGGTCGATACGGCCACCCCCGCCCGAGCACGACTCGAACGCCACCCCCGGGTGCGCGGCCCGCACCCGGTCCAGCAGGGCGTAGAAGGCGTGCGTGTGCTCGACCCACAGCTTCTGCGGATACGGCTCGCCGGGCCAGCCGGCATCGGTGAAGCAGCGGTTGAAGTCCCACTTCACATAGTCGATGGGCGCACTGGAGAGCAGCGCGTCCAGCTGCTCCCAGAGGTATTCCTGGACGTCCTCGCGCGCGAGATTGAGTACGAGCTGATTGCGCAGCTCCGTCCGCTTTCGTCCCGGTTGGAACTGTGCCCAGTCGGGGTGCGCCCGGTACAGCTCGCTGTCGGGGTTGACCATCTCGGGCTCGACCCAGATGCCGAACTGCATCCCGAGGGCGTGCACATAGTCGGCGAGCGGCTTCAGGCCCTTCGGGAAGCGGTCCGGGTTGGGGGTCCAGTCGCCGAGCCCGGCGCGGTCGCTGGTGCGCGCCCCGAACCAGCCGTCGTCCACCACGAACAGCTCGACCCCGATGGCCGCCGCCCGCCGCGCGAGCGTCCCCTGCTGCTCCTCGGAGATGTCGAACTCGGTGGCCTCCCAGGAGTTGAAGAGCACCGGCCGGTCCTGGTCCGCGTCCGGGATGACGTACGCCCGCTGGTACGTGTGCCAGGCGCGGCTCGCCCCGCCGAAGCCGCCGTCGTGCCACAGGCCGGCGAAGACGGGCGTGGTGAACGACCCGCCCGGCTCCAGGCGCAGCAGACCGGACTCGTCGTATCCGGCACCGCCGGTGATCTGCACACGCGCGTCGGGGAGTTGGGCCACCGCGATGCGCCAGGACCCCGACCAGCCGAGCGCGCAGCCGTAGACCTCGCCGCGCTCCTCGGTCGCGTCGGTGTCGAGGGCGACCCACGGCAGGTGCTGGTGCCCGGTGTGTCCGCGCCGGCTGCCGATGACCTTCTCGCCGTAGGTGAGGTCTCCGCGCACGAGCCGGGACTCGGCCGCCCACCGTCCGTGCAGCTGGGACAGCCGCCAGTTCTCGTCACGCGGCGGCAGGGTCCAGGTCGCCGAGTCGGCCCGCAGCAGCTCCACTGCCGGACCTTCGTTGGCCAGGGTCACCCAGCGCTCGATCACGTCGTCACGCATCCGGTAGTGCAGCGTGATCCCGAGTCCGTCGTCGGAGAACCGCAGCCGCAGCTCGTCGCCGTCGGCCTCGTACGCCTGGAACGTCCACTCGGTGCCGCGCCGCTGATCCGTGTGCACGGAGAGGGCGGGACGGGTGAAGCGGGGGCCGCCCTCGACGGGGTACTCCTCGTGTCCGTCGACCGGGGCCTCGAACGGCCAGTACGGCAGCTGCTGCCGGGCGGCCAGCTCCTCGGCGTCGGCGAGGGCGATCCGGGGGCCCCAGTGCAGGTGCAGCAGCTCGTCGTCCTCCGTGAGCCGCAGGGCGTAACTGCTCCTGGGCCCCGTGAGAAGCCAGGTCCGGCCGTCTGCTCCGATTTCCAACATCAAGACCCCACAGATTCGAACAGGTGCGATCGGGCTTCAACATCATCGCAGGTCGCCGAGGACGCGCGGCGGCGCCTGTGGACAACTGCCGGCGGGCCTGTCACAGCGCCTGTGGACAACTCATTGCCGTACTCAGCCATGTCGTATGGTCGAGGGCGCGCCTCGGTGTGGAGTGTGTCGGGTGCGCGCCCGTCGACGATCGGCGCCGACGGCCGGATGGGAGGAGCCCCAGTGACGCAGCAGATCCCGTCGACCGAGCCCGAGCTGACCGGAGTGCGCAACTTCCGCGATGTGGGCGGTCTGCCGACCGTGGACGGCCGTCGGGTGCGCCACGGGGTGCTGTTCCGCAGCGGCCACCTCGCGCACGCGACAGACGAGGACAGCGCGTTCCTGACCTCCCTCGGCCTGCACACGGTCTTCGACTTCCGCAACACGGCCGATCAGAAGCTGGAGGGCCCGGACGTCGAGCTCCCCGGCGTCCGCAATGTGAACCTGCCGCTGAGCGACCCCGCGGACGGCGCCGAGTTCTGGAAGATGGTCCGCGACGGCGACCTGGACCAGCTGCGCGCACTGCTCGACGACGGCAAGGCGGCCGGCCGGATGATCGCCTCCTACCGCACGATCATCAAGCACCGCACACCCGAGCACTCCCAGGTGCTGCACGCGCTGGCCGAGGAGAGCGTGCCCGCCCTGATGCACTGCGCGGCGGGCAAGGACCGCGCGGGCCTGTCCATAGCGGTCACCCTCCTCGCCCTCGGCGTCGAGCGCGAGGCCATCGTGGCCGACTACCTGGAGTCGAACGCCAAGCACCGCCGCTACAAGGTGAGCCGCAGCAGCACCTCCGCGAGCGCCTACTCCCCGGAGGTCATGGAGCTGCTGAGCCCGCTCTTCGACGCCCGTGCCGAGTACCTCCAGGCGGCCTTCGACACGGTCGAGGAGACCTGGGGCGATGTGGACACATATCTGGAGCAGGGCCTGAAGCTGACCCCGGCGACCCGGCACCTGCTGCGCGAGCGCCTGCTCGACTAGGCGGGCCCTCCCACGTCCTCCCGGATCCTCTTGGGCCGGGCCCTCCCAGCGGTCCCAGCCTGACGGGAAAGTGGCTGGCCCACGGAGCTCGGCCTGTGCTTCCATCCTGCGGTGAAGATCCAGAACACCGCGATGTCCGGTGGAAGCGCGGCCCCGTATGTCCGGCCCCGGACCGATCACGACCTCGGTGACTGTGTCCGGGTGCTCGCGGAGGTCCATGAGCGCGACGGCTATCCGGTGAACTGGCCCGACCACCCCGACGAATGGCTGGCCCAGCGCTCACTCGTCGCCACCTGGGTGGCCGAGCTGGACGCCCGGATCGTCGGTCAAGTGGGCCTGTCCCGCAGTGCCGAGGGGGACGCGGCACCCGGGCTGTGGAGCGCCCGCGCGGGTGTGGGCGTCGACCGGACCGCCGTGGTCAACCGGCTGTTCGTCGCACCGTCGGCCCGCGGCCGTGGGATCGGCGCGCTGCTGATGGGACGGGCGGTCGGGGAAGCGCGGGCTCGCGGCCTGCACCCGGTGCTCGACGTGGTCGCGTCCGACACCGCGGCGGCGGCGCTCTACGAACGGCTCGGCTGGCGACTGCTGGCCACGGTCGAGCAGCAGTGGAGCCCCGGCCAACGGGTGGCCGTCCGGTGCTACGCGGCAGCGGGCTGACCACACCGGCTACTGCCCGGCGCCCACCTCGAACAGCAGGTAGACGAAGGCCGCGAAGACATGGCCCACCACGAGGTAGATGATGAGCCGCACCCACAGGGCACGGGGAAACTTCTCTTCCAGGTTGCTCATGGGGCGTCTCCGGGGGTGATCGGCCCGAGGCACAGCGCGGCGGTCGGGCTCTGCAACAGGGTGTGGACGAACAGCAGGTCGGCGCCGTCCTGGTCGGCGGCGGCGATGCGGTGCGGGGTGAGCGAGTCGAAGTGCGCGCTGTCCCCGGGCGCGAGCAGATGCGCGGTGTCCCCGAGGCGCAGCCGCAGCCGCCCCTTCAGGACGTACAGCCACTCCTCGCCGGGGTGCACCCGCACGATGTCCCCCTGCGAGCCGTACGGAACATGGACGCGCAGCGCCTGCATCCCGCGCCCGGGCGCGCCCGCCTGCCGGTACGTCCAGCCGCCGGCGCGGGTCGGCTCCATGTCGTCGGCGCGGAGCACGGCGTCCCGTTCGGCGACGGTCTCGCCGAGCAGCTCGGAGACGGTCGTGCCGTAGATACGGGCCAGTGCGAGCAGCATCGGCAGCGAGGGCTGCCGCCGCCCGGTCTCCAGCCGGGAGAGATGGGCGGGCGACAGTCCGGCGGCACGGGCCGCGGCCTCCAGGGTGAGGGCGGCCCGGCGGCGCAGGGCCCGCAGCTGCGGGGCGACGGCGGGCAGCTCCGCTTCGGCGGCGGGCTCGGGAGGGTGCGTACCCTCGGAGGGGTTCATACCCTCCATTCAGCCGGAGCTTTGCCTCTGCGGCAAATCTCTTGCCTCAGAGGCAAACCCGCCCTCCGGGCGAGCGTCGGTCAGCGATTGGCGACAGCCTGCTTCACGAGCGTCTTGCCGAAGTCCCACATCAGCCCGCCCCCGCTGTGCGCGTCGTCCATCACCTCGGTGAAGGCCTCGACGAACCGGTCGACCTCGCGCTCCCCGACGACCAGCGGCGGGATCAGCTTGATCACCTCCAGATGGTCGCCGGAGACCTGGGTGAGGATGCGGTGCCGTCGCAGCAGCGGTACGACGACCATCTGCGCGAAGAGTCCCTTGCGGGCCGCCTGGAGCATCGTCCAACGACCGCGCAGTTTCAGCGACCTGGGCCTGCCGAACTCGATACCGATCATCAGGCCCCGGCCGCGTACGTCGCTGAGCAGCTCGTACTTGTCGGCCATTGCCGCGAGCCGGGTCTTCAGCAGTTCCCCCGTGGCCCGGGCGTTCGCCACGATCTGCTCGTTCTCCATGACCGAGAGGACGGCGAGACCGGCGGCCATGGCCTGGGCGTTGGAGCCGAAGCTCGCCGAGTGGACGAGGACGCGGTCCATCGACGAGTAGACCTTCTTGAAGATCCACTCCTTGCCGAGGGTCGCGCTGACCGGGACATAGCCGCCGGAGAGCGCCTTCGCCACGCAGACCAGGTCCGGCTCCACGCCCTCCTCGTGCTGGTAGGCGTAGAAGTCCCCGGTCCGGCCGAGCCCGGTCTGCACCTCGTCGACGATCAGCAGCGCCTTGTGCCCATGCAGCAGTTCCTGTGCGGCGCGCAGATATCCGGGCGGCGCCTCGTGCACGCCCTTGCCCTGGATGGGCTCGACGACGAGCGCGGCCACGTCGCCCTTCTTCAACTCCCTTGCCAGGGCGCCGAGATCGCCGAGCGGTACGGCCGTGTCGGGCAGCAGCGGTGCGAAGCCGTCCCGGAAGCCGTCCTCGCCGTTCACGGACAGCGAGCCGGTGGTGAGCCCGTGGAAGGCGTGGTCGCAGTACAGGACGCGCGGTCTGCCGGTGGCGTACCGGGCGAACTTCAGGGCGGTCTCGACGGCTTCCGTACCGCTGTTGCCGAAGAACACCCGCTCCAGGTGCGGACTGTGGGTGAGCAGTTTCTCGGCGAGCAGGCCGGGCAGCGGCTGGCAGTCGAACCGGGTCAGGTCGGCGAGCTGGGCATCGAGCACGTCGTGCAGCGCCTTGCGGATCACGGGGTGGTGGCGGCCGAGGCCCATCACCCCGAATCCGGCGAGCATGTCCAGGTAGTCGTCGCCGTCCGTGTCCCAGAAGTACGCGCCCTCGGCCCGCTCGTAGACCTTGTCGAAGCCGATGGTGTGCAGCATGCGCGGGAGTTGGTGGTTGAGGTACCGGGCGTGGAGTTCGTAGCGCTCGGCGCCGCGCTCGGCCAGGAGTCTGCCGAGGTCGAACTCCTCGGTGTCGGCTGCGCAGTCCGCGGTGGTCATCTACGGTTTCTCCTTGGGCAGTTCGTCCTTGACGGCCAGACAGGCGCTGATCCGCCCGGCGATCTCCACCGGCGTCAGACCCAGGTCCGCCAGCACCTCCCCGCGCTTGGCGTGCGGCAGGAACTGCTCCGGAATCCCGAACCGCCGTACGGGTACGTCGACATCGGCGTCCCCCAGCGCCAGCGCGATCGCCGAACCGACCCCGGCGGCCCGGCTGTTGTCCTCCACGACGGCCACCAGCCGGTGTTCGTCGGCGAGCCACGGCAGCGCCGGATCGACCGGCTTGACCCAGCGCGGGTCGACGACGGTGCAACCGATGCCCCGGGTCTCCAGCAGCTCGGCGGCCTGGAGGCACACCGGGGCCATGACTCCGACGGCGACCAGCAGCACCTCCGGACGGTCCGAGAGCGGGGAGCGGTGCAGGACGTCCATGCCGCCCACCCGTTCCAGGGACGGGATCTGAGGGCCCACCGATTCCTTCGGGAACCGGATCAGCGTGGGCGCGTCGTCCACGGCGACCGCCTCCCGCAGCTGCGCCCGCAGTTGGTCGGCGTCGCGCGGCGCGGCGATCCGCAGCCCCGGCACGACCTGGAGGATCGACAGGTCCCACATGCCGTTGTGCGACGCCCCGTCGACACCCGTGACCCCGGCCCGGTCCAGGACGAAGGTGACTCCGCACCGGTGCAGCGCCACGTCCATCAACAGCTGGTCGAAGGCCCGGTTGAGGAACGTCGCGTAGACCGCCACGACCGGGTGCAGCCCGCCCGTGGCGAGTCCGGCCGCCGAGACCACCGCGTGCTGCTCGGCGATGCCGACGTCCCAGACCCGGTCGGGGAACTTCTCCGCGAACCTGCCGAGTCCCACCGGGTGCAGCATGGCCGCCGTGATCGCCACGACGTCCTCGCGCTCGTCCGCGATCCGCACGATCTCGTCGCCGAACACCGAGGTCCAGGACGGTCCACCGGCGGGCGTGAGCGGCTCGCACGTCAGCGGGTCCATCACGCCGACGGTGTGGAAGTGGTCCTCCTCGTTGGCGAGCGCGGGCTCGTAACCGCGGCCCTTCTGCGTCAGGCAGTGCACGAGGACCGGCCCGTGGAATCGCTTGGCGCGGCGCAGCGCCGACTCGACCGCCGACATGTCGTGCCCGTCGATCGGACCGACGTACTTCAGCCCCAGGTCCTCGAACATGCCCTGCGGCGCGAACGCGTCCTTGAAGCCCTTCTTCGCCCCGTGCAGCGCCTCGTAGACCTGGTTGCCGACGACCGGCGTGCGCAGCAGGACGTCCTTGCCCCAGGCCAGGAACTGTTCGTAGCCGTCGGTGGTGCGCAGGGTGGCCAGGTGGTTGGCGAGGCCGCCGATGGTCGGGGAGTAGGAGCGCTCGTTGTCGTTGACGACGATGATCAGCGGCCGGTCCTTGGCGGCCGCGATGTTGTTCAGCGCCTCCCAGGCCATGCCGCCGGTCAGCGCGCCGTCGCCGATGACCGCGACGACGTGCCCCTTCTCCCCCCGCACCTGGCGGGCCTTGGCGAGGCCGTCCGCCCAGCCGAGGGCGGTGGAGGCGTGGCTGTTCTCGATGACGTCGTGCTCGGACTCCTCGCGCGACGGATAACCGGACAGGCCGCCCTTGCCGCGCAGCTTGGAAAAGTCCTGACGCCCGGTCAGAAGCTTGTGTACGTAGCTCTGGTGACCGGTGTCCCACAGGATGCGGTCGACGGGTGACGCGAAGACCCGGTGGAGCGCGATGGAGAGTTCCACCACCCCCAGATTGGGCCCCAGGTGACCACCGGTCCTGGCGACCGCGTGCACCAGGAACTCCCGGATCTCTTCCGCCAGTTCGCCGAGTTCCGCCTCGGTCAGCGCCTTCAGGTCGCGCGGTTGCCGGATGCTCTCCAGAATCGTCACGCTCGGGCCCCCTCTCGGTCCGTGCTCTTCAGCCCCTGTTTTCAGCTCACGGTGACCGCCGGCTCCCCCGACGCGACGCCGTCCTTCTCCATCTGCTCGGCGATCTTCATCGCCTCGTCGATGAGGGTCTCCACGATCTTCGATTCGGGGACGGTCCTGATGACCTCGCCCCTGACGAAGATCTGGCCCTTGCCGTTGCCGGAGGCGACCCCCAGGTCCGCCTCCCGCGCCTCTCCGGGTCCGTTGACGACGCAGCCCATGACGGCCACCCGCAACGGCACCTCCATGCCCTCAAGTCCGGCGGTCACCTCGTCGGCCAGCCGGTACACATCGACCTGTGCCCGCCCGCACGACGGACACGACACGATCTCCAGCCGCCGCTGCCGCAGGTTCAGCGACTCCAAGATCTGGATGCCGACCTTGACCTCCTCGGCCGGCGGGGCGCTCAGCGAGACCCGGATCGTGTCGCCGATCCCCTCGCTGAGCAGCGCCCCGAAGGCCACGGCGGACTTGACGGTCCCCTGGAAGGCGGGACCTGCCTCGGTCACGCCCAGGTGCAACGGGTAGTCGCACCGGGCGGCGAGCTGCCGGTACGCCTCGATCATCACGACCGGGTCGTTGTGCTTGACCGAGATCTTGATGTCCCGGAAGTCGTGTTCCTCGAAGAGCGACGCCTCCCACAGCGCCGACTCCACCAGTGCCTCGGGCGTGGCCTTGCCGTACTTCTGGAGGAGCCGCCTGTCGAGAGAGCCGGCGTTGACGCCGATCCGGATCGGCGTCGTGTGCTCCTTCGCCGCCCGCGCGATCTCCTTGATCTTGTCGTCGAACTGCTTGATGTTGCCGGGGTTCACCCGCACCGCCGCACAGCCGGCCTCGATCGCCGCGAACACGTACTTCGGCTGGAAGTGGATGTCCGCGATCACCGGGATCTGCGACTTGCGGGCGATGGTGGCGAGCGCGTCCGCGTCGTCCTGCGTGGGGCAGGCGACCCGGACGATCTGGCAGCCGGACGCGGTGAGTTCCGCGATCTGCTGCAGCGTGGCGCCGATGTCCGACGTACGGGTCGTCGTCATCGACTGCACCGACACCGGTGCCCCGCCGCCGACCGCCACCGACCCGACCTGGATCCCGCGCGACGCGCGCCGCACGGCGATCGGCCGGACCGGCATCTCGGGGACACCGAGAGAGATGGCCGTCATGGCGTCACCCGTTGTTTCCGGAGACCGTCTCGCGCAGGGCGCGCAGGGACTCCTTCAGCGATCCCATGGTGGCGAGGACGGCGGTCGGCTCATAGCCGCAGTGCGCCATGCAGTTGGCGCAGCGCGGGTCCTTGCCCCGACCGTACGCGTCCCAGTCGGTGTCCTCGATGAGCTCCCGGTACGTCGTGACGTAGCCGTCGCTCATCAGGTAACAGGGCCGCTGCCAGCCGAACAGCGAGTAGTTCGGGATCGCCCACGCCGTGCACGGGAAGTCGACCTTGCCCTCCAGGAAGTCGAGGAACAGGGGCGAGTGGTTGAGGCGCCAGCGCCGCCGGTTGCCGCCCGAGAAGGCCTTCTTGAAGAGTTCGCGGGTCTGCTCCACGCCGAGGAAGTGCTCCTGGTCGGGGGCCTTCTCGTAGGCGTAGGCGGGCGAGATCATCATCTCGTCGACCTGGAGGTCGTCATTGAGGTAGTTGAGGACCTCGATGATGGTCTGCGGGGTGTCGGTGTTGAAGAAGGTCGAGTTGGTGGTCACCCGGAAGCCGCGCTTCTTGGCCTCCTTCATGGCCGCCACGGCCTCGTCGAACACCCCTTCCTTCGCCACAGACTCGTCGTGCCGCTCACGCAGCCCGTCGATGTGCACGGCGAACGCGAAGTACGGCGAGGGCTTGAACTTGTCCATCTTCTTGCGCAGCAGCATGGCGTTGGTGCACAGGAAGACGAACTTCTTCCTGGCGACCAACTGCCGTGCGATCTCGTCGATCTGAGGGTGCATCAGGGGCTCGCCGCCCGCGATCGACACCATCGGCGCACCGGACTCCAGGACGGCGCCCACGGCCTGCGCCACCGGCATGCGCTGCTTGAGCACACCCGCCGGGTGCTGGATCTTGCCGCAGCCCTCGCACTTCAGGTTGCAGGCGTAGAGCGGTTCCAGCTCGACGATCAGCGGGAACTTGTCCCGCTTGCGGAGCTTCTGTTCGGCGAGATAGGTCGCTACCTTGATGGACTGGCGGAGCGGCATGGCCATCTGGCTCACCTCCGGGGGAGCAGCAAAGAACGGTGCCATTCGTAGTAAGCGGGAAGGACCGCACGAAGGACGCGGAAGGCTGATATTCCACCGCGTACCGTGCCGATCCGGACCAGTTCATGTTCTGGAGCGTCCACGACCACCCGTACGGCCGCAACCGGGCGTGCGCCCGATCTCACGGCGCACTGGAGTGTGACCGCGGACTCCATGTCGACGGCGATCGCACCGGTCGCGAACAGATCCGACCGTTCCTGACCACGCACGACGTGATCCGAGCCGGTGAGCGGGCCGGTGTGGACCGTGCGCCCGGGCACGGCCCGCACCAGCTCCTTGACCAGTAGTTCGGTGCCCACACAGGGCGTGACGCCGCCGTCGGGCCCCCGGGTCTCCTCGGCGACGACCAGGTCGCCGGGGTGCATGCCCGGGGCGAGTCCCGCGCAGAACCCGGTGGCCAGCACGGCCGCGTCACTCAGAGCCGGGTCGGTGAGCTGCCGGGTGACGGACCGCTCGGCGGCCCTCGGCCCCATGCCGGTCCGCAGGACGGTGACCGGGCCCCCGGCGCCGCCCCGGTCGCCGCTGCGCAGGGCGAGCTGCTCGATGCCGAGCGCGCAGGCGATCAGCAGCGGCGCCGGGGCGGCGGCCGTCTCCATCAGCTCGCCCCGGCCTTCAGGACGGCCGGTTCGCCGTTGACGTACCGGCCGAGCGCGGTGAGCGGGAACACCTGCCGGTAGAGGTGGTAGTTGATCGAGAAGTCCCAGGGGAAGCCGGTGCCGGTGAAGTACGGCTCGTCCCAGCCGCCGTCCGCCCGCTGGGTCTGGGCCAGCCACTCGATGCCGCGCTCGGTGGCCTTGGCGTCCCGCTCCCCCGCCGCCAGCAGCGCGAGCAGCGCCCACGCGGTCTGGGAGGCGGTGGAGGCGCCCTTGCCGCCCCATTCGGCGGCGTCGGGATAGGAGCGCAGATCCTCGCCCCAGCCGCCGTCGTCGTTCTGCACGGTCTCCAGCCAGGCCACGGCCCGGCGGATCGCGGGGTGCGCGGCGGGCAGTCCGGCGGCCGTCAGCGCGGGGACCACCGACCCGGTTCCGTAGACGTAGTTGACGCCCCAGCGCCCGAACCACGAGCCGTTCGGCTCCTGTTCGGCGAGCAGCCACTCGATGGCGCGCCGCGTGCGCGGGTGGTGGGAGAGGCCCTCGACGGCGAGCATCTCCACCATATGGGCGGTGACGTCGGCGGACGGCGGGTCGATGACCTCGCCGAAGTCGCAGAACGGCAGCCGGTTGGGGAACGGGCTGGTGTTGTCGACGTCGAAGGCGGCCCAGGCCCCGCTCCTCGACTGCATACCGAGGCTCCAGCGCACCCCGCGCCGGATGGCCTTCTCGACGCGCTCCGGCTCCTGGTGCCTGACTCTGCGCAGCGCGAGGACGACCTCGGCGGTGTCGTCGATGTCGGGGTAGTTGTCGTTGTGGAACTCGAACGCCCAGCCGCCCGGCGGCAGTTGGGGACGCTTGACGGCCCAGTCACCGGGCCGGACGATCTCCTCGCCGAGCATCCAGTCGGCGGCCTTGACGAGTTGGGGATGGTCGGCGGGCAGGCCCGCGTCGGCGAGCGCGATGGTGGCGAGGCAGGTGTCCCACACCGGCGACTGGCAGGCCTCGATCATCCGGGAGCCGTCCTCGCGCCATACGGCGAAGCGGTCGAGGGACTCCAACCCGGCGCGCATCACGGGGTGTTGGAGGTCGTAGCCGAGCAGGTGCAGGGCGATGACCGAGTACACGGCCGGCGGCTGGATACCGCCCCAGCAGCCGTCGTTCTCCTGCCGCTCGACGATCCAGCGGGCCGCACTGTTCATGGCGGCCTTGCGCAGCCGCTTCAGTGCGACCTTGTGGTAGCCGTGCAGAAGTCTGTCGAGCCGCTGGAAGGCGCCTTCCCAGCTCCCCAGCGGATCAAGGGGCCCGGGCGGGTTCGGCCGGCCCGGGTCGGTGTGCAGCTCGTCCAGCGGGAACGGCGCGGGCCGCACCGGGCGCTTCGCCGAGACGACGGTCAGCGGGACGATCGTCTGGCGGGCCCAGCACCCGAAGTCGTAGATGTTGAGCGGCATCCACTTCGGGAAGTAGATGATCTCCGGCGGCATCTCCGGCAGGTCGTCCCACTTCCACCAGCCGAACAGCGCCAGCCAGATCCGGGTGAAGACCCGGGCGGCGGCGATCCCGCCGCGCTCCCGGACCCACGCCGACGTCCTCGCCATGTGCGGCTCGGCCGGGTCGTCCCCGGCCAGCCGCAGCGCGACGTACGCCTCGATGGTGGCGGAGAGGTCGGACGGCCCGCCGTAGAAGGTGGCCCAGGTACCGTCGGGGCGTTGCCCGCCGCGGATGAACAGCGCGGCCGCCCGCGTGGTCTTCTCGTCGCGGATGCCCAGGAACTGACGGAGCAGCAGGTCCTCGGCGTCCATGGTGACGTTGGTCTCCAGGTCGCCCTTCCACCAGCCCTGGGCGTCCTGTCGCGCGAGCAGATAGTCGGTGGAGCGCCGTATGGCGAGGGCGGCGGCATCCTGGACCCCTGCCGCCGCCCTCTGCCGCCCCGCGGCAGCGTGGGGCGGCAGAGCCCCGGTGCTTCCGTCGGTCGTCGCTGTCATGGCTTCCCCTTCGTGCAGTGGACGGATCTCTCTGCGGTGGGTCAGCCGTCGGCCGGTGCGATGTCCGGTGACTGAGCACCGGCCGGCGACTACGCGAGGCCTATTCGACCGATGACGGTCGACTCCTGGGGGATGGCTCTCATCTCTTCCGTACGACGACGAAGTCGGCGAGCGCCGCGAACTGGTCCCGCACATGGTCGGGCATCCTGATCGAGTCCAGCGCCTCGATCGCGATCGTGTGCTGGCGGCGCGCCTCGCCGGCGGTCCACTCCCGGCCGCCCGCCTCCTCGATGAGGGCGGCGCGCGCGGCGAACTCCTCCTCGGAGAAGTTCTCGAAGTCGCTGGCCTTGGCGTCGGCGGCGAGGAGTTCACCGAGCCGCTCGGAGGCCGGGCCGCCCGCCGCGAGCGCGGCCACGACCGGCAGGGACTTCTTGCGCTGGCGCAGGTCGCTCCAGGTCTGCTTGCCCGTGGAGACCGGGTCGCCCCAGATGCCCAGCAGGTCGTCGACGGCCTGGAAGGCGAGGCCGAGGTGGTAGCCGTACTTCTCCAGTGTGTCGGCGGTGCGGTCGTCCGCGCCCCCGAGGACGGCGCCGATGGAGCAGGCACAGGCGAGGAGGGCGCCGGTCTTGTTGCCCTCCATCTCCAGGCACTCCTCGACGGTGACCCGCTCGCGGTGCTCGTAGGAGATGTCCTGGGCCTGCCCGTCGATGAGCGCGCGGGTCGCGGTGGTGATGCGTCGGGTGGCGCGGGCCGCCTCGGCGGTGCCGAGTTCGAGGAGGATCTCGTTGGCGAGCACCATCAGGGCGTCGCCGACAAGAATGGCCTGGGCGGGTCCGTGCACCTTCCAGACGGTGTCGCGGTGGCGGCGCTGTTCGTCGCCGTCCATCAGGTCGTCGTGCAGCAGCGAGAAGTTGTGCACCAGCTCCACCGCGACCGCACCGGGGATACCGGCCTCGGGTGCGGCGCCGGCGACCTCGGCGGACATGACGGCGAGTGCGGGGCGTACGGCTTTGCCGCCGTCGCCGTCGGCCGGATTGCCGTGGGCGTCGATCCAGCCGAAGTGATAGGCGGCGACCGTGTCCATGGGGGGCGCCAGCCGATCGACGGCCGCCCGCAGCACGGGGGTGGCCAGGGTCCGCCCGCGCTCCAGGAGCGCGGTCACGTCCACCGCGGTCCTCGCAGCGGCCGTCGCGGCCGGGGGCACAGTGGGCACAGTCTCTCCAGTTGTCGAAGTGTTCGCGGTGCCGGGAGTGCGGGAACCGGTCCGGTGCGTTTCGAGCGTCACGCTGCCTCCTCGTAACCGAAGAGGTGGTCTCGGGGCCGGCCCAGGGCACCGAGCGCGGCGTCCGCCGCACTGATGCCGCTGCGGACCGCACTCTCCATGGTCGCGGGCCACCCGGTGGCGGTCCACGCTCCGGCCAGGTACAGGCCGGGGGCCTTGGTGCGGGCGCCGGGCCTGAGCCGTCCGACGCCGGGGGTGGGAGCGAACGTCGCGGTGCGCTCCCGGGTCACGAAGAAGTCCGTCACCGCCGCGCCGCGCGCGGCGGGCAGCAGCCTCTCCAGCTCGGGCAGATACCGCTCGCGCAGCGCGGAGACGGGCTCGTCGATCTCGTCCTGCGCGGCCGACTGCGACAGCGCCAGGTACTGGCCCGCGCGCAGCCCGGACGCCTCGGTCCGGTCGAAGACCCACTGCACGGGGGAGCCGAGCGCCGCGAAGAACGGCCGCTGAAGCACCTTCCGGTCGTACACCACATGGACGTTGAGGATGGGCGCGGTGCCGATCTCCAGCAGCCGCCCGGGGTTCTCGAGGGCGCCCTCGGGCAGCAGATCGTGCGCCTCGCGCTGCGGCACGGCGAGGACGACCGCGTCGACGTCGAAGCTCTCGCCGGGTACCTCGACCTTCCAATTCCCGTTCTGCTGAGGGGAGATGGAGGTGACGCGGGTTCGGAGTCCGGTACGCACGCCCGCCGAGTCGAGCGCCTTGCGGGCCAGCCGGTCGTGCAGTTCGCCCAGCGGGACATGGGCCCAGCCGATGTCGGCGGCGCCGGGTTCGGACAGCAGACCGGTCTTGAACACCATCGCGGCGAGCCCGAGGGAAGCGTCCTGGGCCACCGCGTTGAGGGTGGCGACCCCCACGAGGTCCCACAGCGCCTCGACGGCACGCGCCGACTGACCGTGCGCGGTCAGCCAGCCGCCGAAGTCCCGTTCGTCCAGCGCCGGATCCGCGAGGTCGAGCGCCTTGAGCGCCAGTGCGGCCCGGCCCACTCCTGCGCGCTCGGCGAGCGAGAGATGCGGGTAGGTGGCCAGGCTGCGCCCGAGATGCAGGGGTACGGGCAGCGCGTCACGCCGCAGTCTGCCCAGCCGTCGCCCGGGCCTGCCCTCGGCATCGAGCACCGGTACGTCGAGCCGGTCCTGCAAGGGCGCCAGCGCGGCCCCGTCGACGCGGTCGAGAAACCAGCGGTAGGCGGTGCAGCAACGCATGTACACGTGCTGTCCGTTGTCCACGGTCAGCTCGCCGCGCTGGAAGGAGAAGGCGAGCCCGCCGAGGCGTGGCCGCCCTTCCAGGAGAGTGACCCGTACGCCGGCGTCGGCGAGGGAGAGCGCGGCGGTGATGCCCGCAAGACCCCCGCCGACCACCACGGCCGTGCTCCCGGGGCGGCCCGTACTGTCCGCGTCCAGCAGTCCCTCGGACTGTGCGCCGTCGGTCATCGTGCACCCTCCCCTGCCGGTCCGCCGAGGTGCTGAACCGGTCTGCGGCAGACCGTCGCAGTCAGGGACGCCCTCGTGACGCGGAGGGTTGCGTACCACTTTTCCCCGATGGGTTCACCTTGGCCCAGATTGTCCATCACACGCGCCTCCTGACGGTACGGCGCGACACATGGCGGGCGTCCAGACCGGAGAGGCCGCGCACGGCGACGTAGGCCTTCTCGCGGCCGGGCAGCGAGACCCGGCCACGCAGCACGGCCTCCGGCTCGCGCTCGATGCGGTCGAGCAGCCGCCGGTAGATGCCGGCCATGGCGGCGACACAGGCACCGCTGCGCCGGTCCAGCATCGGCAGCAGCCGGTAGCCCTCGGCGAAGAGGGCGCGGGCCCGGCGCACCTCGAAGTGCACCAGACCCGCGAAGTCGGAGTCGGCCGGCGGGAGCGGCCCGGCGAACCCGGCCGAGCAGCCGAATTTCGCGAGGTCGTCGGCGGGGAGATAGGTGCGCCCGCCCTCCGCGTCCTCCCGGACGTCCCTGAGGATGTTGGTCAGTTGGAGCGCCAGCCCGAGGGTGTCGGCGTACTCCGGCGCGCGTTCCGCACCGCGCGCGCCCGGTTCCGTGCCGAAGACGCCGAGCGAGAGCCGGCCGATGGTGCCGGCGACGCAGCGGCAGTAGCCCTTCAGGTCGTCCCAGGTCTCGTAGGTCTCGCCGCGTACGTCCTTCAGGACGCCGTCGATGAGTTCGTCGAGGGCGTCGAGCGGGATCGGGAAGGTCACCCCGGCGTGGGCGAGGGCCACCGCGACGGGGTCCGTGTCGTCCTCGTCGACGGAGCCGCCCCGGACCCGGGTGAGCAGGGCTCTGGTCTCCTCCAGCCGGGCCGTCTTGACCTCGACGGCGAGCGCGCCGTCACCGATGTCGTCGACACGCCGGGAGAACGCGTACAGCGCGGACATCGCGCGGCGCTTGGGCGTCGGCAGCAGCCTGATGCCGTAGGCGAAGTTGCGGGCCTGCCGCCCGGTGACAGCCTCGCAGTAGCTGTAGGCGGCGAGTACCGGTGCGGACGCGTGTGGTTCCGACTCCACGGTCCGGATCACCCCTCTCCTCGCAGGGTCGCGCCCACCTCGCGCAGCAGCCGGAGCTTGCCGGGCTTGGGCGGGCCGGGAAGTACGTCGAACTCGGCGGCGGCGATCGCGTGGACGGCCGCCCTTCCTCCCGCCACGAACCCGGCGAGGAGCAACCTCAGCCTGCCGTGGACGCTACCCACGAGGGGGGTGCCCTCATTCAGGAGATTTCGGGCGCGTTCCGCCTCGTACGCGACCAGTGCGCGCACCGATGCGCCCGCTGTGGGCGCGGCGAGATCCGCCTCCTGGACGTGGAAGCGCTTCAGATCCTCGGCGGGCAGATAGACGCGGTCGTGGCCCAGGTCCTCGGCCACGTCCTGGAGGTGTTCGACGATCTGCAGCGCGGTGCAGATCGCGTCGGAGTACCGGACCCGTTCGGGGGTGGTGGAGCCGGTGACGGCGAGGACCAGGTGGCCGACCGGGTTGGCGGACAGCTCGCAGTAGGCGACCAGGTCGTCGTAGGTCTCGTACCGCTTGACCAGCTGGTCCTGGCGGTTGGCGGCGATCAGCGCGAGGAACGGCTCGGGGGTGAGGCGGTGGCGGCGGACGGTGTGCCGGAGTCTGCGCAGCAGTGGGTGGCCGGGGGTGGCGTCGAAGACCTTGCGGAGGTCGGCCTCGAAGGCGTCGAGGAGGAGGAGCCGGTCGTCGGCGTCCTGCGGGCAGACGCCCAGCAGGCGGGCGTCGGCACCGCCGGGGGCGAGGTCGCCGTCGCCGATGTCGTCGACGAGGCGGGCGAAGCCGTAGACGGCCATCAGGTCGTCGCGCCAGGCCCGGGGCAGGAAGAACGGCGCGACGGGAAAGTTCTCGGCGCCGGCCTTGTCGAGGGTGTCGCGCTCCGGGTCGCCGGTGCGCGCCGTCCCGGCTTCCGTCACCGCCCGTCACCCGGCGCCAGAACGGCGGAAGCGTCGTCGAGCAGGGGAGTCTCCGTAGCCATGGCCGTCACATCTCCCGTTCTACACTGCCGACTCAATACCCACTATTTCGGACACGCCGCCCAGCGGTCGGCGTCTGCGGCTGATGCCGGATGTCGCGCATTATGGACCCACTTGCCGCGATTCGGCACCGGTATAGCTTACGTTGTACAACGCACCATGCTCCGTCGGGGTGTCCTGCACATCACAAGAACGCACCGATTGCCCCCAAGATTCCTATGGGCGGCCGGAGTTGACGCTTCCTTGCCGGAGTTGGCGTTTCCTTTACGGACGCCGGTCCCCGGTCTCCCTCGCAGACGCCGGGCCCCGCCGGAGCAGTTCCGGCGGGGCCCGGGGCAGATCCGGCTACTTGCCCGTGAACTTCTCGTATTCCTTCAGGACCTCGTCGGTGGCGCCGTCCATGCGCAGCTCACCGCGTTCCAGCCACAGGACGCGGTCGCAGGTGTCCCGGATCGACTTGTTGTTGTGGCTGACCAGGAAGACCGTGCCGGCCTCCTTGCGCAGTTCACGGATGCGGGCCTCGGAACGCTTCTGGAAGCTGCGGTCACCGGTGGCGAGGGCCTCGTCGATCATCAGGACGTCGTGGTCCTTGGCCGCCGCGATGGAGAAGCGCAGGCGGGCCGCCATGCCGGAGGAGTAGGTCCGCATCGGCAGGGTGATGAAGTCGCCCTTCTCGTTGATGCCCGAGAAGTCGACGATCGACTGGTAACGCTCCCTGATCTGCTCGCGGGACATACCCATCGCGAGCCCGCCCAATATGACGTTCCGCTCGCCCGTGAGGTCGTTCATCAGGGCCGCGTTGACGCCGAGCAGGGAGGGCTGGCCGTCGGTGAAGACCTTGCCCCGCTCGGCGGGGAGGAGGCCGGCGATGGCGCGCAGCAGGGTGGACTTGCCGGAACCGTTGGAGCCGATCAGACCGATGGCCTCGCCGCGATAGGCGATGAAGGAGACGCCCTTGACGGCGTGCACCTTGCGGACGCCGCGCTCCTCACCGCGCTTGACGATGCGGCTGAGCGCGGCGGTGGCGCTGCCCTTGCCGGTCTTGGCGCCGTTGACGCGGTAGACGATGTGCAATTCGTCCGCGATGACGGTGGGGATGTGTGACTCAGCCACGGCCGTACCTCTCCTCCGCCTTCCAGAAGTACACGAAGCCGCCGAGCGCGACCAGCGCGGCCCAGCCACCGGCGACCGCCCACACGTGCGGGGGCAGGTTCTCGGAGCCGTAACCGTCGATCAGCGCGAAGCGCATCAGGTCCATGTAGATCGCCGCCGGGTTCCACTGGAGGATGTCGGCGATCCACTTGGGGTGGTCGGCGAGCATCACCGGGATGGAGAACATGACGCCGGAGGCGTACATCCAGGTCCTCATCACGAACGGCATCAGCTGCGCGAGGTCCGGGGTCTTGGAACCCATGCGGGCCATGATCAGCGCGAGGCCGGTGTTGAACAGGAACTGCAGGACCAGCACGGGGAGGATCAGCAGCCAGGACAGCCGCGGGTAGCTTCCGAACCCGACCGCTACGACGAAGAGCACGATCATCGAGAACAGCAGCTGCTGGAGCTGCTGGAGCGCGAACGAGATGGGCAGCGAGGCGCGCGGGAAGTGCAGGGCGCGCACCAGGCCCAGGTTGCCGGCGATCGCGCGGACGCCCGCCATCACCGAGCTCTGGGTGAAGGTGAACACGAACACACCCGTGACCAGGAACGGGATGTACACCTCGCGCGACATGCCCCGGTCGGCGTTCAGGATCAGACCGAAGATCAGGAAGTACACCAGCGCGTTGAGCAGCGGGGTGGCCACCTGCCACAGCTGGCCGAGCTTGGCCTGGCTGTACTGCGCGGTGAGCTTCGCCTGGGAGAAGGCGAGGATGAAGTGGCGCCGTCCCCACATATGGCGGACGTACTCGGCGAGTCCGGGCCGGGCGCCGCTCACGGCGAGTCCGTACTTGGCGGCCAGTTCCGTCGCGGAGAGCCCGTCGTCGGGCGACGGACGGTCGCTCACCGCGAGCCTGCCGTCATGCGTTGTCTCACTCACAAATGGAAACTTTCGTCCTCAAAAGTGCGCAGCCTGGTCGGGCCGAGGCAGAAACCTGGGACCGGGTACCGCCGAATGCTCTCAGATATCGAGCTTGTCAGATGACGGGAGGTCGGCCCAGCCTGGTCAGGCGCCACACCGTACGCCACTTCATGGGCCGGCGGGGGCCGCAGGGGCTCGTCCAGCCCTCCTTGAAGCCGCCGAACCAGGCCTTCAGGGCCGGGCCGGAGGGCTTGCGGAGGAGGGTCAGGAGCAACCAGACACCGAGGTAGACCGGTACGAGGAGGACCGGGAGGTTGCGGCGCGCGAGCCAGACGCGGTTGCGCGCGACCATGCGGTGGTAGACCGCGTGCCGGGAGGGCGCGGTCGTGGGGTGGTTCAGCACCATGTCGGACCGGTAGTCGATCATCCAGCCCGCGTCGAGGGCCCGCCATGCCAGGTCGGTTTCCTCGTGCGCGTAGAAGAACGCGTCGGGGAGTCCGCCGACTTCGGCGAAGACCTGGGTGCGTACGGCGTTGGCGCCCCCGAGGAAGGTGGTGACCCGGGAGGAGCGCATAGGGTCGGCGGCCCGCAGCCGGGGCACGTGGCGCCGCTGGGTCTCGCCGGTGTCGGGGTCGGCGATGCGGAAACTGACGATGCCGAGCCTCGGGTCGTCCGCGAAGGCCCGGCGGCACAGTTCGGCGGTGTCGTGGTGGGCGAGCAGGCCGTCGTCGTCGAGGAAGAGGAGCACGTCGACGTCCCGGCCGCTGGGGCCGAACGCCTCTATGCCTGTGTTCCGGCCGCCGGGGATACCGAGGTTCTCCGGCAGTTCGACCGTCCGTACGCCCTCGGGGACGTCCGGGACGGGCGAGCCGTTGCCGACGACGACCGCCTCGACCCGGTCGCCCTCCTGCTTGGCGACCGAGTCGAGGAGGGCGCGGAGTTCGTCCGGGCGATTGCCCATGGTGATGATCACCGCGCCGACCTTCATGCCGCTGCTCACTTCAGCCTGCTGGAAACGAGGATGGACACCAGGTGCAGCAGTGTCTGGAGCAGCGCGATTCCGGCGAGTACGGCGACGCCGAGCCGGGAGAAGAAGAGGTCGCCCCGGACCGTGTCCAGGACCGCGAGGACCAGGATCAGCAGGGACGCCTCGACGCCGAGGATCAGCCGGTGGAACTTCAGCGCGGCGGCGGCCTTGCGGGCCAGTGCCATGCCGGAGGAGCGCGGCTCGGAGGCCGACTCCTGGACCGGCGGCTTGCCGGTCTGGTGCCGGGCGACACCGACGAGGTCGGTCTCGGCCTTGATCAGGATCGCGCCGAGGGCGGCGAGGGTGCCGAGGAACGCCCACAGCCAGTCGATCCGCCCGGTGCCCCACAGGTCCGCGGCGCGCAGCCCGAAGCCGACGAGCACGGCCGCGTCGCACAGGTAGGCGCCGACGCGGTCGACGTAGACACCGGCCATGGAGAACTGCTTGCGCCAGCGGGCGATCTCGCCGTCGACGCAGTCGAGGAGCAGGTACAGCTGGACCATCAGCACGCCGAGGACGGCGCCCGGGATGCCCGGCAGCAGCAGGGCCGGGGCGGCGAGGACGCCGAAGACGGTCATCAGGTAGGTCAGCTGGTTGGGCGAGACCCGGGTGTTCACCAGGTGCCGGTCGATGCGCAGGGAGATCTCGCGCATGTAGAGCCGGCCGGCCCAGTGCTCGCCGCTCCGGCGGTCCTTCACACCCGGGGGGTGAACGACCGGGCGGAGTTCAGCTACCGATGGCTTTGGCATAGTCGGCGTATGCGTCCTTGATCTGTTCGGTGCTCAGTTCGAGGTGCTCGAGAATGGTGTAGCGGCCCGGCCGGGTCTGCGGGGCGAACTTCACGACCTGGACGAACTCGTCGATCGTGAAGCCGATCTCGTCCGGCAGGACCGGGAGGCCGTGGTGCCGCAGGACGTCGGTCATCTGGCCGGCCATCTCGTGGTTGCCCCGCAGGAACATGGCGAACGCGCCGCCGAGGCCGCACTGTTCGCCGTGCAGGGCGTTGCGCTTGGGGAAGCTCAGGTCGAAGGCGTGGCTGATCTCGTGGCAGGCGCCCGAGGCGGGACGGCTGTCACCGGCCACGGACATGGAGATCCCGCACAGGACGAGGGACTCTGACAGGGTCGTCAGGAAGTCGTCGTCGCCGACACCACCGGGGTGGCGGAGCACGGCCTCGGCGGCCTGGCGGGCCATGGCTGCGGCCAGCCCGTCGACCTTCTCGCCGGTCTCGCGGCTGGACAGCTCCCAGTCGGCCACGGCGGAGATCTTGCAGATCACATCGCCGATGCCGGCCCGCACGAAGCGCACCGGGGCCTCCCGGATGACATCCAGGTCGATGATGATCCCGATCGGGTTGGGCACACCGTAGGAGCCGCGGCCCGCGTCGTTGTCGAGCGTGGCGACCGGGGAGCACAGCCCGTCGTTGGCGAGGTTCGTGGCGACGGCGACCAGCGGCAGCCCGACCCGCGCGGCGGCGTACTTGGCGCAGTCGATGACCTTGCCGCCGCCGAGCCCGACCACGGCGTCGTAGTGACCGCCCTTCTTGATCGAGTCGGCGAGCCGTACGGCGCCGTCGATGGTGCCGTCGGCGTCGCAGAACCAGTCCGCCTCCGGCAGTGCGGGGGCGAACCGGTCGCGCAGCGCGCGCCCGGAGCCGCCGCTGATCGCGAAGGCCATCCGGCCCGACGGCGCGATGCGCTGGTCCGACAGGATCGTCGCCAGGTCATCGAGCGCGCCGGGACGGATGTCCACGACGATCGGCGAGGGGATGAGCCTCGTCAGTACTGGCACGCGATCACGCGTCCCTTGGCGAGGTCCTCGTGGTTGTCGATCTCGACCCACTTGACGTCGCCGATGGGGGCCACGTCGATGCGGAAGCCGCGGTTCACGAGCTCCTGGTAGCCGTGCTCGTAGAACTGCTGCGGGTCCGTCTCGAAGACCGTCTTCAGGGCGTCGGCCAGCTCGTCGGCGGCCTCGCCCTCGATGAGGGTGACGCCGATGTACTCACCGGTCGCCTCGGCCGGGTCCATCAGCTTGGTGATCTTCGTCATGGAGCCCTCGGGGCCGACGACGACCTTCATCTCCTCGTCGGCGAGGGACTTCACCGTGTCGAGGGCGAGGATGATCTTCTTGCCGTCGCCGCGGGCGGCGAGCAGGGTCTTCTCGACGGAGACCGGGTGCACGGTGTCGCCGTTGGCGAGGATCACCGAGTGCTTGATGGCATCACGGCCGCACCACAGGGAGTAGGCGTTGTTCCACTCCTCGGCCTTGTCGTTGTCGATCAGGGTGATCTTGACGCCGTACTTCTGCTCCAGCGCCTCGCGGCGCTCGTACACGGCCTCCTTGCGGTACCCGACGATGATCGCGACCTCGGTCAGGCCGATCTCGGCGAAGTTGCCGAGGGTGAGGTCGAGGACGGTGAGGCTCTCCGCGTCTCCCTCGACGGACCCTTCGGGTCCTACCGGCACCAGTGCCTTGGGGAGGGTGTCGGTGTAGGGGCGAAGACGCCGTCCGGCGCCGGCCGCCAGCACGAGGCCGATCATGCGGGTTCTCCTTCATCGTGTACGGCGGGTGCGCCGGTTTTATGGGCGGTCACCCAGAAGCGGATGCTCTCGAGAAGCACCAGCAGTGCCACGGCCACGGCGAGAGCCGTGAGCGCGACCTTGAACTCTGTGGGCGCGAGCAGCGCGGCCAGGACGGTGACCAGCAGGGTCCTGCCTTCGTGACCGCCGATCGCCCGCACCAGCCACCGCGGTGGCGCGCCGGCGTCGCCGCGGATGCGGTACACCGTGTCGTAGTGATGGTAGGCGACCGCGCCCACCAGCCCGAAAGCCGCTGGAAGCGCCCCGTTCACATCCGCTTTGGCCGCCAGCACCAGGACGGTGCAGTATTCGGCGGCGCGGAAGAGCGGGGGGATCAGCCAGTCGAGGGGGCCCTTGAGGGGGTGCGTGACGGCTTCCGCCGACAGCAGTACGTACAGGCCGGCCAGGAGGACGACCTGCCAGGCTGGGCCCCAGACCCAGGCCGCGGTCACCACGGCCACGGCTGCGAGGGCCGCGCTGAGCGGCGCCGTCTTTCGCGGCCTGCCCCGGAGGACGGGTGCCAGCATCTCGACGAGCGGCCCGCTGTCCGTGAGGTCGGCGAGGGCCTGCGCGGCCCGGTCCGTGCGCCGCGCCTTGCGGGTCAACGACCGCAGTACCCGCCCCGCCGTGGTGTACGTCGCGGCGAACGCGCAGCCGATGAGCAGCGCGTAGAAGGTGATGCGCGGCGTGGTGACGGCCGTGAGGACGGCGATCATCGCCCAGCGCTCGCCGATCGGCAGCACGATCATCCGCCGCAGCCAGACCGTCCAGCCGACGCTGTCGAGCTTGTCGGAGAGGGCGGCGGTGGGGCTGGTGTTGGCGGTGGCGTCGTGGTTCGCCTCGTTGAAGGAGAAGTCGACGACGTGACGGCAGGTCTGCAGGATCATCGCGCCGAGGGCGAGCGCCCACACGTCGTCGCCGCCGCGGGCGGCTCCGAGGGCGAGGCCCGCGTAGTAGGCGTACTCCTTGGCGCGGTCGAAGGTGGCGTCGAGCCAGGCGCCGAGCGTCGAGTACTGCAGGGAGTAGCGGGCCAGCTGGCCGTCGGTGCAGTCCAGGACGAAGGAGAAGATCAGCAGCAGGCCGGCCGCGACGAAGCCGCCGCGGGTGCCGGTGGCCGCGCACCCCGCCGCGATCAGGGCGGTGATCAGCGAGGCCGTGGTGACCTGGTTCGGGGTCAGGCCCCGGCGGGCGCACCAGCGGGCGAGGTAACGGGAGTACGGGCTGATGCAGTAGGTGGTGAAGAAGCCGTCACGGGACTTCACCGCCGTGCGCAGCCGTACGGCCTCGTCGTCGACGGCGGCGACCGCCTGGCGGGCCTCGTTGCGGGCCTGCGGGTCGGCGGGGACGACGGCGACCAGGGTGCCGAGCTCGGGCCGGTACGGGGTGACGCCGTCGGCGTAGAGGGCAGCCACGACACGGTCGGCGAGGTTGTCCACGGCGAGCGCGGTGCCGCCGCTCGCCGCCGAGCTCTCGCGGGCCAGCGCCCGGGTCAGGGCCTGGCGGGCGGCGGGTTGCACGGTCATGGCGCCGGGCAGGGCGGCGGCCTCGAAGCGGGGGTCGGTGAGTCCCAGGCGCAGCGCGTGCACATGGCCCACGAAGCGGGCGTCGACGATCGCGACCCGCCCGCCGGCGGGCACCGTCGCCAGGAGCGTCTCGGCGTCACCGGCGTTGGGGGCGACCCGCACGTCGAAGCCGAGCGACCGCAGATCGCCCTCCAGCGACGATCCGGGGACCGGCTGACCGGTGAGGATGGCGGTCGACAGACGAACTCACTCCCTGGGTGCCGGCGCGACCGCGCCGGACATGTGCGTGGTGGGAAGGCGCCCCGGCCCGCTACGACCCGGCGGCGTGTCGGCAGAGGTTATCGGATGAAGAGAAGGAGGCGTTCACCGCCCGTTCATGGCCCGATCAGTTCCACATGCCGGCGCCGTCGGCCCTCTGCAGCGATCATCATCGGTGATTTGGGGGTTGTGCCACAAACTCCGGTCCTTATATCGGTTCAAAGAGTGCATAGGGGTGGGTGCTTCTCCGTTCGGAGGCCGCGACCAGCGCCTCTCAAGGACCTCGGGGAGCCGCGTGACCAGCCACGATCGACGCCGCACCCGCCGACACCGCACACCTTCTACGGCGAATGGGCACAACCCGGCCCCGAATAAGGTGGCCCCATGACATGGCTGATCACAGGCGGGGCGGGATACATCGGCGCACACGTGGCGAAGGTCATGACCGACGCCGGGGAACAGGTGCTCGCGCTGGACGACCTCTCGACGGGGGTCCGGGGCCGCCTGCCCGAGGGCATCCCCCTCGTCCAGGGGTCCGCCCTGGACGGCGACCTGCTGAAGCGCGTCCTCGCCGAGCACACGGTGGCCGGCATCGTGCACCTCGCGGCCCGCAAGCAGGTCGGCGAATCCGTCGCCCAGCCCACCCGTTACTACCAGGACAACCTCGGCGGCCTCGCGACCCTCCTGGAGGCGGCCGCCGGAGCCGGTGTGCAGCGCTTCGTCTTCTCCTCCTCCGCCGCCGTCTACGGCAATCCGGACGTGGATCTGATCACCGAGGACACCGCGTGCGCCCCGATGAGTCCGTACGGCGAGACCAAGCTGGCCGGTGAGTGGCTGGTCCGGGCGGCCGGCCGGGCGCACGGCATCGCGACCGTCTGTCTGCGCTACTTCAACGTGGCGGGCGCGGCGGAACCGGCGCTGGCCGACACCGGGGTCTTCAACGTCGTCCCGATGATCTTCGACCGCCTCACCCGTGACGAGCCCCCGCGGATCTTCGGCGACGACTACCCGACCCCGGACGGCACCTGCGTCCGTGACTACATCCATGTCGCCGACCTCGGCGACGCGCACCTCGCGGCGGCCCGCCGCCTCACCGCCGAAGGTGTCTCGGGCGACCTGACCGTGAACATCGGCCGCGGCGAAGGCGTTTCGGTCCGCGAACTGATCACCCTGATCGGCGAGGTGACCGGCGACCGCCGGCCCGCGCTCGTCGAGCCGCGTCGTCCCGGCGACGCGCCGCGCGCGGTCGCCTCGGCCGCGCTCGCCGCGCGGGAGCTCGGCTGGACGGCACGGCGCGGGGTGCCCGAGATGGTCGAGTCGGCCTGGGCGGGCTGGCGGCTGCACCACGGCCGCTGACCGCCCCCGATCATCGCGACGCTCTGACCTGCGGATCATTTCCGCAGGTCAGAGCACATGACAACGGTGTTCAGTGCCGCGTTGCCGGATACCCCCCGCCCGTAGTTCACTGTGATCCCGAGGCCGAACACATGAACGTAAGAAGGGCGGGCTCCATGGGGGCTGGGCACGATCACGGGCACGCGCACCACGGGCCGACCAGTGGTACGGCGGCAGCGGCGTACCTCGGCAGGCTGCGGATCGCGCTGTCCATCACGCTCACCGTCATGGTGGTCGAGATCGTCGGCGGTGTTCTCGCCGATTCGCTGGCGCTCATCGCGGACGCGGCGCACATGGCGACGGACGCGGTGGGCCTGGGCATGGCGCTCCTCGCGATCCACTTCGCGAACCGCCCGCCGAGCGGCAACCGCACGTTCGGTTACGCCCGCGCCGAGATACTCGCGGCGCTCGCCAACTGTCTGCTGCTGCTCGGCGTCGGCGGGTACGTCCTGTACGAGGCGATCCAGCGCTTCATGACGCCCGTCGGGACCGAGGGCGGACTGACCGTCGTGTTCGGCGCGATCGGCCTGGTGGCGAACATGATCTCGCTGACCCTGCTGATGCGGGGCCAGAAGGAGAGCCTGAACGTACGGGGGGCCTTCCTGGAGGTGGCCGCGGACGCGCTCGGCTCGCTGGCGGTGATCATCTCCGCGACGGTGATCCTGCTCACCGGCTGGGAGGCCGCAGACCCGATCGCCTCACTGGTCATCGGTCTGATGATCGTCCCGCGTACGGTGAAACTGCTGCGCGAGACCCTCGACGTGCTGCTGGAGGCGGCTCCGAAAAACGTCGACATGGCCGAGGTGCGGGCCCACATACTGGCGCTGCCGGGTGTGGAGGACGTCCACGATCTGCACGCCTGGACCATCACCTCCGGGATGCCGGTGCTCTCCGCCCATGTGGTGGTCGGCTCGGACACCCTGGACTCCATCGGCCACGAGAAGATGCTGCACGAGCTCCAGGGCTGCATCGGCGACCACTTCGACGTCGAGCACTGCACCTTCCAGCTGGAGCCCGTCGGCCACGCGGAACACGAGGCGAAGCTGTGCCACTGACCACCGACTGGACCACGCGACCGGAGACGTCCGCCGACCGGGCCGGGGTGTACGCCGCCAACGCCGCCGCCTTCGAGACCGACGCGGAGGCGAAGCTGGTGGACGCCTTGCGTGAGGACGCCGAGGCGTGGCTGCCCGGGCTGTCGTACGTGGCCGAGGCGCCGGACGGCACGGTCGCGGCGTACGCGCTGATCACCCGTTGCCGGGTCGACGAGGTGCCGGCGCTGGCGCTGGCCCCCGTCGCGGTGCTGCCGGCCCAGCAGCGGCGGGGGGCGGGAGCGGCGGTCGTCCGCGCGGCGCTGGAGGCGGCACGCGCGCGTGGGGAGCGGCTCGTGCTCGTCCTGGGGCATCCCGAGTACTACCCGCGCTTCGGATTCGTACGTGCGTCCGAGTACGGCATCCGGCCCGGTTTCGATGTACCGGACGAAGCGATGATGGCCCTGATCCTGGACGGTGCCCGGCCCGTGGCGTCCGGCACCATCAGGTATCCGGCCGCTTTCGGCGTCTGACACACGGGTGTTGGGTGTCCCGTGGCGGTGTTGCGGGGTAGGACATGCGGGTTGACGCGAAGTCCCGGGAGCGCCGGTTTCGTGCGGCAGACTTGAGACTCGAAGAACGAAGCGAAGGATGCGCATGCCGATCACACCTGCCACCGCGATGCACAGTTCACAGAACGGCACCACGGAAGCGATCCTGCTGGAACTGGTCGACGAGGACGGCAACACGATCGGCACGGCGGAGAAGCTCGCCGCCCATCAACCACCCGGACAGCTGCACCGGGCGTTCTCCGTCTTCCTCTTCGACGAGCGCGGGCGGCTGCTGCTCCAGCAGCGCGCCCTCGGCAAGTACCACTCCCCCGGCGTCTGGTCGAACACCTGCTGCGGCCACCCCTACCCGGGCGAGTCCCCCTTCGCGGCGGCCGCGCGGCGGACGCACGAGGAGCTGGGCGTCTCCCCGATGCTGCTCGGCGAGGCGGGCACGGTCCGCTACAACCACCCGGACCCGGACTCGGGCCTGGTGGAGCAGGAGTACAACCATCTGTTCGTCGGGCTGGTGCAGGCCTCGCTGCGGCCGGACCCGGAGGAGGTCGGGGACACCGCGTTCGTGACCCCGGCCGAGCTGGCGGAGCGGCATGCGAAGGACCCCTTCTCCTCGTGGTTCATGACGGTCCTGGACGCGGCCCGTCCGGCGGTCAGGGAGCTGACGGGTCCGTCCGCGGACTGGTGAACGGCAGCCTCTGACCCCTAGTTCAGATGTACGGGTTTGAGCGGCAGGGCGGCCCAGATCACCTTGCCGCCGCTCGCGGTGTGCTCGACGTCGCAGACCCCACCCGCCTCCAGGGTGATCTCACGCACCAGGAGCAGTCCACGGCCGCCGAGCCGGCCGTGGTCGGTCTCCAGGGCGGTCGGGCGGTAGGGGTGGCTGTCCTCCACCGAGATGCGCACCCACTCGGCTCCGACGGCGACCTCGACGGCGAGCGTGGGCGAGAGCAGCGCGGCGTGTTTGACGGCGTTCGTCACCAGCTCGGAGACGATCACGAGGAGTCCGTGGACGAGGTCGTCCGAGATCGGCACGCCCTGTCGGGCGAGCAGGTCCCGGACGGCGCGCCGCGCCTGCGGCACCGAGGCGTCGACGGCGGCAGCGGTGAACCGCCAGACCCCTTCGTACGGCAGTGGTCCCGGTGGCCTCGGGTCGTCGGGGCCGCGCCCGCCGACTCCAGGGCGTGGGTCGCCCCCGCGCCCTTGGTCGTCCATTGTCCGGTCGCCACCCTTGCGCTCGATTGTCACCACACGTCGAGTGTTGGTAACTCAGCGCTGTCCACGGAGAACTGAACACAAGTCAGCGCGTATCGGTGACTTTGAGATCGCTCATGTCCGAGAAAGGCCGCCCCACGGCGGCCCCTGTTCGGAATGTGCCGCCTTTAGAACTATTCGGGTTGTACGCGATTGACGCCGGACCCGGCCGCCCACACCCCGGACGATCACTCTCCGTGATGATCTCACGCTCCGAGAGCGGCTAGCATCCGGTGCATGGAGCCTCAGCTGCTGGACGACGTCGCCGACGGGGTCGCGACCGTCGTCATCCACCATCCGGCCAAGCGCAATGCCATGACGGCCGCGATGTGGGGGGCGCTGCCGGCGCTGCTCGACCGGCTGGCCGCCGACCCGGCCGTACGGGCGCTGGTGCTCACCGGGGAGGGCGGGACGTTCTGCGCGGGGGCCGACATCTCCACGCTGCGGGAGGCGCCGGGCGAGGCCCAGGAGCTGGCCGGGCTCGCCGAGGAGACGCTCGCGGCGTTTCCCAAGCCGACCCTCGCGGCGATCCGCGGGCACTGCGTGGGCGGGGGCTCGCAGCTGGCGGCGGCCTGTGATCTGCGGTTCGCGGAGGAGGGGGCGCTGTTCGGGATCACGCCTGCCAAGCTGGGGCTCGTCTATCCGGCCTCCTCCACCCGGCGGCTGGTGTCGCTGGTCGGGCCGGCCACCGCCAAGTACCTGCTGTTCTCGGGCGAGTTGATCGACGCGGCACGGGCGTTGCGCACCGGCCTCGTGGACGAGGTACTGCCCATGGGTGAACTGGACAAGCGGGTCGCGGAGTTCGCCCGGGTGCTGGTCGCGCGCTCGCAGCTGACGCAGGCGGCGGCCAAGGAGTTCGCGAACGGCCGCACCGACCGCGACGCCCACTGGGCCGAGCAGGCGCACGGCAGCGGCGACACCGCGGAGGGCGTCGCCGCGTTCCTGGAACGCAGAGCGCCGCGGTTCACCTGGACGGTGTGAGCGCCGCCCACCCGGTGGGTCACATCAGGGAGAAACGGCTGTTGGCGCGGATCTCCTCCACGAGGTGGGCGGGCGCCTTGTGCGGGGCGCCCGCGTCGTAGGGACGCTGCGGGTCGTACTCCGTCATCAGCTGTACGGCCTGGGCGTGTTCGTCGCCCGCGATCCGACCCACCAGGGTCAGGCCCATGTCGATGCCGGAGGACACCCCGGCCGCCGTGACGTACTTGCCGTCGATCACGACCCGCTCCCCGGTCGGCTCGGCGCCGTACCGCTTCAGGAAGTCCAGGGCCAGCCAGTGCGAGGTGGCCCGGCGGCCTTCGAGGAGCCCGGCGCCGGCGAGCAGCAGGGAGCCGGTACACACGGAGGTCGTCCAGGTGCTGGTGCGGTCGGCGGTGCGCAGCCAGTCGAAGAGGGTCTCGTTCTCCATCTGGGCGAACTGGCCGGGGCCGCCCGGGACCACGACGACGTCCGGACTCGGGACCTCTGCGAGCGTCCTGTCGGCGGTGATCGCGAGGGCTCCGGTGTCGGTGCGGACGGGCCCGGTCTCCTCGGCGACGAAGACCAGCTCCGCGTCCGGGAGCCGGACGAGGGTCTCGTAGGGGCCGACGGCGTCGAGTGCGGTGAAGCGGTCGAAGAGGACGATGGCGATCTGCATGGGATTTCCCTCCGGTGACTTCGGTGACGTGGTGACTTCGATGGCTGGGTCGTTTCGGTGGCTGGGTGGTTTCGGTGGCTCAGGTGAGATGCGCGGGGCGGAAGCGGCGGCGGTACTCCGCCGGGGCGGTGGCGAGGGTCTTGACGAAGGCACGGCGCATGGCCTCGGAGGTGCCGTAGCCGCAGGCACGGGAGATCTCCTCGACGCCGTCGGAGGTGTCCTCCAGCAGGCGGCGGGCGTGTTCGAGGCGGACGCGGTCGACGTACCGGCCCGGCGTCATGCCCGTCTCGGCCTGGAAGGCGCGGGCGAAGTGCCGGGGTGAGAGCCGGGCGCGGGCGGCCAGGGTCTCGACGCTCAGGTCGTCGCCGGGGTGCTCCGTGACCCACTGCTGGACCTCGCGGAGCGGTTCCCGCCGGGCGGTCTGGGCGGCGAGCTGGGCGCTGAACTGGGCCTGGTTCCCCGGGCGGCGCAGGAAGACCACCAGATGGCGGGCGATGGAGAGGGCGACCTCGCGGCCGATGTCCTCCTCGACGAGCGCGAGGGCGAGGTCGATGCCGGAGGTGACGCCGGCCGAGGTGGCGATGTGTCCGTCGCGGATGTAGATGGGGTCCGGGTCGACCTCGATCGCCGGATGGTCGCGGGCCAGCTTGTCGCAGTACGCCCAGTGGGTGGTCGCCCGGCGGCCCGCGAGGAGGCCCGCCTCGGCGAGCAGGATCGCCCCGGTGCAGACCGAGACCAGGCGCTCCGCGCGCGGGCCGTGCTCGCGCAGCCAGGCGACGATCTCCGGGGCGGGGCGCCGGGTGCCCTGGCCGCCCGGCACGAGCAGGGTGTGCGGGGCGGGCGCGGTGGTGAGGGCGTGGTCCGGGACGAGCGTGAGGCCGCTGGAGGCGCGTACGGGGGCGCCGTCCAGGGAGGCCGTGCGGAGGCGGTACGTCCCCGGGGCGTGCAGTTCCGCGCCGGCGAAGACCTCCATCGGACCCGTGACGTCGAGACTCTGCACGCCGTCGAAGAGGACGACCAGGACAGTTCGCATGTCATCGATTCTTGACAGCGCGGGCCATGACCGCAATGACGAGTTCCCCACCTTTTCTGCCATGGGCGGGGCGGGGACGCGGGCTGAGGCCGCCGAGCGCCCCGGTCGGCGCGGGCCCCTCCTACCGCACATACCAACCAGTCAGTAACCTTCCGTCATGACCTCTTCTCTGCCGGAGCGCGCCGGGCGGCGCTGCCACAACCTCCTCAATCCGTTCCACTCCGCGCACTACTTTTCGCCGGACCTCGGGCGGGAGCTGGCCGCCGTGGGGGTGACGGACCCGAGTGCCGCGTACTTCGCGGTGCGGGCCGCGGCGATGGGCGAGGCCGGGGCGGGTGTGGTGACGGCGACGTTCTTCAACTTCCGGTACGAGCTGGTGGCGGAGCATGTGCCCGCCGTATGGGAGACGGCCTCGCCGTCGGTGGTGCTGGCGGCCCGTGAGCGGGCCGTCGACGCCACGCTGCGGCGGCTGCTCGGCGAGGAGCCGGCCGGCTCCAAGGAGGTCGCCGAGGCGGCGGAGCTGGCGCTGCGGGCCACCGAGGCGTGTACGAGGACCGCGCGCCCTCTGTACGCCGCGCACGCCGATCTCCCCGTACCCGAGCGCCCTCACCTCGCGCTCTGGCACGCGGCCACGCTACTGCGCGAACACCGTGGCGACGGGCACCTCGCGGCGCTCCTCGACGCCGGCCTCGATCCGGTCGAGGCCCTGGTCAGCCATACCGCGACCGGCAAGGGCATGTCCCCGAAGTGGGTCCTCGGCACGCGCGGCTGGACCCGGGAGGACTGGGACGCGGCGAGCGCTCGGCTCCGGGAACGCGGGCTGCTCGACGCCGAGGGCGAGCTGACGGTGACGGGTGTCGCCCTCCGCAAGGAGATCGAGACCACCACGGACCGCCTCGACCGGGCACCGTACGAGCACCTCGGCGCGCCCGGGGTGGAGCGGCTCACGGAGCTTGCGACGGGGCTGGTGACGACGATGCTCACCGCGGGCGCGTTCCCGGCGGGGATGGTCGGCAAGGGCTGAACACGGCGCGGCTCCGGCACATGGTTCCGGCATGAACGACTCGGGGCGCGGTACTCGGTCCTTTCCTGGCCCAACCGGTCGGGAGAGGAAAGGGGAAGTACGTGTTCCGTGCGATCGCAGACGTGTTGCGGCAGATCGGTGGGGCCATCGCGACGGTGGTGACGCTGCCGTTCCGAGCCCTGGCCCGGCTCTTCGGCGGCGCCTCACACTCGACGCGCCGCACCGGGCGGACCCGCCGGGCCTGAGGCCGGCCGGGCCGTGGACCGACGGGAGCCGGACGCGATCGTGCGTCCGGCTCCCCGTGTGTCCCCATGTGTCGTGGTTCGGCTCCGGTGGATGACGAACTGGTGACCGGGCCGGGCCGACCTGATCCCCCGCTGTCGGTGTCACCTGCCACAATTGCCGCGCAACCTCAGCGAAGAAGGCGGTACGGGATCGTGACGACACCCGGGTCCATCGAAGTAGGGTCCATCGAAGGCAGGATCGCCGAGGAGCTCGGCGTACGGGAGCGGCAGGTCAAGGCCGCGGTGGAGCTGCTCGACGGCGGTTCGACCGTGCCCTTCATCGCTCGCTACCGCAAGGAAGCGACCGAGATGCTCGACGATGCGCAGCTGCGCACGCTCGAGGAGCGGCTGCGTTATCTGCGGGAGCTGGAGGAGCGGCGGACCGCGATCCTGGAATCCGTGCGCGAGCAGGACAAGCTGACGCCGGAGATCGAGGCGCAGATCCGCGGTGCCGAGACCAAGGCGCGGCTGGAGGACATCTACCTGCCCTTCAAGCCGAAGCGGCGTACGAAGGCGCAGGTCGCCCGCGAGGCCGGTCTCGAGCCGCTGGCCGAGGGCCTGTTGGGCGATGCGACCGTCGAGCCCCTCGCGGCCGCCGCGGCCTTCGTCGACGCCGACAAGGGCGTCGCCGACGCGCAGGCCGCGCTGGACGGCGCCCGGGCCATCCTCACCGAGCGGTTCTCGGAGGACGCCGACCTGATCGGTGAACTGCGCGAGCGCATGTGGGTGCGGGGCCGGCTGGCCGCCAAGGTGAAGAACGGCAAGGAGGAGGCGGGCGCCAAGTTCGCCGACTACTTCGACTTCACCGAGCCGTTCACCGCACTGCCCTCGCACCGTGTCCTGGCGATGCTGCGCGGCGAGAAGGAGGACGTCCTCGACCTCGTCCTGGAGCCGGAGGAGCCCTCCGAGCAGCCCGGTCCCTCGTCGTACGAGGGGATCGTCGCCGGTCGTTTCCAGATCGCCGACCGAGGCCGGCCCGCCGACAAGTGGCTGACGGAAACGGTCCGTTGGGCCTGGCGGACCCGCATTCTCGTCCATCTCGGCATCGACATGCGGATGCGGCTGCGGACGGCCGCCGAGGACGAGGCGGTGAACGTCTTCGCGGCGAACCTGCGCGACCTGCTCCTCGCCGCCCCCGCCGGCACGCGCACGACGCTCGGCCTGGACCCCGGCTTCCGTACGGGTGTGAAGGTCGCGGTGGTCGACGCGACCGGCAAGGCCGTCGCCACGGACGTCATCTACCCGCATGTTCCGGCCAACAAGTGGGACGAGGCCATCGCCAAGCTGGCCCGCCTCGCCAAGGAGCACGCGGTCGAGCTGGTCGCGATCGGCAACGGCACGGCGTCCCGCGAGACCGACAAGCTCGCCGGTGAACTGATCGCCAAGCACCCGGAGTTGAACCTCACCAAGGTGATGGTGTCCGAGGCGGGCGCGTCCGTGTACTCGGCCTCGGCCTTCGCCTCGCAGGAGCTGCCGGGGATGGACGTGTCGCTGCGCGGCGCCGTCTCCATCGCCCGCCGCCTCCAGGACCCGCTCGCCGAGCTGGTGAAGATCGACCCGAAGTCGATCGGTGTCGGGCAGTACCAGCACGACCTGTCCGAGGTGAAGCTGTCGCGGTCGCTGGACGCGGTGGTCGAGGACTGTGTGAACGGCGTCGGTGTCGACGTGAACACGGCGTCCGCGCCGCTGCTGGCGCGCGTCTCCGGCATCTCCTCCGGGCTCGCCGAGAACATCGTCTCGCACCGCGACACCAACGGGCCGTTCAAGTCGCGCGCCCAGCTGAAGGGCGTGGCGCGGCTCGGTCCGAAGGCGTACGAGCAGTGCGCGGGCTTCCTGCGGATCCGGGGCGGTGACGATCCGCTGGACTCGTCCAGCGTGCACCCGGAGGCGTACCCCGTCGTACGGCGGATGGTGAAGACGTCCGGGCAGGCGGTGGCGGCGCTCGTCGGCAACACGGCGGTGTTGCGGTCGCTGCGGGCGGACGCCTTCGTCGACGAGACGTTCGGGCTGCCGACCGTGACGGACATTTTGAAGGAGCTGGAGAAGCCGGGGCGTGACCCTCGGCCGGCCTTCAAGACGGCGACCTTCAAGGAGGGCGTCGAGAAGATCTCCGACCTGGTGTCCGGGATGGTGCTGGAAGGTGTCGTGACGAACGTGGCGGCGTTCGGGGCGTTCATCGATGTCGGGGTCCACCAGGACGGGCTGGCGCATGTCTCCGCGTTGTCGAAGACGTTCGTGAAGGATCCTCGGGATGTGGTGAAGCCCGGGGACATCGTCAAGGTGAAGGTTCTCGACGTCGATATTCCTCGGAAGCGGATTTCTTTGACGCTGCGGTTGGATGACGAGGCCGCGCCCAAGGGACAGGAATCAGGGCAGCCGGGTGGGGGGGCTCGGCCTCAGCGGGGGGCTCGTGGGTCGCAGCCGCCTCGGCAGCAGGGGCGTGGGGGCGGGGGCGGTTCCCGGCAGGGGGGTGCGGCGCCGGCTCCGGCCAACAGTGCGATGGCGGATGCGTTGCGGCGGGCTGGCTTGGGGGATTCGAAGCGGCGCTGAGTGGTTCGGCGGGGGTTTCTTCGCCCCCGCCGCCCCTACCAGTCCCATCCCCAGGGGCTGCGCCCCTTCTACCCCCCGTTTTCGGCTGCCGGTCCGGTGGGGGCTGATCGCGCAGTTCCCCGCGCCCCTGAAAAGCCGGGGCCGTGTCTAGCGTTCCGTCACCTTGCCGGAGGACACCTCGAAGCGGCGGGTCACTCGTACCGCCTCCAGCATCCGGCGGTCGTGGGTGACCAGGAGGAGCGTGCCCTCGTAGGAGTCGAGGGCGGATTCGAGTTGTTCGATGGCGGGGAGGTCGAGGTGGTTGGTGGGTTCGTCGAGAATGAGGAGGTTGACGCCTCGGCCCTGGAGGAGGGCCAGGGCGGCTCGGGTGCGTTCGCCCGGGGAGAGGGTGACGGCGGGGCGTAGGACGTGGGTGGACTTGAGGCCGAACTTGGCGAGGAGGGTGCGGACCTCGGCGGGTTCGGTGTCGGGGACCGCGGCGCAGAAGGCGTCCAGGAGGGACTCAGGGCCGTGGAAGACCTTGCGGGCCTGGTCGACCTCGCCGACGAGGACACCTGAGCCGAGGACGGCGTGGCCCGTGTCCAGGGGGATGCGGCCGAGCAGCGCGCCCAGGAGGGTCGACTTGCCGGCGCCGTTCGCGCCGGTGATGGCGATGCGGTCCGCCCAGTCGATCTGCAGGGACGCCGGGCCGAAGGCGAAGTCGCCCCGCCGCACCTCGGCGTCGCGCAGGGTGGCGACCACGGCGCCGGAGCGCGGCGCCGCCGCGATCTCCATGCGCAGGTCCCACTCCTTGCGCGGCTCCTCGACGACGTCGAGCCGTTCGATCATGCGCTGGGTCTGGCGGGCCTTCGCGGCCTGCTTCTCGCTCGCCTCGCTGCGGAACTTGCGGCCGATCTTGTCGTTGTCGTTGTTCGATTTGCGCCGCGCGTTCTTGACGCCCTTGTCCATCCAGGAGCGCTGCATCTGGGCGCGGTCCTGGAGGGAGGACTTCTTGTCGGCGTACTCCTCGAAGTCGTCGCGGGCGTGCCGGCGGGCCGTCTCGCGCTCCTCCAGGTAGGCCTCGTATCCGCCGCCGTAGAGGTTGATCTGGTTCTGGGCGAGGTCCAGTTCCAGGACCTTGGTGACCGTGCGGGTGAGGAATTCGCGGTCGTGGCTGACGACGACCGTGCCCGCGCGCAGGCCGGCGACGAAGCGCTCGAGGCGTTCCAGGCCGTCCAGGTCGAGGTCGTTGGTGGGCTCGTCGAGGAGGAAGACGTCGTAGCGGGAGAGGAGGAGGGAGGCGAGGCCCGCGCGGGCGGCCTGGCCGCCGGAGAGGGCGGTCATGGGCTGGTCCAGGTCGACGCCGAGGCCGAGGGAGGCGGCGACCTCCTCGGCCCGCTCGTCGAGGTCCGCGCCGCCCAGGTCGAGCCAGCGCTCCAGGCTGGTCGAGTACGCGTCGTCGGCGCCCGGCGCGCCGTCGACGAGCGCCTGGGTGGCCTCGTCCATCACATGCTGGGCCTCCGCCACGCCCGTGCGCCGGGCGAGGAACTCCCGAACGGTCTCGCCCTCCCGGCGCTCCGGCTCCTGCGGGAGGTGGCCGACGGTCGCCGTGGGCGGGGACAGCCGTAGCTCCCCCTCCTCCGGCGGGAGCAGGCCGGCGAGCAGCTTGAGCAGGGTGGACTTGCCCGCGCCGTTGGCGCCGACCAGTCCGATCACATCGCCGGGGGCGACGACGAGGTCGAGGCCGGCGAAGAGCGAGCGGTCGCCGTGGCCGGCGGCGAGATTTTTGACGACGAGGGTGGCGGTCACAGAGAGCGATCCTAACGACAGGGGAACGGCTCCTCCCAACGGCCTCGGGTCAGGGGCCGCGCCCGCCGCCGCCTCACCGCGCCATCGGCTCCACCAGCACCGTCCCCGAGGTCCGGGCCACAATGAACGATTCTCCCTTCACCGCCTTCGGGTCAAGCCCGATCCGGTGCCGCCCCGCCGGGAGGATGCCGTCGAAGAACCGGTAGGTGTGGGCGCGGTACAGCCGGTCCAGGCGGTACGCGGTGAGTTCCACCCGGCAGGTGGAGTTGATCTCGATGCCGGCCTGTCCGCCGGCGGCGACGAGACGCGTGAGGCGACGCTGCTCCGCCGGGCTGCGGTCGAGGGCGTGTTCGATCTGGGCGACGAGGAGCGGGATGATCGGGGCGAGGCCGTCGACGTACGGGACCTGGACTCCGGCGCGGTCGAAGGCCAGCCGTACGGCCGCGCGGTCCGCCTTGCCGACGGCCCGTCCGAAGGCCACGGCGCCGTAGGTGCGCAGTTCCTCGGCGGGCACACCGGTGGCGTCGTGCGCTATGTCGGTGCCGATGCCGATGGAGCGCAGGGCGGCGGCGAGTTTGGCGAGCACGGCGACGCGGGCACCGATGAGAAGGACCCGGCGGCGGGCCGGCGGCTCGGCCCCGGACTCGCGCAGCAGGGACTGCAGCGCGCTCCGGTACTCGGGGCCGCGGAACCGGAAGGGACCGATGCCCGTGTAGCCGTTGAGCCTGAGATCGGCCTCCTCCTCCGTCTGCCAGGCGAACTCCCGCCATACGTAGTCGTCGCCGTCCCGCTCTATCACCGCGGTGACGGCCCCGCAGGCGAGGTCGGCGCACTCGGGACAGCCGTAGATGATGTAGCGGCCGCGTGTCAGCGGCGCTTCGGACTCCAGGAGCAGGCCGCGCACCTGGGCGGTGAAGATGGAGGGCGGGACGTCGGAGGCGAGTGGGGAGACGGCATCGAGGTCGGACAGCTGGAACAGCAGCGGACGTCCGTCGACGATGAAGTCCACGAAGTCCCGGTGCACTTGGTAGTCACCGTTGGCGAGGACGCCACCGGCTCGCATCGCCGGTGCCAGGCCGAAGGCCGCGTATTCGGCAGACATGTTGTGAGTATCCCCACAAATTCAGACTTGTGAGCACTGCATGACATATTCCGCTAACGTCCCTGCGTGGCCAATGAATCGAACAGTGATGTGATCGTGGTCGGTGGCGGAGTCGTCGGTCTCACGACGGCCGTCGTACTCGCGGAGAGCGGCAGACAGGTCCGGATCTGGGCTCGGGAGCCTGCGGAGCGGACCACATCGGCGGTCGCGGGCGGACTGTGGTGGCCGTACCGCATCGAACCGGAGGAATTCGTCGGCGCCTGGGCGCTCGCGTCGCTGGCCGTGTACGAGGAGTTGGCGGCGCGGCCCGAGGAGACGGGCGTACGCATGGTCGAGGGCGTACACGGTGAGACCGCGTTGGACGGGCTGGGCGAGTGGGCCTCGCGGGTGACGGGGCTGCGCGCGGCGACGGCCGACGAGTACGCGGGCGTCGGGCTGTGGGCACGGCTGCCGCTGATCGACATGCCGGCCCATCTGGGCTGGCTGCGCCGGCGGTTCGTCGCGGCGGGCGGGGTGGTGGAGGAGCGTACGGTCACGGACCTCGCGGCGGTCGGGGCGCGCGCCGTCGTCAACTGCGCGGGGCTCGGTGCGCGGGACTTGGTGCCTGATCCCTCCGTACGGCCGGTGCGGGGGCAGTTGGTCGTCGTGGAGAACCCGGGGGTCACTACGTGGCTCACGTCGGTGGATCACGCCGGCTCCGAGAGCACGTATTTCATACCGCAGCCGGGTGGGTTGATCCTGGGCGGTACGGCGGAGGAGGACGCGTGGTCGCTCACGCCGGATCCGGCGATCGCCGAGGAGATCGTGAAGCGGTGTGCGGCGGTACGGCCGGAGATCGCGGGAGCGCGGGTGATCGAGCACCGGGTGGGGTTGCGGCCCGCCCGCCCGGCGGTGCGTCTGGAGCGGGAACTCCTGCCGGGCGGGCGGGTGTTGGTGCACAACTATGGGCATGGTGGGGCGGGGGTGACGGTGGCCTGGGGGTGTGCGCGGGTCGCTGAGCAGCTGGCCAGCGTGTGACTACCCATGGGCCGGGTCGACAGGCAGTTGGGCGACTGCCTGTCGTGGGGGCTGGTCGCGCAGTTCCCCGCGCCCCTTGCGGGGCGCCCCCCACCCCCGGTCCATACCTCACTCGGCGCGATGGCCGATCGGGTCGCCCTCGATCTCCGTGCCCTGGCCCGGGCCGACCCTGATCTCGAACTCGCCGTCGTAGCGCTCGTGGCCCACGATGACGGCGAGTTCGACCGCCTCGGAGGCCATCTGCTCACGGACTATCACCGGGTCCCGGCGCAGGTCGCGCATCAACGCGACGCACATACCGATCATGACCAGGACGAACGGCGCGGCGGCGAGGATCGTGAGGTTCTGCAGGCCCGTGAGGGCGTCGCCCTGGCCGCTGCCGACGAGGAGCATGATCGCGGCGACGGCTCCGGTGACGACGCCCCAGAAGACGACGACGAAGCGGCCAGGTTCGAGGGCGCCGCGCTGGGAGAGCGTGCCCATGACGATGGACGCGGCGTCGGCGCCGGAGACGAAGAAGATGCCGACCAGGATCATCACGAGCATGCTGGAGGCGGTGGCGATGGGGAACTCGTGGAGCACGGCGAAGAGTTGGCCCTCCGGCGTCGCCTCCTCACCGATCCGTCCCTGCTGCTGGAGCTTCATCGCCGTGCCACCGAAGACGGCGAACCAGACGAGGCTGACCGTGCTGGGGACGAGGATGACGCCGCCGACGAACTGACGGATGGTGCGGCCGCGGCTGATGCGGGCGATGAACATGCCGACGAAGGGCGTCCAGGAGATCCACCACGCCCAGTAGAAGACGGTCCAGCTGCCGAGCCAGTCGGCCACGTCCTTGCCGCCGGAGGCCTCGGTGCGGCCCGCGAGTTGGGGCAGGTCGCCGAGGTAGGAGAAGACCGAGGTGGGCAGGAGGTCGAGGACGAGGATCGTCGGGCCGGCGATGAAGACGAAGACGGCGAGCACCAGGGCCAGCACCATGTTGGTGTTGGACAGCCACTGGATGCCCTTCTCCACACCGGACGCGGCGGAGGCGACGAAGGCCAGGGTCAGCACGGCGATGATGGCGACGAGCAGGCCGGTGCTCACCTTCTCCATCCAGCCGAGTTCCTGGAAGCCGGAGCCGATCTGGAGGGCGCCGAGACCGAGGGAGGCCGCCGAGCCGAAGACCGTGGCGACGATCGCGAGGATGTCGATGATCCGGCCGCCGGCGCCGTTCGCGTGCTTCTCGCCGATCAGCGGGGTGAAGACGGCGCTGATGGTCTGGCGGCGGCGCTTGCGGAACGTGCTGTAGGCGATGGCGAGGCCGACGACCGCGTAGATCGCCCAGGGGTGCAGCGTCCAGTGGAAGAGGGTGGTCGCCATCGCGCCTTCGATGCGCTCGCCGGAACTCCCGGGGTTCGTGCCCGGCGGGGGCGAGGAGTAGTGGGCGAGCGGCTCGCTGACGCCGTAGAACATCAGGCCGATGCCCATGCCGGCGCTGAACATCATGGCGACCCAGGAGACGGTGCGGAACTCGGGTTTCTCGCCCTCGACGCCCAGGTGGATACGGCCGTAGCGGCTCATCGCGAGCCACAGGGCGAAGACGACGAAGCAGGAGGCGGTCAGCATGAAGGCCCAGCCGCCGTTGTGGAGCAGGCCACTGAGCATCTTGCCGGAGGCGTTTTCGAGCGAGTCGGTCGCGAGGGCGCCCCAGAGCACGAAGGCCAGGGTGAGCGCGGCCGTCACGCCGAACACGACGCGGTCCGTCCGGGGCCGCCCGCCGCCGGGGAGACCCGCCTCCGAGCCCGGAAGCGCGCCTCCCCCGTGGTGGGTGGTTTTGTGGTCGTGCGTCACAGATTGAACCTTCCCGCGAGTGGCTGGAACTGAGTTTCTCCTGCCCAGGAAGCCCTAACCCCATGTGACGCCGACGCTTACTTGTTCAACAGGTGGTGTCGGGCTCCCCCACGGTCAGGCGGTAGGGCGCCCGCTCGTCGAGCAGCAGCGGGACGAGGGCGCGCAGTTGCTGGCGCAGCGGTACGTAGACGCGGGCGCCGTCGCCGTCGTTTTCGGGCCGCACCCGGAGGCCGTGCAGGGCCAGTTCGTCCGCGACCTCCTCGTACTGCTGTGCGGTGAGCCGGTAGCCGCAGGGCGGGTTCTGGATCACCTCGGTCGGTTCGGCGGGGTCGTTGTCGGCGCCGCCGAGGTAGACCGGGCCCAAGTCGCGCAGTCCGGCGAGGCGGGCGGCGTCGGTCGCCGCGTCGACCTGCCGGCCGCGTTCCCCGGCGAAGCCGAACAGGCCCTTCAGGGCGGCGAGGTGGGAGTTCACCCGGCGCCGGTTGTTGGCCGGCTCCTCGGTGCCGGCCGTCAGCGGTTCCACCCGGCTCTCGATCAGCAGCCCGACGGAGTGCTTGACACCGGATATGTTCCGCAGGATGCGTTCCTGGCCGTCGCCCGCGACCTGGCGGATCGGGTCGCCGGTGACGGGGTCGGTCCAGATGCCGTATGTGCCGGTGGTGTGGTGCGCCGCCGTCGCGGCCGGGCGCACGGGCGAGCCCGAGGCGGCCTGGTGGTGGTTCCCCAGCAACGACCACCCGCTCGACAAGGCCACGTACGACGTGTCCGTGCTCGTGCCGGACGGCACACAGGCCATCTCCAACGGCACGCTCCAGTCGACGAGTTCACGCGCCGGCTGGACCCGCTACAACTGGCGGTCCGACAAACCGCAGGCGTCCTACCTCGCCACGCTCGCCGTCGGGAAGTTCGACATCACGACCGGGCGGACCGAGAACGGCATCCCGATCATCAACGCCTACAGCAAGGACATCGGGGACAACTACGGCGCGGCCCGCACCAGCATCGAACGTACGGGTGAGATCGCGGATTGGCTGACCGAATACTTCGGGCCGTATCCCTACAACGCGCTCGGCGGATACGTGCCGAACACCCCCGCCGTCGGCTACGCGCTGGAGACCCAGACACGGCCGTTCTACAGCCCGCGGCAGTTCGCGAACGGGTCGAACGTCTCCGTCGTCGTCCATGAGCTGGCCCACCAGTGGTACGGCGACCTGGTGTCCGTCGCCGGGTGGAAGGACATCTGGATCAACGAGGGGTTCGCGCGGTACGCGCAGTGGCTGTGGTCCGAGCACGAGAACGAGGGCACGGCGCAGGAGATCGCGGACTATGTGTACGCGTCACATCCGGCCGACGACCCTTTCTGGACGGTCGAACCGGGGGACCCCGGGCCGGCGAACCAGTTCCATCTCGCGGTGTACGACCGGGGGGCGCTGGCGCTGCAGGCGCTGCGCAACGAGATCGGGGACGGGGCGTTCTTCGAGATTCTGAAGGGGTGGCCGGCGCGGTACGCGTACGGGAACGCGACGGTGGGCGACTTCGTCGCGTATGCGGAGTCGGTGTCCGGGGAGTCGTTGGGGGAGCTGTTCGACACGTGGCTGTACGAGCCGGTGAAACCGGGTGCTGCTGCGGCTGGGCGGGGGGCGGTGGCTTCGGCGGGGGTTGTTCCTGAGGCGCCCAGGTCCTGGATGAAGATTGTGGCGACCAACTCCGTTCATGAGCATGAGCATGAGGGTGGCGACGGGCGCTGAGGGGTCGGGCGGTCCAGTCGGATGGTGGCTGCGGGTTCGTGGGGGCTGGTCGCGCAGTTCCCCACGCTGCTGAAGTGGGGCTGCGCCCCTGCTTCAGAGGCGGGGGTGGACCTCGGCTTCGATTCGTTCGCCCACTACTCTGCTCGCCAGGTTCGAGGCCAGCTCCGAGACGTAGATGCGGAGTTCGGCCTCGGCTGTGGCGCGGTCGGCGGTCAGGCGGGTGTGGCCTTCGGTGAGGAGGGCGTCGTGCTCGCGTAGGCCGTCGGCTCGGGCCTCGGTGATCAGGGCGGTGCCCTCCTCGAAGGCTTGCTGGCGGATGCGGGCGGCGGCGTGGCGCGCCTCGGCAAGGGCGGCGGCCACCTCTGCCCGCTTGGCCAGCGCCTGCTTCCGTACGGCTTCGGCCTGGGCCTCGGCTCCCTTGGTCGCGGCCTCGCGGTCCTCCAGGACGCGCTGGATCCTGGGCACGGCGCGGACGAAGAAGAGGAAGACGAGCGCGAACAGCACCGAGGCGGCCACAAGTTCCATGACCGGGGGGTTCAACGGGCCGATGTCCATGGGGAGAAGATCCATACCGGTGGCTTACCCACTCCCCCGCGCGAGGTACCGCACATGGGCCTTGGATCAGTCCCCGTGGTCGTACACCGTCACCGATATACCCCGCCGGATCAGCCGGTCGGTGATCAGGGGCTCCACGCGGGACCACTTGCCGCCGGCCAGTCCGCAGCCGATGCGTGGCATGTGGACCGAGGCCTCCAGCTCCAGGGCCTTGTCGGCGAGCAGGCCCAGGGCCTTGTCGATGGCCTCGTAGCGCACGGGGACGCCCTTGCTGCCGGTGCGGATGCCGCGCTGGCCTATCAGGTTGGCGACCCAGGTGTACGGGCCGACCTGGACGAACTGGGCGGCGCCGAGTCCGAAGTCGTTGGCGGCACGGCCCCGGTGCCAGGCGCGGTAGGCGGCCTCCGGCTCCGGCCAGCGGTGGGAGAGAGCGAGGACGAAGCCCTTGCCCCAGCCGCCCAGGTCGTTGCTGACATGGGCGATGACCTTGACGCCCTTGCCCAGCGGCACGGTCGCGTCACCCCGGATGTATGTGATCCCCGACATGACGCCACCGTACGGGCCGCCACTGACAATCGGCCCTGAGCGGAGGTGTCACAGCTCTGGTGAGACAGCGATACTGCTGTACATGACGAGCGACACCGGGGAGAGCACCGGGGCAGACACCGGGGAGAGCCGTCTCACCGTCGACGAGCTGGCCGCGCGGGCGGGTGTCACGGTGCGCACGGTCCGCTTCTACAGCACCAGGGGCCTGCTGCCGCCGCCGGTGATCGGGCCACGCCGGGTCGGGCACTACGGGCGGGACCACCTCGCCCGGCTCGCGCTGATCGAGGAACTCCAGCGGCAAGGCATGACCCTCGCGGCCATCGAGCGGTATCTGCGGCAGCTGCCACCGGACCTCACCCCGCGCGACCTCGCGCTCCAGCGTGCGGTGGTCGCCTCCTGGGCGCCGGACGCGGCGGAGACGGTGACGCGGGAGGAACTGGAGCGGCGGGCGGGGCGGCCCCTGGCCTCGGCGGACGTGGAGCGGCTGGTCGCGATGGGCGTGGCCGAGCGGGACGGCGACGGGTTCCGGGTGGACCCCGGGCTGCTGCGGCTCGGGGTGGAGCTCCTCGACGTACCCCTGTCCGAGGAGTCGATCCTCGCCGCCCGGAACGTACTGATCGAGCACTCTCGCGCGGCGGCCCACGCACTGTCTCGGCTCTTCCGTGACGCGGTCGCGGAACGGGATCCGCAGGCGGTGAAGTCGCTGTCCGCACACATGCAACCGCTGGTCGTGCAGGCCCTGTTGACGACCTTTCAGCGGTCGCTGAGGCAGGAGCTGCGGGAGTGGCTCGACGGCGCGTCCGAGGTGGGCGGGTCCGTCTGAGTCGTTGAGCTTCCCCAGGGGGTGCGTTGTCGGGTGCGGGTTGTGTGTCTGGGGGGTGCTCGCGCAGTTCCCCGCGCCCTAAAGCGAAAGGCCAGGGCTGCGCCCGTGCTTTTCGCTTTTTCAGGGGCGCGGGGAACTGCGCGACAAGCCCCCACCGGACCCGCAGACGAAAACCCGCACCCCGGGGGGCCTACGCGTCGGTGAAGGGGATGCCCTTCTCCGCCTTTTCCACCAGCAGCGCCGGAGGCGTGAAGCGGTCGCCGTATCGGTCGGCGAGCTGCCGCGCACGCGCGACGAAGCCCGGCAGGCCCCCTTCGTAGCCGTTGATGTACTGGAGGACGCCGCCGGTCCAGGCGGGGAAGCCGATGCCGAGGAGGGAGCCGATGTTGGCGTCGGCCACGGAGGTCAGGACGCCCTCTTCGATCAGGCGGACCGTGTCGAGGGCCTCGGCGAAGAGCATGCGTTCCCGCATGTCTTCGAAGGGGATGCGGTGGCCGGGCTCGGTGAAGTGTTCGCGGAGGCCGGGCCAGAGTTTGGCGCGGCGGCCGTCGGGGCCGTAGTCGTAGAAGCCGGCGCCGCCGCTGCGACCGGGGCGGCCGAACTCGTCGACCATGCGGTCGATGACAGCCTCGGCGGGGTGGACGGCCCAGGTGCCGCCCGCCTCCTCGACGGCCCGCCGCGACTCGGCACGGATCTTGCGGGGCAGGGTGAGGGTCAGCTCGTCCATGAGGGAGAGGACCTTGGCGGGGTAACCCGCCTGGGCCGCCGCCTGTTCGACGGAGGCGGGCTCGATGCCCTCGCCCACCATCGCGACGCCTTCGTTGAGGAAGTGGCCGATGACCCGGGAGGTGAAGAAGCCGCGTGAGTCGTTGACGACGATCGGGGTCTTCTTGATCTGGCGGACGAGGTCGAAGGCGCGGGCGAGGGCCTCGTCGCCGGTCCGGTCGCCCTTGATGATCTCGACCAGCGGCATCTTGTCGACGGGTGAGAAGAAGTGCAGGCCGATGAAGTCGGACTGGCGGGAGACACCCTTGGCGAGTTCGGTGATGGGGAGGGTGGAGGTGTTGCTGCACAGCAACGCGTCCGGTGCCACCACCTCCTCGATCTGCTGGAAGACCTCGTGCTTGAGCTCGGTCTTCTCGAACACGGCCTCGATGACGGCGTCGCAGCCCGCGAGGTCGGCCGGGTCGGTGGTGGGGGTGATGCGGGCGAGGAGGGCGTCGGCCTTCTCCTGGGTGGTGCGGCCCTTGGACACCGCCTTGGCGCAGAGCTTCTCCGAGTAGCCCTTGCCCTTGGCCGCCGCCTCCGGCGACACGTCCTTCAGGACGACCTCGATGCCCGCGCGGGCGCACGAGTAAGCGATGCCGGCGCCCATCATTCCGGCACCGAGGACGGCGACCTTGCGGACCTGGCGGGGTTCGAAGCCCTTGGGGCGGTTCACACCGGAGTTGACGGCCTGGAGGTCGAAGAAGAAGGCCTGGATCATGTTCTTCGAGGTCTGTCCGGCGGCCAGTTCGACGAAGTAGCGGGCCTCGATGACCTGGGCGGTCTCGAAGTCGACCTGGGCGCCCTCGACGGCGGCGGCGAGAATCCTGCGCGGGGCGGGGTAGGGCGCGCCGCCCGTCTGCTTGCGCAGGGTGGCGGGGAAGGCGGGCAGGTTCGCCGCGAACTTCGGGTTGGCGGGCGTGCCGCCGGGGATGCGGTAGCCGGGCTCGTCCCAGGGCTGCCGCGACTCGGGGTTGGCGTCGATGAAGGCACGGGCCTTGGCGAGCAACTCGTCCTGGGTGGCGGCCACTTCGTGGATGAGGCCGTTCTGGAGGGCGCGCTGCGGGGTGTACTGGGTGCCCTGGAGCAGCACCTTCAGCAGGGCGTCGGCGATGCCCAGCAGCCGTACGGTGCGGACGATGCCGCCGCCTCCGGGCAGCAGCCCGAGGGTGACCTCGGGGCAGCCGATCTTCGAGCCGGGGGCGTCGAGGGCGATCCGGTGGTGGCAGGCGAGGGCCAGTTCGTAACCGCCGCCGAGGGCCGCGCCGTTGATCGCCGCGACGACCGGCTTGCCGAGGGTCTCGATGCGGCGCAGGTCGCGCTTGATCTCCAGTCCGCCGTCGAACAGCTCCTGTGCGGTCTCGGGGGTGACCCGGATGAGATCGCGCAGGTCGCCACCGGCGAAGAAGGTCTTCTTGGCAGAGGTGACGATGATGCCGCGAATGGAGTCCTTCTCGGCCTCCAGGCGGTCGGTGATCACGGCGAGGGAGTCGCGGAACGCCTGGTTCATGGTGTTCGCGGACTGGTTGGGGTCGTCGAGGACGAGGGTGACGAGGCCCGTGCGGTCCTGTTCCCAGCGGATGGTGGTGCTCTCGGTCATGGCGGGGGTCTCCGTAGAAGCCTTGGAAGGCGTCGGCGCCGTGGCGGGCGCAGCGGCCGTGGAAGTCTCTTGGCGCGGGCGGCCTTTGATCGGCCGGTCCCGCCGGGAATCAGATGCGCTCGACGATCGTCGCGACGCCCATGCCGCCGCCCACGCACAGTGTGGCCAGCCCGTACCGCTTGTCCTGGCGCTCCAGTTCGTCGACCAGCGTGCCGAGGATCATCGCGCCCGTCGCGCCGAGGGGGTGGCCAAGAGCGATCGCGCCGCCGTTGACGTTGACCTTGTCGAGCGAGAGCCCCATGTCCCGTACGAAGCGCAGGACCACGGCCGCGAACGCCTCGTTGATCTCGACGAGGTCGATGTCGTCGATGGTCAGCCCGGCCTTGGCGAGGGCCTTGCGGGTCGCGGGCGCGGGGCCGGTGAGCATGATGGTGGGCTCGGAGCCGGAGACCGCGGCGGAGACGATCCGGGCGCGCGGGCGCAGGCCGTAGCGCTCGCCGATCTCCTTGGAGCCGATGGCGACGAGGGCCGCGCCGTCCACGATGCCGGAGGAGTTGCCCGCGTGGTGGACGTGGTCGATCTCCTCGACCCAGTGGTATTCCTGCAGCGCCACCGCGTCGAAGCCGCCCAGTTCGCCGATGTCCGCGAAGGACGGCTTCAGTTTGGCCAGCGAGTCGGCGGTCGTGCCGGGCCGCATGTACTCGTCGTGGTCGAGGACCATGAGGCCCGCGCGGTCCACCACGGGGACGACGGACTTCTCGAACCGGGCGTCCTTCCAGGCGGCCGCGGCCCGCTCCTGGGACAGCTCGGCGTACTCGTCGACGTCCCGGCGGGAGAATCCCTCGATCGTGGCGATGAGGTCGGCGCCGATGCCCTGGGGCACGAAGTTGACCGCCAGGTTGGTCATCGGGTCGTTGAACCAGGCTCCGCCGTCGGAGGCCATGGGTACGCGTGACATCGACTCGACGCCGCCCGCGAGCACCAGGTCCTCCCAGCCCGAACGGACCTTCGCCGCGGCCAGATTGACGGCCTCCAGGCCCGAGGCGCAGAAGCGGTTCTCCTGTACGCCGGCCACCGTGTCCGGCAGCCCGGCGGCGATCGCGGCGGTCCGGGCGATGTCGGAGCCCTGGTCGCCCACCGGGCCGACGACACCGAGCACGATGTCGTCGACGGCGGCCGGATCGAGGCCGGGGAAGCGGCGCCGGACCTCGTGGATCAGTCCGACGACCAGGTCGATGGGCTTGGTGCCGTGCAGGGCGCCGTTCGCCTTGCCGCGGCCGCGCGGGGTGCGGATCGCGTCGTACACATACGCTTCGGTGCTCACGAGTCTGGCCTTTCAAGTGACGGGAGGAAGGGGCCCGGGGGCCGGTGTCGGTCGGTGTCCTGCGCGGCGGCATCCGGCGCGGAGCCGTCCCGCGCGGAGGTTTCCGTCAGGAGCCCCGATATGCCCCAGTCGTGGGCCACCTCCGCCGTGTCGGCGCCCGGCTGGGCGGGTCCGCTGCGGACCGAGGTGTGGGTGGCGGAGAAGCGGGGCGCGGGGGCCGGCTGGGTGATGCCGCCGAAGTCGGTGAAGGTGCCCCGGGCCGCCAGATGGGTGTGATGCGGGGCCTCGCGCAGCGACAGGACGGGGGCCACACAGGCGTCGGAGCCCTCGAAGACGGCTGTCCACTCGTCCCTCGTACGGGTCTTGAAGCGGGCCGCGACCGTCTCCCGCAGGTCGCCCCAGGCGGCCACGTCCTTGCGGGACGGGGCCAGGTCCTTGATGCCGAGGAGGTCGACGAACTCGTCGTAGAACTGCTGCTCCAGGGCGCCCACGGCGACGTACCGGCCGTCGGCCGTCTCGTAGGTGCCGTAGAAGGGGCAGCCGCCGTCGAGCAGGTTGGCGGCGCGGCGGTCCTGCCAGCCGCCGGCGGCGAGCATGCCGTGGATCATCGCGGAGAGGTGCGAGGTGCCGTCGACGATGGCCGCGTCCACGACCTGGCCGGCGCCGGTGGCGCGGGCATGGTGGAGGGCGGCGAGGACGCCGACGACGAGGTAGAGCGAGCCGCCCGCGTAGTCGCCGAGGAGGTTGGCGGGGACGGCGGGCGGGGCGTCCGGGCCGCCGATCATGCCGAGGGTGCCGGTCAGGGCGATGTACGCGATGTCGTGGCCGGCGCGCTGGGCGAGCGGGCCCTGCTGGCCCCAGCCGGTCATCCGGCCGTAGACGAGCCCCGGGTTGCGGGCGTGACAGGTCTCGGGGCCGACGCCGAGCCGTTCGGCGACGCCCGGCCGGTAGCCCTCGATCAGGATGTCCGCGCGGTCGGCCAGTTCGAGGACGGTGTCGGGGCCGTCCGGGGACTTCAGGTCGACGATCACCGACCTCTTGTTGCGGTTGGTGACGTCGTACAGGGGGTTCACGGCGAGGCCCGCGCCGCCCGGCCGGTCGACGCGGACGACGTCGGCGCCGAGGTCGCCGAGGAGCATGGCGGCGAACGGTCCCGGTCCGATGCCCGCGAGTTCGACCACGCGCACGCCGGTGAGCGGACCGTGCCCGGGCGTCTTCGCCACTGCCATCAAGCCCCCAAACTTGTGACACGAACGATGTAACACCAGTGATGTTAGAAACGCGTTCCACCGCACACAAGCCCCGAGTGAGCAAACGCTTAGTCATTGTGCCCAATGTCGCGGCGCACGTCAGCCATGCCTCACCCGGGCGTCCTCACGGGCTCGACGGCCCCGCGGCCCGCCTCAGCGGGCCTCCAGCTCGGCTATCAGCTTCTTCGGGGCGATCACCCGGTAGCTCTCCTCGACCCAGTCGCACAGCAGCTCCGCTCTCGGCGCGCCCTGCTCCGCCAGCGGGACGCGCACCCAGCCGGCCTTGCCCAGGCCGTACCCCGCGGGCTCGGCGCCGGGGCAGGTCAGGGCGTGGGCATGGGCCTCCTCGTCCCTGAGCTTCACGGTGACGCCCAGCGGATAGCTGCCGTCGTCCACGCCGAGGAACACGAACACCTTCTTGTTGACCTTCGCGACGCTCTCGCCCCAGGGAAACTCCTCGACCGCACCGGGCATCCCGAGGGCGAACTCGCGCACCTTCTCCCACTTTTTCAGGGCGTTCCTGGGTACGGTCACGGCCACCTCCGGATCCCGCGCGTTCGGCTGCTCGTTCCTCACGCTAGCCTCAGCCACCGACAACGGCGCGTGCGCGAGTGCTGAGGGGTGCGATGAGCGGGCAGAGCAAGGCGGATCGGGCGTACGACATCGTGCTCTACGGGGCCACGGGGTTCGTCGGGGAACTCACCGCGGAGTATCTCGCCGGGCACGCGCCCGAGGGGCTGCGCTGGGCGATCGCCGGGCGGAGCGCGGAGAAGCTCGCGGCGCTGCGCGAGCGGCTGCCGGGCGGAGCGGAGATCGGCGTGCTCCAGGCTGACGTGTCCGATCCGGCGGCCGTGCGCGAACTCGCCCGGCAGACACGGGTGGTGGCCACGACCGTCGGCCCGTACATCACGTACGGCGAGGAGCTGGTGGCAGCCTGCGCCGACGAGGGCACCGACTATCTGGACCTCACCGGTGAGCCCGAGTTCGTGGACCGCACCTTCGTACGGCACGACGCACGCGCGCGGGAGACCGGTGCGCGCCTCGTGCACGCGGCGGGCTTCGACTCGATACCGCACGACCTGGGGGCGTACTTCACCGTGCGGCAGCTCCCTCAGGACGTGCCGATCACCGTGGACGGGTTCGTGCGAGCCGCCGGGATGCTCTCGGGCGGTACGTTCAACTCCGCGCTCACGGGTTTCTCGCGCACCCGGCAGACGGCGGCCGCCGCGCAGGACCGCAAGCGGCACGAGCCGCGCACGGTGGGGCGACGGGCGTACGCGCCGGTGAGCGCGCCCCGGTTCGCCAAGGAGATCGGGGCGTGGGCGCTGCCGCTGCCGACGATCGACGCGCAGGTGGTGCAGCGTTCGGCGCGCGCCCTGTCGTGCTACGGGCCGGACTTCCGCTACCGCCATTACGCGGCCGTCAAGACCCTGCCGTTCGCGGTGGGCGGGGTCGCGTTCGTCGGCGCGGTCGTCGCCGCCGCCCAGGTGCCGCCCGTGCGGCGCTGGTTGGGCGACCGGCTCAAGCCGGGTGAGGGGCCGAGCGCGGAGCGGCGGGCGAAGAGCTGGTTCTCGGTGCGGTTCGTGGGCGAGGGCGGCGGGCGCCGGGTCTTCACGGAGGTCGCGGGCGGTGACCCCGGCTACGGCGAGACGGCGAAGATGTTCGCCGAGTCCGCGCTGAGTCTGGCCCTCGACGATCTCCCGCCCTCGGCGGGGCAGGTCACCACGGCGGTGGCGATGGGCGACGCGCTGATCGAACGGTTGCGCGCGGCGGGGATCACCTTCCGGGTCGTGTCCTCGCAGTAGCGGGAACGGGGCCTCGGGCGCCGCCGCTGACGAGGTGTGGCCCTACTGCGCCCACCCCGTCAGTGTGTAGATCATCCCCGCTGTCCAGGCCAGACCGGCGATCACGGCGAGCAGCAGTCCGGTCGTCACGGCCCGCTCGACGGGCTGGGTGGGGCCGGTGGCGGTCTTCGGTGCGCGGTGCGTCGTCATACGGCCCAGCCTGCCGATCATGACGACGCACCGGTATCCGTACTCGTACTCAGTTCGTACTCAGGTACGGGGTTCGCGCGTACTCGCGACGGGTGCCCCGGAGGGTCGGGCGGTGATGTCCCGCAGGGCCCGGCGGCAGAGCGAGTCGGCGCGGCGGGTGGACTCCGGGAGGCGGTAGGCCGGGGTGAGGGCGAGGGTGTGCGCGCAGGCGTTGTCGAGGCTCACCCGGTGGCCGACGGAGACGAAGACGGGCTTGACGCCGTCGCGGGTGCGCAGCGCGCGGCCCACCTCCTCGGTGCCCGCGAGGAGCGGGGAGGTGCTGCCGCGTGGGGTGCCGGGGTCGTCGTACGTGAAGGTGAAGGGGTTCTTGGCGACGCCGATCGTGGGGAGCCCGGTGAGAACGCCCAGGTGGGCGGCGAGGCCGAAGCGGCGCGGGTGGGCGAGGCCGTAGCCGTCGCAGACGACGAGGCCGGGGTCCCGGGGCAGCGCGTCGAGGGCGGCGAGCACGGTCGGGATCTCGCGGAAGGCGAGCAGTCCGGGGACGTACGGGAAGGAGACCTGTCCGATCGCCGTGGCCTCGGCGACCACGTCCAGCGTGGCCGCGTCGAGCACCACGGCCGCCGCCGCGACCACGTCCCGCTCGTCGTCGTAGGCGACGTCGACGCCGGTGACGTACCCGGTCCCGGGCGGCGGTCCGGTCTCGTCGAGGACCACCTTCCCCCGCAACTCGTCCTGCACGGCGAGGGCTTGTTCTTCGGTGGCGGGCCGGCCCGCCGGGATGCGTACGGTCGTCATGGTGCCGACGAGCGTACGCATCCCGGCGCGAGGGCGCGGCGCGGGGCTACTTGTTGCCGAGGGCGCGCTTGAGCTGGCTCTTGTTCATGTCCGAACGGCCATGGATGTTGCGCCGCTTGGCCTCCTCGTAGAGCTGGTCGTATGTGGGACCCTCGGAGCCCGAGTGGGAGCGCTGACCGCCCCGCTTACTCGACGACATGTCCTGGGTGGAGGTGCGGCTCGCGGTCTTGGACTCGCCGGACCGGGCGCGTTCCTTGTTGACGGTCCGGGCCGCGATCTCCTCGGCGCGGGACTCGCTCTCGCCGCGGTCCCGGGCGCTGTCCTTGATGTGCTCGTACTGGCGTTCCCGCTTGGGGCTCGAACCGCGTGGCACGGTCGATCACTCCCTTCGTGATCCGAATCGTGATTCGAATCGCAATCCGAATACCTCACAAGTATCCCATTTCGGCGGGAGCAACCACCGGAACGGATCCCATGCCGATCGATGCGGTGCCACCGGTGCGGTTGCCGATCGGTGCCGCTCAGCTCTCCAGCCGAGCCACCCGTCCCTTCTCCCCGGCGGCCCAGCAACTCCGGTCCGGCGCGCAGTCGACGGTGTCGTACGAGCCGGTGTCGACCGTGCGCCAGGTGCGGCCGCCGTCGGTGGTGAGGTCGGTGCCGGTGGGGCCGACAGCGATGGCGGTCGTGCGGCTGTGCGGGAGCCAGCTGACGCCGGAGCGGTAGGCGGGCGGGGGCTGCGCGGCGGATGTCCAGGTACGGCCGGCGTCGCCGGTGGTGGCCGCCGCCTGCGGGGAGGGCTGGTCGGCGCGGTAGTCGCCGCCGACGGCGATGCCGTGCGCCCGGTCGCGGAAGGCGAGCGCGAAGACGCCGCGGGCCGGGTCGCCGGCCGGGACGGGGGTGTCGGTGGCCGTCCAGGTCAGCCCCCGGTCGGCGGAGTGCAGCACACGCGCGCGTGCGGCCCCGCCGGTCGCCAGCCACACATCGCGCGGACCGGAGCCGACCAGACACTGCCCGCTCGCCGCGAAGCCCGCCTCGCCGTCCAGGGCCGGGGGCATCCCGTCGTTCGGCAGGACGGTCCAGGAGCGGCCGCCGTCCTTGGTGGACAGGATGCGGAATTTCCCGTCCACGGGGTCGCTCATGGCGAGCCCGTGGCGGAGGTCGAAGAAGGTGAGGCAGTCGTAGAAGGCGCGCGGGTCGGTGTTGCGGAAGGACTCGGTCCACGTCGCACCGCCGTCCTCCGTGCGATACACGCGGGAGGCCTCGCCCTCGCCGATGGCCAGCGCGACCGCCCGGCGTGCGTCGAATGCCTCGATGTCCCGGAACTGCAGATCCTGTGCGCCGGGCGGTGAGACGTTGCGCCAGTCCTTGCCCCCGTCCGTGGTCCGCAGCACGGTGCCCGCGGAACCGGCCAGCCAGGCGGTGTTCCCGCTGACCGCTGAGAGACCACGAAAGCGCACGTCAGTGGTGGTCTCCTGCAGTTCCCAGTGCGGTGGACGGCCTCCCGTGTGTGCCTGCGCGGGCACCGCCAGGGCGGTGGCGAGCGCCGCCGCGGCCAGCCCCGTCGTCATCGTCCGACTCGTCCGACTCATCCGTCTCGACTGCCCCAAAGCCCTCATGGCGGGCGAAGTCAGTCCACCGATCCGGTGCCGTCCAGATGCCCTCGGCCGGGAACCGCCGGGCCGCGTCCGGTGTCCTCTCCGGTATCCCGGCACCCGGGGATGAGAAATGGATCACCTCGGTGATTGGGCTCGGTGACAGAGGTCACTCGACCCTCATGTACACGGACAGGCCCGATCCGACGTCTCTTCAATTGCCCGGTCCCAGTCACCCGGAGTCCGTCCACCCGTCACAAGGGAGCAAGGCGTTGTCCATCGTCATCGAGCAGCCCGTAGAGGCCCGTCTCGTCGCCGCCGCGCCGCGGATGCCGAGCATTCCCGCAACGCTCCACTACGACCGCGGCGATCCCTTCGCCGTCCGGATGACCTTCCCCGCCCCGGCCACGCTGGAGGGCGTCGAGGTCTGCTGGACCTTCGCCCGCGAACTCCTCGTGACCGGCATGGAGGAGCCGGTCGGCCACGGGGACGTACGGGTGCGACCGTACGGCTACGAGCGACTGGTCCTGGAGTTCCACGCCCCGGAAGGCACCGCCGTGGTGCATGTCCACTCCGGCGAGGTGCGGCGCTTCCTGGAGCGTACGACCGAACTGGTGCCCCTCGGCCTGGAGCACCACCAGGTCGACCTGGACCACGATTTGGCGGAGCTGATGCGGGACGCCTGCTGAAGCCGTTCCCGCAGCCGCACAGCCGCCCAGCCGCCCAGCCGCCGCCCCGATCCGCCCGGGGGCGGCCTTCGTCCTGCCGTCGCGTTAATGCGTTGACAGCTCTCCGAGCCCGTCCGTACGTTGTTCCACGGTCCTGTTGCCGTCGATTGGAGAAGGACGTTGCTCGTCTGAGGTCCTGAGACACCGCGTCACACATCTCTGCCGTATCCCGGCTTCCTGTGTGCGTTGCGTGCGACCTCGGCGTACGAGCCGTCCTCCGGCAGCGGGCCTTTCCCGTTGCCCCCGTCGTGTCGCTTCTCGCGGTGTTTCGAACGCGTCGCCCCTGGCCGCTTCCAGCATTCGCGAGGTCCTTGTGTCCACCCCCTTGTCTCTCACCTGTACGTCCCTGTCCTTCGCCTGGCCCGACGGCACCCCCGTCTTCGACGACCTGCAGATCGCGTTCGGCCCCGGCCGGACCGGGCTCGTCGGCGTCAACGGTTCAGGGAAATCAACCCTGTTGAAGCTGATCGCCGGTGAGCTGACGCCGGCCGACGGCACCGTCCGGGTGGCCGGCGAGGTCGGCTACCTCCCGCAGAACGTCACGCTCGACACCGGCCTGCGGGTCGACGAGACGCTCGGCATCGCCGCCGCCCGCGCCGCGCTGCACGCCATCGAGGCGGGCGATGCGGCCGATGAGCACTTCACCGCGGTCGGCGACGACTGGGACGTGGAGGAACGCGCCCTGGCGACCCTCGGCCAACTAGGCCTCGGCCACATCGATCTGGACCGCACGATCGGCGAGATCTCCGGCGGCGAGTCGGTGCTGCTGCGCCTCGCCGCGCTGCTGCTGCGCCGGCCCGACGTCCTGCTCCTGGACGAGCCGACCAACAACCTCGACCTGTACGCGCGCCGCCGCCTCCACGACGCCGTCTCGTCGTGGTCCGGGGTCATGATCGTGGTCAGCCATGACCGTGAACTCCTCGAACTGGTCGACCAGATCGCGGATCTGCACGCCGGTGAGGTCACCTGGTACGGCGGCAACTTCTCCGCGTACGAGGAGGCGCTCGCCACCGAACAGGAGGCCGCCGAGCGGATGGTGCGGGTCGCCGAGTCCGATCTGAAGAAGCAGAAGCGTGAACTCGTCGACGCCCACACGAAGTTGGCCAAGCGCACGCGCTACGCCAACAAGATGTACGAGAACAAGCGTGAACCCCGGGCCGTGATGAAGCTGAAGAAGCGCACGGCCCAGGTGTCCGCCGGCAAGCACCGGATCATGCACGAGGAGAAGCTCGCCGGGGCCAAGGAGCGGCTCGACGAGGCGGTGGAGGCCGTACGGGACGACGACGAGATCCGCGTCGAACTGCCTTACACGGCGGTGCCTCCGGGGCGTACCGTCCTCACCCTCCTCGACCTGGAGCTGAAGTACGGCGGCAGGGTCGGCGGGGGCCTCGATCTGCGCGGCCCCGAGCGGATCGCGCTGGTCGGCCGCAACGGCTCGGGCAAGACCACGCTGCTGCGCACGATCGCGGGCGAGCTGGCGCCGGTGAGCGGCGAGACGCGGGCCCATGTCCCGCTGCGCTTTCTGCCGCAGCGGCTCGATGTGCTCGACGACGAGCTGACCGTCGTGGAGAACGTGGCCCGGTTCGCGCCGGACGCCACCAACAACCGGGTCCGGGCCCGTCTCGCCCGTTTCCTGTTCCGGGGCGCGCGGGCCGACCAGCGGGCCGCCACGCTCTCCGGCGGGGAACGCTTCCGGGCCGCCCTCGCCGCCCTGATGCTCGCCGAGCCCGCCCCGCAGCTGCTGATGCTGGACGAGCCGACGAACAACCTGGACATGGCGAGCGTGCGGCAGCTGACGACCGCTCTGGAGTCGTACGAGGGCGCGCTGATCGTGGCCAGCCACGACCTGCCGTTCCTCGAATCGATCGGGATCACCCGGTGGCTGCTGATGGAGGAGGGAGAGCTGCGGGCGACCACGCCGGAGGAGATCGGGGCGGCGGACTGACAGGGACGTCCACGGGCCGGTCCGGGCGGCTTCGGGCGTTCGGCTACCGCCGAGTATCTCAGGAGGGCCACAGCCTGACCGCGGGGGTTTTGTCCACGTGCACGCGGGCTGCATGATGGCGGACCGGCGTCGCTTCACGGGCGCCGGAAAACCCTCGTTCGATTCGGAGTCCCACACGTGCCCAGCAAGAAGGCCCTTATACGCCGTCCCAGCCCCCGACTGGCCGAAGGACTCGTCACGCACGTCGAACGCACGAAGGTGGACGTCGACCTCGCGGTCGAGCAGTGGGAGGCGTACGGGGAGGCCCTTCGCTCCCACGGCTGGGAGACGATCGAGGTGGACCCGGCCGACGACTGCCCGGACTCGGTGTTCGTCGAGGACACCGTGGTCATGTACCGGAACGTGGCGCTGATCGCGCGGCCCGGCGCCCGGTCCCGGCGCGCCGAGACCGACGGGATCGAGGAGGCCGTGGCCGCGCTCGGCTGCTCGGTGAACTGGGTCTGGGAGCCGGGCACACTGGAGGGCGGCGATGTCCTCAAGGTCGGCGACACGGTGTTCGTGGGCCGGGGCGAGCGCACCAACGCGGCCGGGGTCCAGCAGCTGCGGGCCGCGTTCGAGCCGCTCGGGGCGCGGGTCGTCTCCGTACCCGTGAGCAAGGTGCTGCATCTGAAGTCGGCGGTGACCGCGCTGCCCGACGGCACCGTCGTCGGGCACATCCCGAGGATGGACCTGCCGTCGCTGTTCGGGCGTTTCCTGCCGGTGCCGGAGGAGGCCGGGGCGCATGTGGTGCTTCTCGGCGGCGACAAGCTGATGATGGCGGCGAGCGCGCCGAAGACCGCGGAGCTGTACGCGGACCTCGGGTACGAGCCGGTCGTGGTGGACATCAGTGAGTTCGAGAAGCTGGAGGGGTGTGTGACATGCCTCTCGGTGCGACTGCGGGAGCTGTACACCTGAGAGGGTGATCGCCTCACCTTTTCGGCCCCGGGACCTGCGGCTCCACAAGGTCTTCGGGACACCCGCCGATGGCTCGCGGGACCCCGCTGATCAGCGGTCTTTACAACGCACTTAACCTACGGCAACGTAACCTACGGATTCGTAGCCTACGATGCCGTAGGTTCGGGTCACCCGCCCGTGGCCCCATCACAAATTCTCGTTGCCTGTTCGTCCCCTGGAGCCTCTGTGTCGATCACTTCTCCTCACCTCGGCAGCCCGTCCACCGAATGGACCGACGCGCGGCTGCTGTACGCGCTGGAGGAAGTCGTCGAGAAGGAACTCAACCGGCATCTCAAGGTCACCAAGGACTGGATGCCGCACGAGTACGTGCCGTGGAGCGACGGCCGTAACTTCCCCGGCTACTTCGAGGACGGCGAAGCCTGGGAGAAGGGGCAGTCGAAGGTCACCGAGATCGGCCGGATCGCCCTCGTGGTGAACCTGCTGACCGAGGACAACCTGCCCAGCTACCACCACGAGATCGCCAGCCTCTTCGGCCGTGACGGCGCCTGGGGCACCTGGGTGCACCGCTGGACCGCCGAGGAGGGCCGGCACGGCATCGTGATGCGCGACTACCTGCTCGCCTCGCGCGCGGTGGACCCGGACAAGCTCGAACAGTTCCGTATGTCCCACATGAGCGAGGGCTTCGAGTCGGACAACCGGCACTCGATGCTCCACACGGTCGCGTACGTCGCCTTCCAGGAGCTCGCCACCCGCGTCTCGCACCGCAACACCGGCCACCAGTCCGGCGACCCGGTCTGCGACCGCATGCTCGCCCGCATCGCGACGGACGAGAACCTGCACATGGTCTTCTACCGGAACCTGCTCAAGGCGGCCTTCGACCTGGCCCCCGACCTGACGATGCAGTCCGTCCGCGACGTCGTCGTCGACTTCCGCATGCCCGGCCACGGCATGCCCGGCTTCGAGCGCGCCGCCGCGCAGATGGCCATCGGCGAGGTCTACAACATGCGCATCCACCACGACGACGTCCTCCAGCCCGTCATCCGCTTCCTCAAGATCATGGAGATCGACGGCCTCGGCCCCGAGGGTCTGCGCGCGCAGGAAGAGCTCGGCCTCTACATGGGCGGCCTCGACTCGGAGGCCCGCAAGTTCGACGAGAAGCTCGCGGCCCGCAAGGCGCGGATGGCGGCGCGAGGGAAGGCGTAGTCCGGGGCGGGTTGTCCGCCGCGGGTAGGTGGGGGCTGGTCGCGCGGTCCGCGCGCCCCTGAAAAACCGGGGCGCGCCCCGCGCTTTTGACGAGCGCGGGGAACTGCGCGAGGCCCCCACCTCCCGCACCCGCCGAACTCTCGGTCGGTCAGCCCTCTTCCGTACCGCGGAGGCGAAGTCTCTCCTTCTCGGAGAGCCCGCCCCAGACGCCGAACCGCTCGTCGTTGGCCAGGGCGTAGTCGAGGCAGGCGGACCGCATCTCGCACATGCCGCAGATGCGCTTCGCCTCGCGTACCGAGCTGCCGGGGTCGGGAAAGAAGAAGTCGGCCCCCGTCTGCGCGCACAGCGCCCGATCCTGCCAGGCGCTGTCGAGCGGGGTGATCGTGTCGTTGAGCATGCACAGGATCGTGCCGCGCGGCGAAAAACGTTCGATCAACAGCACATCAACGTGCCGCACCGGACCCCCCATGTTCCCCTCGGCCGACGGGACAACGCACGGCGGCGCGCGGGGCGAACGCACACGTGCACGATTTTTCTGATCACTCCGCGTGACCGGGACGCCCCCTTCGGCCCCCAAGGGGCGAAGCCCCGTCAGGGGCGCGTGGAACCGCGCGACCAGCAAAAACGAACCCGCGCCCGGCAAAACGCGCCCCACCATCCCCTCACGGCTGCCCCTTCCCGGCGGCGCACGGTGCCAGACTCGGCGGTAGTACCGACAACGGGCCCTCGAACCCCCTCGGAGGAGGGCAGAGATGCTCACCACCCGCTATGTCACCGGCGCCCCGAACTGGATCGACCTCGGCACCCCCGACCTCGAAGGCGCCGTCTCCTTCTACCACCACCTCTTCGGCTGGCGGTTCCGGTCGGCAGGCCCCGAGATGGGCGGCTACGGCTTCTTCCAGCTCGACGGCGACACCGCCGCGGCCGGCATGCAGAACCCACCCGAGCAGGGCCCGCCGTCCTGGAACGTCTACTTCCGGACACCGGACGCCGACGCCACGGCCGAGGCGGTCGAGCAGGCCCACGGTTCGGTGCTGATGCGGCCCATGGACGTGGCGGAGGAGGGCCGTATGGCCATCCTCGCCGACCGGTCGAGCGTGCCCTTCGGTATCTGGCAGCCCCGCCACACCACGGGCCTCGACGTCGTCATGAACCCCGGTTCGCTGTGCTGGCTGGAGCTGTACACGACTGATCTGCCCGCGGCCGCCGGCTTCTTCAACTCCGTGTTCGGCTGGGAGACCTCCGCGATCGACATCGCCGGCGGCAGCTACACCTGTGTGAACCCGGCGGGAACCGAACCGAAGGCCATGTTCGCCGGCATCGTCCCGCTCGACGAGGACCCGGGCGAGGCGGGCTCGGGGCCGTACTGGCTACCGTACTTCGAGGTCACGGACACGGACGCCGCGGTGAGCCGGGCGCAGGAGCGCGGCGGCAGTGTCCGCGTGCCCGCGACGGACCTGGCGGGCGTGGGGCGTTTCGCCAAGCTCGCCGATCCGTACGGGGCGCGGTTCGCGGTGATCAAGAGCGAGTCGCCGCAGGGCTGAGGGCGCGGCTCGCTACAGTTCGGCCCACGCATGCCCGTCGTCACGTCATGAACGCCGAACATTGGTGAGAGCGCTCTCAGTCATAAGTCTTGACGCCTCAACTCCCCCTGGGAACAGTGGGGGCACCACAGCAGGGGCCCTGTCCGCTGCGCCTCCGCTCCCCCACGTCCCAGGAGGCCCACCGTGATTTCCCGCCGTATGTTCCTCGCCGGAACCACCGCCGTCGCAGGCGCCCCGGTCATCGGGAGCGCCCTCGGCACGCCGGCACGGGCCGCCGCGCCCGCCACCTGCCAACTCGCCCTGCACAACGCATCGTTGCCGGGCACGGTCCGGGCGTACGTCACCGGGCACGAGCAGTCGAGCGGTGCCTGGGTGCTGTTGCGGGCGGACGGCGGCGTCTACCGGCCGACGTCGCCCTCGGCGCCGCAGACGCCGCTGCCGGTCGACTGCGCGATCCCGCTCGGCGCGGCGGGTTCGGCGCCCACCATGTTGACGCTGCCTCAGATGTTCGGCGCACGCGTCTACTTCGTGCGCGACAGCACCCTGGACTTCTTCCTCAACCCGGGCCCGGCGCTGGTCGAGCCCGCCTTCGCCACGCCCGCCGACGCCAACTACGGCAAGACATGGTCGTTCTGCGAGTTCACCTTCAACCCCACTCAGCTGTTCGCCAACATCAGCTACGTCGACCTGGTGACGGCCCTGCCGATCGGGCTGACCCTGGAGGGCGACGCCACACACACCGTCGCCCCGCCGCCCGACGGCGCGGTGGACCGGATCGCCGCGGATCTGGTGGCGCAGACGGAGCGGGACGGCCAGCCCTGGGACCAGCTCGTCATCCGGGGCGGCGACGGCAAGGTGCGGCGGGTCATCTCGCCGCAGAACCTGATGGCGCCGCACTTCGGCCAACCGGAGCGGATGCCGTTCCGCGCCTACTGGGACTCCTACATCGACCAGGTGTGGGAGAAGTACCGGGGGACGGACCTGCGGATCGACCTCCAGGGCGGCCGGGGCGTCCTCGCCGGCCGGGTCGACGGCGACACACTCACCTTCACCGGCGGCCACGCCTTCCCCAGGCCGACCTCGAAGGACATCTTCACCTGCGACCACGGCCCGTTCGCCAACAACCCCGGCGACCCCGACGACAAGAAGGCCCTCCTCGCCCGGCTGGCCGCCGGCTTCAACCGCTCACTCATGCTCACCCACCCCGCACAGCCGAACGGCGCGACGGCGGCCGACTACTACCGGGGCACCGTGACCAACCACTGGTCACGTGTGGTGCACGCCAACTCGCCCATCGGGTACGCCTTCCCCTACGACGACGTACGCCCCGACGGGCAGCCGGACGTGTCGGGCTCGGCGCACGACGGCAATCCGCGCCGGTTCACGGTGACGGTGGGCGCGTAGGCCCCGTCGGCCGGTGCGGTCACGCGGAGGCGCGTCGTACCAGTGTGGTCGGCAGGACGACACTGGACGGCGCGCCACCCACGCCACCCCGCTCGTGCTCGCGGTCGCGGTCGCGGTCGCCGCCCGGACCGCGTCGTTCGAGGCCACGGAGCAGCAGCCGGGCCATCAACCGTCCCATCTCCTCTATGTCCTGACGGACCGTCGTCAACGAGGGATCGGACTGCTCGGCCACCGGCAGCATGTCGTCGAACCCGACGACGGCGACGTCCTCGGGCACCCGCCGTCCCCGCTCCCGCAGCACGCGCAGCGCACCGGCAGCCGAAACGTCGTTCGCGGCGAACACCGCGTCCAGTTCCGGGCAGCGGTCGAGGAGTTCACGCATGGCGCGCTCCCCGCCCGCCGGGGTGAAGTCGCCCTCCACGATCAGCCGGGGGTCGGCGTCCACCATGACGTCCCGGAAACCGTCGAGCCGGTCCACGGCGGAGGTCTGGTCGAGAGGGCCGGTGATGTGGCCGATACGGGTGCGTCCGAGGCCGACGAGATGGCGTACGGCGTCCCGGGCGCCACCCCGGTTGTCGCTGTCCACGTACACGGTGGGCGTGTCGCCGCGTGTACCGTCCGCCCAGCCCGGCCGGCCGCCGAACACGGTCGGCACCCCGGCGCCCTGGATCAGCCCCGGCAGCGGGTCTTCCAGGTGCAGCGAGAAGACGAGCGCCCCGTCGACGTGCCCGCCCGCGAGGTAGCGTCCCACCCGCGCGTAGTCCTCGCGCCCCTCGGTGAGGAGCAGCACGAGCTGTGAGTCGTGTGCGGTCAACTCTTTGCTGATGCCTCGGAGTTGAAGGGCGAAGAAGGGATCCGCGAAGACTTTCGTCTCCGGCTCGGCGATCACCACGGCCACGGCGTCGTGCCGTCGCGTGACCAGGCTTCGGGCGGCCTGGTTCGGCACGTACCCCAGTTCCTCGACCGCCCTGCGCACCCGTTCCACCAGCGGCTCCCGGACCCCCTCGCCGCCGTTGACCACCCGCGACACCGTCGCCCGGGACACCCCGGCCCGCGCGGCCACCGCCTCCAGCGTGGGACGCGACGCTGTCTCGGTCACTTCAGACTCTCCTCCGGGCCGGCTGCGCCCAGGATAGCTCTGCGGCCCTCCCGCTGAGAGCGCTCCCCGATCACCGGCCGGTGCCGCCGAAAACCACTTGCACAGGGCGTCGGAGGCCGTCGAGTATCACCGTATGACCATGAGAAAGGCCCATGAGGGCTGAGCGCCTGACCCCGTACGCCCGCCTTCCGCGCGCGTACCACGACCTTCACCTCCTCCACAGCACGGTCGACGCCTTCGGCCATGCCCACTGGCTGCTGCGCGAGCCGCCGGAGCCCTCGGGGCCGTACGACGCCGTGGTCGTCACGGTCATGGCCGAGGACGGCGGCTCCCACGAGACTCACCTCAGCTCGGTGTCGAGCCGCCACCCCCGGGTCGACTCGCTCCCGGACGGCGGCTTCGTCGTCGCCGCGACGCGTAGTCGCCGCGGGGACGAGCAGGTTCAGGTGTTCGACGTGCTGGGGCGCCCCTCGTGGACGTTCCGAGTCGGCGACGGAATCGAGCACCTGCTGACGGACGCATCCGGTGATCTGTGGGTGGGCTACTTCGACGAGGGCGTCTTCAGCGACCCGTTGAGCGCGCCGGGCGCCCGCCGGTGGAGCAGTAGGGGCGACCCCTTGTGGGAATACCGTCCGCCGTCCGACACCGACTGGATCGCGGAATGCTACGCCCTCAATGTGGACCGTGACGTGACCTGGGTGTACCCCTACGTCCAGTTCCCGCTGGTCGAGGTACGGGGCGACAGCCCGCTCCATGCGCGTACCACGCGGGTCGCAGGCGCGTCCGGCGTGGCCGTGCGCGGGGATCGTGTCGCGTTCCTCGGCGGCTACCGGGGCGATCGCGACCGGCTCACCCTGGCGTCCCTCGCCGATACCTCCGTCGACACCACCGAAAGGGCTCGGCTGACGCTCCCCGACGGCACGCCGCTGCCCCCTCGACGCCGTGTCGTCTCCCGGGGCCCGAGGCTCTACTTCCGGCTGGAACCGGGCGTCGAGTGGTTCGTGTTCGAGATCGGAGAGTCGTAGGAGGCGCAGGCCATGAGGCGGTCGGCCCGTCCATCGGTGTTGACCTTCAAGTCGGTCGAAGGTCAAGGATGGAGGGGTGCCACATTCTGAGAGTGCGGAACGTGAGCTCTTGTCCGTTTCGTGGTTGAGGTTGGGGAAGGAGCGCTGGTCACGGAGTGAGGCTGGCCCTCAGGCGTCGGGACGGGTGAAC